>NZ_JBIVUQ010000009.1:0-306539 GCF_044757265.1 Streptomyces sp. NPDC091292 | reverse complement strand
CGGAAGCCCGGAAGCCCGGAAGCCCGGAAGCCCGGAAGCCCGGAAGCCCGGAAGCCCGGAAGCCCGGAAGCCCGGAAGCCCGGAAGCCCGGAAGCCCGGAAGCCCGGTTTTCGGGATGGCGCCCGAGTGGGTGCTGTCCGAGCGCACCGGACGCCCCGTGGCCGACGCCCTCGTCCTCTCCCACCCCGAACAGATCGCCCGCCTCCGCCGCGCCTGCCCCGAGGCCGCGCACACGGCGGTCCTCGCGGGCGACCCCTGCTTCGACCGGATGCTGGCGGCCCGCCCGTACCGGGACCGCTTCCGGCGGGCTCTCGGCGTACGGCGCGGTCAGCGGCTCGTCGTACTCAGCTCCACGTGGAATCCGGAGTCGCTGTTCGGTGACCGGACGGACGCCGACGGCGGTGCCGACATCCTGCCCGCGCTGCTCCCGGCGCTGACCTCCGAACTGCCCGCCGACGAGTTCCGTCTCGCCGCCGTCCTGCACCCCAACATCTGGCACGGTCACGGACCCGGCCAAATCCGTGCCTGGCTGGACCGGGCCCGGCGCGGCGGCCTCACCCTGATCGACCCGCTGCACGACTGGCGGCAGGCCCTGATCGCCGCAGACACCGTGATCGGCGACCATGGCGCCGTCACCTACTACGCCGCCGCACTCGGCACCCCCGTACTCCTGGGCGCCGCCCCCCTGTCGGGGCTCGATCCGGCGTCGCCCGCCGCCGACTTCGTCCGCCGGGCGCCCCGGCTGGACCCGTACCGGCCGCTGCGCCCCCAACTCGACGCGCCGCGCGCCCCGGAGCCGGGCCCCGCCGAGTTCACCACGTCCGTGCCCGGCGAGTCCGCCACCCGGCTGCGCCGCCTCTTCTACACCCACCTCGGCCTCCGCCCGCCCACCGGACCCGCGCTCCTCGAACCCCTGCGGCTGCCCCCGTACCGGCCGCCCGCCCGCACAGCACCCCTGCGGGTCCTCACACGGCGCCGGGGTCCGAGTGAGGTGGTGGTGGAGCGGTACGCCGATCCTGACAGGGCGCCCCGTGCGTACGGCCACAACGGGGCGGCCGAGAGCCACACCGCCGTCCACGAGGACACCCGTGACCCGCGCGCCCTCGACCTCGCCGACGTCGTCCTGCGCGACGGCCCGCCCGACGACCGGCGCCTCGGCTCACCGGCCCGCTGGTGCGCGGAAGTACTGGCCCGGCACCCGGACTGCGCGCTCGCCGTGTACGTCACCGGGCCCGACGCCTGTGTGGTCCGGACACGTGCCGGAGAGCTGATCGATGTCATGGCGCACCATGACGGGGACGCCGACCCGGCCGCGTACGCCTCCGCGCTGCACACCCTCCTGGCCGCCGGTCACCCGCTCGGCGCGCTCGCTGCGGACGGGCTGACCGTGCGGACCGGAACCACCGTGCACCGAGCGGCGGTCACTCCCCGCCGGGAATGACATCCGGAGTGACATCGGGGGCGGTCTCCGGGGGCGGCTCGCACCGCTGCCGCATGCGCCGCAGATGCACGAGCTGATACGTGGCCTGCTCGTCGGCGAGTACCGCCTCGGCCTCCTCGATCAGCGCGAGCGCGTCCGCGCTGTCGTCGCCGTCCAGGCAGGTCTCGGCGAGATCGGTGAGCGCCCTGGCCGTGTTGTACGCCTCGCCGCTCGCGCGGAAGAAGGCGAGCGCGGTCTCCAGGTGGTCCTTCGCCTCGGTGCGCCGGCCGAGGTGGCGCAGGGCCCGGCCCCGGTGGCGTTCCAGCAGGGCGCGGGCGCGCGGCAGATCGGCCGCGCCCTCGTCGCCGGGGCCGATACCGTCGTAGAGCCGCCCCGACGCGTCGAAGCAGTCGAGGGCGTCGGGGTAGCGCCACTGTCGCAGCCGGAGCAGCCCCAGGAACTCGACCGTGGACGCGTGTCCCCTTACATGCCCGGCCGCGCTCTCCGCCGCCGCGGCCTTCCGCGCCTCGGTCTCGGCCTCGTCCCACTCCCTCATCTCGGTCAGGGTGTGGGCGAGTTGGGCGTGCAGGGCGCCCGCGGTGCGGGTGCTGGGGCGGTGGGCGTCGGCCACGCGTACCGCGATCTGGAGCGCGGGGCGCAGTTCGTCGTGGTACCCAGCCTTGAGCTGCAACGGCCAGAGGGCCTGGGCCAGTTCCATGACCGTGTCATGGTCGCCGAACTCGTCGGCGGTGTGGATCGCCTGGACCAGGTTGGCGGCTTCGGCGCTGAGCACGGCGACCGCCTCGCCGGGACGGTCGTACGTCACGGTCGCCGCTCCGGCGGGGAGCGGCGGGACGCGCCAACTGTCCGGCAGCGCGCCCCGTGCGGCGCCCACCGCGAGATCCCGGTATCCCGCGAGGGTCCGGGCCACGGCCTGCGCGCATCCGGCGATCCCGTCGACGTGCGCGGCGGTCCGTGCGGCGTGGGCGAGTACGGCGGGGCGGTGGAAGTAGCGGCCGTCGGGGGTGTGTTCGAGGAGTTCCACGTCGGCGAGTTCGCCGAGGAGGCGCGCCGTGTCGGACTCCGGGATTCCGGTGGCCCAGGCGGCGGTGGCCGGGGTGAGGGCGGGCCAGGGGCGCACGGCCGTCAGGCGGTACACGCGGGCGGCGTCCGGCGGGAGGAGCCGGTAGGTGTCGTCGGCGGCGGTGGGTACGGGGTCGTCGGGGGTGCCGGAGGCCGGGGTGGCCGGGGGCGGGGGCGTGGGTCCGGTCAGGCGGAGTGCGGCGGCCCGCAGCGCGTAGGGCGAGCCGCCACAGCGCTCCAGGACGGACGGCAGGGTGGCGCGGGCCGCCGACAGGGCCTGCTTGTCCACGAGTTGGCCGAGCAGCCGCATCGCGTCCCGGTCGGCGAGCGGTCCGACGGGGATGCGGAGGGCGTCCAGGCCGGGCAGCGGGTGGGGCGAGACGATCAGGGTGAAGACGCCGGGCGCGGAGGTGATCAGGGGCCGGACCTGTGCGGCGGACCAGACGTGGTCGAGGATCACGAGGAGGCGCAGATCCGCGACCGTACGGCGGAAGAACTCGATGCGGTCGTCGGCCGCGGTGGGGATCTCCTCGGCCGGTACGCCGAGTTGGCCGAGCAGCCGGTGCAGGGCGCTCGCCCCGCCCAGGGCGGCGCCGGGTGTGTCGCCGCCCAGGTCGACCCGGAGCTGGCCGTCCGGGAAGAAGCGGCGGGCGTCCCGGCACCCCCAGTGCACGGCGAGGGTACTGGTGCCCATGCCCTCGTCGCCGTGGAGCAGCGCGACCCGGGGGCGTCCGTCGGCGCCGCGCGACGCCTCCTGGGCGAGTTGCCTGAGCGCGGTCCGACGGTCCGTGAAGAACCGCGTGGACGGCTGGAGTCGCGGGACCTGACCGGCCCACCGCCCACCTCCGCCCGGGATGCCCTGCGCGAACGCGGCCCATGCGACGGCGAGTTGGGGCTGCCGCTGTAACCCGGCGAGTACTTCCCGTGCGACGGCGTCCCGTTCGTCCGCGCTGGTCGGGGCGGTGACCTCGCGCCCCGCGATCCGCCGGACCAGTCCGCCCGCCGACTCCCAGGCCCAACGCCCGGCCTCGTTGGCCATGCCGTAGCCGACGGCTCCGAGCACCGTCGCGATGGCCGTGAGCGAAACCTGATCGAGCACGCCGCACTCCCCCTGTCCACAACCGTGGGGATCAACGGTAGCGCGGGACCTCTTCGGGCGACTTCGTGTTACGAGTCGCCGTCGTGTTCCGCTCCGGCCCCTCCGGCCGCGGTATCCGCGCCGGCCCGGCGTTCCGGATCCACAGCAGCGCCCCCGCCCCCAGCACCACCCCGCCGAGCAGCCACGCCGGCGGGCCCGCCGGAAGTGCGCCGACCGCGAGACCGACGAGGGCGCCGACGAGTTGGAGGGCGAGGGACTGGACGGAGAGGGCGGTGGCGCGGCGGGAACTGGGGACACGGCGGTGCAGCAGGTCGTTCTCGTTCGGGCCCGCGACACCGAGCCCGAGGTAGACCAGGCCGTAGCCGAGGGCGGCGGTGACCGTGGCGGCCGGGCCCGGGAAGCCCGCCGTCGCGCCGAGGACCAGCAGTCCGCACGCGCCCGCCCCCAGCCCGGCGAGCACCGCGCGTTCGCCGCCGCCCGTGAGCCGGGCCGCGAGCGGCGCGAGGTGGCTGCCGATCCCCGAGCAGACGAACCCGGCGCAGGCCAGCGCCGCGAACAGCACCGCGCCCGACTCCGGTGCGCCGGTCAGCGCCGCGGCGCGGCCCGGTGTGAGCAGTTCGATGGTGGCCAGCGCGGCCCCGGCGGCCCCCGCGCTGAGCAGCACGCGCCGCACCAGCGCGTCGCCGCCGCCGAGGCGCAGCCCGCCGACGACGGTGGCCGGGACGTCGGCGAGCACGCGGCGCAGGGTCGCGGGCGGGCGCGGCGGTTCGGGCAGCGCGGTCAGCACGTAGGCCACGAACCCCACGATCACGGTCGCGCCGAGCAACGCCGGTACGGACAGCGGCAGTACGAGGCCGGAGGTGGCCTCGCGCAGTCGGGCGCCGATGTCGGGTCCCCGGCCGAGCAGCCAGGGCAGGGCGCCGCCGAGCAGGGTGCCCGCGGCCAGCGCGGCGGAGGTCGCGGCGCTGCCGCGCGCGAGTCCGGTACGGAGGTCGGCGCCGGGTCCCGAATGTGCCTGGACGGTGTCGACGTACCAGGCTTCGGCCGGGCCGCTGGACAGGGCGCGGCCCGCGCCCATGAGCGCCATGCCGAGGGTGAGCACCCAGGAGACGGTGCCCAGCGCGATCAGGGTGAGGGCGCACAGGTTGAGCACCCCGGCCATGGCGAGGACGGCGCGCCGCCCCAGTACGTCGGAGAGCCCGCCGGTGGGGAGTTCGAGCGCGGCGGCGGTGAGCGAGTGCGCGGCGAAGAACCCCGCGATGGCGACCAGCGCCATACCGCGCTCGGTGAACAGCAGCACCTGCGGACCGAGGGAGAGCCCGATGGGCAGCCAGAAGAGGACGGAGACGGCGACGTAGCGGTGGCGGGCGGTCAGGGGTGGGAGTGGGGGTGTCCGGTACGGGGTCGGGGTCGGGGTCGGGGGTGCCGTCGCGGGCTGGGGGGCGGTCGGCTCGGCGGGCTCGGACGCGGTCACGAGGTGGTGTCCCGCGACTCCGGCTCGGCGTCCGACTCGGGTCCCGGCTCGGCTTGCGGGCCGGACCCCGCCATGGGCAGCCCCGCCGTCATCAGCATCACCTGCTCCGCCCGCACGTCCCCCTCGTCCCGGGCGACGAGTTCCGTCAGCTTCTCGTCCAGTGCCTGCCACAGCTCGGTCAGTGACTCGGGGGTCAGGCGGGGCATCAGGTCGCTGATACCGGAGGGTTCGCGCCACTCCGGGGCCAGGCGTCCGGCGGCCAGGTCCGCATCGTGACGGCCCAGCGACTCCTCCAGGTGCTCGATCTGGCGGCGGCGGGAGAACTCGACAAAGGCGCGGCTCTCCGGGGCGGCCTCCATGGAGGTGTTGCTCCACGAGGTCACGCTGTGCACGGAACGCCAGCGCCGCTCCCGCCCGTCACGGTGCTCGGCCTCGGAGACCCACGCGTACTTGGCCAGGACCCGCAGGTGGTAGCTGGTCGATGCGGACGACTCCCCCGTCCGCACGGCCAGTTCGCTCGCCGTGGCGGGCCCGTGCTGCCGCAGCAGTCCGAGCAGCCGGATCCGGAGGGGGTGCGTCAGCGCCTTCAGGGCCGCCGCGTCCCGTTCGGGGTCGAGTACGCGCCGGTACGCAGGTCCTTCGTGTCCTTCGCTGTGTTCGCTGGCCATGACGGCAGCGTAGGCAGGGTTCGGCACTTTCCAAAAGAGTTTTTGCAAAATTTATTTGGGAAACTGGTCGAACTGTCTCCGCCGGGAGAGCCGTGGCACGGACCCCGTGCACCGGCCGCGTTGACACGGTGATTACCTTTGCCGGGCGGTGTGTGATCCCGAGCAGAAGTGGAGCCGACCATGGGGTTCTCGGCTGGTGAGTGGCTGGTGCCGCCGATGGCTCCGGTCGATGAGGGCGCCGTGGCGGCCGTGCTCAAGGAGCGGTTCGGGGTCGGTGGCGAACTGGTGGATCTGGGCAGTCAGCAGGACCGCAACTACCGGGTGCGGACTGCCACGGGTGACTTCGTGTTCAAGATCGCCAATCCGGTCGCGGACCCGTCCGGGCTGCGCGCCCAGTGTGCCGCCGTCGACCGGCTGGCGGAGGCCCTGCCCGGCCTGCGGCTCCCCCGGGCCCGCGCGGGCCTCGACGGCGACGTGGTGCAGCGGATCGACGCGGGCGGGACGGATCTCGCCTGCCGGCTGCTGCACTACGTCCCGGGCGAGCCGATCATGGACAGCCGCTATCTCGCTCCGCGGGTCGTCGCCCGGCTCGGGGAACTCTCCGGGCAGATCGCCGCGGGGCTGGCCGGCACCGGGACGAGCACCGAGTCCGCCGGGCCCCGTATGTGGGACCTGCGCAACGCCCCCTCCGTCATCGAAGCCCTGGCCCCTCACCTGCCCGACCAGGCCCGCGCCGCCCGCGTACGGAGCACGTCCAGGGCCGCGTACGCACTGGTCGCCCCCTACTCCGACCGGTTGCCGGTGCAGATCATCCACGGTGACGTCACCGACAACAACGTGGTCTGCGAGACGGCACCTGACGGCCGCCGTATGCCCGTCGGCGTGATCGACTTCGGTGATCTCGGCCCCGGCTGGACAGTGGCCGAACTCGCCGTCACCTGCGCCTCCGTACTCCACCATCACGGGGCGGGACCCGCGTCGGTACTGCCCGCCGTGCGAGCGTTCCACGCGGTGCGTCCGCTGGCGGACGAGGAGGTGGCCGTCCTGTGGCCGCTGATCGTGCTACGGACGGCCGTCATGGCGGTGAGCGGGCAGTACGACACCCTCCTCGACCCCGGCAACGACTACGCCTCGGCCGCCCTGGACCGCGAGTGGGCGATGTTCGAGGCGGCGGTGTCGGTTCCGGCGGAGGTGATGACGGCGCAGCTCCGGCACGCGCTCGGCGGCCGGACGCCGGAGGCCGTACCGCGCTCCGGACACCGGCTCCTGCCCGCGCTGCCGGACGACGTGCCCGTACTCGACCTGTCCGTCATGAGCGGGGACCTGCACTCCGGGCGGTGGCTCGAACCGGATGCCGAAAGCGCCGCCGTGGCCGGTGCGCTGGGGGCGGGCTCGACGGCCGGGCAGACGGCGGTACGGACCCGGCACGGGGAGTTCCGGCTGACCCGTACGGCCGTCGACGTCATGGATGCCGCCGCGACCTGCGCGCTCGGTGTGGAGGTGCATCTCAACGGCCCGTCGGCTGTCGTGGCGCCCTGGGACTGTACGGTCACCCGGCACGGCGTCAATGGGTTGACGCTGCACATGGACGGGTTGAGCCTGATCCTGGATGGCATTGATTATATTGATCACCTTGACGGCATTGACGGCATTGATGACTTCGGCAACATTGACGCAATCGACCGTACGGACGCCGTTGACAGCGTTGACGGCATCAGCAACAAGGACCCGATCCACACCGTCAATGCCGGACAGACGCTCGGCACGGTCTCCGATCAACACAGCACCGGCAGCCATGTGCTCGGCATCCAGCTCTCCCGGCTCGCAGGGGCACGCCCGCCCCGGTTCGTGACCCCGGATCTCGCCGCCGGCTGGCTCGCGGTCTCCCCGGACCCGACCGGGCTCCTCCTCACAGAAGCCGAAGCCGAACCCAAGGCCAAAGCCGCCCAAGACACCCCCGGTCACGGGCAGTTGCTGGAGCGGCGCAACCACTCCTTCGCCACAGTCCAGGAGCACTACTTCACCGCGCCACCCCGGATCGAGCGCGGCTGGCGCCACCACCTGGTGGACACCGAGGGCCGCGGCTACCTCGACATGCTGAACAACGTGACCGTCCTGGGCCACGGCCACCCCGCGCTGGGCGAAGCCGTGCACCGGCAGTGGCAGCGGCTGAACACCAACTCCCGTTTCCACTACGCCTCGGTGGTGGAGCTGTCCGAGCGGCTGACGGATCTGCTCCCGGCGGGACTGGACACGGTGTTCCTGGTCAACAGCGGTTCCGAGGCCGTCGACCTGGCGCTCCGGCTGGCCTGGGCGGCGACCGGGCGCCAGGACGTCGTCGCCGTCGAGGAGGCGTACCACGGCTGGACGTACGCGAGCGACGCCGTCTCCACCTCGATCGCCGACAACCCGAACGCCCTCGCCTCGCGGCCCCCGTGGGTGCACACGGTCGCGGCGCCGAACGCGTACCGGGGCCGGTACCGGGGCGCGGAGGCCCACCGGTACGGCCCGGAGGCCGCCGCGCGGATCGCCGAACTCGCGGGCGAGGGGCGCCCGCCCGCCGCGTTCGTCTGCGAGCCGTACTACGGCAACGCGGGCGGCATGGCCCTCCCGGACGGCTATCTCCGGCAGGTGTACGAGGCGACGCGCGCGGTCGGCGGAGTGTGCGTCGCCGACGAGGTGCAGGTCGGGTACGGGCGGCTCGGCTCGCACTTCTGGGGGTTCGAGCAGCAGGGCGTGGTGCCGGACGTCGTCACCGTCGCGAAGGCCATGGGCAACGGTCATCCGCTGGGCGCGGTGATCACCCGCCGCGAGATCGCCGACGCCTATCGCACCCAGGGCTATTTCTTCTCGTCGGCGGGTGGCAGCCCGGTGAGTTCGGTGGTCGGCCTGACCGTTCTCGACGCGCTGCGCGACGAGCGCCTTCAGGCCAACGCCCTTGACGTGGGCGGCTACTTGAAGGGACGGCTGCTGGAGCTGGCGGAACGCCACCCGCTGATCGGCGCGGTGCACGGCTCGGGCCTGTACCTGGGCGTCGAGTTCGTCCGGGACCGGGAGAGTCTGGAGTCGGCCACCGAGGAGACGGCGGCGATCTGTGAACGGCTGCGGGAACTGGGCGTCGTCGTCCAGCCGACGTCGGACAGGCAGTGCGTACTGAAGATCAAGCCCCCGATGTGCCTGACCCGGCGGAGCGCGGACGTGTTCACCGACACCCTGGACGACGTCCTGACGCACGGGTGGTGAGGCCACGGCGTGGTGAACGCATCAGGTGCAGGAAGGGCACAGCCCCCGGTACGTGACCTCGACCTCCGACAGGGTGAAGCCGAAGCGTTCCTCCGGCGGGAGGTCGGCGAGGGGGTCGCCGGTCGGGTGGACGTCGCGGATCGTGCCGCAGCGGGAGCACACCAGGTGCTGGTGCGGATGGCGGGCGTTGGGGTCGTACCGCTTGGCGCGGCCCTCGGTGGAGACCTCCATGACCTCGCCGAGGGAGACCAGCTCACCCAGGGTGTTGTACACGGTCGCCCGGGAGATCTCGGGCAGGAGCCGGGCCGCGCGGATGTGCACCTCGTCGGCCGTGAGGTGTACATGGTCGCCGTCGAGGACCTCCGCGACGACCCGCCGCTGGGAGGTCATCCGCCAGCCACGCCCTCTCAGCCGCTCCAGCAGATCACTCATGTCGGTCCGTTCCGATCGGGTATGGGTTTGGCGTTCTTCTTGACTTGGATTCTGTCCATCGTAGGATCAGTTCCGCCGACAGCCTAGAGACTGGACGACTCCTCAGCGGAATCGGGAAGACCAGTGCGGTACCGGCTCTTCCCGCGGAGCGGCCCGTCCCCCGGCTTTTCAGCGCCCGCAGTTCCTGAGCACCGTGATCCACCGATTCAAGAAGGATTGCCATGTCTGAGAACCCCGATGCAATCGTCACAGACGCCAAGGCAGAGGGCGCAGGTGGCTGCCCGGTCGCGCACGGGCGCGCGCCGCACCCGACTCAGGGTGGCGGAAACCGCCAGTGGTGGCCGGAGCGGCTCAATCTGAAGATTCTCGCCAAGAACCCCGCCGTGGCCAACCCGCTCGGCGAGGAGTTCGACTACGCGGAGGCGTTCGAGGCCCTCGACCTCCCGGCGGTGAAGCGGGACATCGCGGAGGTGCTGACGACCTCGCAGGACTGGTGGCCGGCGGACTTCGGGAACTACGGCCCGTTCATGATCCGGATGGCGTGGCACAGCGCGGGCACGTACCGCATCAGCGACGGCCGCGGCGGCGCGGGCGCCGGGCAGCAGCGCTTCGCCCCGCTGAACAGCTGGCCGGACAACGGCAACCTGGACAAGGCGCGCCGTCTGCTGTGGCCGGTCAAGAAGAAGTACGGCCAGAGCCTGTCGTGGGCCGACCTGATGATCCTGACCGGCAATGTCGCGCTGGAGTCGATGGGCTTCGAGACCTTCGGTTTCGCGGGCGGTCGCGCGGATGTGTGGGAGCCCGACGAGGACGTCTACTGGGGCCCCGAGACCACCTGGCTCGGCGACGAGCGCTACACGGGCGACCGTGAGCTGGAGAACCCGCTCGGCGCGGTCCAGATGGGCCTCATCTACGTCAACCCGGAGGGCCCTAACGGCACCCCGGACCCGATCGCCGCGGCCCGCGACATCCGTGAGACGTTCCGCCGGATGGCGATGAACGACGAGGAGACGGTCGCCCTGATCGCCGGCGGCCACACCTTCGGCAAGACGCACGGCGCCGGTCCCGCGGACAGTGTCGGCCCCGACCCCGAGGCCGCCCCGCTGGAGGCGCAGGGCCTCGGCTGGCCGAACTCGTACGGCACCGGCAAGGGCGGCGACGCGATCACCAGTGGTCTGGAGGGCATCTGGACGGACACCCCGACCACCTGGGACAACAGCTTCTTCGAGATCCTCTTCGGCTACGAGTGGGAGCTGTTCCAGAGCCCGGCGGGCGCGAACCAGTGGCGCCCGAAGGACGGCGCGGGCGCGGGCACGGTGCCCGACGCGCACGACGCATCGAAGACCCACGCCCCGACGATGCTGACGACCGACCTGTCGCTCCGCTTCGACCCGGCGTACGAGCAGATCGCGCGCCGTTTCAAGGACAACCCGGCGGAGTTCGCGGACGCCTTCGCGCGCGCGTGGTTCAAGCTGACCCACCGCGACATGGGCCCGATCGTGCGCTACCTCGGCCCGGAGGTCCCGGCCGAGACGCTGCTGTGGCAGGACCCGCTGCCCGCGCGGACGGGCGAGCTGGTCGACGCCGCCGACGTCGCGTCCCTCAAGGAGCAGGTCCTCGCCTCGGACCTCACGGTGTCGCAGCTGGTCTCCGCCGCATGGGCGTCGGCCTCGTCGTTCCGTGGCAGCGACAAGCGCGGCGGCGCCAACGGCGCCCGGGTCCGCCTGCAGCCGCAGAGCGGGTGGGAGGTCAACGACCCCGACGAGCTGGCGTCGGTGCTGCGCACCCTGGAGGGCATTCAGGAGAGCTTCAACTCGGCGCAGTCGGGCGGCAAGCAGGTCTCGCTCGCCGATCTGATCGTGCTCGCCGGTGGTGCGGCCGTCGAGAAGGCGGCGCGGGACGCGGGTGTCACCGTCGAGGTCCCGTTCACCGCGGGCCGCGTGGACGCCTCGCAGGAGCAGACCGACACGGAGTCCTTCGCGGCGCTTGAGCCGGCCGCCGACGGGTTCCGCAACTACCTCGGCAAGGGCAACCGGCTGCCGGCCGAGTACCTGCTGCTCGACCGCGCGAACCTGCTGACCCTGAGCGCCCCCGAGCTGACCGTCCTGGTCGGTGGCCTCCGCGTCCTGGGCGCGAACCACCAGGGCTCGGCGCTCGGCGTGCTGACCGCGACGCCCGGCTCGCTGACGAACGACTTCTTCGTCAACCTGCTCGACCTGGGTACGGAGTGGAAGGCGACGTCCGAGGACGCGCACACGTTCGAGGGCCGCGACGCCGCCACGGGCGAGGTCAAGTGGACGGGCAGCCGCGCCGACCTCGTCTTCGGATCCAACTCGGAGCTGCGCGCCGTCGCCGAGGTGTACGCGAGTGACGACGCGAAGGCGAAGTTCGTGAACGACTTCGTCGCGGCGTGGGACAAGGTCATGAACCTGGACCGGTTCGACCTGAAGTGACCCCGGCGCCCGATCGGTTCACCTGACGGGCTGACCGGCTAACCGGTTCGTCTGACTGGTTCACCTGATCAGGACGCCCGCGCGCGACCCTGTGTTCGCAACGTCCAGGCCGGCCGGCCCGCCCGGTCGGCCTGGACGTTTTTCGCCGTCCCGGGGGTAGCGCGAATGTGCCCTTGTCCCCCGTCACATGCCCGCAGCAAGATGCTGCTCATGGGGATTCACGGGGAGTTATCGCCGTACGACGCCCAGGACGCAGCCGCTTTCGTCGAGTTGATGCGGCGGCTCAAGGAGCGTTCGGGACTGACGTTCCGGGAGCTGGAGGAGCGGGCCGCGCGCGGGGGTGACACGCTGGCGCGCAGCACCCTCGCCGACATCCTGCGGCGGACGAGCCTGCCGCGACCCGACGTCCTGGAGGCGTTCGTCCGCGCCTGCGGGGACGGGCAGCGGGTCGGCGTCTGGCTGGACGCGAGGGAGCGGCTGGAGGTGAGGGAGCGGCTGGCCGCCCGTACCCCTGCGGCGCCGGCCCCCGAGGCTCCGCCGCCCGACACGGAGGCGGTCGGCGCGCGGTCACGCCCGGGGCTCGACCGGCGCAGGACCGTCCTCGTCACCGGACTCGCGATTCCCGTCCTGGGCCTGGCCCTCTGGGGAGTGCTCTCGGGCGGATCCGACGGCTCCGACGGTTCCGGCGCTCCGGATGGGAAGGCGGGACCCGCCGACGGCTGGGTGACGATCCGGCCGGTCCAGGCACCCGACCTCTGTCTGACGGACGGACGGGATCCGGACAAGGCGTACGGCAGCGCGATCGCCGTCCAACTCCCCTGCGCCCAGTCGACCGTGCCCCGTACCTACCTCGAACCGGCCGGCGAAAGCCTCTACCGCATCCAGTGGCACCACCCCTCGGAGGGGAAGGGATGCCTGGCGATACGGAGCGAGGACCCGGTCAAGGGCACGCTCGAACCCATGAACGACTGCACCAAGGGCACCCTGTTCCGTCTCGCTCCCGACACCACCGACGGCGTCAAGGGCTACCGCCTCCGCCCGGCGCACGGCACCACATGCGTCGGCACCGGCGACAACGCCACCGACGGGGCCCCGGCCGTCGAGGAACGCTGCGCCGACACCGCCGACCAGCTCTTCCTCATCTGGAAGGACTGACCCGCGACCGCTGCTCCCCGCCACCGCAGCTCCCGCCCCGGCCGGCCCTCAGCGCACCAGCACCAGCCCGCATCCGTACGCCCGTCCGTGCCCCAGCCCCCTCGTCAGGACACCCACGAACGTCTCCGGGTCCGTGACCGTCAGCTTGCCTCTGACCTCGGCGCGTGCGATACGGAGACCTTTGTGGGGAGCGGGACTTGAGATGCGCGGCAGCATGCGGACGGCCAGTTCGTCGGGGTGCGTGTCGGCGCCCAGGCGGGTCAGGCCGTCGGGCGCGACAGGGGGCTCGCCCGGGGGCTGGAGGCGGCGGGTGAACCAGGACTTCACGTAGTCGGGGCGGGTGTGGGCGACCCGTACGCCTCGCGTCTTCTCGGGAGCGCCCGGTGCGGACGGGCGGCTGCGCACGGGGTTGACGACGGTACGGAAGTCGACGGTGTCGCCCACGCCGAAGGTGCGGTCGAGGGTCAGCGTCTCGGTCTCGCCGGCCAGTGCCGCCGGCGGAATCCGGCCCCAGTCGCCCGGCACCCGGGACTGCACGACGAGGGAGAGCCGGGCCTCGCGGAGGTTCAGGGTCCAGGTCGACAGGATGCCCATCTGGGCGCGGGCGTCGCGGCTGCCGTCGTCGACCCAGCCCCGGAAGCCGCTCATCACGGTGCGGTGCATGTCCTGCGCGTCGATCAGCGATTTCGCGGCGTAGGGGTGCCGGGCGTCCAGGGTCAGCAGGGTGTGGGTGGCGACGAACCGGGCGGCCGTGGGGCGGGGCGCTGTCACGGGATGATGTTCCAATCGACGGCGTTCGGGTCGATGGTGACGCGGACCCTGGTCTCCCAGCGCGCCGCGTGGAGCGGGCCCATGGCGTGGAAGCGCACCGGCTGGTCCGTGACCGGGCCGGTGCCGGGCACCGGATGCGGGCTTTCGAGCCAGGCCCAGGGCCGGTGGTCGCGCGTGCGCGGGGGCGCGTCGGAGTACGCGGGCAGCAGCGCCACGGACGCGAAGACGTCGGCGAGGGTGCCGGGCCTGACGCCGAGGGCGAGTTGGCCCGAGGGCGGGCAGGACTTCCGGCCCAGCCACAGCAGGCGCCTGGGGTGTTCCAGGGCGTGGGCGATCCGCTCCAGCAGCTCCCGCCCGGGGTGCTGGAGGCCCACCAGAAAGGTGGCGTCGGCGAGGTACCAGCGCTCGGTGATCAGCGCGTTCCTGCGGATCTCCGCGGAGACGAGGGCGCCGGACAGCGGGTCGGCGGCGATTCTCTTCGGCGCCCCGTACCAGCCGTCGAGTTCGTGGTGGCCGAAGGTGTCCCCGGTCGCGGTCTCCAGCGCCGGGGCGACGGCGGCGGCGCGCCGGTGGTCGGTGGCGAGGTCGCGGGGCCGCAGCGGGAACCGGCCCGCGCCGACACTGTGGTAGTCACGCACCGGCTTGCCGGGATGGTCGGCGCGTACGCCGAAGAGCAGGGGGGCCAGTTCGACGAGCGGGTCGCTCTCGGGATCGTCCGGCGGAGGTTCGCGGGGCAGGCCGAGCGCGGCGGCGCACAGCCCGATCACGCCCGACTTGGTGGGTCTGCTGTGCGTGTCGCGCCGCCCGAACCGGCCGGCCACGCCCCAGGACTGGAGCGGGGCGGCGAGCCGGATGAGCAGCACGTGGCTCACGGCGTCAGCTCCTCGATCTCCGTCACGGCCGTGACGCCCGCCCCACCTGACTCCTTGAGCACGGCGTCGATCTGCGGGTCGTACGTCAGGACGCGCGCCGCCTTGAGGTCGGGGCGGCGGTCGCCGACGAAGGCATGGTGCCGGAGCAGTCTGCGGACCGCCGCCGGACCCGCCGGGCCCTCGCCGCCCGCGTTGGTGGGGTTCTCGTCCACGGGGAGCTGGAAGGCGGCGGCGTAGTTGTAGGGGCGCGCGCCCTCGAAGGCGAGGACGAGGGCGGGCAGCGAGCCGGTGGAGGCCGTGGAGTTCTTCTTGGCCTCGGGGAACGCCTCCACAAAGGCGTTGACGAACTCCTTCTCGGCGGCGACCGCGGTCTCCTTCGCCTCGGCGTCGCTCATTCCGGCGGCCCGGAGATTGGTGTGCAGTTGGACGCGGTCGAGGACGGCGTGGCGGTAGAAGGTGCCGGAGATCAGCGACTGGTAGCCGGTCATGCCGGCGCCGGCGTCGTCGGCCGATTCGAGGAAGTCCAGGGCGTTCCGCTTCCGGTGCAGCTTGGCGTCGTCGGCCGCCGCGTAGAAGTCGTCCACCTGCTCGGCCTCCTGGACGGTGAAGGCGTGGCTGCTCTGGACGGCGCCGTCCACATTGGGCGAGTCGGCGATCTCGGCGAGGAACCGGCCGTAGAGCGCGATGTCGATGGCGTCGCGCGGTGCGATGGCGAACAGGACGGCGTCGCGGTGGTGCTTGGGCAGGGCGGGCAGGGCGGACACGGTAGGCGGGGCGGAGAGGCCGGGCGGGGCCGCGTCGGGGGATTCGGTCTCCGGTTCGGGCTCCGGATCGGCCTTACGGCCGCCCTTGCGCGGGGACTTCTTCGCGGTCTCCTCCTGCATCCGCAGATACTCGTCACGCCAGGCCCGCAGCTCATCGGCGTACTCGTGGATCCGGGCGGCGATCCGGGTGCCGGTGTCGGCCGGGGCGAAGAGGAGCACCTTGGTCAGATGGGCGACGGTCTTCTTGGCCGGGTCGCCGAACTTCAGGCCGGTGGCCTCGATGACCGCGCGGGCCGTGACGATCGCCTCGTCCCGGTCCCAACCGTGATCGGTTTCCAGGGACTTGGCGGTGATGAGCGCCCATTCGCGGGTACGGAGTCCGGTGCTGCGGCCGGCGAGGGCACCGACACCGGCGTTGGCCCGGTTGCGCGCGTGCACGCGCTCGGCCCGGCGGCGCGCCTGACTGGTGATCATATGACGTTCGACTCCCCCGTAAACCAGACTTTTCGGCGAGCCGTTCTCGTCACGTACGGGGAGCACGGCGACCAGGGTTTCCAGTACGTGCAGGGAGAGGAACTGGCTTCGGGCCTCGGTCACGTACTCGCGTCCTTCCGCGTCGTCTGCATGGTCGTTCCACTCGGGGTACCGGTTCCGCTCCGGTTTCGGGCGCGCGGTTCGTGGAAGTCCACGGACCATCCGTAGGGGACGCGCGCCTTGCGGTCGTGCCAGCGGGTCAGATCGTCGGTGAGCTGGATCCAGGAGGGCGGCGGCTGTTCACAGGAGCGCAGCCGTGTGACGGTGTGCTGGAGGTGGCGCCAGGGAATACGGCGACTCGCGACGACGCGCGACAACAGCCGCTGCGCGCCGGGGTTGTCGGGGCCGCGCCCCGTGCCGTCCCCGATCCTGCGCGCGGCGGCACCGAGGCTGCCCGTCCCGTACAGGGGGACGGACCTGCCCTGGTGGTAGACGCCGAAGAGGAACGCGACCTTCTCGAAGATCTCGCGGCGCTCGGCCGGCCCGTACCACCCGGCCCGGATGTGCGCGTCGGTCGGCGTGGTGCGGCGCAGCTCGGCGAGTTGGCCGTACTCCCGGTTGCGTACGAGGGAGATGAGCCAGGCGGTGAGCTGCTCGGCGCCCCGCTGGTCCGGAACGGGCTCGTTCCGCTCCGTCATGTGTGCGTCTCCCCTCGGAGTTGGGCGGGTGCCTTGGGATCGGCCATGTCGGCCTGGAAGCGGGCTTCGGCGCGGGCGCGGGCGTGATGGCCGTTGTCGTTGCGCGGGAGCGAGTCGAGGCGCTGCTTGAGGAAGTCCTCGGCCCTGCGACGGAGTTCGTGGGCGTAGTCGAGCAGCGAGAGCGGTACGGGTTCGCCCCGGGCCGTCTCGTCGAGCAACTGCTCGAAGGGCTCCTCGGCGGCCGGCCAGAATTCGCGGCGCGCGTCGAAACGGGCCTGTTGGGCGGCGCGGTCGGCGGGTTTGGGGTTCGGGTAGACGATCTTCCACGCCACGTATGCGGAGCGCTCCAGTGCGCGGGCGACGTGCTCGGCGATGTGCGAACCCTGCCGCGACGCGTCGCACAGCGCCTCGCCCTGGCTGGGCGCGTACGGGAAGTAGCCGTCGGTCCAGGCCACGGCGAGGGTCTTGTTGGCAATGAGTCCGACGGCCCAGAGCATGCAGGGCGGACCGGCACCGTCCTGCGGGAACGAGAGGCTGCGAAGCCGCCCGAACAGCCCGGTCTCCGCGTCCCTGGCCGCGGTGTAGAGCGCGTGCGCGTCGCGCCAGAGGGCGCGGGTCGGGGACGGCCAGAGCGGTTTGAGCTGACCGTTCGCCATCGCTCTGAAGACGGCGTCTTCGACGTCGCGCTCGGGGTCGAGGCTGAGGAGTTCGCCGGCTCCGATGAGTACGCGGTCGACGCTGACGGTGTCGCCGTCCACCGCCGGGCGCAGAAGCACGGACCGGCCGAGGTAGCTGTGCAGGTCGGCGGGTCCGGAGGTGGCGCGGCCGGGCGGTTTGGTACGGAATTCTCGGCGCGGGAAGTCGCTTGTGGTCCATGACGTGTTGAACCGGCCCGCTTCCCCCTTGGCCGCCGGGTAGAGGTTGAGTCGCAGGGTGTCGCCGACGGTGCGGCCCTGGACCACGACCCGGATACGGCCCTGGAGGCGCCCGGCGGACAGGTTGGTCAGTTTGGCCCCCAGCGCCTTGCCGGACACCCGGGCCCGACCGGCCAGTCCGTAGACGTGCTGGGTCAGCAGTGCCCGGAAGGCGGCGGCGGCCGGAAGCCGGTCGGGGTGCTGAAGGTGATGGTGATCGAAGAACTGGCTGTAGTCACCGACGTGTTCGAGGACCAATTGGGCGGGTCCTGTGCCGAATTCGTCCATGAGCGGGGCGAGCATGCTGCTCTGGCCGAGGGGCTTGACCGGGTGGAAGAGGTCCCAGTCGTCGGAGGGCTGATCGGCCAACCAGGCCGCGACATCATCGAGCTTGTGTTCACCGGTGACCCAGTCACGCCACTCGTCGGTGGACGCCGGGAAGATCTGGGCGGCGAAGCAGATCCCGAGCAGGTAGTCGACGAGGGCGACGCCCTCGCCCGGGGTCGCACAGGAGAGAGCACTCAAGTCCTCGGCCCGAAGAAGGACTTCGATCAGGGAAAGCTCCCTGACCTCACCCCCAACGGAAACAGTGGGCACGCAGGGCTGATACCGGGGATCCCAAGAGGGACGCCCCTCAGCGAAGACGCACACGTCGGACAAGGCTGGGCTACCACTCTCGTCGGGGCCACGTACGGTGACCGGGGGGACGCTAGCAGTTAGCGGAGTGGGCGAGCGGGGGTTCACGGAATCCCCCGTGACCGTCATCGCGGTGGGCGTCGCCTCAGCAGGATGGTGAGTGTGGCGCGGGCGTCGCGGCGACGGTCCGGGGTTCGGGCCAGGACCGAGGTGAGGGCGACCGTGGCGAGGACGGCCGTGTACAGCGCGGCGCCGGCGGTGGCCCAGGTGGTGGCGTCGAGGACGAGGGTGGGGAGTGCGGGCACGGTGGTCCTTCCGGTTCTTGCCCGGGTGTCGGAGCGCCGGGCCGCGAAGTCACCTTGGAGGGCCGGGGCAGGACCGGACGAGGGGGTCCCGTCAGAAACATGAATCGGACCAGGTCAAGCGGGGTGTAGTGACCATGTCACAACAGTTCGATGAGGGTGGGGCGTTCGTCAGTCGAGCGGCCCGCGCGGAGTTCGGCAACATGCTGAACGAGTTGTCCGACAGAGCTGAACAACTGAGCAACTCCGGCCTCTCCATCTGTGCGGCGCAGGTCGGCTTGGATATGAGGACGGTCCAAGAGTGGTGCTCGGGTCGGACGTCCCCGCAGGGCGACAGCACCGAGAAGGTGCGCGAACTGGTGCCCCTTCTTCGGCATGAGGCCGGCGAGGTGGCCGAGTTCGATGACAGATGGGCCCAGAAACTCGAAGCCGCGCAGCGGGAGGGTGACGCCCAGCGGGGTGCCTCGAAGGAGCGGGACGAACGACGGCAGTACATGGCGGGAGTCGGGGCCGAGGCATTCACCGAGCGTCCCCTCCAAGGCCCTGCGGCCGAACTCAAGGACCTCCGCGCGTTCGTCCACTCCCCCGGCAACTCCTCGTACCGCTGGCTGCAGGGGTCGCAGCGGGTCCGGACCTCGATCCTGCTGGCCCGCCTGTTGCTGGAACAGCGCGAGGAGGTCGACATCATCGCCTACTTCGCCTCCGAGACCGAAGGCTGGAACCGCTCCGACCACTTCATGGCCCAGGCGGTGTGCCAGTTGACGAAACTTGCGGGGAGGAAGCCGCCCGCCGCGCAGGAACCCGTCACCGCCGAGCACCTTCAGATGCTGTTCCGTGCCGCAGCCGTTCGCTCGGCCAGGAGGAAGCGCAGACTGCTGGTCGTGGTGGACGCGCTGGACGCCGACGCCGCATGGCCCGGTGGGCCCAGCATCGCGGCCCTGCTCCCCTACGAGCCAGTGCCCGCACAGATCACGAAGCAGGGCGGAAAACGCTCGCTCCGCGTCATCGTGTCGAGCCTTCCCGCCGCCGAGCCACCCACCGACGTACCGGCCGACCACCCCTTACGCAGAAGGGAGTTCGTACGCGCCCTCGACCCCGTGGCGCAGACCGGGGACATCGAGCGTGCCGCCCTGGAGGAACTGGCTCGGCTCGGGGCGTCCGAGGTGGGGCGGACCCTCGTGGGGCTGCTTGCCATGGCCGGGGCAGGTCTGCGTACCGAAGATCTGGCCGCGTTGGCCGGCGTCGACCTCGCCGAGGTCGACCTGTTGCTGGCGCGCGCCCGGGGCCACTTGCTGGACGACCTCGACACCTACGCCTTCGGCACCGACGACCTACTTCACACCGCACGGGAACAGAGCGGGCCCGACCTACGCGCCCACTGCACCGGCCTCCTCCACGCCTGGGCCGACTCCTGGCAGGCGCGCGGCTGGCCCGCCTCCACACCCCCCTACCTCCTGTCGCACTATCCGCGTCAGTTGTGCGAGCCCCGCCGCATCGAGCGGTACGTGCTCGATCCGCGCCGCCAGCTTCGGCTCGTCGCGGACAGCCGGCTCGATGAGGCGCTGGCGCAGCTCGACCTCGTACCGGCCGGGGACGGCGAAGACCTCGGGTCGGCCGCACGCGTGGCCGTCTCCCGTGCCCTGCTGTCCCGGCGCGCCCGCCTCGTACCCAGGCACTTTCCCGAGCTGTTCGCGCTCGCCGGAGACGCCACCCGCGCGCGGGAGCTGGCCCTGTCGGCGCCGGACGACGCGGACAAGGCGGTACGGCTGGCCGATGTCGCCGTGGTTCTCCATGAGGAGGCAGCGGCACGGGAGGCGGCTGAGTGGGCGGTGCGCGCTCTGGCAGCCGCGCCTCTGCTCGCCGAACAGACCCAGCAGTGGGAGGACTTGGCCAAGGCGGGCTTCGCGCTCCACGACTGCGGTCGGCGCGAGGCCGCGCGCCCAGTGCTGCGTGCCGTCCTCTCCTGCGAAGCCGTGGGATGGGCGTCCCGCATCGAGGCCGCGAAGCTCCTCGGTGCGGAGACCACGGACTGGCTCCTCAGGGTGGCGGAACACGCCGAGGCGCTGATCGAGGGTGCGGCCGGGGAGCAGGCCGAAGCCCTGGAGATCTGGGGGGAGTTGATCGAGGAAGGGGTGCTGTCCAGATTCGACCCCAGGTTTCAGGACCTCCTCAAGGACGCCCGACCGCAACCACTCCCCCCGCCGCCGGAACCACCCTCCAGGCCGAAGCAGAAGGGCCCCACAGGTGCCGCCACCATCCGGGACCGCATCGAAATCTTCTGCGCGGACCTGGACCCCTCCACGGACCTCACCCACGTCGACCTCATCGCGCTCGGCGTCAGTGCGTTGATGCCAACCCGTCGCGGCAAGGCCCGCAGCCTGGCGCGGACGGCACGAGAGGAACTGCTCGCCGCCCTCACCGCCCCCGAGACCCGCTCACCCGCCGACCGCGCCCATCTGAGCCTCGAACTCTCCACCACGTTGACCCGCGTCGTACGGGCCCTGCTCGATGTAGATCACGAGACCCCCGCGAAGGACCTTCTGGACGAGGTCCCGGAAGCGCTGCGTACGGATGTGCTGGGCGACGACATCCGGGAACAGGCCCTCACCGTACTGGAACAACAAGCCGCCCCCACGACGGAGACGGACTCCGAACTCCCCGTAATCAAAGAGGCGTTGGAGAAACATCCCGCCCACGGGCGACAGCTCCTCGCCGCCGCCTACGCACGCTGGGAAGGGCATGCGTCCGAGGTGGGCGGCCTCGGGTGGGGGCTGCCGCTGGCCTCGGCGCTCGCCACGACCGGGCACATCGAAGAAGCCGAACGGCTCGCGCGCCGGTCACCGGAACCGGCCGGGCGGGCAGCCGCGTTGGCCGCCGTGTCGACGGGCTGCGCGGTCGGCGGGTACGGCGCGGAGGCAGGCCGGTACGCACGGCAGGCCGCCGCGTCGGCCACGGACCTGCCCGACGACCCGGCCGTACGCGGACTGGTCGCCCAGGCGTTCGCGCACGCCGGTGACGCCGGATCGGCGGAGGCGTGGGCGAGCTGGGAGCGGCCGAGGGGCGAAGTGCGGGAGCAGGTCGAGCGGTCGCGGATCGCCGTGGCCGTGGGTCTCGCCCGCCACGATCCCGAGGCCGCCGCCCGGATCGTGGGAGAACTCCTCACGGAGGCGGACCGGGTGGCCCGCTCACCGCGCCAACGCGGCAGGCTGCTCCCCCGGGTCGCGGAGCTGCTGCTCGCCCTGCCGGATCCACGGCGCCCCGGCCCCGCCCTGTCCGCGACCCTCGCGCGCCTCTGTGCCGGTGAGGCGGAGTCCCTCCAGTCGTGGAACCCGTACACCGTGCTGCTCAACGGCCTGCTCAAGGCGAGCGGGCACTTCCCCGAGGTGCCCTCACTGGGGGACAAACTGGGGCACTGGGAGCGGTACATGGCCTCGACGCCGTTGCCCGACGGCGTGCTGCCCGTCGCGGAGTGGGCCGTCCTGCACGCCTTCCGGGGCGATGTCCGCACCGCGCGGGACACGGCCGCGCGGGCGGGTACACCGGGCGAGCGGGCCGCGGCCCTCGCCGCCGTGGCGGCCTACCTCGCCGGCATCCCGGCCGTCGTCCCCGCCACGGACGGCCGGGCGCCCCAGCGGCGGCGGGTGCTGCGCTTCCTCGCGCTCGCCGATGCCCTGGGCCCGGACGCGTCCCGCGACGAGGACCAGGCCCGCCGTCTCGTACGGGAGGTACTGACGGGCGAGCACTGGCGCGAGCACTGGCGGTACGCGCTCCCGCTGCTCCCCCGCCTTGCCCCGCGATCCGTGCCCCTCCTCGCGGAGCTGGCCTCCGCGCACACCCGCCCCCAGCCGCAGTCCTGACGAGCCCCTGCCGTCATGCGTCCGCGCCGCTGTACGCCCTCCGCAAGAGCGATTCGGCATCCGAGAAGCTCAGGGGACGGGGGTTCGCGTAGGGGTGGGCGACCGTCAGTTCGGCGATTCTGGAGATGTCGGACTTCTTCATGCCCAGTTCCTCAAGGGATCTGGGGGCGCCCAGGGTGCGGGACAGGGTTTGCAGGGCCGCCGGGGCGTCGTGAGTGGACAGGGCTCGGGTGAGAGGGAGCAACTGGGCCTGCGCGGCAGGCGCGTTGAAGGCCAGGGCGTACGGCAGGACCACCGTGTGGGTGGCCGCGTGCGGGAGGTCCAGGGCGCCGCCCAGTACGTGGCAGAGCTTGTGGTGCAGGGACATGGTGGTGGCGCCCAGGCAGGCGCCGCAGAGCCAGGCCCCATAGAGGGCGTCGGCGCGCGCCGCCGGAGCGGAGGGGTTCTCGGCGATGGCCGGCAGGGCCGTGGCGATGCGGCGTACGCCTTCCTCGGCGAGGAGCGCGACGAAGGGGGAGGTGTCCGGTGCGTACAGCGCCTCCGCCGCGTGGGCGATGGCGTTCATGGCGCTGGTGACCGAGTCCACGGTGGGCAGGGAGTAGGTGAGTTCGGGGTCGTAGACGATGGCGCTCGCCAGGACTGCCGGGTCCTTCCCGGTGGTCTTGCGGCCCTGTTCCGTCAGTCCCCAGGTCGGCGTCATCTCGGAGCCCGCGTAGCTGGTGGGGACGGCGATGTACGGGAGGCCGGGGTCCAGGGCCAGCGCCTTGGCGAGGCCCGTCGCGGAGCCGCCACCCACGGCCACGCAGGCGTCGGCCCCGCGCGCGGCGGCCTCCGCGCGTGCCTCGGCGGCGACCGTGACCGGCACGTGCGTACGGGCACCCGCCCAGGTCCCCGCGCAGCGCGCGCCGAGCCGGGCCGCCACGGTCGCGGCGAGGCGGGCGCGGCCGGGCGTCGAGAGGACGAGGACGCGGCTCAGGCCGAGTTCGTCGGCCAGGGACGGCAGTGCGCGCAGTGCGCCGGGGCCGAAGGTCACCCGGGCGGGCGCCGGGCGGTAGGTGAAGGCGAACGGCGCCCCGGCCCCCTCCGCCGGATCCATGTCTTCCGGATCCATCTGTCGCCCCCTCATTCCGTCGCGCCCCCTCATTCCGCCGCCCCGAAAGCCGCCCGTATCTCCGACTTCACGATCTTCCCGGCCGCATTGCGCGGCAGCGCGTCCGTGAACTCCACCGTCCTGGGCACCTTGTACTTGCCGAGCCGCTCCCCCACGAAGGCACGCAACTCCTCGGCGCCGACCTCGGTGACGGCCCCGGTGCCGGGCCTCAGGACCACCACCGCCTTCCCGACCTCGCCCCACTCCTCGTCCGGTACGCCTAGGACCGCGCACTCGGCCACCGAGGGGTGGCGGTAGAGGACGTCCTCCACCTCGGCCGGGTACACGTTCTCGCCACCGGAGATGAACATGTCCTTGACCCGGTCGACGATGGACGCACAGCCCTCGCCGTCGATCACCGCCACATCGCCGGAGCGGAACCAGCCGTCCACGAACGCGTCGGCGGACGCCTCGGGCCGGCCCCAGTAGCCGGGTCCGACATTGGGCCCGGCGACGACCACCTCACCGCGCTCGCCCGGCGCGACCTCGGCCCCGTCGGGCCCGAGGAGCCGTATGTCGGTGAAGAAGTGGGGAACGCCCGCCGAGCCGATCTTCCGGTCGCTCATCTCCTTGGCCAGGCACAGCACCCCCGCGGTCGCCTCCGTCATCCCGTAGCCCTGGACGAAGGACAGGCCCCGGTCGAGGTAGGTCCGGATGAGGGCGCCGGGGACCGGGGCGCCGCCGCAGAGCAGGAGGCGCAGCGAGGAGAGATCGGCGTCGGCCCACCGGGGTGAGGCGGCGATCCGCTGGTACATCATCGGTACGCCGAAGAGGAAGGTGGCCCGGTCCTGTTCGATGGCGTCGAGTACGCGCTCGGGGTCGAAGCGGGGTTCGAGGATCACCTTGCCGCCCTTGAGCAGGGTGGGCAGACAGGTCATGTTCAGCGCGGCGACGTGGAAGAGCGGGGCGGTGACCAGGGTGGTCCCGTCGGACGCGATGTCCATGTCGACGAGCACGTTGTAGCAGTTCCAGACGGTGTTGCCGTGCGTCAGGGCGGCGCCCTTCGGCACACCCGTGGTCCCCGAGGTGTACAGGATGAGGCAGAGGTCGTCCGGCTCCACCCGCTCGTCCAGGGGCTCGCCGGACGCCGCGGTGAGCGCCGCCTCGTAGCCGTCGGTGACGGGGAGCAGACGGATCCCGAGGGGTTCGGTCACCTTGAGCGCCGTCGCCTCGTGCTCGGGTCCGGACACCAGGACCGTCGCCCCGCTGTCCTGGAGCATGTACGTGAACTCGGGTGCGGTCAGGCGGGTGTTCAGGGGGACGAAGACGGCGCCCAGCGCGCTGACGGCGAACAGGGTCTCCAGGAGGGCCGGGTGGTTCGGCCCGAGGTACGCCACCCGGTCTCCCCGCGAGACGCCCAGAGTGTCGCGGAGTACGTGCGCGAGCCGGGTGACGCGCTCGTCGAGTTGACAGTACGTCAACTCCTTTCCGCCGTAGGCGATGGCTACGCGGTCGGGGGTCCTGCGGGCCCGGCGGCGGGGCCAGGACCCGATGCCCTGGTCGTACATCCTCGGTGCAACTCCTTCTGCTGGGACGGGACGACGGGGACGAAGGAAGCCGAAGCCCGCGAGCCAAAGCCCGCGAGCCGAAGCCCGCGAGCTAAAGCACGGGGGCCGACGCCGCCTTCTCCGACGCGTTCCCCGACACGTCCTCCGGCGCCCTCTCCGGTCGCTTGATCGCCCGGTACACATGGGCCCGCAGCCGTGCGAACTCCGGCAGTTCCTTGGTGGTGACCTGGTTGCGCGGGCGCGGCAGCTCGATCTCCAGGACCTCCTGGACCTCGGTCGGCCGGGGAGTGAGGACGACGACGCGGTCGGCGAGGTAGACGGATTCGTCGATGTCGTGGGTGACGAACAGCACCGTGACGCCGTACTCATGGCGCACCCGCAGCAGCAGGTCCTCCAGATCGGCGCGGGTCTGGGCGTCGACCGACGCGAACGGCTCGTCCATGAGGAGGATCTGCGGCTGATACGCGAGCCCGCGCGCGATGGCCACCCGCTGCTGCATCCCTCCGGAGAGCTGCCAGGGGTACCCGTCGATGAATCCGGTGAGGCCGACCGCCTCGACGGCCTGCCGCACCCGTTCACGGCGGTCGGCCCTGCTCAGGCCGCGCTGCCGCAGCAGCGGGAACGCGATGTTCTCGCCGACCCTCATCCACGGATACAGCGAGCGGCTGTAGTCCTGGAAGACCAGGGCCATCTCCTCCGGGGGCTCCGTGACCCGCCGGCCGCCCAGCGTGATCTCGCCCGAGGTGGGTGCGAGCAGTCCGCAGAGCATCTTGAGCAGGGTGGTCTTGCCACAGCCCGAGGGGCCGACGATGCAGACGAACTCGCTGCGCGCCACCTCGAAACTGATGTCACCGACGGCGTGGGTGGCGTCCGCGCCGAAACCGTACGTCTTGGCGAGACGGGAGACCTGGAGCATGGGGTCCTGGAGCATGGGGTCCTCTGCTTTCGGGGGAACGGTCACGGAGTCAGCGGGCGCCGGTCGTGGCGCCCCGGTGCCAGGCGAGGACACGGTTCTCGACCACGAGGAAGAGCGCGTTGAGGAGGTAGCCGACGATCCCCAGCAGGACAATGCCCGACCACATGTCGACAATGGCGAAGGTGCGCTGGGACTGGAGGACGAAGTAGCCGATGCCGTTGGAGCTGGCGACCATCTCGCTCACCACCATGAGGATCACCGCGAGCGACAGGCTGGTGCGCATCCCCGCGAAGATCTGCGGTGCGGCGGCCGGCAGTACGACCGAGCGCAGTTGGTCGTACCGCCCGATGCGGTAGACGCGTCCGGTGTCGACCAGGGTGGGTTCCACACCGCTGACGCCGTCGACGGTGTTCAGGAGGACGGGCCACAGGCACGCCAGGGCGATGAGGAAGATCTTCGAGGTGTCGCCGACGCCGAGGACGAGCATGGCGGGCGGGATGAGCGCGGTCGACGGGATCGCCCGCAGGAACTCCACGAGGGGCGAGGCGATCCGCCGTGCCGTACGGAAGCGTCCGAGCAGTACGCCGACGAGGACTCCGGTCACGACGGCGAGGGCGTAGCCGGACAGGAGCCGGGCGAGGCTGGGCAGTACGTCGGTGCCGAAGCGTTCGAAGAGCCACAGGTCGCCGAAGGCCCGGAGGATGTCGCCGAGCGGCGGGTAGTAGTACGTCCCGCTGCGGTTCGACGCCACCCAGACGACGGCGATCAGCACGATCGGGACCGTGATTTCGAGGACCGTGCCCAGGGTGCGGCGGCTCATGCGGCGGCTCTTGCGGGGGCTCACGCGGGGGCGCGTGCGGCGGTTGATACGCAGGCTCGTGCGGCGGCTCATGCCAGTGTCTCCCGGTGCGAGGGGTGCCAGTGCAGGGCCCGCCGTTCGACCTGGGCGAACAGGGTGTTGAGCGCCCATCCCAGCAGGCCGGTGGTGGCGATCAGTGAGTACATCAGCGCGATGTCCCCGCCCTGGCGCGCTTCGCTGATCGACCGTCCGAGACCGGTCGAGCCGACGATCAGCTCCGCGGTGACGGCGAGGATCAGCGCGGTGGCCGAGGCGATCCGCAGCCCGGTCGCGATGTACGGCACGGTGCTCGGCAGCACGACCCGCAGCGCCCGCCGCGCCCACGGGATGCGGTACGAGCGTGCCGTGTCGAGTTGTACGGGGTCCACGCCCCGCGCCCCGTAGAGCGACTGGATGAGCACCGGCCAGGTGCAGGCGAACGCCACCAGGAACGCCTTGCCCGACAGGCCCGTGCCGTAGACGAGGATGGACAGCGGGATCAGCGCGACGGACGGCACGGGGCGCAGGAACTCGATGACCGGGCGCAGGGCGCGGTACGCCAGTTCGCTGAAGCCGATGAGCATCCCCAGCGGCACGGCGATCACCGTGGCGATGGCGAGCCCGACCGCCCAGCCCTGGAGGGTGCCGGCGACGGCGGTCCAGTAGGCGGGTTCCTGGACGCGGGCGACCAGGGCGTTCAGGACGGTGCTGACCGCCGGGAAGTGGTCGTCGGAGACGAGCCCGGTGCGTACGGCCAGTTCGGCGAGTACGACCACGCCGAGGACGCCCGCCCAGGTCTGGGCCCAGCCGGGCAGCCGGAGACGGCGGGACGGAGGGCGCCGCCCGGTCGCCGGTGCCGGACCGGTGCGGGGTTCGGACAAAGCGTCGTCGCTTCGCATGGCCGCTCCTTGTCGTGCGGTGCCGAGGTGAACCGCAACGTAAGGAACAGCCGAATCCTTGTCAACCTACCTGACAACATTCCTGAGATAAATCAGGAAACCTGTCAACTTCCTTGACACTCAAGAGGGTGCGTGCTGCCATCTGTTCGCATCCCTGGCGACGGCGCCAGGCCGCTCGGAAGGAAGCACGATGAGGAGATTGCGGACTTGGGCCGGCACCGCCCTGCTGGCGCTCGGCGTCTCGGCCTGCGGCTCGGGCGGCGGCGGCCCGTCGGCCCCGGCCGATTCCGGGAAACCCGTCAAGGTCACCGTCGGCCTGCTCTCCGTCGCCGCGGTGGCGCCCGCCTACCTCGGGGACGACCGGGGGTTCTTCCGCGACGAAGGGCTCGATGTCGCGTTCCGCCCCGTCCAGGGAGGCGCCGAGGCGGTGCCCATGCTGATGTCGAACGAGATCCAGTTCAGCTTCGGCAACGCCATCTCGATGGCCTACGCCCAACTCCAGGGCATCGGCACGCAGTTCGTGACCGAGGGCGCGCAGGGCGGAACCGGGCCCAAGGACGCCACGACCGGGATCGTCGTCAGCGGGAAGAGCGGCATCAAGAGCGCCGGGGATCTGGCCGGGAAGACCTTCGGCGTCAACCAGCTCAAGGCGCTCGGTGAGATCACCATCAGGACAGCGCTGGAGAAGCGGGGCGTGGACACGTCCCAGCTCAAGTTCGTGGAGATCGACTTCCCCGAGATGAACGCCGCCCTGGCCAACGGCTCGATCGACGCGGCCTACTCGACGGAGCCCTTCATGAGCCAGGCCCTGGCCGCCGGCAACCGCACCGTCCTGGACGCGGTCGCGGAGACGGCGCCCCATCTGTCGCTCTCCGGGTACTTCACGTCCCAGCAGTACGCCGAGAAGAACAAGGACGTCGTTGCACGCTTCCAGCGCGCGATGAACCGGTCACTGGACTACGCGGCATCGCACCCCGACGAGGTGCGCACCGTCATCCCGCAGCACACCAAGGTTCCCGCCGCGGTGGCGAAGCGGATGAAGCTGCCGCACTGGACGTCCGAACTCAACGTGGACTCGATCCGGCTGCTCATCCGTCAGGGGCGCGCGTACGGACTGTTCAAGAAGGACGTCGACGTGGACGCGCTGCTGGGAAGCGCCGCCCGGACGGGCTCCGAGTGAGCGGCGACCCCTCGGTGACCGCCACCGACGCGCCCGGCACCGACTCGCCCGTCACCGGCACCCGGGTCACCGAGGTCGCCGACGGAGTCTTCGCCTACGTCCAGGACGACGGCGGCTGGTGGGTGAACACCACGGGGTTCGTGGTGGGCGGCGACCAGGTGCTGGCCGTCGACGCCTGCGCCACCGAGCGACGGACCAGGGCCCTGCTCGGCGCCATCGCCGGGACGGCCGCGAAACCCGTGCGCACCCTGGTCAACACCCATTACCACGGGGACCACACACACGGGAACGTGCTCTTCGACCAGGCGGTCATCGTGGGCCACGAGCGGTGCCGCGCCGGTGTGCTGGCAGATCCGGTACTGGAACACACCCCGCCCGTCTTCGCGCCCATGCCGCACTGGGGAGCCGTACGCAAGGCACCGCCCACGGTCACCTTCACCGACCGGCTCACCCTGTGGTTGGACGACCTGGAGGTCCAGCTCCGGCACGTGGGAGGGCCGGCCCACACGGACAGCGACATCGTGGTCTGGCTCCCGCAGCGCGACGTCCTGTTCACGGGCGACCTGGTCTTCAACGGCGGGACACCGCTGCTCATGAGCGGATCGGTCACCGGATACCTGCGGACCCTGGAACACCTCCGGGCCATCGGCGCCACCACCCTGGTGCCGGGCCACGGCACACCGTGCGGCCAGGAGGTCATCGCGCCGCTGGAACGGTACGCCCGACTCGTCCTGGACGCCGCGGCACAGGGCCGGTCGGCGGGTCTGAGCCCGCTGGAGACGGCGCGCGAGCTGGACCTCGGCGAGTTCAAGGACCTCACCGACCCGGAACGGATCGTCCTCAACCTGCACCGGGCCTACCTCGATCTCGACGCCGAGAACGGCGGGGACAGGGACGACGGCCGGGGCCGGGACAAGGGCGGGAACGAGGACGCCTTCGACTACCCGGCCGCCTTCGCCGACACGGTCGCCTTCAACGGCGGCCGACCGCTCCGCTGCACCGCCTGACCTCACAGGAGTCCCCCGATGCGCTTCGTGACCGTGACCGACCCACCCGACCCGACCCCGCCCACCACTCCCCCCGAACATCCCGTACCGGCGGCACCCCACCGCACCGGTCTCCTCCTCGGCGACCGCGTCCGCCTGTTCCCCGAAGGCACGACCCTGCTGGACCTCCTCCACGACCCCGACGGCCTGACGGCGGCCGGCGAGAAACTGAACGCCACTCCCGGTGAGACCGTCGCCCTGACCGGCGTACACCTGGCCGCTCCGCTTCCGCAGCCTCCGACAGTCCGCGACTTCATGGTCTTCGAGCGGCATGTCGAGGGCGTCTCAATGCTCATGGGCGACGGGAGCGGGCCGGTCGACGAGTGGTACGAGATGCCGGCGTTCTACTTCACCAACCCGTACGCCGTGACGGGACCGTACGACGACGTTCCGGTTCCTCCGGGGTGTCAGGTGCTCGACTTCGAGCTGGAGGTCGCGGCGGTCGTCGGGAAGGCGGGGCGGGATCTGACGATCGAGGAGGCCGAGGGGCACATCGCGGGCTACATGATCATGAACGACTGGTCGGCGCGCGATCTCCAGGGCCCGGAGATGCGCGTACGGCTCGGCCCGGCGAAGGCCAAGGACACGGCGACCACGCTGGGGCCCGCCCTCGTCACGGCCGACGAGCTGGCCCCGTACCGCGAGGGCGACTCCTTCGATCTGGGGATGTCGGTGTCCGTGAACGGCACCGTCATCGGCTCTGACCGGCTGACGGGCATGGCGTGGAGCTTCGCGGAGATGGTCGCCTACGCGTCGCGCGGCACCTGGGTCCGCCCGGGGGACGTGCTGGGCTCCGGCACCTGCGGCGGCGGCTGTCTGGCCGAACTGTGGGGGCGCAGGGGGCGGGACGCCCTGCCCTCGATCCAGGTCGGCGATGTGGTGACGATGACCGTGGAACAGCTCGGCACGCTCCGCAACACCGTGGTGCCCGGCGTGGCACCGCACCCGCTCGCGCCGCGCACCCGTCCACCGCACCGGGTTGCCCGACCCCATTGAATCAGGTAACCTGATACTCGTCAGGCTACCTGACAGGGAAGGAGGGTGCCATGCGAGCCGTGCAGGGCGTCAGACCTCCGCGAAACCAGCCCCGAGCATCCGCACACAGCTCTTCAGGTCGGCCAGCAACTGCTCACGGCCGTGCGGTGTCAGCTCGCGCAGCATCTGGCTCTCCACGACATCGACCGCCTCTTCGCAGGCGGCCAGGGCCTCGGCACCGACGGGGGTCAGCGTGATACGGATCAGCCGGCCGTGCGAGCTGTCGGCCTCCCGGCCCACATAACCCTTGCCCTCCAGGACCTTGACGACCTCACTCATCGACTGCGGGGTCATGAAGGTCCGGCGCGCGAGCTGGGCGTTGGACTGTCCGGCCCGCGCGCCGAGTTCGAACAAGGTGGCGTACTGAGGGGTGGTCAGCCCGTACGGGCGTACCGCCTCGTCGAGCTGGCGGCGCATCGCGCGCTCAAGGCGCCCGATCACATAGGTCACCCGGGGCTGCTGTCGGGGCGCCGGGACAGCAACACGGCGCGCTTCTTCGTCAGTCACGCCGTCGAGAGTATCAGTTTCTTGTCAACCTCTTGTCAGTCTCTTGTCAGGGCCTTGATGAAGTACCTGACACGATGGAAGGAACATCTCATGCCCGAGGAACGGTCAGAACGGTCCTGGTCCACCGTCCGCGTCGCGTACGACTCCGGCATCGCGTGGGTCACCCTCGACCGGCCGGACAAACGCAACGCGATGAGCCCGCAGCTGAACGCCGAGATGATCGAGGTACTGGAGGCCGTCGAGGCCGACGACCGCTGCGGTGTGGTCGTACTGACCGGCAGCGGTGAGTCCTTCTCGGCGGGCATGGACCTCAAGGAGTACTTCCGCGAGGTGGACAAGGCCCCCGAGTACGTCCAGCTCAAGGTGCGGCGCGACTGCTCGCAGTGGCAGTGGCGGATGCTGCGCGTCTTCTCCAAGCCGACCATCGCGATGGTCAACGGCTGGTGTTTCGGGGGCGCGTTCGTCCCGCTCATCGCCTGCGACCTGGCGATCGCCGCCGACGGGGCGCAGTTCGCGCTCTCCGAGGTCAACTGGGGCATTCCGCCCGGCAATCTGGTGACCAAGGCGCTGTCGGAGGTCGTCGGGTACCGCGACGCGCTCCGGTACATCATGACCGGCGACACCTTCAACGGTGTCCAGGCCGCCGAGATGGGCCTGGTCAACTCCAGCGTCCCGCTGGCCGAGTTGCGCGCGGAGACGGTCAAGCTGGCGAACAACCTGCTGGCGAAGAACCCCGTCGTGGTCCGCGCCGCCAAACTCGGCTTCAAGCACAGCCGCGACATGAGCTGGGGCCAGGCCGAGGACTACCTCTACGCGAAGCTGGAGCAGTCCCAGTTCCTCGACCCGGAGCGCGGCCGGGAGCAGGGGCTCAAGCAGTTCCTGGACGACAAGACCATCCGGCCGGGCCTCCAGGCGTACGAGCGCCACGCCCCCACCGCCGGCTGACCGGGACGGGAGCCGGAATGTCCCCCGCATCGCCCAGGACGGCGCGCGCCCCGGAGCGCACCTGCCCCGCGGACATCACGTCCGCCGTCGCGATGAGCTTCGCGGACTGTCCGCGGCCACGGCTGCGGCTGCTGATGCAGATGCTCGCCCACCACCTGCACGCCTTCGCCGAAGAGGTACGGCTGACGGAGGAGGAATGGAGCGCCGGGATCCGTTTCCTCACCGAGACGGGTCGCGTCACCACCGGTGAGCGGCAGGAGTTCGTGCTCCTGTCGGACACGCTCGGCCTGTCCATGCTCGTCGACGCGCTCCAGCACCGGCCGGACGGAGCGGTGGACGCGGTGGACGCGGCGGCCACGGAGTCCACCGTGCTCGGCCCCTTCTGGGCGGCGGGCTCCCCCCTGCGCGCGTACGGCGCCTCGATCGCCGAGCGTCCGGCGGGCGTACCCACCTGGGTCCACGGCCGCGTACTCGACAGCGCGGGCGCCCCGGTTCCCGGCGCCGAACTGGACATCTGGCAGAACGGGGACGACCGGCTCTACGCCGTCCAGGACGCGGGCGCCCCCGAGCACCATCTCCGGGGCCGCTTCCGCACCCGCCCGGACGGGCGATACGCGTTCTGGGCCGTACGGCCGACCGCGTACCCGATCCCGGACGACGGACCCGTCGGCCGGATGCTGGCGGCCACCGGGCGGCATCCGTGGCGCCCGGCACACCTCCACCTCAGGGTCCACGCCTCCGGATTCCGGCCGCTGACCACGCATGTCTTCGACGCGGACAGCCCCTACCTCGACTCGGACACGGTGTTCGCGGTCAAGCCGTCGCTGATCCGCGCCTTCGTACCCCGCGCGGCCGACGACCCGGAGCGTCCCGCAGGCGGCGAAGGCGGCACCGAGGGCGGCGGCCCATGGTTCTCGGTCGAGAACGACCTCGTCCTGTCACCCTCCCCGACCTCGACCCCGTCACCACCCCCCAGCGCCGAGAAGGAGTAGCGCCGATGGGCACCGACAACACCCCCGGCGAGCCGGGCGACCGTCCTCAGGACCTGCTGATCGGCGGCCGGTGGCGGCAGGCCGAAGGCGGCCGTACGACATTCACGCTCAGCCCGATCACCGAACAGCCCCTGCCCCCCGTGGCCGCGGCGTCCCGGGCCGATGCCACCGCGGCGGTGAAGGCCGCCGACGCGGCGTTCGCCACCTGGTCGCAGTCGGCTCCGGCCGCTCGCCGCGCCCTCCTGCTGCGCGCCGCCGACCTCCTGGAGGAGCGAGCGCCCCGCATCACCGCCACCATGACCGAGGAGAACGGGGCGGTCGCGGCCTGGGGGCACTTCAACGTCCGTCTCGCCGCCGGAATCCTGCGCGAGGCCGCCGCGCAGGCGTACGGACTGGTCGGCGAGGTACTGCCGTCGGACGTTCCCGGGCTTCTCGCCCTGGGCGTACGGCAGCCGGTGGGCGTCGTCGTCGGGATCGCGCCGTGGAACGCCCCGCTCATCCTCGGGGTGCGCGCGGTCGCCTGGCCGCTGGCCTACGGCAACACCGTGGTCCTGAAGGCGTCGGAGGAGTCACCCCGTACCCATGGCGCGATCGCCGAGGTGCTGCGGGACGCGGGGCTGCCGGACGGGGTGGTGAACCTGGTCACCAACGCCCCGGAGGACGCCGCCGAAATCGTGGAGGACTTGGTCGTCCACCCGGCGGTCCGCGCCGTGAACTTCACCGGCTCCACCCGGGTCGGCCGGATCATCGCGGAGAAGGCGGCGACGCACTTCAAGCGGACGCTGCTCGAACTCGGCGGCAAGGCACCGCTGGTCGTCCTGGACGACGCCGACCTGGACGCCGCGGCGGCTGCTGCCTCCTTCGGCGCGTTCATGTACCAGGGCCAGATCTGCATGTCGACGGAGCGCATCGTGGTCGACCGGTCGGTGGCCGACGCGTTCACCGAGCGGCTGGTCGCCCGCGCCGGTGCGCTGGTCACCGGCGACCCGAGGAAACCGGGCACGCAGCTCGGCCCGATGATCAACAGGCCGTCGTTCGCGCATCTGCGGGCGCTCATCGAGGACGCCGTGGCGGGCGGGGCGCGGATCGCGACGGGCGGCGGCTTCGATGACCTGGTCCACGAACCCACCGTGATCACCGGGGTCACCTCTGCGATGCGCCTCTACCACGAGGAGTCGTTCGGCCCGGCGGTCGGCGTCGTGGTGGCCGGCGACACCGACGACGCCGTACGCATCGCCAACGACACCCCGTACGGACTGTCCGGTGCGGTGTTCGGCAAGGACGAGGCGCGCGCGATGTCCGTGGCGAAGCGGCTGCGTACCGGCATCGCCCATGTCAACGGCGCCACCGTGCACGACGAGCTGATGATGCCGTTCGGCGGGGTGGGCCACAGCGGCTGGGGGCGCTTCGGCGCGCGGGCCGCGCTCGCCGAGTTCACCGACCTCCGCTGGATCAGCGTCTCCCAGCAGCCGCGCCACTACCCGATCTAGGAGCCTTTGATGGACCACGACGAGCAGGTGATGGACCATCAGCTCGCCGAGCGGCTGGCGATCCGGGAGCTGATCGAGAACTGGGTGCTGTGGCGCGACGCGGGTGACTGGGACCGCTTCCGTGAGGTGTGGCACCCCGACGGCCGGATGACGGCCACCTGGTTCCAGGGCTCGGGTGAGGAGTTCATCGAGGTCAGCCGCGCCGGGTTCGCACGCGGCGTCCGCATCCTGCACTTCCTCGGCGGCACCACCGTCGAGCTGCGCGGCTCCCGGGCCGTGGCGCAGACCAAGATGACCATCTCGCAGCGCGGTCCGGTCGAGGGCGTCGTCTGCGATGTGGTGTGCACCGGCCGCTTCTACGACTTCCTGGAGAAGCACGACGGCCGCTGGACGATCCTGCTCCGCCAGCCGATCTACGAGAAGGACCGGCTCGACCCGGTGACCGCCGGTCCCGGACCCGCGCTCGACCCCGGTCTGCTGGCCGCCTTCCCCGAGGGGTACCGCCATCTCGCCTATCTCCAGACCCGGATCGGCTACCGGGTCAAGCCGGACATGCCGGGGCTGACGGGGCCCGAGGTCCAAGCGCTGTACGCGCGCGGGTCGGCGTGGCTCGACGGCGCGGACTCCCCGTACACCCACACCCACACCCACACCCACACCCCCATGTCCCCGTGACATCCCCACACCGTTCCCGTACAGGAAGGCACTCCCGACCATGACCAGTTACCTCAGCAGGCGCCGGGCGCTCACCACCGCGGCGGGTGCCGCTCTCGGCGTGACCGCCCTCGGGGCCACCTCGCCGGGCGCGGCGGCGGCGCCCGCCGCGCGGCCGGCCCGAGGGGCCGCCGGGGAGGAGACCCGGACGCTGGACGAGCTGTACCAGGCCGCCCTCGCGGAAGGCGGCAAGCTCGTCCTCTACGCCGGCGGCGACACCCCGAACCAGCAGGACGCCACCAAGGCGGCCTTCCTGGCCCGCTTCCCGGACATCGACCTCCGACTGATCGTGGACTACAGCAAGTTCCACGACGTCCGGGTCGACAACCAGATCGCGACCGGCACCCTGGTCCCCGACGTGGTGCAACTCCAGACGCTCCAGGACTTCACCCGCTGGAAGCAGTTGAACCGCCTGCTCTGCTACAAGCCGGCCGGATTCTCCAGCGTGTACGGCGGTTTCAAGGACCCGGACGGCGCGTGGGTCGCGACCGGGGTGATCGCGTTCAGCTTCCTGTACGGCGTGGCGGCGGCGGGTGCCGGGGCGCCGGGCACCCCGGCGGATCTGGTCGACCCCGGCTGGAAGGGCAGGATCGCCTCGTCCTACCCGCACGACGACGACGCGGTCCTGTACCTCTTCAGCCTGTACGCGGACACGTACGGCTGGGACTGGATCGCCCGGCTCGCCGCCCAGGAGATCCAGTTCGCCCGGGGCACCCACACCCCGGGCGTCGCCGTGAACGGCGGGCAGAAGGCCATCGGTATCGGCGCCGCCGGTACGCTCACCGCGCCGCCGACCGCGCCCACCAAGTGGGTCGTCGCCCCGGGCCACCCGTTCATGGCGTGGGGCCAGCGGGCCGCGATCCTCCAGGCGGCCAAAAACCCGACGGCCGCCAAGCTCTACCTGAACTGGCAGTTGACCACCGCCCGTCAGCAGACGGCGTTCAACGGCTGGGCGGTCCGCACGGACGTCACCCCGCCGGCCGGGCTGCGGCCGATATGGGACTACCCGGAGGCACATGTGGACGGTTTCCCCCGTTTCATGGCGGACCGGGCGGCGGTCGAGCGCTGGAAGCAGACCTTCGCGCTGTACTTCGGAGAGGTCGAGGGCGACCCGTCGCCCGGCTGGCTGGGGCTGCGCCCGGGGGCGTGATCCCGACCAGGTAGAGGGAGGTCGGCGGCCGGTGGTTCCCCGCGGTCAGCGGTCCGCCACTTCCTCCACCGCGCCCGCCGTCCCCTCAAGGACCACCTTGAGGCTGCGCAGGGCGTAGTACACCCGGGACTTCACGGTGCCGCGCGGGATGCCCAGGTCGTCCGCCGCCTGCTGCGTGGTGCGGTCCGCGAAGAACGTGGCCTCAAGTACCTCGCGGTGCGCGGGTGTCAGTGCCTGGAGGGCGTCGTGCAGCACCATGGACGACAGCATCCGCTCTATGTCGTCCACCTCGGTTCCCATGTCGCCCAGCCAGCTCGTGACGCTGATCTCCGTGGGGCGCGCCATCCGGGTGCGGTGCGCGTCCACGACCAGGTTGCGGGCGACCCGGAACATCCAGGGGCGGACGGCCATCCCCTCGTCGTCGGTCAGGTTCTGCTTGATCCAGCAGCGCAGCAAGGTCTCCTGTATGACGTCCTCCGCGCGATGCGCGTCGCCGTCCACCATCCGCAGCACATAGGAGTACAGGGCCGGGCCGTGGTCCAGATAGAGATCGCGTAGCGCCTGCTCCTCCGGGGAGACCGCGCTCGCGGATCCTATGGCCGTCAAGTTCATGGCTGTGCTCCTGCTCCTCGGACGACCAGCCCCCAAGGGGGGGTGCGCGCCGGGGGCCCCTGGGATGTCGGAGGCCCGCGATGCACGTGGGGCTGACGAGCACCGGAGTGTTCCGAGCCACGGTCCACGTTCGTTTGACACTCGTTGTACGAGGCGATGGACGCGCAGGTCAGGAACGGTACGGGGCAGAGTGCGCGGGGCTTCCCCTGAGGGCTTCGAGATGCCTATGAGGGCTCAGGGGCTCCGGAGCGGCCCAGGAGGGATCAGGCGTATGCCGCCGCCAGTTCGTCCATCTGTCCCCGGACCTGTTCCGCGAGTTCCGCGTGGGCGGGCGACAGCCTTCCGCGCCGTTCCAACTGGTCCCACATGTGGAGCAGTTCCCTTCCGTGCGTGGCGGCGGCCCGGTCGTCGTCCAGCCGCTGCCAGGCGGCTGCCGCGCGCGCGACGTCCACCTCCGCCTGCCCGTCCCAGGTCCGGCACCGGATCCGCGCGACGGCCAGGGCAAGGACGATCGCCTCGCGGTGGTCGCCGCACAGATGCGCGAGGTACGCCTCCACGGCCCGCGCCTCCACCGCGTGCGGATGCTCGGCGCCCACCAGGTCGGTCAGGCTCGCGCGCAGCACGGACGCTTCGACGTATGCCTCTTCGAGCCGGCCGTCGGCCGCCCATGCGTTGATGCGGCCGACCTGTTCGGTGAACTCGGCGGGGAGGTCGACGGCGAGGACGGGGGGCGGGGCCGCGGCGCGGGCGCGGGCGACAGCCACGGCGATCGCGGAGGCGGCGGTGGGAGCGGGAGCGGGAGCGGGGGGTGTCTCGGTGAAGGGGGCCTCGGGTTCCGGGGCGGGTTCGGGTTCCTCGGGCGGGAGGACCTGGCTGGAGCCGTCCGGCGAGACCTCCAGGACGAAGGGGGTTCCGGAGCCGTCGTCCACCGTCGCCTCGACGGCTTCGCCGCGCTCCTCCGCGTACCGCTGCAACTGGTCGAGTACGGCCTCGTGCACGGACTGGCCCGGCGCGGCGCCGACGGGCTTTCCGTCGATCTCGGCGAGTCCTTCGTCGGCGATGTACACGTCGAAGCGGTCCATGGATGCCCTCCTCAGGTGGCGGACGTGGTCGGTTCGTCCGGCTGGAGTGAGGCCGGGACGGAAGGGGTGACGCCGGGTGTGGCGCCCGAGGGTGGGGCGCCGACGCCCTGGTACTTGGCGAACTGGACGCGGATGGAGAAGACGTAGCCCTGGGCGTCGTCCGCCGTCGGCATCCCCTTGGCCGCACGGACCTTGTCCATGCCGACGTGGTAGCCGGCGAGGGCGAGGTCCAGAACGCTGGTGAGGTTCCCGTCGGCATCCGTCTTCTTGACCTCGCCGTTGTCGATCATCTTCTGTGCCTGGTCGGCCAGTTCGCACAGGTAGCGGCCCTGCGCCATGATCGAGTCCGCCGCGTCCGTGGCGGAGGTCTTGTCGTTGTCGTCGTCGTCCTTGCCGTACTTCTCGAAGATGTCCGGCGGCAGTTGCGAGAGCCCCTTCTCGCCGTTCGGGCCGACCGCCTTCGCGTCGAAGCCGGACTCCCTCTCGATCTGCGCCGCGATGACGATCGGCCCGATGGCGGAGCACAGCTCGCCGGCCTTCTTGATGTGTTCCGCCAGGTCCGTGGGGACGGTGGAGACGTCGAGTTCGCCCTTGCCGTCGCCCTGGAGGATGTTCAGCGACTCGTTGGCGGTCTCCTCGTTGGCGCCGTCTCCGCCGCCGCCTCCGCCGAACAGCAGGATCAGGGCGATGAGCGGGGCCAGGAGGACCCCGAAGCCGCAGATGATGATCAGGATGACCGCGCCGCCGCCCAGGACGACCGGGGAGAAGAGGCAGCCGCAGCCGGCGCCCGCGGCGATCGTGTTTCTGGCCGCGTTCGACTTGCTCTCTCCACCGCCCTCACCCGCCCCGCTCATGCGCGCCTACTTCTTTCTCTTGCCTTGAACCGCTCCGGCCACACGACCCGTTGTGGTGTCCGACGGGCTCGGAGTGTTCAAACGGCCCGCAGAGCAATCCGGTTCAAACCAGTGGAAAACAGATGAGTCAGAGCAGCGGAACCATGAGCGGCGAAAGGGGTGGGGCACCCGTGGGCACTCCTTCGGCACAGCCGCCGGGCTCGCAGTCCTGGGTACGCGGACCGAAATCCGCGGAGCCGAAATCCGGAGAGCCCAGGTCCGCGGAGCCCAAGTCCGCAGAGCCGAAGTCCGGGGAGCCGCAACCCGCCCGTCCGGCGCCGCGGGCCGGCACCGCCGGTCCGGCGCAGTGGACGCGAGCCCCCCGCCCCAGGCCGGCGACGGACGCCGCCGCTCCCGCACCTCGGACGAACCCGCCCGCTCCCGCACCCCCGGCGAACTCGCCCGCTCCGGCGCCCCGAACGAACGCGGCCCGTCCGGCGTCGTCCGGTACGCACACCGGCCGCCCGGCACCCCGTACGAACACCCCCGCTCCGGCACCCCGTACGAACACCGCCCGTCCCGCCCCCCGATCGAACACCGCCGCTCCCGCGCCCAGGGCCCGCACGGCGGCTCCGGCACCGACGGCGCCCACCACGCCCACCACGCCCACCACGCCGGCCGCCCCCGCGAGGACCCGCCCCCGGCGCCCCGCGACCCCCGCGTCCCCGCCACCCGCCCCCGCACGGCGCGCGACCCCGGCGCCCGAGTCCGCTGCGGACCGGACCGGGCCGAAGCGGCCCCGGCAGGCGCGGAAGCGGGACAGCGGCGAGGTCGGGTGGGTCAAGGCGCACGGCGGGTCCGGTGCGAGCACGCTGGCCGAGGCGCTCGGCGGCGTGGACGTGGGAGCCCGCTGGCCGCACCCCAGGAAGGGCGAGCCGCGCCGGATCGTGCTGGTCGGCAGGACCAGCGCGGACGGACTGCGCGCGGTCTCCCGGGTGCTGCGCGCGCTGGACGAGGGGAAGGCCCCCAGCGGGCTCGACCTGCTGGCCGTCGCCCTCGTCGCCGACGCCCCCGGACGGCTGCCGCTCAGTCTGCTGCACCGCATCCGGGTGCTGCGCTCCGTCGCCCCCGTGTACCGGGTGCCGTGGATACCGTCCTGGCGCACGGGTGGCCGCCCCAAGTCCCCGCCGAGGAGGCTCGCCATGCTCGCCGAGCTGGTGAGCGGCGAACTGGACGGATCGAGGTCCACGTCATGACCCGTTCCCTGCCCGTCGCCCGGCTCCTGGCCGCCAAGCCCTACCATCCGCCCGTGGGCTCCGGCGCCGACACCATTCTCAGCCTTCTGGCCTGGTGCGTCTCGGCCGCCGGAGTCGCCGGGCTGATCTTCGTCGGCATCCAGATGTCGCTCCAACTGCGCCGCGGTGATCCGGGCGAGGGCGGCGAGCACTTCCGCGGTGTCTTCTACGTGGTCATCGGCTGCGTGCTCGCCGCGACGGCGGGTCCGCTCGTCGGCTTCCTGGGCGATCTGTCGCTCCGCGGCGGTCCGCCCTAGCCCACCCCGGCGCTCGCGCGCCCCCAAGCACTCCCCTCACCCACCCAGTCGCTTTCTCGATCACGTCTCGACCACTTCTCGCCCACCGCTCGACCCGGGCCCCATTTCCTCGGAGATCCCCATGTCCTCACTGCTCGACAAGGCCACCATCTTCCTCGCCGCAAACCCCGTTCCGGGAAAATCCGAGGTTCCGGATCCGCAGCGGAGCGCTCCGGAGGAACTCACCACCATCGTCGACACGGTCCTCGGCATAGCCGCCTGGGCCGGTACCGCCGCGGGCGTCGCCGGAGTTCTCATCACCGGCGCGATGATGGCCGTCTCGGTGAAGCGGGGCGAGAGTTCGGAGCACATGAGCCGCCTCGGCATGGTGCTCGGCGGCTGCATCCTGGTGGCGACCGCGGGCCCGCTCGTCACCTTCGTCTTCCAGTGAGGCAGCGGGACTTCGGGATGTTCTCGCGCAGGAGGGAGCGCGTCGAGGAGTCCAGGCCGTTCTGGAAGCAGCGCAGTTGGCAGCTTTCGGCGGGGTTCCTCGGCGTCGTCGTCGTACTGAGCATCGTCGCCGCGCTGACGTCCGCCACGGACGACACGGACGACCGTGCGCGTGCGGCGGCGGCCGTCGGCCCGCTCTCCGAGGCCGCCGTCATGAAGAACGGCCGGCCCGAGGGGTGCAGTACCGACGACAGCGCGGGCGACACCGTGCCCAAGACCGCGCCCAAGGACGTCAGTTGGCGCAAGCTCGGGGTCGGGGACGTGCCCGTCTCCGTCTCCGCGGGACCCACCAGGATCGAGAAGGCCGACAAGGTCCTGTGGTGGTGTTACGCGCACACACCCGCCGGCGCCATCATGGCCGCCCATGTCATCCCCTCCCAGATGAGCGGGCCCGACTGGCTCACCGTCACCCGCCAGCAGGTCGTCGCCGGGACGGGGCGCGAGATGTTCGAGTTCCAGCGCTCACTCGCCCAGGACATCGCCCCGGGGAGCGACCCCGGGCCCGTCGCCTCGTACGCCGGTTACTCGGTGATCTCGTACACGAGCAAGGCGGCCACCATCCGGGTGCTCCTCAAAGGGGAGCAGGGGTACGGGGCGTGCAGCATCGATCTGCGGTGGAGCGGCGGCGACTGGAAGATCCTGCCGGGCGGCAACGGCGACCTCCAGACGTCGATGACGTCCGTCTCCAACGTCAGCGGCTACACCATGTGGGGAGGCTGACATGCAGTGCGGTGACACGAAGCTCAACCTGATCTCCAGCTTCTTCAGCTTCCTCGGCAACCCCATCAAGACCATCCTCGACCTGGTGTCGAACTTCGTCCTCGCGGCGGCCGTCCAGGTGTTCGGTGGGCTGGTCCGGCAGGTCCCCACGTTGACGGGGACCAGTTCGTCCAAGACCATCGGCAGCCAGACGCAGTGGATCGTCGTCTACCTCGCGGTCGGCTCGCTGCTCTTCGCGGCCGGCCGGATGGCCCTTGAGCGCAGGGCCGACGCGGGCAAGACGGCGATGAAGGGCATCCTGCGGGTCATTCTCGTCTCGGGCGCCGCGACCACCGTGGTCATGGCCGCGGCCAGTGTCGCGGACGACTACTCCAAGGCGCTGTTCGACGAAAGCGTGAAGACGCTGCTCGCCGGCATCGGCAGTTGCTCGGGCAAGAGCACCATCGAGAGCTTCCTGATGCTGGTCCTCGCCTTCCTCCTGCTGATCTCCGGCATCATCCACACGATCCTGATGTACATCCGGCTCGGCGTGATGATCCTCATGCTCGGCACCCTCCCGATGGCCGCCGCCGCCTCGATGACGGACTGGGGTGGCGGCTGGTGGCGCAAGCACATCGCGTGGATGGTCGCCTGGCTGCTCTACAAACCCGCGGTCGGTCTCATCCTGTACGCGGGCACGGTGATGATCAGTTCCAGCAAGGGCACCAGCCCCGACGCCCCGAACGAGGTCGCCTTCGTCAGCGAACGCATCGCCGGTATCGGCGTGATGCTCCTGTCGGCCATCGCGCTGCCCGCACTGCTGAAGCTCATCGTGCCCGCCACGGCGGCCCTCGGCTCGGGCAACCCGATGTCCACCGTGGGCGGGGCGGCGGGCAGCCTGGCGACCGGCGCGGTCCGGCTCGGCGGCGGTGGCAGCGGTAGCGGCAGCGGCGGTTCCGGTGGCGGAATGGGTCCGAAGGGCCCGTCGGGCGCGGCCTCTTCGGGCGGCGGTTCGGCCGGGTCGGGTGGAGCGAGCGGTTCGAATGGATCGGCCGGAGCGAGCGGATCGAACGGATCCAGCGGTTCGGCCGGAGCGGGCAGCTCGGGCAGTTCGGGCGGCGCCAGCGGATCAGGCGGTTCCGGCGGAGGTGGTTCCGGCGGAGGCGGGGTCGGCGGCGGTGCCGCGAGCGGCGGGCGCGCCGCATCGGGCGCCGGGGCGGGCGCGGCGGCAGGCCCGGCCGCAGCCGCCACCATCGCGGCGGTCACCGTGGCGAGCGCCGCGGCGAAGACCGTCAGCGGTGCCGTCGAGGGCGCCGGCGAAGACACCAACTGATCCGGGAGCGTGACGACGCGGGACGACCGCCGGTCCTTCCCCGTCGTCGCCTCCCCCTGACCGGCCGCTGAGCCGCCTTCCCCCGGGGCGGCTCAGCGGTCTCCCCCTCCCTCCCCCGCTCCTCCCCTCCCTCCACCACCATCCGTCGCGCACCCGTCACTTCACGAAGGGAAACCGGACCCATGTCCACGGAAGCCGCCCCCCGTCCCACCTACGGGAACTGGCGCAGGCCACGGCGGCCGGGGCTCGGCCCGCTCGGACTCGTCGGCACCTTCGCGGTGTTCGGCGGACTCGTCATCACCCTGCTCGCGTCGCTGATCTCGCTGTACGCCGCGATGGTCGTGCTCGTGCCGGTCATCATGTTCGTGCTGCCGCTGTCCGTCCGTACCCCCGACGGGCGCAACGTCTACCAACTGGTCGCGCTGCGCATCGGGTGGCGGCGCCGGAAGGCGAAGGGCGCGCACCTCTACGTCTCCGGCCCGCTGTCCAACCGGCCCGGTGGCCGTTTCCGCCCGCCGGGCCTGCTCAACAAGGTCACCGCGACGGAGAGCCGCGACGCCTATGACCGCCCGTTCGGCATCCTGCACCACCCGCAGCGCAATCTGTACACGATCGTCCTGGGCTGCGACCCCGACGGCGGCTCGCTCATCGACCCGGACCAGGTCGATGTCTGGGTGGCGCTGTGGGGCGAGTGGCTGGCCCGGCTCGCCCACGAACCCGGTCTGCGCGGCGCCTCCGTGATCGTGGAGACCGCCCCCGACCCCGGTACGCGGCTCGCCCACGAGGTGCTGCCGCGTATCCACCCCGACGCTCCGGCCGCCGCCCGTGCCGTGATGGAGGAGGTCGTCGAGCGCTATCCGAGCGCGTCCACCGAGATGCACACGTACGTCTCGCTCACCTATGGCGTCCCGGGCGGCCAGAAGCGCCGGAAGGACGACATCATCACCGACCTCGCCATCCGTATCCCGGGTCTGCTCAGCGGGCTCGTCGCGGCGGGCGGCGGGGCCGCGTATCCGCTGTCGGCGGAGCGGATCGCCGAGGTCGTCCGCGTCGCGTACGACCCCGCCGTCGCCGCCGATGTCCTCAACGCCCGTGCCCAGCACGGCGGGACGGGCCTGGAGTGGGAGGACGCGGGACCGGCCGCCGCCGTCGAGAGCGTGAAGAACTACCACCACGACTCGGGGGTGTCCCGTACCTGGATGCTGACCCTGGCGCCGCGCGGCACGATCCGCTCGTCGGTGCTGCGGGGCATGCTGGAGGCGGCCCCCGGCACCCGCCGCAAGCGGGTCGCCCTGATCTACCGGCCCATCGACCCCGCGACCTCGGCCCGGATCGTGGAGGCGGACCGGCGCAGCGCCCAGTTCATGGCGACGTCCGGCAAGGGCATGGTGCAGGCCCGCGCGGCCTCCGAGGTGAAGGCGGCGGAGCAGACCGCGGCCGAGGAGGCGTCGGGTGCGGGGCTCGTGGAGTTCTCGCTGATGCTGACGGTCACCGTCGACAACGAGGAAGAGCTGGCCGACGCCGACGTGACCGTACGCAATCTGACCGCGGCCTCGCGGGTGCAGATGCGGCCCGCGGACCGGATGCAGGCCGCCGCGTTCAGCTGCACGCTGCCCGCCGGAATCCTGCCGTGGGAGCAGACCCTCGTCCCGCACGAGATCCAGGAGGCGCTGTGAGCCGCAAGGAGCGCAAGCAGGCCGAGCAGGCGGACCGGCTCGCCGAGGAGCGGGCGCACCGGGAGCTGAAGGAGGGGAAGAAGCCGTCCGGGGCGGACGGGACCGGCGCGAAGAAGGGCGCAGGGGCGAGTGCCGGCGAGCGGCGCGACGGGAAGCGTAAGGCTCCGGCCCGGCCACGGGAGCTGTATGTCCCGCCGCGGGGCTGGTACGGCGCGGGCGGTGGGCGCGTCGGCTACATGGATCCGCCGACCATGTGGCGTGCGACCACGGTGCAGGCGTGCGGGATGTGGCCGTTCGCGGCGGGTTCGGGTTCGCCGATGACGGGGGTGCCGCTAGGGCAGCATCTGTTCACCGGTGCCACGGTCTGCGGCGACCCGCTGAACTGGTTCACGCGGGCCCGTTACATCTCCAACCCGTCCCTGTTCATGCTCGGGATGCCGGGCCTGGGCAAGTCGACGCTCGTCAACCGGATGCTGATCGGGCTCGCCGCGACCGGTGTCGTCCCGCTGGTGCTCGGCGACCTCAAGCCGGACTACGCCGACACCGTCCGCGCGCTCGGCGGCCAGGTGATCTCCATCGGCCGTGGCCGGGGCGGCATCAACGTCCTCGACCCGGGTGCGATGGGCGCCGCCGCCGTGAAGATCGGCGGCGAGGCCGGGGAGGTCCTGAAGGCCGAGGCCCATGGCCGTGTACTGAACATGGTCGCCGCGCTCATCACCATCGTGCGCGGCCGTCCCATGGACGACCACGAGCAGTCCGTGCTCTCCGCCGTCCTCCACCATCTGCGGGAACGCACCCCGGTCGGGCGTGCCGCGCTGCTGCCCGATGTGCTGCGGATCCTCACCGAAGGTCCACCCCGGGTGCGCGCGGTGACGCTCGACCGGGGCGACGACACCCGCTACCGGGACGCCGTCGACCCGCTGCACCGCTCCCTGCTGGGCATTCTCGACGGCCCGCTCGGCGACACCTTCGCCTCCGAGACGTCGACCCGTATCGACCCGGACGCGCCCGCCGTGTGCATCGACATCTCCGGCATCGGTGAGGCCGACACGCAGTTGACGGCCGCCGCGATGCTCGCCGCCTGGTCGGACGGGCTCGGCACGGTGGCCGCCTCGCACGCGCTCGCGGACGCGGGACTCGCCCCCCGGCGGTGGTTCTTCACGGTGCTCGACGAGCTGTGGCGCCCGCTGCGTGCCGCCTCCGGCATCGTGGACCGCATCGACGCGCTGACCCGTCTCAACCGCTCCCTCGGTCTCGGCGACGCCAAGATCACGCACACGCTGAAGGACGCCGAGGCGCTGGGCACGGACGCCGACCGGGCGAAGGCGCGCGGCTTCGTGGAGCGGGCCGGGATGGTGGTGTGCGCGGGGCTGCCGAAGACCGAGATGGAGGATCTGGGCAAGGTGGTGGGGCTGTCCCGGCGCGAGATCGAACTCGTGTCGTCCTGGTCGTCGCCGCCCGGCTGGGGTGTCAACGGTGAGAACGAGGAGCCGCCGGGCCGGGGCCGCTTCCTCATCAAGGTCGGTGGCCGCCCCGGTATCCCCATCAAGGTCGCCATCACGGACGCGGAGCGCCGGCTGCACAACACCAACACCCGCTGGACGCCCAACGAGGAGGCCGCCGAGCAGGCGGTCGAGCAGGCCGCAGCGCAGGTGGCGCGGGCCGCGCAGGACGGGACGCACGCATTCCACGAAGGGCCGGGCGCGCCCGGTACCGAGACGCCCGCCGGGAGGTGGACCGCGTGAGCGGCCCGCGCGGGGGCGGCGGCATGAACGACCAGTGGGCGTGGGCGATCTTCGCGACCGCCGGCACCGGCTTCCTCATGTTCACCGTCGCCTGGTCCGGCGGCACCCTCGGCTCGGGGCTCTCCGGCCACGGCTGGGACGCCCCGCCCTTCGCCCTGTCCACGGTCGGCCGCCTGGTCTCCGAGGGACCGGCCGCGCTGTGGCCCGGGGCGCCGGCCGGCGCCGTCTACGGGGGCATGCTCGGCCTGATGGTGCTCATCGCCGTGCCGATCGCCCTCACCGTCGTGCTGCTCCTGAACCGTGCCTCCCGCCCGAAGGGCCTCGCCGGACGCCGTGAACTCGCCGGTATGTGCCCGAAGGGCGTCGAGGCGCGCGCCCGCGAACTGCGTCCCACACTGGAGGGCCGCGAGCGGCTGCACCCGGACGAGACCGGCAACCTCCTCGGCGACCTCGACCCCAAGGGCCCCGAACTGCGCAGCAGTTACGAGGACGTGGAACTCGACCTGATGGCGCCCCGCGCGGGCAAGTCGACCGGCATCGCCATTCCCCGGGTGCTGCGGGCGCAGGGCGCCGTCCTGCTCACCTCCAACAAGTCCGACGTGTACGCCGTCACCCGCGCGGAGCGCGAGAAGGCGGGCACGGTGTGGACGTTCGACCCGCAGGGCATCGCGCACACCCCGCGCGCCATGTGGTGGAACCTGCTCGGCGAGTGCGACACCATCGAGGCGGCGCGGCGGCTCGCCGGCCACTTCGTGGCGTCGGTGAACGACGACACCGCGAAGAAAGACTTCTGGATCTCGGCCGCCCAGAACACGCTCACCGCGCTGTTCCTGGCCGCCGCGCGCAACCGGGCGCCGGTGACCGAACTCCTCGCCTGGCTGGCCGACCCCGCCGACCGCACCCCGGTCGACCTGCTCCGGCAGGTCGGGCTCGTCGCGATGGCGGAGCAGTTGCAGGGCACCGTACGCGGCGCTGTGGAGACCCGGGACGGGATCTACGAGACGGCCCGGCAGACCGTGTCCTGTCTCCTCGACCCCGAGATCCTCGCGTGGGTCACGCCCGATCCGACGCTCCCGGAGTTCCGTCCGGACGTGCACGTCCTCGGCAACGACACGCTGTATCTGCTGTCCAAGGACGGCGGCGGTTCGGCGGCGGGCGTCATCGCGGGCCTCGCCGACGCCACGATGCGCGCGGGTGTCGTCGCCGCCGAACGCATGGGCGGCCGGCTCGACCCGCCGCTGACCGCCGTGCTCGACGAGGCCGCCAACGTGTGCCGCATCTCCGACCTGCCCGACCTCTACTCGCACTTCGGCTCACGCGGCATCAACGTCGTGACGCTGCTGCAGAGTTACCGGCAGGGCGCCCGGGTGTGGGGCGAGGTGGGCATGGACGCGCTGTGGAGCGCGGCCACCGTCAAACTCCTCGGCGCGGGCCTGGACGACGCGGACTTCGTACAGAAGATCTCCACGCTCGTGGGTCAGCACGACGTGAAGACCCCCAGCATCTCCCGCAGCAAGGACGGCACGTCCCGCTCGTACTCCTACCGGCAGGAAGCGGTACTGCCCCCCGACCGTATCCGCGCCCTCCCCAAGGGCACGGCCCTTCTCCTCGCGACCGGTGTCCGGCCCGCCCTGATCCGGCTGCGTCCCTGGTACAAGGAGCCGGGCGCGGGCGCGATCTCGGCGGCGGCGAAGGCGGAGACGAAGGCGATCACCGCACGGGCCGCGGGCCGGTTCGCGGGCCGTCCGACGGAGGCACTGCCTCCGGGTGTGCCGCTGGCGAAGCCGTATCCCGTCCAGGACGCCGCCCCGAGGTGAGCGTACGCAGCACCAGCTCGGCGGGCCCGTACCGCGTCCGGGCCATCAGCCGTGCGCCGACGGCGAGTTGGACGCCGTACAGCACCACACAGCCCGCGAGGACGGCGGCGGCGCCGACCCGGTCGTAGAGCCCGAGGCCGTATCCGGTGAACACGAGGGCGAGTACCAGTGACTGGGTGAGGTAGTGGGTGAGGGCCATGCGGCCGGCGGCGGCGAGCACGGCCGCCGCCCGGCCGCGCGGGTGGAGCAGCAGGAGCAGCCCGCAGACGTACGACGCGGTCAGGGCCGGTCCGGTCAGGACGGCGATCGCGTGGCCGGTGAGGAACCAGCGGCTGTCCAGCGGCCCGTTGGCGCACACGGCGGTGGCGACCGAGCCGGCGAGGCCGAGGGGCAGCCACCGTACGAGGGTCCGGCGCAGCCACCGCCGGTCCCGTGCCCGGCGCTCCAGCAGGCCCGACTTGGCAGCCGCGAGGCCCGCCAGGAACGCGGCCAGCATCTGCGGCGCGTACAGCAGATTCGCTTCGAGCGTCGCCGGCAGGTCGTGCAGATGGGCCCCGACCACGGAGAGGACGCCGCCTCGGCGGGCGGCGATGGTGTCGGCGACGAGAGGCGCGTACTGCTCGGGCGTCATCGGCAGGGTGGTGGCCACGGTGAGGAGCCCGTGGCCGAGCAGGAGCAGGGACAGGACCGCCACGAGGCCGACCGCGAGCCGTACGGCGGTGCGGGGGGTGAGGCCGCGCAGGCCGTACAGGACCAGGGCCAGGGCCGCGTACGCCGTGAGGATGTCGCCGGGGTAGAGCAGCACGGCGTGGGCGAGACCGATCCCGAACAGCCCGGCCACGCGCCGCAGATGGCGCGGCGCGAACGCGGCGCCCGCCCGCTCGGCGGACCGCATCTGGAGGACGAAGCTGTAGCCGAAGAGGAAGGCGAACAGGGGGTAGAACTTGGCGGAGACCAGCGCGGTCGTCAGCCAGGCGGCCACCCGGTCGGCGCCGGACGCCTGGGGTCCGCCGCCGAGCGCGAGGTAAGGGCCCGCCATCATCAGGGCGTTGACGAAGAGGATGCCGAGCAGCGAGAACCCGCGCAGCACGTCGATCTCGTGGACCCGTCGCCCTGGTGGGCCGGGCTCCTTGCCGTCGTGGCTCACCGGGCCACCGTGAGCGCGGTACCGAACGCGACGGTCGCCGCGAGGAACCAGCCGAACGGCGGGGCCAGCAGATGGCGCGGCAGCCACACCCGGGCGGCGTGGGGCCGGTTGCGTGGATAGACCACGGGCACGGCGGCGCCGATCGGGGGCAGCCCGCGCCATGGCCCGGAAGCGCCCGGATCGAGGACGAAGGACCGCCCCAGGTGGTCGGTGAACACCACGAGCCCGCCGCGCCTGCGGTCGGTCTCCGCCCGCTCCGTCACCCGGCCCTTGACGAGGACGCCCCGCACCGACAGCAGCGCGATCGTCGCGGTCTGCCGGACGGCGAGCAGCAGAAACCCGGAGCCCAGTCCCGTGCCCAGGGCCAGGAGCAGCAACTCCGGTTCCATCAGGCCGCCTTCACTCGCCGTACGTCGTGCACTCGCCGTATGTCTTCATCCCCACCCCGCGTGGTTCGCCCGCCACGCGTCCTTCCCGCGCACAACGGATGCCGGGTGCCACCGGTTCACGCCACCTTGAACCGCGCCGCGGGGGCGTCCGTTGTGAGGGTGTACTCGCCGATCTGTGCGGGCGTACCCCCCGTCCCCGCTCCTCCGACCGTACGAAGGGAGCTTTCGGCCCCCCATGACACGGCCCATGCGCACTCAAGGTCAACGGGCGGCGACCGTCGTCGCCCTGGCCTGCGCCCTGACGGCGACGACCCAGCAGGGCGCCCACGCCGACCCGGAGACCCTGACCGAGGTACGCGCCCGGCTCCAGCGCCTCTACCACGACGCGGGTGTCGCCACGGACAAGTACAACGGCGCGGGCGAGAAGGTGACGGCGCAGAAGAAGCGGGTCGCCAAGCTCGACGCCCGCGTGGACGCCACCGAGAAGGAGCTGACCCGGCTCACCTCGCTGGCCGGGGCGGCGGCCCGCGCGCAGTACCGCGGCGGCAGCCTCCCCGCCGAGTTGCAGTTCGCCCTCGCCGACGACCCCGGCCACGCCCTGGACAACGCGGGCCGGACCCTCCAGGCGCAGGAGGCCACGCGGGACGTGATCACCGGTCTGGCAGCCGCGCACGAGGATCTGCGTACGCAGACCACCGACGCGGCCGGCGAGCTGAAGCGGCTGGAGGCGAGCCGCCGCGAGCGGGCCGCGGAGCGCAAGAAGATCCTGCGGAACATCGACGCCGCCGAGCAGTTGGAGTCCCGGCTCGCGGAGCCGGAGCGGCTGCGCCTCGTCGCCCTGGACGACCAGGAGGCACGGGAAGCCCAGGCGAAGTGGGTGGACACGGGCATCCTGAAGAAGGTCGGCACCAAGACGACCCGGGCGGGCCTCAAGGCCATCGCCTACGCCACGCGCCAGATCGGCAAGCCCTACATCTGGGGCGCCGCAGGCCCCAGCTCCTTCGACTGCTCCGGGCTCACCTCGCAGGCCTGGCTGGCCGCGGGCGTCCCCATCCCGCGCACGTCCCAGGAACAGTGGCGCCGGCTGCCGCGCGTCCCCGTCGAGGAGATGCGCCCCGGCGACCTGGTCATCTACTTCGCCGACGCCAGCCATGTCGCCCTCTACGTCGGCGAGGGCCAGATCATCCACTCCCCCCGCCCGGGACGGACGGTGACCGTGGCACCGGCCGGGTCGATGGCGATCCTCGGGGTGGTGCGACCGGGCGGGTGAGGGCGCGTGGAGGGTGCATGAGGGTGTGGGGACAGAACAGGGGCCGGTACACCGCCTGTCGGAGCGGGGGGTGTACCGGCCACCGGTTCGCTAGCGACGGGGGCTGGAGGAGCCGCTACTGGAGTTGGTGTTCCGCGTTCCCTGGCGCCGGAGGGGCTGCCGCGCGCCCTGCATCCCCGACGTGCTCGCTTCCTCCCGGGACCGGCTGCCTTGCCCCTGTCCCTGCGCCGCGTAGTAGGCCGTCTGCGCGTTCCGCGCCGTGCTCGTGGGCGTGTCCCGTGACGACGACGACCCCGGGGACGAGCGGTGCGCCGTGGACCGGGATCCCCGCGACTCGGGCGCGATCCTTTCCGTGTCGTGCCGTTGGGGCCTGCGCCTGCTCTGTTCTGTGTAGCTCACCGACCCGAAGGTCACCTCGTCGCGGGTGGACCGGCCCTGGCCACCGTCCCGGGGCCGCGACCGCTCCGGCGCCGGCCGCGCCTCGGCGATGTGGTCGTTGCGATGATGGGTGAAGGTCCGGCGATCCTTCTCCCTGGCCTTCTTCGCTTCCTGGCTCGTGGGACCGGTCGTCGCGAGAGCGGCGATGGTGGTGGCGTTCTGCACCAGACCGGCGGTCGGGCCCACGTAGGGGGCGAAGGCGTTCACCATCCCTGCCCCGAAAGCCACCCCCTGCGCGGTTGCCCTGGCCGCGTCCTGGAACACCCCTCTGGTGAGGCCGTCCTCCTGGTAGGTCTGATACGCGGAGCTCGCGTTGTTCCACACGTCCCAGGCCTGCGTACCGGTGTTCATGACGCCGCCGGTCGCTTTCGCGGCGCGCCCGGAGATCCCGTACGTCTCGGCCGCCGCTCCTCCCAGCACGATCGCGTTGGCGACGACCTTGATGCCCGTGATGATGTCTTTACGGCTCTCCGTCACCCAGTCCTGTCCCTTTGCCAGCGACACCTTCCAGTCGTTCCGGCGGTCGGGGTCGGCCCTGTACAGATTGTTGCGCTGGTCGAGGAAGTGCAGCGATGAGCGCCTTTCCTCGGAGTCGGGGGACGAAGGGAAGCTGGCGCTGTCGTACAACTCCGGGGCTTCGTCCGAAAGGGAGGGCCGCCGCCCTCTCTCCAGGTCGATGCGCCAGACGGGGGTTTCCGGCATGTCGGGGGTCCTTTCCCGTGGCGGGGGAACTGCTTGCCTGCCCACTCAACGCAACCGCGATCCGGACGGTTCAGGAGACGGATCCCCGCCCCCGCTTGTGGGCCGTGTCCCGGCGGTGGTGGCTCCTGTGTCCGGTGGTGCTGCTCGGTTCCGAACCACTGGAGTCCCCCCGCCTTCCCCTGCTCTGCTGGACCGAGGCCGGCGGCGCGGGCATCTGGTCGACCGGGTGCTGCGGAGGCGCAGTGGTCGTGTTCTGGGGAGGTGACGTGGTCAGGTTGGTGAGCGTCAGGTTGCTGAAGTTCGGCAGCGGGTCGAGTTGCGGAGCCGGAGCGGTGGCCCGCTGCCACACCTGCGCCCGCTCCCGCGCGTGTGCCTGCTCCAGCTCCGCGGCGGTATACCGCGCGACCCGTTGGTTGTTGTAGAACTCGCCGCCCTGCGCGATCCCTTGCACCACCGCACCGGCCGTCTGTACCGCCAGCGGTGATCCGAACGCGTACGCGGCGGCACCACCGGCCTTGAACGCGCCCATGGCCGCAGCGAGAACGTCGGGCGGATCGTTGGGATGCGGCTTGAGCGCCTTCTGCCCTTGCAGGAAGACCGTCCGCAGACCGTCCGCGCCGCTCAGCACGACACCCCAGTTGTAGAACGACCTGGCTCCCCTGCCGGCGTCCTGCAACGCGGTACCGATGCCCTGTGCCACCAGCCCGGCGGGCTGGAGTGCGTCGACCGCGGCGTCCACGACCCAGGGCGTCCGCTCCGCCACCCAGGCGCCCGCGTTCCCGGCCGCGTCGAGGCTGGAGGTCATCAGCTCGGAGCCGGCGATGTAGTGCCACGCGTTCGCGACAGGGCTGTACCACTGCTCGGACGCGTTGCTCTCCGGCGGCGGGGTCGGTGTCCGGGACGCCGCCTGCTCCGGGTCCCTGTTCGAGCCGGACCGTCCGCCCTGACGCGAACTCTCACCCCGCGAGCCGCCGCCCGTGTCCCGCCGCCTTCCCTGCCCGTCTCTCTCCCGCTCTTTTCCGTTCCCCTTCTTGCCCGCCATGCCAAGCCTCCTTCTCGCCGACTGACAGCCGCGCCCGGCGGCCCGTACGTCGGCCGGGTTCGGCCCTTCTGCCGGGACACGACGTTGCGGGGGCGGAAAAGGTTCAGGCCCCGGCCGGCGTTCTGGCGGGAAGGAACGAACGGCCGGGTCGCCGGATCGGTCGCGGGCTCATTCGACCGCCCGGTGAACCATCCGCCGCGCCCGTCCGTCGTGTCTGTGGCGGCGATCGTGCCTGTGGTGGCGATCCGGGACCGCCGGACCGCGCGCAAGTCCGAAGGAGCACCATGACGGTCGACACCGTGGGCGACGAGCAGGGGCGGGAGACCGAGGAGCCGCCGCCCGCACCGAACTTCATCCTCTATCTGGAGGGTCCCGCCTACACGGACGCGCTGCGCCGGCTCAGCCTGTGGACACACCATGTGCTGCTGCCGGTGTACGGCAGGGAGGTGACCTCCAGCGCGCCCTGGTGCGGCAGTTGGTGGGAGCATCCGGAAGCGGTCGCCCAGCTCCATGGGCTGTGGCTCGCCTGGGGGGAACTGACCGGTCCTGGCTCCGGTCCCGCCGGGCCCGCCAACTGGCACCGTGACTATCTGGGCCCGGTCATGCAGTCCCTGCGGGATCCGCAGGGGCCCTTCGCCGGCTGCAAGCCCGGCGCCCACCGCCCCAAGGAGACGCCGACCGTGGTCGCCATGGACCCGTTCGGTCCGCCGCCCCCTCCCCCGCCGCCCCCGCCGCGCAGGTCGACGCGGAGCGCCTGACGGTCACATCGCCCGGCCCTTCTTCGGGGCCGGAGCGTGCTGGGGCGTGGTGGGCCTGGAGAGGTCGGCGGAGCTGCGCGGGCTGACCGGGGTGCGGTAGGAACCGTGCACGGATTCCAGCCCCTCGCGGCTGACGAGGCTCGCCGGTGCGGCGGGCCTGGTCGGAGAGGTCGTCCCGGGCGGGGTGGACGGGGTCGACACAGGGGTGGAGGAGGTCGGCGAGGTGGCCTCGGCGTCGGTTCTCCGCGCGTGTTCGGCCGCCCGGTAGCCCTGGCCGTCGAAGGTCTGGGCGCTGTCCACGCGCTCCCACCGGGAATCCGCCGACCGGGTCTCCGTGGTCCGCTGCTCCGACATCGCCCGCTGATCCCTCGGCCGATCGGTCCCGGTGACCGGAGCGTCCCGCGCGGCGCCCCTTGAGTCCGCCGGGCGTACGAAGCGCTCCTCGAACGCGGCCTGCCGCGCACTCTGCGCCCTGGCCCTGACGGACTCCTGCCAACTCTGCCGCAGCGCCTCCCTCGCGTGCGCGTTGGCGACATAGCGGTCGACCATGGGCATCTGCGCGCGGTGTGCGCCGAACACGTCCTTCCATGGCTCGGTCCTGACCATGTGGAGAAGGGCGTCCTCGAACGCCTCGTGCTCACGTGGCGAAAGCCGTCCGATCGCCCGGTCCAGCGGGGCCAGCGCCGGGTGCGACGCCCGCTCGAAGGCGGACGGCTGCGGCTGCCGCTCCGGCTGCGGCGCGTACCCGCCCCGGCCGAACGGCTCCCTTTCCTGGCCTCCGCCGGCCGGGCCCATGCCCTGGTTCTGCCCGCGCCACGAGCCGTCGTTCCACGCACCATCGCTCCACGAGCCATCGCTCTGCGAACCATCACTCTGCGAACCGCCACCCGTGAGGCTGCGCCACGTCTCGCGCAGTGCCTCCCAGAGGCGCTCCGCGAGGTTCAGGTCGTCCTCGCCCCCGCGCCGCTCGTTCCGCACGCCGTACTCGGTGTCGAACAGCCTTTGTGCCAGGGCGATTTCGGGCGGTGCCTTGGTCAGCCGCCGTGGTTGCGGTGGTTGTCGGGGAGCGGAGTTGCTGTCGGCCATCGTCGCCCTCTCTCCTCGGGACTCGTCCCGGACCGGATCCCTTGGACCGGGCCTGCCTGCCTGCCCGCCGGCACCAGACACGACGGGCAGCCCCGACAAAGGGTTCAATCGCGGTGCTCGTGGAGTGAACCGGCGACCCGGGCCGCGCCGTTGTGGCGCAGAAGGGCGCTCTACGAGCACCACAGAACGGACCGAAAGGGACGAACATGTCCGGAAACCCAGGCGGGAACGACAGGAATCGGTTCCGCCTCCAAGGCGAGTACGACCCGTCCCGCGGCTTCGCGGGGCCGAGCCGCGACTACGGCAGCGGTGCCGGGCAGGTGCCCCAGTCCGCCGTCCAGGCGAACAACCCGGCGCCTGTCACCGACCAGTACGGCTACGCCGTGGACGAACTTCCCGCCTACGCGCGGGACGGGGTCGGCTACTCCGACCAACGCGCCACCTCGGCCTACTCCTACACCTCGGCGCCCTCACGAGGGGCGTCCGAGCCGGGCAACGCACCGGGCTATGGCGCCGCCACCGACGCTCCGCGCCATGGAAGCGCGCCCGCCGGAGGCAATTACGGCACGTCCGCAGGCGGCAACATCACGGGAAACCCCTACACCACGAGCCCGACGCGGATGACTCCTTCACCGCCCCGCACCGCCAACCAGAGCGTCTCCCAGTACGCCAACACAGGCCAGTCCGCCAGCTCTTCCGAGCGCCGCCGGACGGATCCGGGGTCCTCGTCCGGTCACCGCAGCTCCCGGCAGGGCCACGGTCACGGGCAGAACCGCCAGTCCGGGCAGGGCCGCAACTCCAGGTAGCCCAAGCCGACCACGGTCAGCCGCTGCGCCGGTGAACCATCCGCCGCGCGCATCCGTCGTGCCTGCGCGGGCGGCACCCCATAGGCCGGCCCGCGCAAGCTCGACGGAGAGGCATGCTCCATGCGCAGACGCACATCCTGGCTCCTGGCCCTGTTACTGGTGATCGTCGGAGTCACCGGCACCGCCATAGCCGTCCAGGCCAACCGTTCCGACGGCGGGGACATCAACAGCGAATCGGCCGCCGCGAGCGGCGCCGAACACACCGTCACCTTCCAGAACAAGACGGCGAACCGTATCTGGGTGGGCAGCACGGTCAACGCCGACGGCTCGCAGGCGCTCACCGGACTGCCGACCCTCGACCCGGGCCAGTCCGCCACCCTCACCATCCCCGAGCGCTCGGGCGCCGGCCACTGGCGCGGCAAGTTCTTCGCGCGCGAGGGCTGTACCGGTGAGGAAGGCAGCACGTTCCACTGCGAGGTCGGCGACTGCGGACCGTTCGCCGACCGCTGCTCCACGGGTGAACAGCCCACAGGGCTCGCCGAGTTCAACTTCGACCCGAACGACAACCTGGCGCCCTGGTACAACATCAGTTACGTCAACGCCGTGTCGATGCCGATCACCATCACGCCCGACGGCATGGACCCGCCCCAGGAGGGTGAGTGCGCGGTCGCGGGATGTGTCGAGGATCTGCTCGCCACCTGCCCGGCCGACAACCTCGTCAAGGGCGCGGACGGCAGGCCCCTGGTCTGCGTGAACCCGAACCGGGACGCGAAGACCCCGTACAGCGACGCGATCAACAAGAAGTGCCAGACCGCGTACGCCTGGTCCAAGCAGGACACCGAGCCGGGCAACAAGACGGTGTTCCAGTGCACCAAGTGCGCCGGCATGACCGTCGCCTTCGGGGGTGCCGGCGCCCCGACGGACTCCGTCAGGTCCGTGCCGCCCGGCGCCGTGGAGCGGCCCGCCCTGGACGACGAGCAGCCGGCGTCGCACCGCAAGGGCGTCAGCCTCAACGACGTCCCCGGCGCGTCGCAGGCGCTCGCCGACTCCGGAGCGTCCTGGTACTACAACTGGACCTCTTCCACCGGCAATGTCACCAAGCCGAACGGCGTCGACTACGTCCCGATGATCTGGGGCCCCGGCTCCGTCACGGACGCCGAACTCGGACGGGCGGCCCAGGAGGGCAAGGAGCTGCTCGGCTTCAACGAGCCCGACATGGCGGGGCAGTCCAACATGTCGCCCGAGCAGGCCCTCGACCTGTGGCCGAGGCTCCAGGCGACCGGTCTGCGGATGGGTGCTCCGGCCGTCGCCACCGGCGGTGACCTCGAAGGGAGCTGGCTGGACCGCTTCATGAAGGGCGCCGCCGAGCGTGGTCTGCGCGTCGACTTCATCCCCCTGCACTGGTACGGGTCCGACTTCGGTCCGGAGGCGGCCAACCATCTGAAGGGCTACCTCCAGGCCGTCCACGACCGCTACCAGAAGCCGATCTGGCTGACCGAGTACGGCCTGATCGACTTCTCGCAGGGCACGCCGCGCTACCCGGGCGAACAGGAGCAGACCGCGTTCATCAAGTCGTCGACCCAGATGCTGAACGGACTGGACTTCGTGGAGCGTTACGCGTGGTTCACGCTGTCCACGCAGACCAGCCCGACCGGCCTCTACAACGGCGCCACCGCCAACTCCAGCGGCAGCGCCTACCGCGACGCGGGCTGACCCGGACCGGCCGGAAGACAGTGAGCGGGAGATGTGTGTCAGGCGGCCCCGTCCGTCGCCGCGGCCTCACGGCCGCGCGCGCCGGGCGGGCCGTCCGCACCGTCCACACCATTCGGACCGCCCGGACCATGCGGACCGTCGAGTTTCGCGCGGACCTTCTCGGCGTCCGGATGGTCGAACTCGGCGAAGATCGCCAGTGCCTGCCGCCAGCTGTCGTGCGCGGCCTCCGGATCGCCGGCCTCCAGCCGGACGTCCCCGAGGTTGCTCAGGGTGTCGCCCTCTCCCCACCGGTTGCCGATGTCCCGGTGCGTCTTGAGTGCCAGGTCGTAGTACTCCACCGCTTTGTCGTAGTGCTGGAGGCGGCCGTGGACCGTACCGAGGATGTCGTACGAGACGCCCTCGACCCAGCGGTTGTCGTTGGCGCGCAGGATGACCAGCGCCTGCTCCAGGCAGTCGATGGCCTCGCCGAACCGGCCGAGCCGCTGATAGGCGTCGCCCAGGTTGGCCAGGGAGATCCCCTTCGCCCAGGCGCCGCCGCTGGCCCGTTCGATGTCCATGGAGCGGCTGATGTACGCGACGGCCTCGTCCAGCCGGTCCAACTGCAGACACGCGTCGCCCAGGTTCCCCACCGCCATCCCCAGGCCGTCCGTGTCCCCCAGCTCCTCGTAGCCGGCGACCGCCCGGTGCAGCTCCTCGATCGCGTCGCCGGGCCGGCCGACGCTGCGCAGCGCGGCGGCCGTGTCCATGAGGCCCTGCGCCTCCCCCGGCCGGTCGTGGGCGCCGCGCGCGGCGGACAGGCCCGTCCGCGCGGTGTCGAGCCAGTCGTGCAGATGGCCGCGGAGGTAGAAGAACCCCCACAGAACGGCGGGCAGCCGCCAGGCGATGCCCGGCTGCCCGGAGCCGGCGGCCTGGTGCACAGCGGCGACAAGGTTGACCCGTTCGGTCTCGCACCAGGCCAGCGCCTGGTCCTGCTCCGTGAACTCCAGAGGCCGGCACCCGTCGGGCGGTGGCTCGATGGAGATCCTGCGCCGCCTCGGGGTGAGGAGGGGGTAGGCGGCGTCGGCGGTGTGCAGGTACCAGGCGAGCAGCCGTTCGACGGCGCGCTCCCGCTCCTGCGGTGTCTCGTCGGCCGCGACCCGTTCCCCGGCGTAGACGCGCAGCAGGTCGTGCAGGGCGTAGCGCCCGGGGAAGGGCTCGGTGAGCAGATGCGCGCGGGTGAGTTCCGTGAGCAGGCGCCGGGCGTCGCGGGTCGTGAGCCCGGCGAGCGCGGCGGCGGCGGGCACCGAGAGGTCCGGCCCCGAGTGCAGCCCCAGCAGCGAGAACAGGCGCGCGGCCGGGACGGACAGCGCCTGGTACGACCAGGAGAAGACGGCCCGTACATCGGTGGTGAGGTCGTCACCGCCGACGAAGGCGTCGAGGCTGCCGTGGCTGTCGCGCAGCTCATGGGCGAGCGCGCTGAGCGGAAAGCCGGGGTGTGCGGCGGCGTGCGCGGCGACGATGGCGAGCGCCAGGGGCAGCCGGGCGCAGCGCGTGATGATCTCGTCGGCCGCGTGCGGTTCCGCCGCGAGGCGGGCGGTGCCGAGGCGGCGCGCCAGGAGGTCGTGCGCCTCGGCGGACGTCATCGGGTTCAGTGTCAGAGGGTGGGCGCCTTCGCCGGCGACCAGGCCGGTCAGCCGGTTGCGGCTGGTGACGATGACCGTGCAGCCGGGCGAGCCGGGCAGCAGGGGGCGGACCTGGTCGGAGTCGCGGGCGTTGTCGAGCAGGACGAGCACGCGCCGCTCGGCGAGCATGCTGCGGTAGAGCGCCGCTCGGGCTTCGAGCCCGGCGGGCATCCGCGTCAGGGGAACACCGAGACCGTCGAGGAAGACGCGGATCGCCTCGTCCGGTGCGACGGCCGAACCGGTCGGGTCGAAGCCGCGCAGGTTGATGTAGAGCTGTCCGCCGGGGAAGCGGTCGGCTATCTCGTGGGCCCAGTGGACGGCCAGGGTGCTCTTGCCGACACCGCCCATGCCGCCGATCGACGTGATCAGCACGGTGGACGGGGGGCGGCCGTTCCCCCGCAACAGGTCGCGGCTCCAGTCGAGTTCGGCGCTGCGGCCGACGAAGGTCGAGAGGGCAGGCGGCAGTTGCGCGGGGCGGACCACCTGGGTGGCGTCGGGGGTCGCCGGCTCCGGCGGGGGGTCGGGCCGCCGGGGCCGCGGGTCGGCGTCCAGGGACGCGTCGGCCGTCAGGATGCGGTCGTGCAGGTCCTTGAGCGGTGCTCCGGGTTCGATGCCGAGTTCGGCCACGAGGGTGGCGCGCGTCCTGCGGTACGCGGCCAGGGCTTCGGCCTGCCTCCCGGACCGGTAGAACGCGAGCATGAGCAGCCGGCACAGCTGCTCCCACAGGGGGTACTTGGCGGTCAGCGCCATCAGTTCCGCGATCACCTCGCCGTGGCGCCCGAGTTTGACATCGATGTCAATACGGGTTTCCAGTGCCGAGAGGCGTTCCTGGTTCAGCCGGGAACCCTCGGACTCGGCGAGCGGGCCCGGGAGTCCGGCCAGCGCGGCGCCCTGCCACTCGCCGAGCGCGGCGTGCAGCAGATCAGCGGCGGCGGACAACTCCCCCGCCGCACGCGCCTTGTTGGCTTCCCCGACCCGCCGTTCGAAGACGGCCAGGTCCAGGGCGTCCGCCCGGAGACGGAGCAGATATCCGTCGCCGACAGAGACGACCACGCTCGGGCCCTCGACCGCGTCCCGGCCCGGTTCCAGTACCTTGCGCAGTCGCGACACATAGGTCCGGAGGACGGATACGGCGGCCGGTGGCGGTTCCTCGCCCCAGACCGCGTCGAGCAGCTCGCTGAGCGTGACGGGGCGCCCCCGCCGTAACAGCAGAGTCGCCAGTACCGCCCGCTGCTGGGGGGAACCGAGGTCCAGTTCCGCCTCACCACGCCATGCACGGACGGGTCCGAGCACAGCGAATCGCACAGAGCTTTGAGTGTCGTTCACCGTCACGACTCTACTGAACTGCGGTTCCCCGAAGCAGCTCTGACGGAACGTTCCCTTCCGGCCAATTTCGCCGCCGTCCCACCGGTTCGACCCGACCGTTTTTTCGGGGCATGTCGGGCGCGGTCCACGGCGGTCGACGGTCCGTCCGGCGGTCCCGCTCGGGTCTCCGCGGCCGTACTCGGGCCCGGGATTGAACCGTTCCCCTGTGACGCCCGTTGCGTTACGCGGGGACTGTCACGACGTTTCCCCGACCGGGCCGCAGGGCTGGGAACGTCAGGAAGGAAATGACCATGAACCGGGGCGAAGAGCCGGACGGGTCGGCCATGGCGGACGACCACGCCACGGCCGGGGAATCGGTGGACCTGAGCAAGCCGGACACCGCCGGGGAGGCGTCGGCCGAACCGGCGACCCGCTTCGCGGTGGTCATCTCCGGTGACGGCTCGGCCACCATCGACGGCGCACCCGTACCGGTGCCGGACGGCATGACGGTCGACGCCGCGATCCTCGACACGCTGCACGGCCACGCAAGCGACCTCGGCACCCCCGTGACAGCGCAGATCTCCGATCCCGGCGCGGGGTACGTGGCGTGTGTCGAGGTCGCGCCCGACGGGTCGAGCAGTCTGCTGGACCCGGCGGAGGCCGAGCTTCCGGACGACGCGGAGGGCGGGCTTCCGGGCCTGGCGGAGGACGGATCTCCGGACCAGGAAGAGGGCTGGGCCGACGCCGTCGAGGTGCCGTCGGAAGCGGAACCGGAGCCGGTCGGCGCGGCATGGGACGACGACGAGGACCCGGCGGGACCGGACGAGGAGCCACCGGCGGGGGCCGGGCGCGGCGGGCTCGCGGCGGCGACCGGCGGGGCGGTGGCGGGCGGGGCGGCTTCCTGGGACGACGACGAGGCCGACCTCGACGACGATGACAGGCCCGACCTCGGCCCCGGCCCCGGCCCCGACCTCGATCCGGGCCCCGACCCCGACCTCGATCCGGGCCCCAGCCCCGAGTTCGACTTCGCGTCGTACGCCGGACTCGCCTCCGCCTCCGCTTCCGCGTCCGCCCGGCACGACGAACTCGACCGGGACGGCGAGGGCGGCGCCGACGATCGCTTCGGCGACGACGATTACGGCGATGACGGAGCCCGTGGCGAGGGGATACCCGGTGGCCGCGACACCGACGATCGCGCCAACGAGGACGAGGACGACGAGGACGACGACACCTTCGGCGCCGCCGCGCACGGGGTGTCCGAAAACCGACAGTCCGCGCCCGAGCCCAGCACCCCCGTGGTCCGCAGGATCCTCCGCAGAAGCGGAACGCGTCAGTCGGACGACGAGTACGAGGGGCCCGGTCTGCTCCACAACCCGGTGGTCGTCGGCCCGATGGCCCTCGTCGTGACCGCCCTCGTCGTCGTTCCGCTGGTGATCCTCGGCAGCGGCGGATCGGACGACGGCGGCGGCCAGAACGAGGCCGCGGGCTCCGGCACGGCCGCGAGCAAGTCTCCGCACACCACTCCGTCACCGAGCGACTCCGCGCTCCTCGACGCGCTTCCGCCGCCGCCCACCTCGACGGCCGGCACGTCGTCGCCCTCGTCCTCGCCGTCCGAGTCGAAGGAGCCGAAGGGCGGCACGGTCACGGTGACGGAGAGGCCGCCGCAGACCACGGTGACCGCGCGCCCGCCGCAGGCCACGGTGACGGCGAAGCCCCCGCAGGACACCGCTGCCGCCGCCGTGAAGCGTCTCGCCAAGAACGACCCGTCCGGCCGGCACATCTGCTACCGCGCGTATGTCTCGGGACAGGGCTGGCAGAAGCCGGTCTGCGACGGAACGCTGGCCGGCACCGTGGGCCGTAACCGGCCGATCAAGGCCGTCAACATCGCGACGGCCGGAGTCGACGGCTCGTCCGCCGTCGGCTTCCTGAACGACCCCCACTCGACCAACGGCCAGGGCAAGTTCGAGGAGTCGTGGACGCCGATCAAGTCCGGCGAGAACCTCTACGTCGGCAGCACCCGCAAGGGAGCGCCCAACATGTCGGCGTTCGCCGTCAACATCGGCAGCGGCCAGATCTGCCAGCGCAACAAGATCCACGAGTGGGAATGGGGCGAGAGGTGCACCGCAGCGCGCCCCGAGCTGAACTTCACCGGCACGCTGGAGAACAACCGCTTCCTCGAAGCGTTCAAGGTCACCGTGTGAGCGGCCGGGGCGGACGGACCGCGTATGCCTGATGCGGGGATGCGCGGATGCGGGGATGCGCGGGTGCGGGCCCCAGGCGTCACGGCTGCTACGGCTGCTTCGGCTCGCGGCGCCTGAAGGTGGCCGCGAACACCGCCCCGACGAGCGGGAACACGGCGACGATGCCGAGCGCGGTGCCGAGCGACACGGACTTGGCCAGCGCGCCGGCGGTCGCGCTGCCGACGCCTCCGCCCACGAAGAAGGCGAGGTTGAGGAGCCCCATGGCGCCTCCTCGCCGGGCCGCGTCGATGTGCGCGGACATCACAGCGGTGCTGAAGACCTGCGTCACGGAGAAGGCGCCGAAGCCGAGTGAGGCGCCGAGGATCAGGAGGAGGACGCCGGAGCCCGCCAGGGCGGCGCCGAGCAGGGCGACGCCGAAGGCGAGGGCGACGGCGGCCGGCAGGAGGTTGCCGCGGCTGCCCGCGGTGAGCCTGCCCGCGAGCCGCGAGAGGACCGCGCCGGCCACCGCGCCGGGCAGCAGCCAGAGACCGACGGCCGGCACGCTCCAGCCGTGCTCGCGCACGAGGAGCTGCGGGACGGCGTACATCGCGGCGAACAGGCCCCCGTAGACCCCGATTCCGATGGCGGCGGTCCGCAGGAAGACGCCGTCCGTGACGAGTCGGCGCGGGACGAAGGAGTTCTCCGAGGTCCGGACGCGGCGTACGAGGCACGCGAGCGACGGCAGCAGGACGGCGGCGGTGGCGAGCACGACGGGGGTGCTCAGTGCGAGCGCGGACGACTGGATGAGGACGAGGAACGACATCGCCGTCAGGGTCAGCAGGCCCGCACCGGGCAGGTCCATCGCCGCGTCCGCCGGGCGGGACCTCGCGGATGCGGATCCGGCAAGGGACTTGCCCGACTTCCTCCGGGCCGCAGCCCCGGGCAGGCACAGCGGGACGGCGGCGAGCGAGAGCGCGGGCAGGATCAGGGCGACGCGCCAGCTCACCCAAGCGGTGAGCACGCCGCCGGCCAGGGTGGCGCCGGCCGAGAAGACCGCCATGGTCGCGCCGAATCCGGCGAGGACCCTCGGTCGCAGCGCGGGGGCCGTGGACGCGGTGAGCGCCATCGCGCAGGCGGCCATCGCACCGGACCCGGCCGCCTGGACGAAACGTCCCGCCACCAGGACCCCGAGCTGGGGCGCGACGAGGCAGATCACGGCGCCCACGGTCAGGGTCACCGAGCCGAGCAGCAGAGCGGCGCGCACGCCCCGGGTGTCGGCCAGCCGCCCGAACAGCGCGGTGCCGACGCCGAGTGCGAGGGCATGGGCGGTGAGCACCCACGCGGTGGCGGCGGGCGAGGCGTGCAGGGCCCCGGCGACGTCGGGCAGGGCGACCCCGGCGGCGGTGACACCGAAGACGACGGGGCCGAACAGGGCGCCGTAGCGCAGCCCGGCGGAACGGGCGCCCGGGGAAGGGGTGTTGACGGTGGTGGTCGCGGCGGACGCGGCCTGACGGGTGGTCACGGGAACTGGCTCCTCGGTCATTCAGGGGCGCGGGGCGATGTTGTGGTGGTGCCGGAAGGTGTTCTCCGGGTCGTACGCGGCCTTCACCCGGGCCAGCCGGGCGAGCGTCGGGGCGTCGAAGCACTCCGCCGTCGCGGTCGCGGTGTCGGGCCCCGCGAGGAAGTTGAGGTACCGGCGGCCCGTGCCCCAGGGCTCCATCGCCCGCAGCACCTGGTCGCGCCCGCCCGGCGGCGACAGCGTGGAGAGGATGTACGCGCCGTCCCGGGCGCCGACCGCGTTGGGCACATCGGCCGGGCGGCCCAGCGCCCCTCCGGTGTGCCGCACCTCGACCATCGTGTCCCCGCACCCGGAAGCGGGACCGGCGACGCGCAGCAGTTCCCCGGTGGCCGCCGCCCCCAACTCGCGCAGCACGATGTTGCGTTCGTGGTACGGCAGCGGATGCGTGACGTCCTGGTGGATGCGGGCGACGGCGGTGTACGGCATCTCGGCGACCGAGTCCAGGAGCGCCGAACCGGCGGCGCGCAACGGCCGTACCAGCCGCTCGCCTTCCTGGGCCGTACCGGTGAAGGCGATCCTTATGTGCGCGGCGAGCCGGCCGCGCAGGAAGTCCGGTACGTCCGGCACGTCGGGCAGCCGCAGCAGCGCCAAGGAGGACGTCATCTCCTCCGGCACGGTGGCCGTCCACCGGCTCCAGGTGTCCAGCACCCGCGCGCTCTGCTCGCCGGGGAAGTAGAGCCCGCCGCCGTACAGCCGCCGCACGGGCATCAGCCGGAACCACAGGCCGGTGACGACGCCGAAGTTGCCCTTGCCGCCGCGCAGCGCCCAGAACAGGTCCGGGTGCGCGTCGGCCCCGGCGTACCGGACGGCTCCGTCCGCCGTGACGATCTCGGCGCGGACCACATGGTCGGCGGCGAATCCGTACCGGCGCCCCAGCGGGCCGAGCCCGCCGCCCAGGGTGTAGCCGACCACGCCGACCAGGGGCGACGAGCCGTTGAGCGGCGCCAGGCCATGCCGTCCGGCGCTCTCGATCACCTGGTGCCAGCGCGCTCCCGCCTCGACGTACGCGGTGCGCGTCACCGGGTCCACGACGACCGCGTTCATCCGGCGGGTGCTGATGAGGACACCGCCCGTGGCCGGAGCGGCGATGCCGTGGCCGGTGGCCTGGACGGAGACCGGAAGGCCGAGTCCGGCGGCGAAGGACACGGCTGCGGCGACGTCGTCCGTCGTGAGCGCGGCGACGACGAGGGCCGGCCGGTGCCGCGCGATCAGGTTGAAACCCGACAACTCCGTGTCGTAACGGGTGTCTTCGGGGGTGAGCGTCTTCCCTTTCAGCCGCTCGGCGAGCCGGTCGACGGAGGCTTTGTCGAGCATCGACCGCACCGGTCGCTCTGCCACGGATCTGTCCACTGTGCCGTCCACTGTTCTTGTCCTCACTGGCTCGTCCTCGTCGGAGGTGGTGGAGAGCAGCGTTCCGGCACATCGGGAGCTGTCCCATCCCCTTGTCAGGGGGATACGGGAGGGCGTGCCCCGTCACTTGAGGGGTGGGGGCGAGGGGCGGGGCGGGGCCCCCTCAATCGGGGGGTTGGAAGCTCGCCCCTGGGCTGCGAGAGTCGGTGGATGACCAGTGCGGCTGCCACCACCCGTAGCGCCACGACCCGTAGCGCCGTAGCCGTCGGCCGGGCGGAGCTGCTCTCCCGGTCGGCGAGGGCGACGGACGCCCTGTCCCTGTTCGCCGAGGCCTCTTCCCACCTCCGGCGCCTCCTCCCGTACGACGCCTCGGTCTGGCGGGTCACCGACCCGGTGACCGGCATGATGACCGCGCCGGTCCGTGCGGAGAACCTGGACGAGAGCGGGTGCGCCGTCTACTGGGAGTCCGAGTTGTTCACGGACAACGTGAACCTCTTCCGCGACCTGGTGCGGGCGCCCGTACCGGTCGCGGGGCTGCGCGCGGCCACCGGTGGGCTGCCCTCGCGCAGCACCCTCCACCAGACCTTCCTGCGCCCCCGGGGACTGGACGACGAACTGCGCGCCGTCCTGCGCGTCGGCGACCGGCCGCAGGGCCACATCAGCCTGTTCCGGGCCCAGGGCCGCGCGGCCTTCGACGCAGGCGACATCAAGCTGATCGCGTCGCTGCTCACGCCGCTGGCCAGACGCCTCCGTTCGTTCGCCGAGCCCGCCCCGCACCCTCTGCCCGATGCCTCGCACGGCCCCGGCCTGCTGCTGTTCGGCGCACAGGGCCAACTGCTGTCCGTCAACGACGACGCCGGGACGTATCTGGAGAACCTGCCGGAGGGACCCGCGGTCCCCTCCCCCGGAGGCATACGCGTGCCGTCCTGGATCCAGGCGACCGCCATGAAGGCGCGCGCCATCGCGCAGGAGCGCGACCGGGGGCAGGCGCGGGCCCGGGTGCGCGACCGGGCGGGGCGCTGGCTCGTCTGCCACGCGTCGTGCCTGCGCGACGCGGACGGCGGACTCGGGGCCTCCGCCGTCGTCATCGAGCCCGCCAAGACCTCCGAGATCGTCCCGCTCGTCGTGGACGCCTACGAACTCACCGACCGCGAGACCGAGGTGACCCAGTACCTCGCCCGCGGCCTGGCGACCGGCGAGATCGCCGCACGTCTGCATCTGTCACCGCACACGGTCCGCGACCACATCAAGGCGACGTTCGAGAAGGTGGGCGTCTCCACCCGGGGCGAACTGGTCGGCAAACTCTTCACGGAGTACTACGCACCACACGCGGAGCGGAACACCACCCGGGTCCGCCGCGACTGAGGTCGTGGCTCAGCCCCGGCTCAGCCCCCGCAGGAGCACATCGACCGTGTGGTCGATCAGGTGGTCGTCGATCGGCTGCCGGGTGAGCAGCGCGCGGAAGTGCAGGGGTGCGACGAGTAGTTCGAGGGTCGAGGTCGCGTCCGTGTGGGGAGGCAGCTCGCCGCGGGTCGTGGCACGGTCGATCAACACCTGGGCCGCTTCGGCGCGGGTTCGCCAGAATTGGGCGCGGCCTTCGGCCAGGGCGGGATCGTCGTCCGTGGCCGCCATCGAGCGTGCCAGCGCGGCGCCCAGCGGTGTGGCCAGGTAGGCGGCGACCGACCGGGCGAAGACCACCAGGTCACCACGGATCGCACCCGTGTCGGGGAGGCGCAGCTCCTGGTGGCTGTGGTTGAGCAGGGCGTCCAGGATCAGTTGCTCGGGCGACCCCCACCGGCGGTAGACCGACGTCTCATGGACCCCGGCCCGCCGGGCGACGTCACCGATGGCGACCGCGTCGGCGCCGCGCTCGGCGATCACTTGCAGGGTCACGTCAAGGACAGCGGTACGGACCCGGGCCGACCTGCCACCGGTACGCCGGCGCACCTCGTTCTCACTCATCCAGTCCAGCGTAACGCAGAAATCTTGCGTTAGGTGCGGGCCTGCCGTAGCGTTCCAAACGCAGGGAAATTGCATTAGTGGAGGGAGTCGCGATGTCGTACCAGTGGCCGCTCGACGCGCGGGAGCTGTTCGGCGAGCGGTATGCGCAGATGGTCAACACCGGTCTGCCGGTGGCGGACGTGGACGCGGTGCGCGGCGCGGTCACCGACATGTGGGCGCGGGGGCCGGGAGGCTGGGTGCCGGAGTGGTCCGAGCTGGCCTCCGGCTACGCCGCCGCGGGCGCCCATCAGCTCGCGGCGCTGGCCTACGGATGGGCCAAATTCCCCACCCTGGCCGATGAAGCCAAGCGTGAAGCACTGGCGAAGCAGTTGGAGCAGTACGAGCTGGCCGCTCCGCACTTCGGGGTGGAGTTCCGGCGCGAGGTGCTCGAACTCCCGTACAAAGACGGCTCCACCACGGTGCCGGTGCACCTGCTGGCACCGTTCGAGCTGCCCGCCGACAGGCCGGTGGTGATCGCCAGCGGCGGCGTCGACAGTTGGAAGATGGACATGCACGCGGTACTGGAACTGCTCGCGGTGCGGTTGCGCGTACGGGTCGTGGCCTTCGACATCCCCGGCACGGGCGAGTCGTCGGTGCCGATGACCCCGGACGGCGGCGCCGAGATCGTCGGCGGGCTGATCGCCCACGCGCGGACGCTCGGCAACGGCGTCGTGGGGCATGTGGGCATCTCGATGGGCGGGTACTTCTCGGCCCGGTCCGGCCTGGCCGGAGACGTCGATGCCGCCGTCGACCTGGGCGGACCGGCCGAGTACGCCTTCACGCGGGGAGCGCCGACCCACTTCGGCATGGACGGCATCGTGGGCAACGCACTCGGCTTCGACCACCGGCCGACCCCCGGGGAACTTTCCTCGCCGTTCGCCGCGTTCTCCCTCCGCCCCCTGCTCGACCAGGACAGGAACGCCCCGATGCTGGTCGTCAACGGCGCCGACGACGTCCATGTCCCCCAGGAGGACACCCTCGTGTTCGAGGGCCGCCGCGACACCGAGGTCGCACTGATCCCGGACACCGGCCACTGCGCCGTCTCGAAGTTCCCCGAGGTGCTTCCCGTCATCGTCGAATGGCTCGGCCGCACCCTGGACAACGCCCCGGCGAAGCGCCGCCGCTAGCGGGACTTCACGTCGAGGATGGTGAAGCGGTACGCCGGAAGCGTCACCGTGTACGCGTTCCAGCGGGGCCACGAACGGAACCAGGGGCTTCCCGTCTCCGGTGACGTCCCCTCTCCGCTGGCGGCGCTGCGAACGCCCGTGATTCCGGAGGCATTTCGGGTCCGGTCTCCGTGGGACGGGGGCGCTGTCAGTGGTGGGTGGCAGCATCGGACGTATGACTGACCCCACGGCGACGGACACCGACACAGCGGACACCTGCCCGACGCACGCCACCGCAACGGACACGGCGGCAGCGGACACCACGGCCTACGACTGGCGGTCCTTCCTGCTCGGGTGGAGCGGGGAGTGGGCGGATTCCCTGTCGGAGGACGAGTCGCGGGGCGAGGACGACGAGGCCGCTCGGCAGGCGCGTTGGCTGGGGTTCCCGCCCGCGTCCGAGGACCGGATCGCGGCCATGGAGCGGCGCATCGGCCGCCGAATGCCCCCGTCGTACCGGGAGTTCCTCAAGGTCAGCGACGGGTGGCAGCACGCGGGCGGGTTCGTGTCGCTGCTGGCGGGGACCGACGACGCGCGCTGGCACAACGACGAGTCGGGGCTCGCGGACGTGTTCGAGGAGGACCTGGACGAGGACTCCGAGCCCGAGGAGCGGCGCGAGGCGGACCTCTGGCGGCGCGGGCTGCAACTCGACGTCGAGTCCGACGCCACCTACGTCCTCATGGACCCCGAGGATGTGGACGAGGTCGGCGAGTGGGCCGTGTACACATGGGCGGGCTGGCGCGCCGCGCCGCCCGAACGGTACGCGAACTTCCTTGAGTTCATGCGGTCCATGCACCGGGAGTTCCACAGCCTGCGGGCGCACCGGAGCGACGGGGAGCCGGCCTTCGTCAACGACACGACCCGCAATCTGGACGCCCTCCTGGACGAAGCCCGGATGGAGGCGCTGCGCGGCGGCTGGGAGCGGGCCGGCAGGACTCTGGACGAGGCCAAGGAGTACGGCAGACCGGGGGCCACCGGGCTGGGTGACCAGATACGCCGTCTGCTCGGACAGACCTCCATGGTGTACTTCGACGGCCTGGTGACGGACCCGCGGTACGCGCCCGAACTGCTGCCACCGCTGGTCGCCGAGCACGCGGCCCACTCGTATCGGGACGACTCCACACTGAAGTTCTCGCTGCGGGGCGCCGACGACGACCTGGTGTCCCTGGCCTACGCGACGCTGGACCAGGTGCGTGACGGCACCTACCGGTACACGGCGGCAGGGCCGTTCGGCGAGGCGGTCGAGCGGGCGCGGGAGCTGGCGCGGTGGGGAGAGACCGACGGGGCATGGCGGACGCTGATGGACGCTCTGCCCCGGTGGGAGCCGCTGGGACCGGACCATCTGGCGCCGCTGGGCTGGGTGGCCGACCCCTTGCTCGGCAGCCTGCTGACCCCCGAGCGGGGCCGCGAACTGCTCGCCACACCCAGGGGCGGGCACGCGGGTGAGGCACCGGCTCCGACGGCCGCTCTCGACCCGGGCAACCTGGCGTGGCTCGCGGACCCGGACCCCGGCGGCAACCGCACGTCCTACCGGTTCGTCCTGGTGGAAGGTGTGGAGCCGGAGGAGTTGGCCCGGCGTCTCGCGGACGGGGATGGGGACGCGGACGGGGGTGGGGGTGGCCCCGTGCTGAATCGACCGGCGACCCGCTGGGAGGCGGCGCGCCACGGCTCGCGGCGCGACCGAGGAGAGTTCTCGTCCTACGACGACAAGGCTCTGATGGCGGTCGGCCGGGCCGGCGCCGGTTGGAGCTTCGCCTTCGACGGGGAACCCGCGCCGTTCGACCGGCAGCGGTTCGTCTCCCCGGCCGGGGCCGTCGGCGGGGGCACCCGCGCGGTGGTCGTATGGGGCGGTTTGAGGTCATGGCGCGGGGACGCGTTCTTCCACCTTTCTGTGGCGCGGGACGGTGTCGAGGACGTCGAGGAGTACGCCTTCACCTACGCGGACGGAGAGATCCGGAGAAGCGGGGACATACCGAGGGCGCTGGAGCCGAGCCGTTTCCTCGGTGAGCCGGAGGACGCGGCCGAGGCGGAACGACCGCTGCTGGAGGCGGTCGCCGCGGAGTTCGGTGTCCGTCTGCCGCGTCATGCCCTCGTGAACGGGCGGCTGCACACGTTCACTTCCCGCTCCTGGACACGGCCGCCGAGGGACGGTGAGACGTACACCGTGATCCGCATGGGCTGGGGGGCCGGGGCCGGAGCCGCGCACGCGGCGGACGGCGAGCGGCCGGGGGACGAAGGGCCGCGCAGCACATGAGGACCGGCCGGGCAGAGGACGCTCATCTCCCCTCCCCCGCAAGGCCGTTCGCACCGTTCGTACCGTGCGCGCCCTTGGAACGGGGGGTTCGGGTGGTTGCGCCAATGATGGCCGCGGCCACGCAGGCCAGCGCGCCGAGACCGATGGCGACGCGGGGGTTGAACGCCTCGGATACGGCGCCGATGACGGGCGCGCCGATCGGGGTGGTGCCGACGGTCGCGGCCGACCACAGGGCCATGACCCGGCCCCGGTACCCGGGGTCGGCCGAGAGCTGGACGGTGGCGTTGCCGGTGGTGAGGAAGAAGATGGTGGCCAGACCCACCAGGAACGAGGCGCCGTACGCCGCCGGCAGCGTCGGCGAGACGGCGAGCAGACCCATCGCCGCCGCATATCCGACGGCGGCTCGCGTGAGGCGGGGGACGCCGGTCTTCTCCCGGCCGAGGACGTAGAGGCCGCCGGAGACGGCGCCGAGGCCGAAGGAGCCGAGCAGCCATCCGTATGTGTCGTCGTCGCCGCCGAAGGTGTCGCGGGCCAGGAGCGGAAAGCTGACCTCGAACTCGAAGGCGAACGTCGCGATGAGGGCCATCATGATCAGCGGTCGGATGATGTCGGGGATTCCCGCCGCGTAACGCAACCCGTCCCGCAGTTGTCCCTTGGCTCTCGGAGTGGGCACCGCCGGATGCAGGGTCGACGTGTCCAGGGCGAGCAGCGACGCGATCACCACCAGGAAGCTGGCGGCGTTGATGAGGAAGCACCAGCCGATGCCGACCGAGGCGACGACCAGCGCGGCGATCGTCGGTCCGAGGACCCGGGCCACGTTGATCAGGGTGGAGTTGAGGGTGACGGCGTTGCGGACCAGTGCGGGGCCGACGACTTCGGAGACGAACGCCTGCCGGGCGGGGTTGTCGACGGCGCTGAAGGTCCCGAAGGCGATGCCGAGGAGGAACACCTGCCACAGCTCGATCCGTCCGGTGAGGACGGAAAGGCCCAGCAGGAGGGAGACGCAGCCGAGGCCGAGCTGGGTGACCAGCAGGACCCGCCGTTTGGAGAACCGGTCGACCAGCAGTCCCGCGTAGGGCGACAGCAGCAGGACCGGGGCGTAGCGAGTGGCCGTGGTGAGTCCGAGCACCGTCCCGGAGTGCGTGAGGTGCAGGACCAGCAGCCCCTGGGCGACGGTCTCGACCCACGTACCGATCATGGACAGCGCCTGGCCGCTGGCGTAGCGCCGGAAATTGGGGACGGTGAGCGCGGCTCCGAGCCGGTGCAGACGCCCCGTCGGTGTGGTTGCTGCCGGCATCGGCATCGGTGAAGTCGCTTTCGGACGGATTCACAGGCGCCGAGGGTCGGCTGGCGCGGGTCCCCGGTCCCCTCGGGCGCCGGATGACGTGCAGCGCGAAAGGAGAGGAAAGCACAGGAAAACACATCATCGCGGACCCCGCATGCGCGCCGGCCCGCGTTGGACAGGACGCCCCGACGGACGGAACCTGGATACAGGTCACCATTGCCGCTGGAGAGAAGAGGACTGCATGACCGAAAAGACGCTCCTCATTCTCGCGGCAGACCACAGAAACAGCCTGGAGACAGGTCTCTACGGGCTCACCGGCCCCGCCGACCCGGCGCAGGCGGCCCATATATGCGCCGACAAACTACTGATCTTCCAGGCACTCCTGGACGCCGCGGAAAAGCTGCCGCCGGACGCGAAGCCCGGAATTCTGATCGACGAGCAATACGGCGCCGACGTCATCGAAATCGCGGGCCGCTCGGGTGGCCTCGTGGACCTGTCGGTGCCGATCGAGGCCAGCGGAAGCGAATGGTTCACCTTCGCGTACGGTGACCAGTGGCGGCGCCACGCGGAGTTCTTCCCCGCCGACCACGCCAAAGTCCTCGTACGCGACAATCCGGGGTTCGACCCGAGCCGCCGCGCCCGGCAGGCCAAGGATCTGGCCGAGGTCTCCTCCTGGGCCAAGGACGCCGACCGCCCCCTGATCCTGGAACTCCTCGTCCCGGCAAGCGAATCGGACCTGCGGGCCGCCGGAAATGAGGCGGCCCGCTACGACGCCGAACTCCGCCCCGGCCTCACGGTCGCCGTGATCGAATACCTCCAGGACCACGGAGTGGAGCCCGCGATCTGGAAGATCGAAGGACTCGAACACCACGAGGACGCCGTGGCGGTACTGTCCGCCGCCCAACGCGACGCACGAACAGCCAAATGCATCGTGCTGGGCCGCAACGCCCCAAAAAGCCACCTCGACCACTGGCTGAAGATAGCGGCCCCCATCCCCGGCTACGTGGGATTCGCGATAGGCCGCAGCATCTGGTGGAACCCCCTGGACGCCCACCTGCACCACAATTCCCCCCCGACGGAAACCCGCCACCGCATCACCGAGCGGTACCTCGATTTTGCCCGCTATTACCTGACGGCACGCGACACCAAATCCTGAGCACAGTCGCTTACGTCCCGGATTCACGGGACAAGGGCATCGAGATCGATGTCGACGGGAAACGGGACAGAGACCTTCAGCCGGCCTCGATGGATACCGGTAGGCACATAGGAACTCGTCATGGCATCAAGTTCGTAGCTGTGGACGGTGGGAGATCCGGCCTCGTCCTCGATGCGCCAGAAGTGGGTGATCCCGGCCTTGGCGTACTTGAAGGGTTTCAGGGACCGGTCGCGGTCCGCCGACTCCTCCGAGACGACCTCGACCACCAGGGCGACGTCCTCGGACGCGTACCAAGTGCGGTCGGGATCGTATGCGGCGGTGGAGACCAGGATGTCGGGCTCGGGTCGACTCTTCCGGTCGAGGCGGACCGTCATCTCGCGCTCAGCCTCGAAGCCCACGGGAGCTGCCTGCCGCAGGGCGAAGGTGAGGTTCTCCAGGAGCCGGGAGTGCCACGACCGCTGCGGCGACACCCTGAAGATCAGGGCTCCGTCGACGAGTTCGGTGTGCCGCGGCGCTTGAGGGAGGTTGTCGAGGTCATCCGCCTCCCAGCCGCTCGGCCTGGGCGGGATCATCCAGTCGGGAAGTTCGGCGGTCACGGCTTCCTCCACGCGCCTTCAGAAGATGGTCAAGGGCCTTGATCCCGGAACTCGGACATGGGCCGCGCATCTGCTGACAGCCCAATTTATGCTGTCGCGAACGGCTGCGGCGACGCGTGCTGTGAGCCGGTCGCGCCCCACGCCTTGTGGCGCCGTTCTGCCCCCGCCGTGAGCGCCGCAGGGCCGGAACCGACGACGTACAGCCGGTTCCGGCCCTGGCCCCCCTCCGGGCGGAGGCATGCTCACCGGTCGACCGTGCGAGCAGATCGGTGGGTCAGTGGGTCAGTGGCTCAGTGCTCAGTGGCTCCGCGGAGCGGTCAGTTCACCTCCAACGTGACGTCGTCCACCACGAAGGACGTCTGCAGGTTCTGGTCCTCCACGCCGGTGAATTTGAGGACGACCGTCTGACCCGCGAACTGCGCGAGGTCGTGGGTCTTGAGTGCGTAGCCGTTGGCGCTGTCCGTGTTCGACAGGGTGGCCAGGGTCTTCCCGCCCGCCGTCACGGTGAGCGTGTCGTAGGCGACGGGCTCCGTCTCGTCGGTGTCGATGTGCACGTAGTACGAGAGCCGGGCGGAAGTGCAGCCGGCCGGGATGGTCAGGCTCTGGGCGGCGCTGTCGGTGCGCGGGGAGCCCCAGCCGTTGAGCCAGGCCATGTAGGAGCCGCTGCGCGGGGTCTGGCCCGCCTGGTTGGTGATCACGCCGGAGGTGGTGGTCCACGGCGCGGTGCCGTTCTCGAAGCCGCCGTTGACGACCACCTGCGCCGGGGTGCAGCCGCCGCCGCTGCCGACGGTCAGGGTGTACGTGGTGCTGTGGCTGACGTTTCCGACGGCGGTGACCGTCAGGGTGTACGTGCCCGGTGTCGCCGCCGCGTCGACCGCGACGGACAGGGTGGCCGAATCTCCGGTGCGCACCGAGGCGGGGCTCACCGTGGCGTTGACCCCGGCGGGCGCGCCGCTGACCGAAAGACTCACGGTCTGGGCGGCGCCGCCGACCGTCGCGGTGTTCACGGTCGCGGTGGCGCTGCCACCGGGCTTGGCGTTCCCGGCGGCCGGGCTGACGACGACCGAGAAGTCCTGCGCCGGATTGTCGCCGCCGACGGCCTGCTTCCAGATCGTGTAGGCGACGCCGTCGGAACTGCGGTCCAGCACGGTGGCGTTGATGTTGTTCGTCGTGTCGCAGGCGCTGTGGTAACAGGAGTCGTACGCGACGTTCGCCGAGCCGCCCCACTTGGCGGCCTGCGCCGAGGTCTTGCGTGCGCTCGCCCCGGCCGCGTACCCGGAGGTCGCGATGCCGGCCTGCTGGAAGGAGTAGTCGTCGCTGCGGCCCTGGCCCTCGGTGTTCTCCTCGGGCGCCAGGTTGAGTGAGGTCCAGTACGCCTTCATCGGCGCGGCGGCGGCCGAGTTGAGGTTGTTGATGAAGTAACCGCCGTTGACCGAGCCGACCATGTCGAAGTTGTAGTACGCCTTGATGGCCGAGCGCTCGGCGGTGGAGAGCCGGTTCACGTAGAACTTCGAGCCGTTGAGCCCCTGCTCCTCGTCGGTCCACCAGGCGAAGCGGACGTGCTTCGTCATGGTGGGGTTCTTCTGCGCCAGCACGAGCGCGTTCTCCAGCAGGCTCGCGGAGCCGGAGCCGTTGTCGTTGATGCCGGGTCCGGCGGAGACGCCGTCCAGGTGGGCGCCGAACATGACCGTCTGGTCCGCGGGGCCGCCGGGCCAGTCGGCGATCAGGTTGTTCGACGGGTAGGTGCAGGTGGTGCAGTTCTGCTCGGTGACGGTGTAGCCCGCCGCCTGGAGCTTGGACTTCACATAGGCCACCGACTGGGTGTGACCGGCGCTGCCGGCACGGCGGTTGCCGCCGTTCGCCGAGGCGATGGAGCCGAACTGGGAGAGGTGTGCCCGGACGTTCGCCACGTCGATGTTGGGCGGGTCGGTGCCCGGTTGGGTGCCGCCCACGTTGAGCGCGTAGTCGACGGTGTGCGACAGGCTCGCGCCCTGGCCCTTGACGACGACGGTGGCGGCACCGGGCACCGCGTTGGCCGATGCGGTCAGCGTCAGAGTGGAGGACTGCCCTGACTGCACGGTGGCGGGCGAGAACGCGGCGGTGACCCCGGACGGCAGCCCGGTGGCGCTCAGCGTGACCTGCTGGGCCTGCCCGGTGGTGGTGCCGGTGGTCACCGTGGTACTGACCGACGCACCCTGCTGGACGGTGCCCGAGGCCGGGTTGAGCGCCATCGAGAAGTCGTCGTTCTGGCCCGACGGCGTACAGGTCGGGTCACCGGTCTGCGCGGGCACGCTGATCGCGTCCCATGCGGCCTTCGTCTTCGTGAACAGACCGCATGTGGCGTCGAGCGACTTGGCCGAACTGAGCGTCGCCGTACGGTACTTCTTGTACGACATGCTGCTGGTCTTGAGCAGCATGCCCCCGTAGAAGATCTTGCCGGCCTGCTGGACACCCACGCCGGTCAGCGTGGAGCCGTTGCAGGTACTGCTGTTGGGCTTGCCGCCGCCGGGGCTGGTGCCCTCGGCGAGCAGGTAGAACCAGTGGTTGAGCGGTCCCGCCGCCGCGTGCACCTCGGTGCCGGGGATGGCGGAGCTGTAGCAGGCGGGGTCGTTGTTGACGGCCGGCGGGTTGTACATGTTGCGGATCGGACCGCGGCCCTGGAGGTTGATCATTTCACCGACGGTGTAGTCCGGTGTGTCGTACGGCGCGGGTTCGTTGACGTACGCCTCGGTGAGCGCGCCGAAGATGTCACCGGTGGCCTCGCCGAGACCGGCCTCCTGACCGCTGGTGCCGCCCGGGGTGTTGGTGTCGATGGCATGCCCGTACTCGTGGGCCACCACGTCTATGCCGGCAATCCACTCGTTCGCGGTGTTGCGGCCGATGGTGACCTGACTGCCGTCCCAGTAGGCGTTGAGTTCGCCCAGGCCGACCTTGCCGGGGAAGGAACGGCCGTTGCCGCTGACGCCGTTGCGCCCCAGCCAGGTCTTGAGCATGTCCCACTGCTTCTGCGCGGCGAACATCAGGTCCACGCAACCGGTCTCCTTGGAGGTGGGGTTGCCGGTGCCCCAGGAGTCGGAGGCCTTGGAGAAGACCTGGCCGGTGCTGTAGTCGGCGCAGCTCAGCCCGGGACGGTTCGCGTCGCGCAGCGAGTACGTGCCGCCCGACGCGGTGGTGTCGATGGAGAGCGGACCGGGGCCGTTCCACTTGCTGTTCCCGGTGCCCGCCACCACCTCGTCGTGGGTGTCGAGGACCTTGCCGGTGCGCGCGTCCACGTAAACATGCAGCTTGCTGGGAGCCTTCTCGCTGCGGCCCGTCACCACCGTCTCCCAGGCCAGCGCCTGCCGCCCGCCGGTGATCTTCACCACCAGCCGGCTGTCGACGACCTTGTCGACCCGGGCCAGTCTGGTACGGGTGACCGCCTCGGCGCGCTGGGCGCTGATCCGCGGGTCGGTGGCCACGTCCACCTGTCGCGCGGTGGCGGACTGCACGGCGCGGATCTCGCCCTTGCCGTCGGCCAGCACCACCGCGTCACCGCCGACGACGGGCAGGCCGCGGTAGCTGCGCTCGTAGGCGACCGAGTAGAGGCCCTTCAGCCAGGGGGTGACCTGGCGCCGTTCGTACTGCTCCTGCGGTGCGTTGACGAGCGAGTCGAGGCCGCTGTTGACGGCTCTGTCGGCGGCGGCGACCGCGCGGGCGGCGGGGTCGGCGGCGGCAGTGGCAGATGCGGGTGTGGCCGTGGCCGTCTGCGTCATGGCGGCGGTGAGGCCGGCGGTGAGTGCCAGGGTGGCCGTGACGGCGGTGAAGGCCGTACGTCTGGCTATGTGTTTGGTTGTGTGCCTGGCTGTGTGTGGGGGCGTGCGTCTGATGGGGTGCACGAGGTTTCACTCCAGGGGTGGGGGGCGGACAGGGCGGCCGTGCGCTGCCGAGTATGGGCGTGGACATGGCAGAAGAACCCATATCTGCTGGGCATAAGGCGCGAGTTATGGGGCGGCCGGCACCTTGATGTGTACGCTGCGGAAATGCAGCTGGAACTGAGGCATCTGCTGGCGATCCGCCGGATCGCGGAAGCAGGCAGCCTGGGTATGGCAGCGCGCCGCCTCGGCATCTCCCAGCCCGCCCTCTCGGCCCAACTCCGCCGCATTGAACGGGTCGTCGGCGGAGAGTTGTTCCTGCGCGGACCGCGCGGCATGGAACCCACCCAGCTCGGCCAGTTCGTGCTGGCCAAGGCCCGGCGGGTACTCGACGAGATGGACAGCCTGGGCGCCGAGGCACGCGGCCTGGTACCCGGCGGCCCGCTGCGCCTGGGCTGCACCCTGCTGGTCCTGGTCGATGAACTCCTGGACCGTACGGACACGGTGATGGTGGGTCAGGAACTCTCCGTGGACGTCGGATTCTCGGTGACCACACTGGTCCGCGCCCTCACGGCCGGGCAGTACGAAGCCATCCTGTACGGCGAGGTCAACGACCACCGGGTGGCCCTGCCCGACACCTCCGACGCCCGTACCGTCGTACCCTGCGAGCCGTTCTGCGTCCGGCTCTCCGCCGGCCACCCGCTGGCATCGCGGGACACCGTCGACCTGGCCGACCTGGCGGACGAGCAGTGGCTAGCCCAGGCGGAGGACGACGACGGCGGCCCCGAAGCACTCATCGCGGCCTGCGCGCAGGCGGGGTTCACACCTCGGTCACGCCACCGGACCACCGACCGCAAGATCGGCCACGAACTGGTCGCCGCCGGCCGGGCGGTCGCGCTCACCCAGCCCACAGCGGGCGCCGCACCCGGCACGGTACTGCGCCCCCTGGCCGGCACCCCGATCACCGGCCGCATCCGCCTGGCCTGGAACCGCGCCACGGTCACCCCAGCCCAGGCGAACCTCCTCCACCGGGCCGCCGCCCTGTCGTACCTGGCTCTGCTGGACACGAATCCGTTCCACCGGGAGTGGTGGGATGCGCATCCGGGGTTGCATCCGGGGGTGGATTGAGCGGGGGGAGACGACACGAAACTGAGGCAGCGAAATAAACACCCGAACCCCCGGGTCAAACGCCTTCCGCCACCACCACCGGTTCCGGCTCATCCTCCTTCACGAAGATGCCCAGAGCGTCCGTGAGATGAGCACGACCGTGGCCGCGATGGCGAGGACCACGCGGCGTTTCCGGTCTCCCGACGCGCCGCGTCAGCGACAGTCTCACGTAACGTCGCGCGTGGTGGAAGTGCGCCCGGCCCCCTCGAAGTGCGGGAGAAGCGGGGCTCGTCCCGGATGAGGGCGCGCTCACACGGTCGCACCGGCTCGGGAAGTGGGGGTGACGAGGGAGTCGGGCGCGCTTGGCGGCCACGGCTTCGGGATCGGCGGGGCGGCCGGTGCCCCTCTCGAAGTCGGCGATCAGTTCGTCCAGGTTGTCGCGCTCGGTCTGCCGCTGCGCGGCCTTCTCCAGGTAGGGGGCATGCCTCGCTTGTCGCCCCGCTCACGAATAGCCTGCAGGGTGCCGGCAGCAAAGGAGACGGAGACGCCAGTGCTGGGACCGTCGCGGGGCAGAAAGCCGGGGCCATCGTCAGCCGTCCTCCGAGTGTGGCACTCAGGGCGCTTCTGATGGATCTCCGCGGGTGAAGGAGCGGCGTTCGGTGCGAGTGCGTGCCGGGCGTCGCGACGCCGCGGAGATCCATCAGAAGCGCCCTGGTCCCGGCAGGATCAACGTGCCCTCAACGAGGCCGAACACCGCATCCTCACCACAGACGACACCGAACCCCTACACCTGCAAAGGGCTGGCGTGACGGTGGAGAGCATCAGCGCGTGGCGGCAACCCCTACGCGGGCTAGTTGCGGTTGTCCAGGATCATGTGGATCGGAGCGCATCCGCCTGTCATCGGGACCCTCCGGCCCAGAATGTAACTCGCCCGGTTGATCGGTTGTCGGCAAGACGACCGTTGAGAGGCGACCGGCCGCGCGGACATACGGGCGGCCGGACTGGTGTCGCCCACCGTCACAGGCTTAGCATCACGCACTGGTGCAGCACCGGTTCCAGGCGCAATTGAGTGTTGTCGCGGTCGAGAACCTGAAGGGCGTCGAGGCAGTCGACGATCCATCGCGCCTCGTCCTCGTCCTCGATCTGGAGTGCCACGGCGGTCACCGCGCCCTCCAGATCGAACGGGCCGTCCTTGAACTCGTCGTCGAGGGCCCGGTATCCAGCGGCAAGCAGTGGGTCCGCGTACACGCCGGTCGCCTCGGCGAAGGCGCGAGCCTCGGCCCGGTCCGTGCGGAGATCTGCGAGGCGGCGCAACACCTCGTCGGGGTCGCCCAGTTCGCTGTGCAGGCGGTGGGCCCGGTCGATCAGGAGCGGCCAGCCGCCGGTGAGATCCTGGAGACGGTCCAGACGGTCCCCCGTGTGGAACATATTGACGCGCTGGGACCAGCCGCGCAGGCTCCGCCGGTCATGGCGGCGCAGCACCACCGGGGCGGCCGAGGTGGGTTCGGTTCCGGTCAGCAAGGTGCGCCACAGGGCCAGCTGGGTGGGGTCGGTGACAAGGACGACCGCGCGGGTGACCCCCGGGGTGGCCGGGAGCAGCGTATCGGCCTGGTCGACGGCGCCCCTGCATGCCTCCGGTCGCACCGAGTCCCGGTAGTTGACGAAGTCACTGATGACGACACGCCGTTCTCGGGGCCGTCCACCAACGAGTTCCTGCTTGTAGACGCTGGGCTTGCCGACGGGCGGCAGCATCCAGCCGTCGATCGGTCCGGCGATCGTACGCAAGGTGGGGGCAACGTCCTTGACTCCGGTGGCGGGCGTACCGAGGACGACTCTGGTCCGGTTGGACCGCTCGCCCAGAAGGTCGTCGAGCTGGGTGTTGGTCAGCGGAGCCAGTCGGCCGTCGGGCAGCTCGGGGCGCCCCTCCTGCACGATGCTCTCCTGGAGTTCGCAGTCGTGTTCAGCCCTGAGCAGGCGGGCCTCCACCTCGTGGGAGGTACCGATCATGCGCAGGGCGTTGGGGCCGCGCAGGTGCCAGCCCAGGCCGTCGTGGTTGGGCGCGAGGATGCCGAGGCCGACCATCTCGGAGAGGTAGGCGCGGAAACCCTCGGTGTCGAGCTGTTCGAACCCCTTGCGCCAGTACGTCTCGCACTCGTCCCGCAGTTCGGTGTCGCTCAGCCGCACTTCCAGACCGCGGTGGCGGGCGTGGTACGCCAGCACGTTGGCGATCACGTCATAGCGGTGGTCGAGGCTCAGCGTGTCCTTGAAGGCCGCCGAGATGCTGTCCCTGAGCGCGGCGTCCGACTCCACGACCTCGATGTCGGTCACCTCCACCTTGTAGGAGGGTCCCTCGGCGCCGCGTCGCGCCCGCTTCCGATGCATCAACTCGACCAGCCGGTGCCCGAACATCTGGAGCAGGAACGGCTGGTAGGAGCAGTAGCCGAGCACCCGGTTGACGAGGTCCAGGTCCTGGAACTCGAACCCGAGCGCCCGCATCGGCTCGACCAGGAGCTCGGCTGCGGACTGTGGAGCCAGCGGGCCGATCACCTTCGGGGTCTGCGCGAGGTGGCCGAAAGGGCCGTTGCTCGCGAGCTTGGAGAAGCGCTGCACGGAGTGCAATCCGGCGAAGACGACCTTGGCGCGGTCCTTGGTGTCGGACCCGAGGCCCTTGAGCTTCTTGGTCTGGTCGAAGCGCGGGGCGTCCGCCTCGAAGAACTGGTCGCACTCATCGAGCAGGATCAGCAGACAGCGGCGCGAGTCCCCGTCCAGCCAGCTCCTGATGCCGGCGCGCACCCGGTCGGAGATCTCCTGCCGTTTCCCGCGCCCGTGCGGCCGACCGTCGAGTACTTGGGCCTCGGTCAGCTCCCTCTCCAGGACGCTCCACAGCCTCTCCGGTCCGAACGAGCTGCCCTTGCCGATGTTCTCCTGGTCGAGGTTGACGTACACCACCTGGTTGTAGCCGAGGCGTTGCTCCGTGAACCGTTCCCCGGCATCGGCGAGCAGTGCCGATTTACCCAGACCCCGGCCGCCGTAGATGACTTGGGTGCCGCGCGGGTCGCGGATGCTCTTGCCTTCGGCGTCGCGGCCGTAGAACATCTCACCGCCGATCCGACCGCGCTTCTCCCTGGTGTATGGGTTGACGCCGGAGAAGGGCAGCAGGGTCTGGGTGGCGGTGCCCACCTGGCGGTTGCCGTGGGCCGCGAGATAGGCGAGGGCCGCGTCGTCCGCGACCAGCAGCGGCTGCAACCGGCCGGAGCCGACAGCGAGTTCGACGCGGGCTTCACGGCTCATCGTGCCGAAGTAGACGACAAGGAGGCTTGCTCCGCTGGTGTCTCGCTCCGCCCAACTCATGACGACCGCGGCGGATGGCCTGCCCCAGACCATCATCACCCGCAGGTTGCCGCCCTGCTCCCTGATCTGCGAGCCGAACGCGGGCGCCTTGGCCCTGCCGTTGATCTCCACTCCGGTCGCTTCGAAGAGACGGTAATCCCGCCGGTGCTGTGACCGGTCGTCGAGCGGCCTGGCGCTCTTGGCGTCGTAACCGAGGAGCTTGAGGAGCGGTGGCAGCTGCAGTTTCGGTGCTACCTGGAGCCGGTCCTTCCGCTCGGTGGCGGCCAGCGTGAGCCAATCGTCGAGGGCATCGGCCGCGAGTGCCGCCTCGTCGGTCGAGAGGCCACCGTAGTCAAGAACGGGAAGCGTCGGATGCTTGCCGCCGGACCGGACCAGGCCGACGAGGTCGTGGTCAATGCCTCCCGGCAGACCGTCGGGCACGGCCGGGAAGAAGTCCGTCAGATGGGACTCGCCTCCCTCGATCTCCGGGACTTCCTCGCCGATCTCAAGGAAATAGACGAGGTCGGCGGCGGTCGCCAGGTCGTTCGTCTCCAGGCGTCGCAGTACCTGGGCACGCTCATCCGCGGTGGGGTCCAAGGCGTCGAGCCGGGCCCGGATCCGGTCGGCCGCCTCCCGTCGGAAGGCGGGCAGGGCGCTCTGTACCGTGTCGAGCGCTCGTCGCACGTCCAACAGGTCATGCCGGTCGGCGTCTTCGAGGTGCCGATGGGCGTCCTCCAGCAGTTCCTGAAGGCCCAGGTCCTGGTCCTCCGTCACGGCCCCGTCTGCCTGCGCGCGGTGCAGCTCGGCGACGAGTTCCCGGTGTACCGTCCGCAGCTCCGTACGCCGGAGGTCTTCCCGGTCGTCGATCAGAGTGTCCGCGGGCGGGGTGAACTCTCCGGCCTAAGCGGCGGGTAGCATGCCTCGGCGCGCCAGGCCGACGATGTCACGGGCCGCGGTGAAGGCGTCGTGGGAGAGCCGCTCGTCAAGGGCGTCGCCCCAGTCACGGTCGACAGCGGTCAGCAGCTCGTCGAGCATCGGCCGCTCGTCACGGGAGTCGCGTACCTTCAGCAGTTCCGCGTCCAGCACGAGTTCGGGGTCGTTCGGACCTCCGGAGCGCCGGGTCACGGTGTCACCGGCCAGCATCGCGAACAACTCGTCCATCGACGCACGCGCCGCCCAGGCCGTTGCTGCAGCGAGGGCGTCCGTGCGTCGCGCCGACTGCTCCAGCTCTCCCAGCGCCGCCTCCCTGGCGTCCAGAAGGGACTGGCGCAGAGAGGAGATCTCCTTGGCCGCGCGGTTGCCGTCGGAACGGTCGCCGCGACGGGTGCTGTCGACCGCCAGGGACCACTCCTTGACCAGGCCGACGGCTCGCTCCACGAGATGCACCAGATCCTGTCGCCCGGAGCCCTGGAGTGGCTTGCCGCTCGACGAGCGGTATTTGCGGTCCATGCGGTCGATCTCGTTGTTGACTTCGGCCAGTTTCGACAGCCGCTCGGCCTGCTCCCGCACCTGCTGTATCGCGCCACGGTTGTCGTCTGCGACGGTCATGAGCAGGGTTCCGAGCATCCCGTCGGCGGGGGCCAGCCAGCGCTTGGCAATCTCCGTCGCCCGTGCGAACCGCAGTCTCTGCGGCGCGAGAAGGTCACGGCTCTGCTCGCGCAGCTCCCGCAGACGGACCTCTGTCTCGGAGACGTCGGCGACTAGCGGGGAAGCCATCATCAGGGCACCGCTGAGGGCACGGTCCGCGACGGCGGCCGCCGCCTCCGCGAGCCGGTCAGGAAGTCGGGGCACCAGCACCTTGAGCTGAGCGCCTGCCGAGTGGTCGCCCGTGATCAGTGCTGTGCGCAACAGGGCGGGCAGAAGCAGGAGGAGGAGTTCGCTGCCCTCGGTGTCCTGGCCGGCGTATCCGCCGTACTCCTGGAGCAGGTCCGCCGTCAGCCGGGCGCTCTGGCTGTCCCCGGACGTGAGCATCGCGGCGGCACCGGCCAGGCGAAGCGCCGTCACCTGGGGCTCGGGGTGGCCGACGGCCCTCGCCAGATGGTGGGCGAGGCCGAAGCGCCGATCCACGACCAGCCGTGCCAACGCCCGCTCGGCCACAGCCTCGTCGGAGTCGTCACCCGCGGCCGGGGCCGGCTCGCTGACGGGCGCCTCCTCGATGGGAGAGACCGCGAGTGCGGTGGGCGCCAGGACGTGCGCAGCCGATTGTGTGAGGGGTGCCGGGTCGCTGCCGGTGGGGGGCGTGGGCTGTGGGTCTCGGGCGTGGGCCGGCTCGGACGCCGTGGGGGGTTCCGGCTCAGAGGTGCGCTGGGGCGTGGCCTCCTCGGTGACGTGGCCGGCGGTCTCCTCGGTCTGCTCGGCCGACTGTACGGCCCTGCCCTTCACGGTCGCCTCGAAACCGGCGGGTTCGCGGCAGACGTCCTCCCGCTGGTCCAAGGTCAGTTCAGGGGCGACGAGCACCGCCATGGCACACGCGGGCAGCACGTGCACGATCTGCCCCTGCAGCGTCAGGATCTCTGCCGCGGCATCCTCCTTTCGCCCCAGCCTGATGATCCGGGCCAAGGAGGCGAGCGCGGCGCTTTCCTCGCGTTGCGGTTCTTCCCACACCGGTGTTTCCAGCAGGCGGAGCGCCGCGCCGCGCACTGCCTCGGCGGCCTCAGCGGCAGAGGGGGAGCTGTCCGGGCGGCAGACGACATCGAGCAGTTCCCGCAGCAGCTTCCGTGCCTGCAGGTCACGCTTGTACGCCACCCGGTGCTCGCGTGCGGCACGCGTCATGTCCTCCAGACGGCGAGGCACCCCCTCGATCCCGGCCGCGCGCAGCACGGCGTCCACGCCGTCGAAGATGGCGCTCAGCCCGGCCAGCGGTGCCAGATCCTCGTCCTGCGGGGGACGGCCGTCCACAACCGCAACGGTCGCCCTCTCCACCGCTTGCCGAGCCTTCGCAAGATCCGACTCCAGCTGCCGACAGGCCGCCTCTGGATCCGTCCCCTGCTCGATCCGGGCACTTTCGAACGCCGTAGCGATCATTTTGGGGAAGGCACCGGGGCCCGGTACAGCGGTCTCCGGAGCGGGCTTGTTCCTGTCCGGCGGGTCGGCAGTGGCAGCGTGCCGGGGCTTTCCACCGCCCGTGAGCGGTGGCTCGTCGTCTTCCGTCGCTCCGGGATCGAAGTCCGGGTTGGCCTCCACGACCGACCGCGCCTCGGCACCGACAGCGGCGAGCCGAGCCGTCTCCTGGTCGTCGGCCTTCACCCCGAACCAGTCCTGGTCGGCCGCCCAGGCGAGGATGTGGGCGTCGGCAACGGACGCATGGCACCACGCGAACACAGTGGCCCGGACCAGCGTCGGGCCCCACCGGGCAACGGGGTCGGGAACTGTCTCACCGGCCTGGGCGAGAACGAAATTGCCCACCTGATTCATCACGGTGACCGTGAGTTCCTTGATCCGGCAGGTGCAGGTGTGCTGCCGCGAATCGCGTTGCAGCCTGGCGAGAACGTCCCGGCACAGGGCATTGCTCACCCGTCGAGGGGCCGCAATGCGGATGCCCAGACTGACGAGCAGTTCCTGCCGGTCCCTGGGCGGCAGGGAGTTGAAGGCCAGTTCCACCATGTCGGCCGTGAGGTCGTTCAGGGCGGCGACGGCTGGGGACTCCAAGGTGTTCAGCGCGGCGGCCAAGCCTTCGAGGTCCTCGGCCGAGACGCTCGGCGGGGACCACGGCTGCCCCGTGACGACCTGGTAGCGATCCTGCATGTACACGTACTCCGATTCTGTGGGCAGGGTTTTCCGAGGGCGACGAGAAGAAGGGAACGTGTCCGGAGCGTTGGCTTCGCGGAAGCCGCGAAGGGTCAGCGGCCACGCGTGTAATCGGTGACGAACGTGTAGCCGTACGGCAGTTCCCAGCCGTCCGCCTTGCCGAGTCCGCGGCAGTGCTCCCGAAAGGCAGCTCGCTGGACCTCGCTGGGCGAGCATCCCGGCCGCAGGCGTCGCAGATGGCCAGGGACGAACTGGACGCTGCGCAGTCCCCCGCCGACCGGTTCGCCATCGCCCCACGGACGTATCACCCGGGGCTGGGCGGGACGGTATCCGATGAGGGGGATCGTCCGCTGCCCGTCGCGCGGCGGGAAGTGCGGTTGGCCCCAGGCGTCTCGGCTGCCGAGGGCCGGCTCAAGAATTTGTTCCGCGAGCAGTTCCGCGACCGCTCCTTCGAGGGCGGCGGCCTGTGACCGAGCAGGCCGACGCCCGTAGACCGCACTCGGCAGGACCGATCGGTCCATCAGTGCGTGGCCGTCCAAAGTGAGCAGACCGCAGCGGCGCACGGTGCGCATCACCAGCTGACGGGGGCCGAGCCCTATAGCGCTGTCGCCGTGGCGGTCACTGCCCGGGGCATCCTCCCTGGTGAGGACACGAGGGTCGTAGCAGTGCCGGGTCTCACGGTCGCCGACCTGCACCGGTTCCTTGAGCCGCATGGTGGCCAGGTGGATCACCGTGCTGCCGCGGGGCCTACGCAGCTCAAGCATCAGGCCAGGGAAGAAGTCCCGGGGCCAGGTGATTCCGGTCAACCGACCCGGAACGTCGCCGAGTTCGGCGGTCACGTCCTGGACTGTCTCCTTTTCGTCCAACACCTGGCCGACGTGGTCGAGTTCGAGTGGCACCGTGGGGCGCACGCCGTGGGACTGGCGGAATTCCTCTCCTAAGTGCTGAGGCAGGGGGAACCAGCCGTCGATGAGGTGGGCCAGGCGCAGAGATGCTCGCCAGACGGTTTCCTTCGCGTCGTTCCGCAGGAGTTCACCGGTACCGAGGGACGCGTCGTCGGCGAGGGGGAGATCGACCGGATCCAGTTCCTCTTCCGGCTCCGACGGCGCGGGCAACGTGGATGTCCACCCGCGTCCGGCCGGGTCCAGAGGATCTCCGGGTGCTTCCGCGGCACCGGGATGATGGGAGCGCCACACGCCGCCGCCCTCGAAGGCGTCGTCGAGCGTGATCCGGGAGCCGTTCTCGAACAGTCCCTGGTCGCTGTCGCCTTGGACGACATCGGCGAGCGCCATGTTCGCCCTGCACACCGCCGCGGCGTACCCCACTCCCTTGACCAGTTCCGTGGCCCCCGGTAACCCGCGAAGCCTCGGCCCGACGGCCGTGTACACGGTGGCCGGAGCGGTGAGGCCGTAGCGCCGCCTCGCCGGGGTGGCCGCGCGTTCCACCGCTGCCGCGAGGGACCTGAGGTCATCACCGCCCAGCGGTCCGGTGTCCCGCCAGCAGTCCGCCAGCGAGGTCCGGGTCATGGCGTAGTGACCCCATGTGCGCAAGGCGGCGCTGGAGTTGAGCACGCCCCGCACCGTGTCGAGGAGGCCGAGCAGTCCCGGCCGCAGGTCGTCATCGTGCGTGCCACCCGCCAGTGCAGCGAGAGACACCGGGACGAACGGGCTGAGCAGCTGCTCCCGTGCCGTCGTCAGAAGGTGTTCCGCGTAGGCCGTCAGGTCGTCGCGCCGAGCCGCTTCCGGGGACGGATAGCAGACGTCGACGACGACATGCCCGTCTTCGTTGATCCAGCGCCGACGCGTCCGTAGGCGGTGGAGCTGAGCCGATGACAGGCTCAGAGCCGGGCCAAAGGCATGGAGATCCGGGACCAGGAGCTCCCTTCGCCGTGGCGCGGGGGTGTCTCCCGGCTTCCCGGGGCCCTCGGCGCCCGCAGGCGCCCCCGACACCCAGGCAGGCATGTCACCGAGGGAACCTGTCTCTTGGTGAGCGCCCTCCCGATAGACGATCTCGGCGAACAACGGTTCCGACCCGGTGGCGACGCACACCATTGCACCGACCGGAAGCACGGGGGCGCGTTCGCCGAAGGTGATCACGGGGAAGTCGTCGGGGCGGAGAGGGCTGCCGCCGTAGCCGTCGCCGCCGAGGTCGTACCCGAAGTACACGGCGTTGAAGGCCACGGCGGTGTGCACGGGCGCCGGGCGGGCCGCAACAACCGCTTCGAGGAAGCGTTGCAACCGATCCCGTTCTTCGTCAGGTACGGCGTCATGGCCTTTCACCATGGCAGAGGTCAACAGCGCCTCGTCACCGTAGGGATCAGGCACCTGCGCCCTGCCGCCAGACGTCAATACCGCGTCCGGCCCACCACGTTCGTCAACCGTTGCTGACACAGCTGATACATACGGGTCCCCACCCATGACACCTCCGCCGCGCTTGAGGCCGGTGCGGTCTGACGTGCGATAGTTCCCGCAGAGTATGCCGACCCGGAACATTCCGGGAGCACTTTCGTCACATTGCGATGGCAGGCAGTGGCTCACAGCGAACCCCATGCTGTCGAGGCCGACCCGAACCCTCCCGAACAGGCGAACGAGCCAACGCCTATGCAAGCCCTAATCCATCTGACGTTGCATCAGAATCAGCGTCGCGCGAGAGTCACGAATCACCAGGGACTGACGCTGGCCGCGAGCCACGGGACCCGCACTCCGCATCCCCCCTCGATAAAGCCGCGGGTCAGCACCATCGCGCAACAGGCCGGGAAGCCCAGCCCGCTACACCCCATGACGGACCGGAAACAGGTCGAACGATGCGTCGCCTCGGAGTAAGTGCAGGTCAGTGGACCTTTTCGACGGGCTCCAGAATCGCCACGCACTCCACATAATGCGTCATCGGAAAGAAGCCAGTCGGCGCGAGGCCGGGTTGCACGGGACGCATCCCTGTGCCTGCCTGCCGCCAAGGACGTCTCGCAAGCCGAGCTGGCAAAGGCGGTGCACTTGGGGAGCGGCGCGACTGGAGCGATGACCACCGGCGCCACCGACTGATCGAGAGCAGCGGCGCCGTACAGCAGACGTACGACCTTTGGCTGTACGGCGCCGCTGCCTTGTCCGTTCGGCCCGCAACCCGAGCGGCACCCGTGCGCCGCCTGCCGTCGAGTGTCATCACTCTCCGGCACCAGACACACCACCGCACCCACGGATCAACACCTGGTGATGAGTTTTCGCGCCCGCACCCGTCTCACCTACGACGGAACACGAACAGGCGGAAGGATGACGCGATGGGTGCGGACATGCGGCTGGAGGAGCTGGGCGTGAGCGGGCTGGGCGTGAGCGGGCTGGGCGACGTCGACGAGCCTGCGTTCTCGGGGCTGGCGGAGCGGCACCGGCGGGAGCTGCACGTGCACTGCTACCGGATGCTCGGCTCGTTCGAGGACGCCGAGGACACGGTGCAGGAGACGTTCCTCCGTGCATGGAGGCGGCGGGAGACCTTCGAGGGGCGGTCGACGTTCCGGGCCTGGCTGTACCGGATCGCCACCAACGCCTGCCTGGACCTGCTGGCCAAGTGCCGCCCGGAGCCTGCGACCGGCGGCGAGGTGCTGTGGCTCCAGCCCTACCCGGACCGGTTGCTCGACGAGCTGCCCGCGGGCGACGCGGACGAGCCGGAGACCGTCGCCGTCGCGCGGGAGACGATCGAGCTGGCGTACGTGGTCGCGGTCCAGCACCTCGCGCCGCGCCCGCGGGCCGTGCTGATCCTGCGGGACGTGCTGGCCTGGCCGGCCAAGGACGTCGCGGAGCTTCTCGGGGACTCCGTCAACTCCGTGAACAGCGCGTTGCAGCGGGCCCGCGCCGGCATGCGGGAGCACCTGCCCGCCGAGCGGCAGGACTGGACCGGCGGCGAACAGGACGCCGGGACGCGCGAGCTGGTACGCCGCTTCACCGACGCCAGCGTGGCCACGGACGTCGACCGGCTCGCCGCACTGCTGCGCGACGACGTCCGCTGCTCGATGCCGCCCACGCCAGGCCTGAACATCGGCCGCGACGCGGTCGTGAACGACTGGGTCGAGAGCGGCTTCCAGGGCATGAAGGGCCTGCGCGCCGTCCTGACCTCCGTGAACCGGCAACCCGCCGCCGCCTTCTATCTCTGGCGGAAGCAGGAGGGCGCGTACCTGCCGCTGACGATCGACGTCCTGCGCGTCACCGGCGGGGCGATCACCGAGATCGTCACCTTCCACGACGACCAGTTCCCGCGGCTCGGGCTGCCGGAGCGCCTGCCGGCGGACGGCGCGGAGTAGTCCTGGTACGGACGCTCGCGCTGCGCGGTGGCGCGCGGGCGGCGCCGGGTCCTGGGTCCGCAGCACCGGCCTCCGCACGTCAAGACACCCGTAAGCCAGTTGACGATTGATGGAGGAACGGCATGAACAGCATGATGAACGACACTGCGGCCGTCGCAGGCCCGGCATCGGGCCGTACCAGCCACACCCCCCGACTCCGCAGACTCGTCGGCACCGGCTTCGTCGCCACGCTCGCCGCGGTCGTGGCCACCACCCTCGCCGCCGCGCTTGCGCAGGCCCTTGGCGTCGACTTCGAGGTCCCCGATGGTGGCGAGACGATCCCGTTGTCCGGATTCGCCGTGGTGACCGGCTTCTTCTCGGTCGTGGGCATCGTCATCGCCGTCGCTCTTCGTCGCTGGAGCGCTCGCCCCGCCCATCGATTCGTATGGGCGGCGGTGCCGCTGACCGCGATCTCGTTGGTCCCGCCCTTCCTCTCCGGGGCGAACACCGCCACGGTCACCGCCCTCATCGGCCTGCACCTCGTCCCTGCGGCGGTGATGATCCCCACCCTGGCGCGGAGCCTCCGCACCCGGACCGATTGACGATCCCGCAACGGGGGAACGCGACAACGCGCGGCGAAAGGGCGTGGGTGAACGCACTTACGGGGGATCATTCAACACCCCGGGAACAGGGACGCCGATCGATACAGCGACCCACGACGACGGGCGCACTCTCCACTGCTTCCGAAGCTTCCACGCCTCACCGTTCGAAGCCTCCGTGGCCCCGGTCAGGACCATGACCACCCCGTCCGTACGACCGGCCCGGGACGGCCGGATACAGTGCGCGCGACGGCAGCCTGGTTGCTCAAGGAGGGGAAGCGTGACCGACACCGACGAAACCCGATCCGCCGACGGTGCGACGCAGGCGACCGAGCGGAGCCGACTACACCGCCTGATGCGCTACCTCCCCCTGATCGCCCCCGTCCTCCTCTGGACCGTGCCCTGCTGGCTCCTGCTGCACACCGGCCAGCACTGGCCGCTGCCTGTCACGCTCGCCGTCACCGCCCTGTTCGTCCTCGGCCTGATCGTTATGCCGCTCGCGATGGTGCGCGGCCACGGCCGACGCCAGCAGGACTGGGCGGCGATCGTCGGAGACACCCTGCTGGGCGCGAGCTGGACCCTGTTCACCTGGTCCGTCGTGCTCGGCGTCCCGCTACGGCTCGCCCTGACCGTGACCGGCGTCGGCGACGGCCAGGACCGGGCCCGGATCGCCACTTGGGCGGTCCTCGGCGCAGTCGCCGTACTGCTCACCTGGGGGTACGCCGAGGCCCGCCGGGTACCACGGGTGCGCCGCCTGGACGTGCAACTTCCGCGCCTGGGGGCCGGGTTGGACGGCACGCGCGTCGTCCTCATCACCGACACCCACTACGGCCCGCTCGACCGCGCCCGCTGGTCGGCGCGGGTCTGCGAGACGGTCAACACGCTGAATGCCGACCTGGTCTGCCACGCGGGAGACATCGCGGACGGCACGGCCGAACGCCGCCGCGCCCAGGCCACTCCCCTGGGCACCGTGCAGGCCACCCGGGCCCGGGTCTACGTCACCGGCAACCACGAGTACTACAGCGAGGCCCAGGGCTGGGTCGACCTGATGGACGAGCTGGGCTGGGAGCCGCTGCGCAACCGTCATCTGCTGGTCGAACGCGGTGGCGACGCCCTCGTGGTCGCCGGCGTGGACGACGTCACGGCCGAGTCCTCCGGCCTCGCGGGCCACGGCGCCGACCTCGCCGGAGCCCTGCACGGCGCCGACCCGGACCACCCCGTCCTGCTCCTGGCGCACCAGCCCAAGTTCATCGACCGGGCGGCGGCCGGCGGCGTCGACCTCCAGCTCTCCGGCCACACCCACGGCGGCCAGATCTGGCCCTTCCACCACCTGGTCCGCATCGACCAGCCCGCCCTCGCCGGCCTCAGCCGCCACGGCACCCGCACCCTCCTCTACACCAGCCGTGGCACCGGCTTCTGGGGCCCGCCCTTCCGCGTCTTCGCGCCGAGCGAGATCACCCTGCTCGTACTCCGCTCCCCGCAGCGGCCCCCCACGCCGTAGCGCCGGGCGGGTCGGCGGTCCCGCCCGGAGATGCCACGGTGCTCCGGCACCCCGCGTCATTCCGAAGGAATGCGGAACTCGAATGTGGGACGGTCCCACGGCACGGCGGGCGGATTCGCGCGCGCGATCCCGTTCCGCACCGCACCGACCCGGTGGTAGAAGTCCTCGGCGGGAAGATGTGACACGACCTTGACCCGGTCGACCCCGGCGGCACGGGCCTCGGACTGCATGTGCCCGACGAGCAGCCGTCCAATTCCACGCCCCTGCGCTTCGTCCGCGACGAACAACAGGTCCAGCTCCGGTGGAGCGAGGACGAGTGAGTAGAACCCGATGACCCGGCCTTCACCCTCGCCGCCACCGGCACCGACGGCCACGAAGGCACGGTGGGCTTCGATGTAATCCGGACCGACCCGGTAGCCCGCCACTGCCGCTGCGTACTTGCCCGCGTAGGCACCTGAGCCCCGCACAAGCCGCGTAAGCCGCTTGGCATCCCGCGCGACTGCCCTCCGTATCGTGATCGGCCGACTGATCGGGGAAGTACGTGAACTCATCGGAAGAGTATTTCGCACCGGGAAGTCCCTTCCTGCGACGGGTCGACTGCTCGGACGGACGTCACTGTCCGCAGCTGAAGCGCCAAATGAGCATCAACACGCCGCACAAAGCCTCATTGCAGCGTCAAGACATAGCCCGCAACACCCACACCGCACACAAGACGCACGCCCAAAACCCCAGCTCAGGCCCCCTTCGCGACCGGCTCTAAAATCGCTACGCACTCCACATGGTGCGTCATAGGAAAGGTGTCGGCTGGCGCGAGGCTGGAGAAAGATGCAGGTCGGATCAGGTTTCTCCGCCCTCTCGACAGGCTCGCGAGCGCCTTGAGCGTCAAACGAGCGTCACGGCCGCCAAAAACGCCACCTCAGACACACGTCGCCGGCTTCAGAGGGGCAGATCATCAGGGAGCACCCAAAAGACCTGGTGCCGGCCCAATGGGCGCACCGCGCGGAAGTCGCGACGGTCGAGGGTGAGGACGGCGTCAGTGTCATAGTCGGCAGCGAGAGCCACGTTCACGGCATCCGCCAGACCCAGGTCGAGGTCGAGGTAGCGAGCGCGCACGGACTGAGCGACCCCAAGTGGTCTTCCGTGATCTCGGGGACGGCGACGCGGCCACGGCGCATCCAGTTTCGAATGTCATCGACCGCACTGAGCGCCGCTTCGCGACCGAGTTCGCGAGTGGCGACGTGATCGATCTCGGCAAGCAGCAAGGGCGACATCACCAGCGGCCCAGCCGCCCAGCCGCCCAGCGGCCCAGCGGCCCAGCGGCCCAGCGGCCCAGCGGCCCAGCGGCCACGATGGCTTCGTTCGACGCCTGGTGTCCCGGGGGGCCTGGGTCTGACAGGCAGGGTGAATGCCAGAACGAGCGTCGCCAAGCCATCGACGCCCTCGGCAACGCACTCGGTGTGACCGACGACGACCCTGGCGCCCCACCCGCCACAGCCATCGTCCGCTGACGTAGCGTCAAACGTCGCAGAGCCCTCATCGGCATCACCGTCGATGAGGGCTCCGTCGCATTGCTACCAGACTTCGGTAACCCCATCTGAATTTACGGAGAAATGGTCGGAGTATTCCACCCAGCACACTCGGCTACGAATCGCGCAATCTGCCGACGCTTCGGATAATTGGAACGAATCCTAGAGAGGCGTTCCGCATAGACGTCCGCGACATCGGCACCTTCGTCGAACAACAGGCGGATATCTCCATGATGCCAGATTTCCTCGACTCCTCGAAGGGTCGTCTTAATCCCCTGAAACTCGCCCCTTGAGTATCCACCGCCGGCATGCAACAGGTCATCGCAGGAATCCCAAAAGTTTCCCACGCTTGATCTGATCCTCCACTCCCGATCGCTTGCAGGTAGCTCTTGCGACGCCACCAGAATAGCTACGCCAGCAGCTGTCGATTGAAAATAGGTCGGGGTGGACGAGTCCTCCAGAGAACCGATCTCGCTTCGCCAGCTCCTCAGCGAAGTTAGCTTCTCTGCACCTCCAGGAACCCCTGGAGCACTGCACCCGGCGACGATGTCGTCGATCTCTGCCAGGCGCGAGGCCCCAGCAACCTCAAGGATTGGCCTCATCCTGGCGAGAGACAGCCCTCCTGTAAGGCTCCACAGGTCCATCAGCGGACACCCCCTTTTGACTTCCTCGGATTCAACGTGCGCCGCTACATAAGCGGCAAACTGCTGATCTAACCGAGCGCAGCCGACCATCAGGCGGATCCGGGCCAGGCTGCGTGAGGAGTTCGTGCCCTGCGAGGCACGAAGGCCCTCGCGGTGCTGCGGACGGTCAATCCGATCGTACGCGGCTGGGCCGCCTATTACCGGACGGCGTCCCGCCCTGAACCAGGACGGGACGCTGCGTGATGGCGCCGAGGTCGCCGAGCTGTCCGGCATGGTCGACCTGGACGGCTACCCCGCCGACACTCGCATCGTCGTGCGCCGCGAACGACCGCGCCCCGGGGCCCAACTGTCTTGGTCGACCAGGACGAGGGCCTGCGGCATCAGGTGTTCCTCACCACCGCACCGAACTGTGGTGGCGGTTCCGCCCAGTTCCCCGAAGTCCGTCACCGCGGGCATGCCACCGTCGAAGACCACATCCGGTGCGGCAAGACCACCGGCTTCTACCGCTTCCCCTCCCGCGGCTTCAACATCAACGCTGTATGGCTCGAACTCAGCCTCACAGCGATCGATCTGCTGACGTGGATGCGCGTCCTGCTGCTGGAAGGCGAACTCGCGGCTACCGAGCCGAAGAAACTCCGCTACCGGGCTGCTGCACGTCGCCGCACGCCTCACCCTCGGTGACCGCCGTCTGCGATTGCGGATATCAGCGACCTGGCCTTGGAGAAACGAACTCACCACAGCATTCCACCGCCTCGCCGCACTGCCCCGTCCGGCCGACTGACCGGCAAACCCCTGACCACCACGACCCGAAGGACCCCGGCTCAGCCTGGGACCCAGAGGACTCAGGCAAGTCGGCCAACGGCGACAACGACGAACCGCCCATCCTGCGCCACCCCGCCGCTGGCCTTGCCGTCAGTTGTCTATCTCTCGGAGGGAATCTGTCGCAGCAATTCATCAGATAGAAATTGCATGAATCCCTCGAAATCTTGCGCGATCACCTGCGCCCCAGGCTCTTCCACCTCATAGACATCACCGATGAGGGATCCGCCTTCCAGTCGAACAATCTCTCCGGTCTGACGGTCGACGGCAATCAATGCGCCGCCACCGTCAGAGCCAAACACCGCGATAGTTCGGTTGGGCACGCTACGCACCTGCGTTGGCTGTGCTCCGCCAACCCCCTCAACCACGCACTCGGCCCCGTCGACAAAGAGCCCTGGACCGACATCAGGCAAGGAAATTTGAGCAACGTGCGAATAGAACTCGATCAAGTCCCTCGCGCCCGCGTCAGTCAGAACGGCTGCAAGCGCGTCGCGACCGTCGCCATAAGTGGCTCTTGACACATAATGCTCGCCTGGCGGATACCCATGCCGACTCTCGAACCCCGCGACAAACCGTGAGGCCAGGCACGACATTTCGTCGATCCAGCTATCAACGTTCGGCCCAAAAATAGTCACCGTATCTCCTATCGATCTACCCAGCGAAGTCCTCGATTTGAGCTCGCGAGGGATTCGGATTCATGTCATTAAACCATTTCCATTGGTTGGTTATTTCTTGATGGACGTTGGCTCCACGGGACTTCATTCTGCTGCCGGGCACTTCACGCATGTTCGATGGCGCATCAAAGTCAAAGTCACCAAACTCTCGGTGGTTTCGATACTCCTGCGGGATGGCATGGTGGGCGTCCCAAAGGACGCCTGGAACCTCCCTCGGTAGTTGCCGATGTCAATGGTGGGAGCTTCAGGCGCCTTACCCGTAGCACAAATGTTGCTGTTGTGTACAAGGACCGGTGTCTGCCCAGCCAGCACACAGTACGTGTGCTCGCCCGGCGGGCGCACCTGCATTTCTGCTGGTCAGCGAATTCTGGCCTGTTCGTGGGTGTGCGTGGAAGCGCCCTGGCGTACGCCCGTGTTGCCGTCAGACGGCTCCGCGCGTGAGGGCGGTGGAGTGGGCTTTGGCCGGTGTCCTGCCGGGGTTGGGGTCGGGCATGGCCAGGGGGCCGTACACTGGCCCGGCAAATCGGGCAGGTCGTGATCCTGCCCGGAATTTGAACGAGTGGCCCCCTGGCCTTGCCCGACGCGGGCCCCGGCCCGGGGAGGTGGGTAAAGCCCACGGAGCCGACCGACCCCACCTTCGGGCCCCCGCCCCGGCCAACTCCCCGCCGTTGCCTCGCCGTCGGCCTGGCGCTCGCCGTGCTGGCCCGTCCGGCTTCTCTGCGCTTCCGATCGTCCGCTGTGCTGCCTTTGCGCGGCCTGGTCGCTGGCCGGCCCGCGGTGGCGGAGCCGAGAGCGGGCCGGGTGGGCGGCCGTGCCGCGCGCGACCCGCGTCAGCGGGTCGCCTTGAACACGCCGTCCGCGAAGACGAGCTGCCCCGCAACGTCGCCCGGAACGTCAAGACCACCACGCACCAGCCCAGGCGCTTCCGGCCCATCACCGCGGCCGAGGCCCGCCAGTTCCTCGACGCCGCCCACACCGACCGGCTCCACGCACTCTACGAACTCGCCCTCCGCACCGGCCTCCGCAAAGGCGAACTCCTCGGCCTCCACTGGGAAGAACTCGACCTCACCACCGGAACGGCCAGCGTCCGGCGCTCGCTCCAGCGCACCCGCACCGGCGGCCTCACGCACCTGCCCACCAAGACCCGCGCGTCCGAACGCCGCATCGCCCTCCCCACCGAATGCCTCCGCTCCCTCAAGAAGCACCAGGAACGCCAGCACAAAGAGCGAGAGACAGCAGGATCAGCCTGGACAGACAGCGGCCTCGTCTTCACCACACCGACCGGACGGCCTCTCGACCCGGCCAACCTCACACGCCGCTTCCGCAGCTTCCTCAACCGGGCCGGACTCCGCCGCATCCGCTTCCATGACCTCCGCCACTCGACCGCCACCCTGCTCCTGGAACAGGGAGTCGACCTCGTCGTGATCAAGGAACTCCTCGGCCACGCCCACATCGGCGTCACCGCCGGCGTCTACGCCCACGTACGCCTCCGCCTCCATCGCCACGCCATCGACACGCTCGGCACCGCCCTCAGCCAGGGCGACGACGACCCGACGACCCACCCACCGCAGCCGTCGTCCGCTGACGTTGCCGTCAGCGTTTGCCGTCAAACACACAAGGCCCCCTCCGCATTGCGCCTGCGAAGGGGGCCTTCAAATGCCAACTGGGTCATTCAGTTGATTCCCGTGAATCAACTGAACGATTCCTGCTTAACAAGTCGCTCCAAGAAATCCTGAAACGAATCTGCGACTCGCCTGGGAATACGATCCTCATCGATGTATGCCACAGACGGTTCACCCGAAGGGCCACACTCTGAATAGTCGAGCATCACAGTGTCGTGACCAGCGGAAGGTGTATCGCAAATCACCACCCCGATAGGCGGATACTCCCACTCTGAAATCAGGTACGAGCTACCCCTGCCAGACAATGAGTCAATTCCCCAGGATCCACCGATCCCTCGGATCCCGCTGATCTCGAAGTGATCGTCGGCCCACGACGTCGGAAAAGTCGTAGGGCAGCAGCGCCGCCTCGGGGTCCCGCCGTTTCGGTGGAGCAACACCTCAACGTAGCTGCTGGGCAGATGCACGCCAAGATCTTCCTCGGCTCGGCGGATCATGTTTTCGTCGAGGGGAGGTCCAGTGTAGTAGTCACTATCCTCGAATAGCTCCGCCATCAGAAACCTCCCGTATGCCCAGTGTCGGCATGGATCTGCCTGTCAATGAGCTGCATGAGCCCACGATCTTGATGATGGTGCCATGTATAGCCAGCTGGAGTTTCACTCAACCCAGCCGCCTGATTGGCTAGTCTGAAGTCTCTAGGGCGACTGCCGGTGAGCTGAATCCGTACGTCCGGAACCTGCGGGTGACGCCATGCGGAGAAGTCAGGGAAACCATCTCCATCGAATGGAACACCCGTCTTGGGATGAACGTCTCCCGCGAGCTTTCCATTTCGTACCTTCGGCACTCCTCCGTTGGCGCAATCGCAACTTCCCGGATGTCCGGGAACGGCTCCGCCGCAATTGTGGACGAGTACCGGCGTGGCGCCTGCCAGCACATAGTACGTGTGAAGGTCAGCGACGGTGAGATTGTGGACAGTGGCGTCCTCGGCCGTCCGGCGCTCGATCGCGGTGATCTGGACCTTGGTGCCGGCGCTGGTCTTGAGCCACTGGCCGGCCTTGAGGTCGGTGGCGTCGATCCATTCGCCCAGCTCGGGGACCCAGAAGGGGTGGCCGTCTGTTGCGGTGATGGTTGCCGTACCGGTGCCTTCGTCGCCGTCGATGTCGACCGTGATCTTTACCAGACGCTTGGATCCCTCGCCCTTGATCTCGGCGGTGACGGTCTTTACAGCCGTCTCACCGGTCTCCGGGTCGGTTGCCAGGACCTGGTCGCCGTTCTTCACTTCCTCGATCGGCTTGGTGCTGCCGTCCGCCATCAGCACTCGCGTTCCGGGTACGAAGCTGTTGGGGGAACACGATTTTCCACGCATGCCCTTGGCTACGAGGCGTAGCTTGCTCAACCCCGGACCCAGAGCACCCAGCGCCCGCCAGGTCGCCTCATCCCAGTCCCCCTCGGAGGCTGCATGGATTCCGATGATCGAATCGGAGACCGGGGTGATTTCCGGAAGGATGAATGCAACCGCATCCAGAATTTCAGTCCAGTGCTGCTCCCGCGGTGTCAGATCGACCATCTTCCCGCAGCTGAGGCAGGAGCGGGTGTACCAGCGTCTTCCGTCGTTGCCTTCGACGTACCTCTGCCAGTACCAGCCGTCGCGCTGTCGGCTCCAGGACTCGTTGTGGGTAACAGGGACGCCGGACTTCGAGTAGCTCGGTACGCATCGGTCGGTGTTGCCGCCGCAGACTCCGTCCGGCCGAAGGCCGGTGGGATCGGACAGGGTGACGGGGTTGTTGTTGGCGTAGGTGTATCCGTGGCTCTGCTGGGGATCGGTCAGATCCATGATCGGGTCGACACTGATGAACCGACCGATGGACGGGTCGTATTCACGGGCGCCGAGGTGGGTGAGACCGGTTGACGTGGTGTCGTCGGTGCCGCCGACAAAACCCTTCGTGCCAGGCCAGTCGGTCGGCTCGGTGCCGCGGGTGCCACCGAAGACCATGGAGCGGCGTTGAGAGAGCTTCTGGGTGGCGGCCTCGATGGCGAGTTGGGCCGTGCCGTGGTGGTCGGCGAGAGTGATCGAGACACTGCCGTCGTCCTTCTGGACGGCCTGGTGGCCGCCGCCGAGGTCGAAGTAGCGGGTGGCCTTGGGAGTGGTTGAACCCTTGGCCAGGGTGACTTCGGTGCTGCCGAGGTACAGGGTGGTCGCAGTGGGCGTGCGGCCGATGAGACGGTTGCCCTCGGTGTCGTACAGGTACTCGGTGACCTTGTCGGACCCACCCTCGACGGGTTGAGTCACCTTGGCGAGACGGCCCTCGGCGTCCCAGAGGAGTGACTGGGTGTCACCGCCGAGCGTGCGGGTGGTGGTGTTGCCGGTCTCGTCGTAGCCGTAGCTGTCCTGCGCCGTGCCCGTCGGGCCGGTGGTGGTCACCGTGGACAGGGTGTGTGGCTGGGGTGCACCCGGGTCCGGATAGTCGTAGGAACGCTTGATGTCCTGGGCTGTGTCGCCGACGGTGTTGTGGAGGGTTTCGGTGAGGCGGTTGCCGACCGCGTCGTAGCTGTAGGAGTTCCAGTACGGAGCAGGTCCGCCCAGAGCGCTGCTGCTCGGGGCGGTGGCACACCCGGTGGTGTTCTGGGTCCATGCTTCGGTCAGGCGGCGCAGGTAGTCGTAGGTGAAGCACTGGTTGTCGGTGCCGGAGCGGGAGACGTCGGCCACCGACAGGACGTTGCCCGCCTCGTCGTAGCGGTAGGTGTTGCTCTGGTCGACGCCGGCGATTTCCTGGCGGTCGACGCGCGAGGTGGCCAGTCGCTGGGTGCCCCACTCGTAGGAGTTGGTGGCCCAGGTCTTCTTGCTACCGCTGTTTTCCAATTCGTACTGGAGCGGCTTGCCGGTGAGGCTGTAGCTGGTGGTGGCCTTGAGTCCCTGGCTGCCGTCGAGAATTGTGGGACGCAGCGTGGCGTCGTCGTAAGTGAAGACCGCGGTCGCGGCGGACAGGGCACCCGCGTTCGTGTAGCCGATGCCTTGTACGAGTCCGGACACGTTGTACGACATCGTCGTCAGATACGTGCCCTGGAGAGCACCCTCGGCGGACGGAATCGTGACGGACGTGCGCAGCGGCCGGTACTGCCGGTCGTACGCGACGACCTTGGACGTGTAGGCGTTGCCGCCTTCGTAGCGGCTCGACTCGGCCAGTTGCCCCTTCGCGCCGTTGATCGTGTCGTACACCCACTTCGAGCGCAGGGTGCCGGTGGACGAGCCTTCCCGTATCTCGGTTTTGCGGCCGAGGTTGTCGTAGCCGTACCAGAGCGCCGGGGTCTTCGCTCGGGAGTCCTTGGTGGACGTCAACTGACCTCGGTCGTCGTACTCGTTGTCCGTTCTGCCTCTGTCCGGATCGGTGACAACCTTCTTGCGTCCGAGAAGGTCGTACTCATACGTCCAGACGCTCTTGTCCGGGCCAGTGACCTTCTTCAATTCGCCACGCGGCGTGTAGTCGTAGAGTGTCGCGTCGAACGCGGCGCCCACAGTGCGCTGGTGGTGCTGGCGCAGTTCAGTCGTCTGATCGCGTGCGTCGGTCAGCGTGGTGGTGGCGGTGCCACCGACGGGCGGGATGACGGTGGTGCGGTCACCGCCGTAGATCGTCCTGGTGGTGGACAGCACGGGTCCGCCGTCGCCATTGCCGGCGATCTGCCGGGCCTCCGTCTGGCGTCCGAGACCGTCATGGGTGTAGTGGTTCTGCGTCTCGACACCGAGGGCGTCTTTCGGTTCGGACAGGACGGTGGCGGGGGCCCCCGCCGCGTGGTAGGTCACGAACTCTTTCGCGGTGAGGCCGCGTTCATCGTAAAAGGTGTCGGAGAGCAACCGTCCACCGTTAGGACCGGGTTCCTGGGTTTGGCGAGGGCGCTGGAAGCCGTCGTAGAGGGCATACGAGGTGCGCTGCACTCCCCGGTTGCCAAGGGTCTTGGTGCCCACCGCGACCGGTTCGTTGTCGGTGACGGAGTAAGTGAACTCGTAGGTGGGTGTCTGGCCGGTCAGCCGGTTGGCGAGCCAGATCTTGGACGAACGCCCCAACGCGTCGTAGCTGAAGGATATGACCTTGTCGTTGGTGTCGGTCTGTGTCAGCGGCAGGCCACGGAGGCCGTCGTGGGCAGTGCTGGAAGTCTGTGCCGTGGTCGCGTCGCCCGCCTTCGCCGGCGGAGTGGTGACCTTGGTAGTGGTGGGGAAGCCGGTGACGGGAGTGCGCACAGTCGTCGTCGTGCGGCCGTCGCCGCGTACTGCGCGCGTCGCCGTTCCGGTGGCAGAGACCGTCAGGTCGGCTGTGAGGTCGGTCTTCGTCAGTTCACGGCCATAGGCGTCGTAGGTGGCACCCGACTCCAGATAGACCGCCGAGGTGCCCTTGTACTCCTTCAGCACCGCACTCCCGGTCACATCCCCCTTTGTCGGGGTCGCGTCGTAGGCGCCGCCGTCGTAGGCCGTGCGCTCATCCGAGATCACGTCGTCGGGCCGGCTGACCGTGGCGTCACAGGACTTGGCGACGGCCTCGACGCGGGACGGCAGGGTGAGGATCGTGTCCGTGGCGGTGGCGGCGTACGTGGTGCGTGTGCACTGGTTGTCGGCGGAAGTGGAGTTGTCGCCGTAGTCGTCGACCTGGGTGATCCGCCCGGCCACCGTGTCGTGGGTGGTGGAGGCGGACGTGATGCGCCACTTGGCGCCGGCACCGTCGTCCAGGGAGGTGAACGTCTTGGTGTGTGCCGTGCCCGTGAAGTTGGCCGTTACCGCACCCCAGTCACGGTCCTTCTTCGCCGTCTGGTGATACCACGGTCGGTTGACTGTTTTGGACAGGACCTTCCCGTCCGGGCCGGAATAGCCGACGGTCTTGTAGGCGAAGCCGGCCGCCGCCTCGGCGTCGGTGATCGGGTCGCCCTCGCCCTCGCCCAGAGTGACCGTGACGCTCTTGGTTCCGCCGGTGGTGTCCTTGCGGTCGCCGTTCATGCCACGCAGGAAGTAGGTGTCCGCCTGCGACTTCATCGCCGAAGCGCCGCCCTGGCCGCCGGTCTGGACGCGCACCTGTCCGTACCCGCGCCACTGGGACCAGGTCTTGAACTTCTCCTTCGTCAGCCCGTCGTCATCATCGAAGTGCCATGCCGCGTCGCCCTTGTAGTCGTACGAGGTGACCTGGTCGGGTGCCCCGCCCGTTCGGTCGGTCGCAGTCACGGACTTGACGACGTACTTGTTGAACCAATGCAGTTCACGGTCGTCCGACGAGTTGATTCCGGTGTACTGAGGGAAGCAGCGGGTGGTGTTCGTCTGCGGAGTCGGGAGCGCGTTCCAGTCACAGGCCGCGGCCGAGTAGTTGACGTCGATCTGGCCACCCGATTCGTCGGCGACCGTGGACAGGCGGTCCTTGATGAAGGGGGCGTAGCCGTCGCCGGTCTTGTCCAGCCGGTTGGCGAGCTGGGTGTAGGCGAAGGTGGTCTTCGGCAGAGAGATGGCCGGGGTGGCGGTGGGCCCGGTGTGTCCGGTGCGCTGGACGGATTCGAGGAGGAGTTGGTAGTCGGTGTCGGCCATGCCCCAGCGGTGGGTCAGCTTCCACGAGTCGACGTCCTTGTACGCACTGCCGTTGTAGACCTGTGTGGTGACCTGGGTCAGCCGCTTGCGGGTGAAGAACGACGGCGAGAGACGTCCCTTGTCGCAGTCCTTGCCCGCATCGCAGTTCAGGTCCCACGGGGTGTCGTACCAGTAGGCCGCGTCCGTGGTGATGGACGAGCAGGTGGTCGAAGCGTTGGGCAGGCAGCGCTCACCGTTGGTGAAGTTGACCTTGCCCAGGGCCTTGGTGTCGTACATGGAGGAGGACTTCAGGCCGTACTCGATCCGGTCGAGCGTGCCGCCGCGGACATAGGAGGTGTTGTCCTTGGCCTCCAGATTGCGGCCGTAGGAGTTGGTCTCCTTGTCGTAGTAGTAGGCGATGGCGTTGCCGTGGACGTCGACGGCGTAGTCGAGGTTCCACCGCCATGCCTGCTGGCACCAGGAGGTGGCGAACGTGGCCTTGTTGCAGGGTTCGCCGGAGTTGTTGCCGTAGACGGGGACGGTCCACGTCGAGTCGGTGGTCTCCTTGCCGTCCGCCCAACCGGGCAGGCGGTTGTAGCCGAAGTAGTAGCGGGTGCCGCTCGGGTCGGTCAACCGCCAGTACTCGCCGTCGTCATCGCCGTTACCGCGGTCGGCCGACTTCAGACGGTCGATCTTGGTGCCGTCGTCCTTCTTGAGCTTCCAGGAGTTGGCGCCGTCGGGGACGAGTTCGCCGCCCTTGCCGTTGAAGGTGATGACCGCGTTGTCGTAGGCCCAGCACTGATCACCGGGTTTGTTCCCGTCCGCGTTCTTCACACCGTCGTCGGCGCACGGCTTGTAGCGGCGTTCGATGAAGCCGGGCCATAGGTTGAAGCCGTCACCCGCCCAGGACGCCTGATTGTTGGTACTTCCCGTACGCCCGTCGACCGAGCCCGACGAGTACGACAGCCCCACGCTCGGCTTCATACTCCCGGGCACATCGGGCACCGGCATGTCGTAGGACCAGGTGAAGTCACCTGTGTTGAGGCTGGTGTTCCACGCCGCCGACGCCGAAAGTGACGTGGCTGTGTAGTCCCCCTTGTCGCTCTCCGCTGCCGCGACTGCCGCCAGCACGGTGGGCGCGCCAGTCCTCAGAGCCACGCTCGGGATGGTCAGGGCCTGCTTCTCGGTGTCGTTGACACTCTCCACCGGCTTGCCGGTACGGCACTGTTGCCTCTCCGGTGTGGTGAGCGCGCATGCCGGCAGCTCCACCACCGTCAGACGGGAGGCATAGCCGCCTCCATACGCGCCTGCGAAGTCGGCGTAGTCAAGGTGAGCGCGCACGCGGCCGGCGCTGCTGACGGCCGCCTGGCCGTCCCGCGTCTTGGACCGAAGGGTAAGCAACAGGCCGTCGACGCCGGCCTTCTTCGCGGCCTTCTGGCCGAGGACACGAGCCTCGACGGCACCGCTCGCCGCCTTGGTACTGGCCTTCACACGAGTGTCGAGAGTAACGGGCACGCCTTCTGAACTGGCGGAGACGGCACCGCTCTTCGCACCGGCAGAGGGCAACTCCACCACCGAGGTCGCCGCCTTCGGCCATGCCGCTTCAGGAGCTGCCTTCGGGGTCCTTGGCCCCTTCATCAGCGTGCGCGGCTTGACCTTGGCGTCCACGCTCGGCACCGACTTCTCCGAACTGGGAAGGTCAGGACGGCCCTTCCCGTCGTCAGCCGCCACGGCCGACGGCGTCATGGCTTGGAGGAGCGTGCCGACCATCACGGCGGCCGAGGCCAGCGCGACACGTCGCCGCAGCGTCCTGAACCGCTTGCTCGATCTGCCGTTCATCCTGTCCTTCGTCCTTCGCTGAGTACGCCGACCGGCACGACCGGTTCGGAGCGGGGCGGAAGTTGAGTTGGCACACGCTGTGCGCTGTGACGGGCCCGCATTCCGGCCCCACACACCGGGAGAGTTAGTCGCCGCTGGGAACGTCTGTGGCCATGCCCGGCCTGCCGACCGCGAGTTCCGCGACCTGGGCAGCCGTCAATGCACCCTGGAACGCCCACACATCCGACACGGCACCCGGCCAGTACTCACCCCAGGTCCCGTCGGTCCTGGCGCGACCAAGGACCATCGAGCCCGGCGCCTTGAAGGCCAGCACGTCATCTGCCCAGGACAAGCGGTCCGTGCAGGCCGTGTCGTCGGACTCGCCGTCACCGTCGGCGTCCGCGCAGGCGACTTCTTCCAGCTCTCCGTTCACATAGAGGGAAAGCTGTTTCGCGAAGCCGTCGTAGACCAGTGCCAGATGGGTCCATTCGGCCGCACTGTAGAACTGACCGTTCTCCACCTGTCTGACCGTGGCATTTGCGCTGTCCGCACCGGCCATGGCGATCTGCCAGCGGCCGGGATCAGTGTCGGGGGTGGCACTTGGTACATAGCGGACCGCGAACGCGTTGTTCACCGCACCCGAAGCGCTGAGCAGCGCCACACCGGCCTTGGGTACCGCAGCCGCCTGAGCCCACGCCGTGACCGTGAAACTTGCGCCCGTGTCCACAGGTGGCACGGATGTCATCCCATAGTCGTCGACGCCGTCGAGCGTCACTCCTCCGTCGACCCACCCGGATCCGACCTCAGGTCCGCCGTACAGCGTCATGCCATTCCCGGCGGCCGACGCGTCCGGGGTCACGGGCGGTGTCCCCGAAGCGCCCTCGAACTTCCAGCGTCCCTTGACCAGCGCACGCTGCTTGAACAACTGCTGCACTTCAGCAGCCGACACCGGCCGGTCGAAGAGCCGGACGTCGTCGATCGATCCGGGAAAGTAGTTGGCGAGCTGCCCGTTGTACGAGCCGACGCCCAGATACATGGCCTGGTCCGCGTAGAACGCACCTGCCAGCTCCGTCCTGCCCGCCTCAGCACCATTCACGTACAGCGTCAGCATGTTGGTGACCGGGTCATGAACACCGACCAGATGCACCCACTCACCCACGTACGCCTTGGCCCCGTCAGGTTGCATGGCCCGCACCGGTTTCGCGTCCACGGCATCAGCGGAGTACTGATTGAACGCCCACCGGTCGTAAACCTGGGAGTAGTACAACTCGAAGCCGGGCGCGTACTGCCCCGCCTGCGCGGTGATGATCGCCGCACCGCCCGGCTTCTTGTCCAGCTTGGCCCACGCGGAGATGGTGAAACTGCGTGATGTGTTGACGTGAGGGGCTCGCAGCCGGCCAATCTTCCCGTAGGCGTCGGTGCCGTTGAACCGGGCGGCCTTGCCCGCTATACCGGGCACGCCCGTGGTCACGCCGCCGGAGTAGGTCGCCGCGACCACGCCGCCGTGGCCCACGATCTCGGTGGCACCGGCAGCCTCGTCCAGAGGGAACACGGCGACGGCAGGGCGGCCAGGGTCACCGACCGTCTGCTTGGCGTACAGCGTTCCGACCTCGCCCTGGACAAGCGGCTTATCGAACAGCTGCACCTCGTCGATGGCTCCGGGCAGGAAGTCCTTCAACGCACCGCTCGTGGAACCGGCCCCGATCTGCAGGCCACGACGCGCGTTCCAGCTGATGTTCTGTGTCGCCTCGCCCGCCAGTTGACCATTTACGAACAGTTGAAGCTTCTTGGTCACACCGTCGTAGGCGCCGGCCAGATGCGTCCATGCACCGGCCTGAACACCGCCTGGGGTACTGGCCATCGCCCGCACAATGGTCGCGCCGGGCTGGTCGTCGGCAAAGGTGTTGAACACCCAGCGGTCGTACGACGCCGAGTAGTACAGCTCGAAGCCCGCCGTGTGATTGCCGATCTGCGAGGCCACCATCGCCGCATGGTCAGGCTTCGAGTCCAGCTTGACCCAGGCGGAGACCGAGAAACCGCGCGTGGTGTCCACCACGGATAGATCAGTCGACGCATAGGCATCTGTACCGTTCAGCGAAAGCGCCTTCCCCAGCGTGCCGTCCACCCCGCTGGTCGCACCACCCTGCAGCGCAAGGGTGCGAGGCGGAGTCGAACCCTCCGCCTGGGCGGCGCCCGTCCCTTCGTCCAACTGCCATGTGGCACGCGCCGGCTGGCCCGTCTTCACCCGGAACTGGTACGTCCGCACCTCCGAGCCATTACCCGCCGCGTCGAAGGCTTGCGCCGTGACGAAGTTCAGCCCCGGCTTCGCCGGAAGAACCTTCACTGTCTTGGCCGCACCGCCCGACGTCGACACCTGATTCGCCGAAATCGGATCGCCGTTGAACCCCCAGCGATAGCGATTCACGTCCGTCGATGTCGACTTGAGCTCGAACGAACCGTAGATGCCCACGCCGTCGTACCACGGGTCATTCGGATCTTCTGGTGCCGAGGCCGGGTACTCACCGGACCCGATCGTCGGTGCCTTGGGAACCGACGTGTCGTAGACGAAGTAGCAGCCCGTCGGATCGCCCGCGTAGGACCACGGCGAGTACTGCGCTCCGTCGTACGAACGGGCATACCAGTGCACCGTCTTGTTGGCGGGGACAGAGGTGGGCAAGGAGATCGAGAACGTCGAGCCCGACTTCTTGGATGACGTCAGCGCCGGCTTCCACCGTGCGATGAGCCCCTTGCCGTCTCCGGCATCCCACTTGGCCTGGAACTGCACCGAGACGGTATCGCCGTCAGGGTCGGTGACACTGTTCGCGTAGATCTTGCCGAGGGTACGCACCCGTGCGGTGTCGGCGGGCTTCTTGCAGACGCCGCCGTACTCCATGGTCAACTGTGACATCTTGATCTGCGACGGCGGACGGTTGTACGTCACCCGCAGATACGCGTCGTCCGAGAACCGCTTCCACCCATAGGCGTCCGACTCGCTCGACGCCTGCATGCCGAACGTCATCGTGGACCATTTCTTGTCGGCGGCCTGCTGAACCGCCGACTTCACATTGAACTCCGCGTCCTTCGACGAGCAACCGTCGTAGCCGTACGCGAACGACTCCGTCTTCAGATGGTCGATCCAGAACCCGGACGCGTTCTGCGAGTTCCACGTCGTCGACGACGAGATGTCCTTCGTACGCCACAGTTGTACGCCCCTCGCGTCGCACGAAGCCGACCAGGTGTTACGCACCACGAACTCCGCCGACAGCACGGACTTCCCCGCGAACCTCGACACCGGGATCCGGTAGAACAGCCGCTTGGTGTCATTCGGCTTGCAGTACGACCAGTTGCAGTACCCCATGCCGGAATCCGGGTCGCCGTTGAACTTCCACTGCGGTGAAGTCGCCCAGTACTTCGACGCCATCGTCCACGCCGACGCCTTCGGCGAGTACCACTGCGGGTCGATGAACACCGGGTACACGGTGTCGTCGCCCTTCAGCACATCCGCGTCCGGCTTCAGGACCAACTCGTCCTGCCCGGCCGGCACGGTCACGGCGACGGGCGCCAGCTTCCCCGACTCCCCCGCACCCGGCTCTCCACCGCCGTCAGCAACGGCGGCTGCCGCAGCGGTCCGGGCGGACAACGTTTTCGCCTGCTCCGTGGACGTTCCCGGGCTGGAGTCCCACATCATCGGCTGCGGCGCCTCGAACACCGCACCGCCGGCACCCTTGTCGACGGCCTCCAGACCACCGGTGCTCGTCTTCAGCACATCCATGCCACCGGCGTCCAACTTCAGCCGCAGCTCGGCCAGCTCCTGGCTCGCAGCGGCCTCGGCCGACTTCACGACGAGCAACTGCGTGAACCCGTCTTCCTGCGCGCCCAGCCGAAGGTCGACGCCCGGGAGGACGTCCGGGTACGTCGCGGTGTCACCCTGCAACTGCGGCGCGGGAAGCCGGCCCGGCCAGGTCAGCGCCAGCTGCCTCCCCGCCTTCGTCATCCGCACCAGCGGCACGTCCCCACCGCCCGAGAACTCCAGGTCAACGGCCGTCACTTTCGGCGCGACCATGCCCGCTCCGGCCTTCGCCAGGCCGGTGTCGATCGCTTTCCACGCACCGTCCACACGCGCCCGCACGGGCCGCAGATGCTCCCTGGCCTCCAGATTCCCGTCCGGCGTCGCGAAGACTTCGCTGCTCTCCCCACGCAGGGAAGCGATCTCAACAGGCTCGCCCTCGCGCTTCGCCTGAGCCAGAGCCTCGGCTTCAGTCACCGCATCCGGGGCATCCGCACTGCCGGCGGTCGACGCCGCGGCGGGCGCTGCCTCACGAGGAGCAGCGGCCAAAGCGTCGCCCGGCATGAGCACGCTCAGCGTCACCACGGCGGACAACCCCAACCCGGCAACACGCAGACGTCTGCCCCCAGGCATGACACACCCTCCCCGCAGAGCCTCCCCAGACCCTGCCCCATCGTTACTGATCCTCTACAGATCGTGAACGAGACATTAAGCGGAGGTTCACGCGAAGGTCCAGGCCACCACAAACAGACATCACGGAACGTAAGAACGGAAACACCACAGAGGGCTTAGTGACATGCGCCACACGTAAATGGAGTTTGATGCTGGAATGCGAACGATTCCAGCCGTGCCGACCGAAATCGAAAGCACGCCTCCACTGAGGATCTGACACAACTCGCCACGATTTGCCGAATATGCGAGAAACGAGAGGCGCTGAACGCGCCGCAGGACGAGATATTCAGATCACGCCGACAACAGGCAGAGTCTCATCAGGAAACGACTCGACCTTGGGCCTGTGGACGCTCGCTTCAGCCAACGCGGGGTGTTTTAAAGTGAACTGACGGAGAATCAGACAACGCCTTTTAATCCGTGGGGAGCATCAGGCGCGTCGCAGATGCCGAGTGACAAAGGCTCCGAAAGCAGACTGTCCAATCCGCCAGGCCACTGCGGCAGTCGCTGCCAAGCCCGCCGCGCTCAGGAGGTCGAACAACACTGCCTGGATCCTTCCGTAGCGCGGACTGATCGAGCGAAGTTGGCGCGGGAGCGGGCGTGTCACGTTGATGACATGGGGCGGCCGCTACTCCCTCAGGCACGGCAGACACGGCAGGGAGACCCGGGCGGAGGAGGGGAAGAGCTGGGCCAGGGCTGGTGTTCACCCGGCTGTTGTGGCTGTTCAGGCGCCCAGCCCGGGAACTGCGCCGGTCGAGCCCAAGTTCGCACCGCTGTCACCTGCACGATCGCCCGTACCGTGCACCGATTGCGCTCCGCACGAGGACGCACACCAGGGACACACGCCCGGCCCACGCTCCAACCAGCCTCCGCGCCAGGGTCTTTGGCTACATGTCACCAATCGACCCACATCCCATGGAGTTTGCTACTTGGGATGTCATGGGCATTCTGTATGGGTCTGATCGTCGGCGTGGGTGCAGCCTTGGGGGGCCGATGGCAAGAGGGGACGCCTGGGCGCGGAAGGGCTCGACCGGACCGGTCGCGGATCTCGTCGCCCGGTTCGGCGAGGAGGTCCGGGCCAAGCTGCAAGGTCCCGCAGGGGCGGTCAGCAGTAGGGAGGACACCCTCACAGCGCCAGTGGAACAACTGCTGCGCGATATGGCCTCCAGGCAACGCCTCAAACTCATCGTCCACGGTCAGAGCCGTGTCAAAGAACTCGGGATCCGACCCGACTTCGCCATCGCCTGCGGCGGCAGGACCATAGGGCACGTCGAGCTGAAGCAGCCTGGCTCAGGGGCCGATCCGGAGAAGTGGTCGATCAAGACCCACGACCGAAAGCAGTGGGAGAAGATCAAGGCCCTCCACAACGTGCTGTACACCGACGGATACCAGTGGGCGGTCTACCGTTTCGGCGTACAGGTGGGTCCGACCGGAATCCTGGTCGGAGACCTTGATTCGGGTAGCCGGCAACTCGTCGTCGCGGACACCGGGTTCGAGCGTGCCCTCACGCACTTCTTCCTGCCGGCGCCCATCGTCCACGACAGCATCAACGAACTGGTCAAGCGCATCGCGGGAATCTGCGCCCTGCTGCGTGATGAGGTCACCGAACGCCTGATCTGCGAGGAGCACGGGGAGGCTGACGCTGCGTTCTCGATCCTGGCCGACAACTGGAAGGACCTGCTCTTCCCCGACGCTCGTCCGGAGGAGTTCGCGGACCAATACAGTCAGACGCTGACGTTTGCCATGCTGCTGGCTCGTCTTGAGCACATTGATCTGGGCAGGCTCACGCTCCCCGAGGTCGCGATCCGACTGGGCAAACGGCATTCCTTGATGGGCAAGGCGCTCGCGGTGCTGACGGACGACGCCCTCGACGATCTGCGGGGCATCATCGACCCGCTGATCGACGTCCTGTCGGCCGTCGATCCCGAGATGTTCAAGGACGAGACCGGAGACGCCTACCTCCACCTGTACGAGGGCTTTCTGAGCGCCTACGACCCGGCACTGCGACGGCGGACGGGTACGTACTACACAGCCGGCGAGGTCGTCCGCTTCATGATCGGCTTCACCGACGAGGTGCTGCGCGACCGGCTCGGCCAAGAGGACGGGTACGGAAGCGAGGACGTCACCGTCGTCGATCCGGCCATGGGCACCGGAACCTTCCTCATCAACATCATCGACCACGTCGCCAAGTCCCTGTCACTGAAGTACGGCAGGACGCTCAAGTCCGGACTTCTCCGGGAACTCTCGGGCCGACTGGTCGGGCTGGAGAAACAGACCGGACCGTACGCCGTCGCCGAACTCCGTGTACACCACGCCTTCCGGTCCCACGACGCCGACATCACGCGCCGCCCGCCGAGGCTTCTGGTGGCCGACACGCTCGACGATCCTGCCGTCGAGCACCACCTGGGCTTCATGTACGAGGCGATCGCCCGCCACCGCCGAATGGCGAACAAGATCAAGGCGGACGAGAAGGTCATGGTGGTCATCGGCAATCCGCCCTACCTGCGGGGTGCGAGACAGTCGGGCGTCGGACGCTGGGTCACCGAGGGCAACCCGAACGGCCAGGGCCCGATCCTCGCCCGCTTCCACCCAGAGGACAACGGACGCGTCGGATACGCCCTCGACAACCTCTACGTCTACTTCTGGGCGTGGTCCACCTGGAAGGTCTTCGACCAGTTGACCGCCTCGGGAGCGCCGAAGGCCCCCAGCGGGATCGTCGCCCTCATCACCAACTCTGGATACCTGGACAGCGAAGGCTCGGCCGGCATGCGCCACTACCTGCGCGAGGCCGCCGACGAGGGCTGGGTCATTGGTCTCTCCCCCGAGGGCGCCTACTCCGACACGCGCACCCGTGTCTTCCAGGATGTCAAGCGGGAGATCTGCATCGCCGTCTTCGTCCGCCATGGCGCCCCGGACGCGGGTACACCGGCGCGGGTCTGGCGACTCGACGTCCCCGCGGGCACACGCGAGGAGAAGTTCGACTGGCTGGAAGGGCTTGGCCTCGACGGCCATCGCGGAGGGACCTCCTGGCAGCTCTGCCCCACGCAGTGGACCGCGCCCTTTCACATCACGTCCGACTCCGAGTGGTCGGCAATGCCACCGGTGGACGCCCTGCTGCCCTGGACGAGCTCCGGCAACAAGAACAACCGCAACTGGCCCGTCTCACCCAGCCGGGACGTTCTGGAGAGGCGCTGGCACAGACTCGTCCAGGCTCCGGCAGACGCCAAAGCGGAGCTGATGAAGAGCACAGGAGACCGCCGTCCGGACAAGCTGGAACCACCACTGCCCGGCCAGCAGGAGACGGGCAGTCTTGCCGCAGAAAAAGAGAGGGTTCCGGTCATCGTCAAGTACGGACGGATGACGTTCGACCGGCAGTACATCATCGCGGACCGAAGAGTGATCGACCGACCGCGGCCGGCCTTGTGGTTCGCCCACAACGACCAGCGTCAGATCTACCTGTCCGAACTCCACACGGAATCAGGCCGTCCGGGGCCAGCGGTGAGTTTCACCGCCCTTCTGCCCGACATTCATCACTTCAAAGGCACCGAAGGCGGCCGCGTCGCCCCTCTTTACCGCCACCCCCACCAGGCTGAACCAAACGTCACCCCTGGCCTGCTGCGGCTGCTCACCAAGACGCACGGCGTGACGGTCACCGCCGAGGACCTCTTCGCGTACATCGCGGGAACAGCCGGCCACAGCGGCTACACCCGCCGCTTCGCCGCGAACCTCGCCGAGCGCGGTGCCCGTATCCCTATAACACGCGACCCGGCTCTATGGGCGGAACTCGTAAAAGTAGGCAGGCGCACGGTGTGGATCCACACGTACGGCCAGCGCTTCGCCTCCCACCACGACAGTTCACCTGGCTCGTCCCCGAGGCTTCCCCCGGAGGAACAACCGGAATGCGTCGTCGTGATCGGGGAGGGCGACGGGTTGCCTGAGGACATCTCCTACGACGCGTCCACGCGAACCCTCACGGTGGGCACGGGCTGCATACGTCCGGTGGCACCGGAAGTCTGGAACTATCGGATCGGCGGGGTACAGGTGATCCGCAAGTGGTTCAGCTTCCGCAAGCGCAAGCCAGACGTGGAGCGGCAGACCCCGTTGAACGACATCCTGCCCCCGACCTGGCCTTCCCGGTGGACCGTCGACCTGCTGGATCTCATCAACGCACTCGGGCTCCTCGTAGCCCTCGAACCCCGACAGGCTCGGCTGCTGGACGCCGTGAGCAGCGGCCCGCTCATCACCACGGACGACCTACGGGGCGAGGGCATCCTGCCCGTACCCGGCTACGCGACCAAGGAGCCGAAGCCGCCGCGGACGTCTCGACGCACCCCTGGCCCCGGTCAGGAGAGCCTCGACTTCTCGGACTGACACCCGCCCGGCCTGAGTGCCTGACACCCGCGACATCAACGGAGCAGATCGGGAGCGCGAAGCAGCCGAAACGCCACCCCTACAAGTCAGCGACCCGCGACCGCCCATTGCGGCAGGTCACCGCGTCCGCTGGTCTCCCCCGGGATACGTGAGCAGTGGGACTCTGTGGCTCTCTACTCAGGCACCCTTCCCTGCACGCTCCAGGATCGCCACGCACTCCAAGTGATGCGTCATAGGAAAAAGATCGAACGCGCGAAGCGTCCGCACCCGGTACCCCCCGCCGCGGAAATATCCCAAATCCCGTGAAAGCGCCGCCGGATCGCAGGCCACATACGCGATGCGGCGGGCGCCCAGCGCGGTGAGGTGGGTTACCGTTGCGCGGCCCGCGCCCGCTCGGGGCGGGTCGAGGACGATCAGGTCGGCCTCGGTGATCCCGGTGCGCGGGAGCACCGATTCGACCTTGCCCTGTTCGATCCGGACCCGGTCGAAGCCGGCCAGGTTGTGGCGGGCGTCCTCGACGGCCCGTTTGCCGGACTCGATCCCGAGCACCGCCCCCGTCTCGCCGACCCGGTCGGCCAGCGCGCCCGCGAACAGGCCGACGCCGCAGTACAGATCGAGTGCCGTTTCGCCCTTGCGCGGCATCAGCCCCTGCATGACCGCCGTGACCAGCGTGTCGGCCGCCTTCGGGTGGACCTGCCAGAAGCCGCCGCTGCCGACCCGGTACGTACGGTCGTCGGCCCGCTCGCGCACGAAGGGGCGGCCGTGCACGCGATGGACTCCGCCGTCCTTCTCGTCCACCCGCATCACGGACACCGGACGGTCGAGTTCCACGAGGGGCAGCCGGGCGCCGGGGCGCGGCGTGAGGATCACCTGACGGTCCTGGGAGCCGGTCGCGGCGATGGCCTCGACGGTGTCCATGCCCGGCCAGTCCCGCCGCTCGACGCCGAGTTCGCTGACGCCCTCGGCCGCGATCAGACAGTGGTCGACGGGCTCGACCTCGTGCGAGCGGTGCCTGCGCAGTCCGGCCCTGCCCTGGTCGTCGACCACGTACTGGACCCGGGTGCGCCACGCCGGCACCTCGCCCGGGGGCAGTTTGTCGCCGTCGGCGGGCATCACCGTGCCGTCCCAGCCGGCCTCCTCGGGCGTGAGGCCCGCGAGCCGCTGGAGCTGTTCGGTGAGGACCTCGCCCTTGAGGCGGCGCTGGGCGCCCGGCTTGGCGTGCTGCCAGTCGCAGCCGCCGCAGCGGCCGGGGCCCGCGTAGGGGCAGGGGGCCTCGACGCGGTCCTTGGACGGGTCCAGGACCGTCACGGCGTCGGCCCGCAGGAAGCGGGAGTCCTCCTCGCCCTCGGTCACCCGTGCGATCACGCGCTCCCCCGGCAGGGTGTGCCGTACGAAGAGGACCTGACCCTCGTCGGTACGGGCGACGCAGTGGCCGCCGTGGGCGACGGGGCCGATCTCGACCTCGTACTCCTGACCCACCAGCGACTTCTTCGGTTCTGCCTGCATGGCGGGGTGACTCCACAACGTGAGAGGTGAGCGGCCGGGCACCGCCCGGCAGGACAACAGCCCACCAGTCTACGTGCGCCCCGGCAACCCGCTCGCCACAGAGCCGTAAAGGGCGGACCGGTCAGCCCTTCTTCGTCGGCGCCTTGCCCGACCCGTTCGAGCCGCCGGACCCGTTCGAGCTGCTCGCACTGGCCCGCTTCTCCACGGGCCCCCGCCGCACCGCGCCCGGCGCACTCCACTCCTGCCGCCTCCGCGCCCGCTTCTTGGCCGCCTCCGAGGACTCCAGCTGGTACGGGATCGACGTCACCATCACCCCGGGCGTGAACAGCAGCCTGCCCTTGAGGCGCAGCGCGCTCTGGTTGTGCAGCAGATGCTCGTACCAGTGGCCCACCACGTACTCGGGAATGATCACGCTGACCGCCTCGCGCGGCGACTCGCGGCGCAGCCCGCGCACGTACTCGATGACGGGCCGTGTGACCTCCCGGTACGGCGAGTCGAGGACCTTCAGGGGTACGTCTATGCCGCGCCGGTCCCACTCCTCCTTGAGCGCCTTGGTGTCGGCCGGGTCGACATTGACGCTCAGCGCCTCCAGGGTGTCCGAGCGCATCAGCTTGGCGTACGCGAGGGCGCGCAGGGTCGGCCGGTGGAGCTTGGAGACGAGGACGATGGAGTGGACGCGGGAGGGGCGGATCACGTCGTCGGTGGGGGTCTCCGGGGCGGAGATCTCGTCGGCGACGCGGTCGTAGTGGCGGCGGATCGCGGTCATCGTCGCGTAGAAGATGCACATGCCGAGGAGGGCGACCCAGGCGCCGTGCGTGAACTTGGTGACCAGGACGACGACGAGCACCAGACCGGTGAAGAAGGCGCCGAAGGTGTTGATCGCGCGGGAGCGCTTCATGTGGCGGCGCTTGGCGGGGTCCCGCTCGGTCCGCAGATGCCGGTTCCAGTGCCGGACCATGCCGGTCTGGCTGAGGGTGAAGGAGACGAACACACCCACGATGTAGAGCTGGATCAGCCGGGTCGAGTCCGCGCCGTAGATGACCACGAGGAGGGTGGCGGCGCCCGCGAGCACCACGATGCCGTTCGAGAAGGCGAGCCGGTCGCCGCGTGTGTGGAGCTGGCGCGGCAGGTAGCGGTCCTGCGCGAGGATCGAGCCGAGCAGCGGGAAGCCGTTGTACGCGGTGTTCGCGGCGAGGAACAGCACGAGGGCCGTCGCGGCGGCGAGGATCACGAAGAAGAAGGTGCCGTCGCCGAAGACGGCCGCGGCGACCTGGGAGATCACCGGGTCCTGTACGAAGCCGCTGCCGACCGGGGTGCCGTCGCTCAGCAGGTCCTTGCCGGGGTTCTCGGCCATCCGGACGTTGGTCGCCATGGCCAGGCCGATGATGCCGCAGAACATGGTGACGGCGAGCAGGCCCATCGCGGCGAGGGTGGTCGCCGCGTTCTTGGACTTGGGCTTACGGAAGGCCGGGACGCCGTTGCTGATGGCTTCGACGCCGGTCAGCGCGGCGCAGCCCGACGAGAAGGCGCGCAGCAGCAGGAAGACCAGCGCGAAACCGGCCAGCCCCTGATGTTCGGCCTTGATCTCCAGCCCTGAGGTGGGCGCCCGCATGGTGTCGTTCAGGACGAGCCCGCGGAACGCACCCCAGGCGATCATGAGGAAGACGCCGGCGACGAAGACATACGTGGGGATGGCGAAGAGCTTGCCGGACTCCTTCACTCCGCGCAGGTTCATCAGGGTCAGCAGCACGATGATGACGACGGCGCACAGCACCTTGTGCTCGACGACGAACGGGATCGCGGAGCCCAGGTTCTCGACGCCCGACGCGATGGACACGGCCACCGTCAGGACGTAGTCGACGAGGAGCGCGCTGGCGACGGTGAGGCCCGCCTTGGGGCCGAGGTTGGTCGTGGCGACCTCGTAGTCACCGCCGCCGCTGGGGTACGCGTGGACGTTCTGCCGGTACGAGGCGACGACGGTGAACATGAGGACGACGACGGCGAGGGCGATCCAGGGACTGAAGTGGTAGGCCGACACACCCGCGATCGAGAGGACCAGCAACACCTCGCCCGGCGCGTAGGCCACGGAGGACAGCGGGTCGGAGGCGAAAACGGGTAGGGCGATGCGCTTCGGCAGGAGCGTTTCTCCGAGCCGATCACTGCGCAGGGCGCGCCCGATCAGGATCCGTTTGGGCACGTCGGTCAGTTTGGACACGGAGAGGATCGTAAGCGCTCGAACGGGGGGTCGCCCACCCACCACCCCACAACGCCCGCAGATGATCACACCGGACGTGTCGGGCACCACCCCGCGACCCATCACGCGTCACCCCCGCGACCCATCACGCGTCACCCGCGACCCGCCGCGCTCCCCCGCGCCACCTCGCGGCATCCGATTCCAGCCACCCGAGCACCGGACCCATGTCCGGCCATCTCCGCGTTTATCCGATCCGACGCCCGCGGAGATCCCGGGGCGGCCCCGGAGGGTGGCATTCCACTGTGGCCGCGGGCGCGGCGGCTTTGGCATATTGCGTGCAGCGTCCGGCGCCCGTGCTCCGGACCGGTCGCGGGTCCGGCCCGCGGATCCGACGTTCCCGGGGAGAGCAGTGCGCAAAGCGAGGGAGATGCGTCGCCTCATCGACCGCCTGGACGGCGGCCTCGGTGTGCCCGTCCGCACGGAACCCGCCGCGCTGTTCGCCGCGCTGCTCGCCGATCTGAGCGGGATCAGGGGCCGTGAGGTCACCCTCGTCAAGGAGGAGTTCCCGCACCGGACCGCGAGCGGGCTCTGGCTCGACCTGCCGAGCCACGACCTGATCGTGGTCGACCGGCGGGCGACCCCGCTGCACCAGTTGGCGATCTTCTTCCACGAGGTCTGGCACATGGTGAAGGGCGACTGCGGCGGGCACGCCGTGGGCAAGGCGGTGGCGGCCCGGATGCTCGCGCCCCGGGCCGACCGTCCCGACCTCCCCGGGCTCCCCGACCTCCCCGGACTCCCCGACCTCCCCGACCTCCAGAACGCAGTGCTGAAGGTGGCCGCCCGCACCGAATTCGAGCGGGCCGAGGAAGCGGACGCGGAGCGGTTCGGGCTGCTCGCGGTCGCCCGGTTCCGGGTCCGGCTGGAGGGCGAACCCGACGGCGTGCCCACGGACCGCGGCCGGATCGCGGGACGCATCGGGGCGTCCCTGGGACACCGCCGCCCGCGGGTCTGAGCCGGACCCCCGCCATGGACTCGTCCGACTACTACATTCCGGCCGTCGCCCTGTGGATCGGCCTCGCCGTCAAGCTGCCCGGTCTGGTACGGGGGTGGCGCGACCCGCTCGTACGAACCGTCGGCCTCGTCATCGCCGTCGGCGGTGCCGGCTTCTTCTTCGCCGCCCCGCCCACGATCGCCGCCGTGAACAGGGCCAGTGGCGTGGCGAACTTCTCCAGCCCGCTCGTGTACAGCATCATCAGCGGATTCAGCGCCTCCTGTCTGCTGCTGATCGTCCACTGGCGCGGGGGCCCGCCGGCGCACGTGGCCCGTGTCTCGCGCCGATGGCAGGCCGCGTACCTCCTGGTCACCGCCGCGCTGGTCGCCCTGTTCGCGCTCGGCGACGCCCCGGTGGACCGCCTCACCGACTTCGACACGTACTACGCGACGACGCCGTTCATCGGCGAGATGATCGTGCTGTATCTGCTCGCCCATATGACCGCCGCCCTCGTCACCACGGTGATGTGCTGGCGCTGGGCCCTGCACGTACAGGGGTGGCTGCGCGCGGGACTGTGGATCCTCGTGGTCGGCTGGCTGCTGAACCTGGCGTTCAGCGGCCTCAAACTCGTCGCGGTGGTGGCCCGTTGGACCGGCCGCGACTGGAGCGCCCTCAGTACGGACCTGGCCCCGCTCCTCTCCGCCCTGTCCGCCCCCTGCGCCACGGTCGGCTTCCTGCTGCCGCTGGTCGGGCCCTGGCTGGTGTCGACCCGGCGGGCGATGCGCACGTACCGGCGGCTCGGTCCCCTCTGGCGCGAACTCGGCGCCGCCTCACCGCGGCTGCCGCTCGCCGCCCCCATCCCGTGGCACTCACCGCCGTACGTCCGCCTCACGCGCCGCGAAGCGGGCATCCAGGACGGGTTGAGCCTGGTGGGCCCGTGCCTCGACGACGCCGTCCGCACGCGCGCGCGAGACGCGGCCGAGGCCACCGGCCACACCGCCGCCGAAGCCGGTCACATCGGCCACGCGGCGATGATCACCGCCGCCGTCGCGGCGACACGCGGCGGTACGACGCCCCGGCCCGCCACCGTCCCCGGGCACGCGCGGATCGAGGCGCTACGAGGCACCCTGCCGGCCGTGTCCGACGCGCTGCGTACGTCGGCAATCGTGGCGGCGGTACGGGAGGCCACGGCGGGGGCCGCCACGGAGGCCGCCACGGAGGCCGCCGCGGAGGCCACTCCGAAGTCCCCGACGGCGCCCTCGACGACGCCCACGTCGGCGCCCACGGCAGAGCCCACGTCGGACCGCGACCCCCGCTCGCCCCAGGGCTCCCCCGGGTCCGCCAAGAGGGCCGCGCCCCCGGCGCGCCACGCCTCGCGCACCGCCCCTTCGGCCTCGCCCCGCCACGCCTCGTCGGTGACCCCCGCGTCCCCGGCGAACCACACCTCCCGGACACCCCCCACGTCCCCGGTCGAAGATGGCGAGAAATCCTCCACATGAGCCGACCCCTTCGGACCGCCGCCACCATCGCCGCCGCCCTCCCGACCGCCGTCGCCGTCCCCGCCCCCGTAGCCACCAGGGTCGCCCCGGCGGCCCCGGAGAACCCGTGACGCCATGGACATCGTCTTCTACGTCCCCGGCGTGGTCCTTCTGTTCACGGCGGTCCTCAAACTCTCGACGGCGAAGGAATCGTGGCGTGATCCGCTGCTCGCCGCGAGCTGTGCGCTGCTGCTCGTCGGCTCCTTCGTCTGTCTCCTGTCCGCACCGGCCACGATCGGCGTCGTCAACGGCCTGACGGGAATCGCCAACTTCTCCGCCGCGCTCGTGTATTCGGGCATGACGGCGCTCAGCGCCTGCTACCTCGTCCTGATGATCATCTGGCGCGGCGGTCCCGCCGACCGGATCGGCCGCGCCTGCCTGCTGGTCACCGGCGTCTCCGTGCTGGTCGTCATCGGCATCGTCGTCCTCTTCGCGCTGGCCGACGTGCCCGTCGAGCGGACCCGGGACCTGGACACGTACTACGCCACGACCCCGTACATGCGCGAGATGATCATGCTGTACCTGGTCTTCCACACCGCGGCGACCGTCGCTCTGGCGAGCATGGGCCTCTGCTGGCTGCGGGAGGTGCGCGATCTGACCCGTACCGGACTGACCCTGATCGTCGTGGGCGCGCTGTTCGACCTGTCGTACCAGATCGCCAAGTACACGGCTCTCGCCGCCCGTTGGCTGGGCCACGACTGGGACGTCCTGTCCACGAGCGTGTCGCCTCCCCTGGTGTCGGCGGCCGGCCTCACCATGGCGGCGGGTTTCGCGCTGCCCCGGGTCGGCCCGTCGGTCGCGGACAACGTCCGTGCCCTTAGACGCCGTCGGCTCCTCAAACCCCTCTGGCTGGAAATGCGCGCGCTGCGCACCTCGGACGCGGACGCCCACTGGTGGGACCCGCCCGTGGTGCGTCTGGCCCGCCAGGAAATCGCGATCCTGGACGGCGTCCTGCTGTGTGCCCCGTACCTGGACGACGAGGTGAGGAGGACGGCGTACGCGGCGGCACACGCGCGGGACGAACCCGCGCCACCGGACCTCGCGACACCACCGGCCCTCGCCACACCGGCGAACCCCTCCTCACCGCTCCCCGCCCCACCGCACCCCGCGGACATCGTGGCCGAAGCCGCCATGCTCGCCGCGGCCCGGGTACGGATGGCGGCCGACCGGCGCGTCGAGTTTCCGGTGGACATGGGCCTGCTGCGGTCCGTCAACGAGCCGCGTCTGATGGTGTGCCTCGCCGAGGCCCTGTCGTCCTCACCGATCGTCGCCGAGGCCCGGCGGCGCGCGGTCGGGGCGGCGCGTGCCACTGAGCCCCGCCCGTCGTAATGTGGGGAGGCTTTCACTCTTTCGAGTGAATGTCACGGACGCCTGGAACAAGGGAAGTTGGCGCATTCCCGCTCCCACAGGCGCACCGGGGCCCGTGTCGACGCAGGTCAACGGAGAGAGCCGCCCATGCCTGACAGAACCTCCGCCCGTGGGGGCACCGCGATCGTCATCGGAGGGGGCATGACCGGCATGCTCGCCGCCGCCGTCCTCGCCGAGCACATGGACGTCACCGTCATCGAGCGGGACGTCCTGCCCGACGGGCCCGCTCCCCGCAAGGGGCTGCCGCAGGCCCGTCACGCGCATCTGCTGTGGTCCGGCGGGGCGAAGGCGATCGAGCACCTGCTGCCCGGAACCCTCGACCGGCTCGTGGAACGCGGTGCCCGCCGCGTTCCCATCATGAGCGGGATGGTCTCCAAAGCCCCCTCGGGCCAGTGGTTCCGCAGGTTCAACCACAGCCATCACGTCAATGTCGTCTGCAGCCGCGACCTCCTGGACGACACGATCCGAGCCGAGGTTCTGCACCGCAAGGGCGTCACCGTACGGGAGCGGACCGAGCTGGTCGCCCTGGCGGGCACCGCCGAGCGCGTCACCGGAGTCCGCGTCCGGACGACAGGCGGCGACCAGGAACCGGAACCGGAACCAAACGGCACGCGCGTGGAAGAGACCCTCACCGCCGACCTGGTCATCGACGCGAGTGGCCGCGGCAGCCGCGCCACCCACTGGCTCAGGACCCTCGGCCACCCACCGGTCCGCGAACGCGTCGTGGACGCCGGCTTCCGCTACGCCAGCCGGATCTACGAGGCACCCGCGTCCGCCGGAACGGACTTCCCGATCATCAATGTCCAGGCCGACCCCCGGCAGCCGCCCGGCCGTGGCGGTGTCATCTTCCCGATCGAGAACGCCCCCTCCGGAACCCGGCGCTGGCTGGTCACGCTCGCCGGTACCAGCGGCGGCGAACCCACCGGCGACAACGACGCCTTCGTCCCGTTCACCCGCGCGCTCCCCCACCCCGTCATCGCGGACCTGCTGGCCGACGCGCGCCCCCTCACCGACGTGGTGACCAGCCGCAGCACCGCCAACATCCGCCGCTACTACGAGAAGGCGCCCGCCTGGCCGGCCGGATTCGCCGTACTCGGTGACGCGATCGCCGGATACAACCCGGTCTACGGGCACGGCCTGAGCGCCGCCGCGCAGAGCGCCGTGGCCCTTCAGGACGTGCTGCGCGACCACGCCCCGGGCGCACCGGGGACGGCCCGGCTGATCCAGCGCGCCGCGGCGCGACCGGTGGGCCGCGCCTGGGACCTCGCGGTGGGCCAGGACATCTTCTACCCCGGCGCCGGCGAGCAGCCCCCGACCGGGCTGGAGAAGGCGTTCGCCGCGTTCATCGACCGCGCCGTCGACACCGGCGCCCGGAACCCGCACGCCCTGCGCGCCCTGCTCGACGTGATGAGCATGGAGCGCCCGCCGACCCGGCTGCTGCGGCCCGACATGGTGCTGCGCGTCTTCTTCGGCCGGAAGCTGCCCCTCCTCGACGGTCCCCCGCTGACCGAGGCCGAGCGGACCTCGCTCCCCGCCTGATCAGCCCGGATCAGCCCTGACCAGCCCCGATCAGTGACGGGCGACCAGCCACCGGTGACCGCCGAAGCCGGGGCCCGCACCGATGAGGGCAAGACCGCGGTTACGGCATAAGCTCGTTTCCTGCAACGCCGCATGCTGTTGCCCCGTTGTTGCCCGGCAGACCGAGAGAAAGAAGTGAGCAGGGTGTTTTCGCAGGTCAGCGTGTTGTCCAGGACGACGGGGCAGGACTAGGTGCACATCGTCATCATGGGCTGCGGCAGAGTGGGTTCCGCTCTCGCGCAGACCCTGGAGCAACAGGGTCACACGGTCGCCGTGATCGACCAGGACCCCACCGCCTTCCGGCGCCTCGGCTCCGGTTTCGGCGGCCGTCGGGTCACCGGTGTCGGCTTCGACCAGGACACCCTGCGTGAGGCCGGGATCGAGGAGGCGGGCGCGTTCGCCGCCGTCTCCAGCGGCGACAACTCGAACATCATCGCCGCGCGCGTGGCCCGCGAGATGTTCGGCATCGAGAATGTCGCGGCCCGGATCTACGACCCCCGCCGCGCCGAGGTCTACCAGCGCCTGGGCATCCCCACCGTCGCCACGGTCCGCTGGACCGCCGACCAGATGCTGCGCCGGCTGCTGCCGTCCGGCGCCGAGCCGCTGTGGCGGGACCCGACCGGAGGGGTGCAGCTCGCCGAGGTGCACGCGTCGACGGCATGGGTCGGCCACAAGATCAGCCAGCTCCAGGAGGAGACCGGCGTACGGGTCGCGTTCCTCACCCGGCTGGGCGAGGCGATCCTGCCGTCCTCGCAGACCGTCCTCCAGGAGGGCGACCTGGTCCACGTGATGATGCGGACGGACGACGTCGAGAAGGTCGAGGCGGCCTTCGCCGAAGGCCCCGAGGAGGGCGGTCACTGATGAGGGTCGCCATTGCCGGAGCGGGCGCGGTGGGCCGCTCCATCGCCGGTGAGCTGCTGGAGAACGGGCACGAGGTCCTGCTGATCGACAAGGCGCCGACCGCCATCTCGGTCGAGCGCGTCCCGCAGGCCGAGTGGCTGCTCGCCGACGCCTGCGAGATCACGTCGCTCGACGAGGCCGCGCTCCAGCGCTGCAACGTCGTCATCGCCGCTACGGGTGACGACAAGGTCAACCTGGTCGTGTCGCTGCTCGCGAAGACGGAGTACGGGGTCCCGCGGGTCGTCGCCCGCGTCAACAACCCCAAGAACGAGTGGCTGTTCAACGAGTCGTGGGGCGTCGACGTCGCCGTCTCGACCCCGCGCCTGATGTCGGCGCTGGTCGAGGAGGCGGTGAGCGTCGGCGACCTGGTACGCCTGCTGCGCTTCAGCCACGGCGACGCCAACCTCGTGGAGCTGACCCTGCCGCCCGAGTCGGCCCTCGCCGGTACGCAGGTGGGCGACGTCCAGTGGCCCGAGGACACGTCCCTGGTCACGATCATCCGCGGCACCCGCGTCATGGCCCCCACCCAGGAGGACTCCCTGGAGGCGGGCGACGAACTCCTCTTCGTAGCGGCCCAGGCCCGCGAGGAACAGCTGGAGGACCTGCTGTCGGTCCGCAAGGAGATGACGGACTGAGAGGTCGGTACGGGGATGGGGGCGCCGGAAAATTCCGGCGCCCCCATCCCCGTACCGGAGCAATGGCCCCGCAGGGCTTCGTCGCGGGTCAGGCGTCCGCGGAACGCTGCGCGGCCTCCGCGGCCTTGGCAGCTTCCTCTTCCGCCTCCATCTCCGCGAACACATCGATGGGCGCGGGCGCCTTCGCCAGGAACACCCAGGTGAGCCAGACCGCGAGCAGGAACGGCGGGATCTTCAGCGCGACGAGGACCCAGCCGAGCTGGGCGGTGTCGGCCCACCAGTACAGCGGGAAGAGGATCGCGCACTTGGCGAGCAGGATGAGCCCCCACGCCCAACTCGCCTTCGCGTACGCCTTCTTGCGGCCCGGGTTCCTGGTCCGCCAGGACAGGTTCTCCTTGAAGACCGGGCCGAGGATCAGACCGATCAGCGGGACGCCCGCGAGGGTCGTGATGATGTAGGCGAGGGCGAGGCCGAGCGTGTAGATCATGCCCGGCAGATAGAAGTCCTTGGCGTTGCCGGTCATCATCGCGAAGACGACACCGAAGGCGACCCCGAAGACGCCGCTGAAGGCATGCTTGACGGTGTCCCGCATCACCAGGCGTACGACGACGAGCAGCAGCGAAACGGCGAGTGCGGCGATCGCCGACACATGCAGGTTCTTGTTGATCGTGAAGACGGTGACGAAGAGCAGTCCGGGGACCACGGTCTCCACCATGCCCCGTACCCCGCCGAACGCCTCGAAGAGGGCGGCCTCGGTCACGGCTCTGGAGTCGGCGGACCCGGTGTCCTGCGCGGCTGCGGTGTCCCGCGCGGTGCTCCGGTGGTCGGTCGGCTTGTCGAGGGACGTCACCGGCTACTCCCGTCCGAGGGGTCTGAGTTCGTACTTGGGGTTGAACAGCACCCGGCGGCCGTGGCTCAGCGAGATCCGCCCGGACGCGATCAGTTTGCGCCCCGGCTCGATCCCGACGATGGAGCGCCTGCCGAGCCAGACGACGTCCAGCGCGGCCGAGCCGTCGAACAGCTCCGCCTCCAGGGCGGGCACTCCGGCCCGTGGGCGCAGAGTGACCGTGCGCAAGGTACCAGTTACGGTGACTATCTGGCGGTCGCGGCAGTCACCGATGCGGGTGCAGCCGGTGGTCTCGGAGTCCTCGCGCAGCTCCTCCGACTCCAGGTCCTCCTGGGACGCCGAGATGTCGGCGAGCCGGTCGAGCAGGCGCCGGAACCGGCCCGTCGGCTTGTCGGGTCGGGGAGCAGTACTCATACGGGAAGCGTACCTATCGCTCGAAGCGGTAGCCCATGCCAGGTTCGGTGATGAAGTGCCGGGGGTGCGAGGGGTCCGCCTCCAGTTTCCGGCGCAGCTGGGCCATGTAGACGCGGAGGTAGTTGGTCTCGGTGCCGTAGGACGGGCCCCAGACCTCCTGGAGCAGCTGTTTCTGGCTGACCAGGCGGCCGGTGTTGCGTACCAGGACCTCCAGGAGATGCCACTCGGTCGGGGTGAGGCGCACGTCACGTCCGGCCCGGTTGACGCGTTTCGCGGCCAGGTCGACCGTGAACTCCCCGGTGTCGACGATCACGTCGTCCTCGCCGCCTCCGGTGGGCTCCGCGCGGCGGACGGCGGCGCGCAGCCTGGCGAGGAGTTCGTCCATGCCGAACGGCTTGGTGACGTAGTCGTCGGCGCCCGCGTCGAGCGCCTCGACCTTCTCGTCGGAGCTGTGCCGGGCGGACAGGACGAGGATCGGCACCCGGGTCCAGCCGCGCAGCCCCTTGATCACCTCGACGCCGTCCATGTCGGGCAGGCCGAGGTCGAGGACCACGACATCGGGGTGGCGGGCGGCGGCGAGCTGGAGCGCGCCGGCGCCGTCGGCCGCGGCGTCCACCTCGTACTTGCGTGCCTTGAGGTTGATCACGAGCGCGCGGACGATCTGCGGTTCGTCGTCGACCACGAGCACCCGGGTCATGGGCGCCTGCCTTTCTGGTGGTCCGGGTTCCGATGTGACTGCTGGTCCGGGTTCGGGTGCGACCGGGACGGAGGCGGGGGCGGGGATCATGTCACGGCCTCGGCGGGCCGGGCGTCCGGCAGCGGCCTGGGCCGGCCCGCCGCGGCCTTGAGCGTGAGGACCATGGTGAGGCCGCCGCCGGGGGTGTCCTCGGCGGCGAGGGTGCCGCCCATCGCCTCGACGAAGCCGCGGGCGACGGCGAGGCCGAGGCCGACGCCCGCGCCGCGCGGGGCGTCGCCGTGCCGCTGGAAGGGCTCGAAGATGCGTTCCTTGGCGTCGTCAGGCACTCCGGGGCCGCGGTCGACCACGCGGACCTCCACACGGTCGCCGAGGGCGCTGGCGGCGACCAGGACGTGCCGGCCCTCGGGGCTGTACTTGACGGCGTTCTCGACGATGTTCGCGACGGCCCGTTCCAGGAGGCCCGGGTCGACGCCGACCATGGGCAGGGTCTCCGGGATCTCCAGCTCCACGCTGTCCTCGGGTACGCCGCCCAGGGCCATCGGTACGACCTCGTCCAGGTCGATCTCCCGGATCAGGGGTTCGACGGTGCCGGTCTGGAGGCGGGACATGTCGAGGAGGTTGCCCACCAGGTGGTCGAGGCGGTCGGCGCCCTCCTCGATGGCGGCGAGCAGTTCGGCCTGGTCCTCCTCGGACCAGGCCACGTCGTCGGACCTGAGCGAGGACACGGCGGCCTTGATGGCGGCGAGCGGGGTGCGCAGATCGTGGCTGACGGCGGCGAGGAGCGCGGTGCGGATGCGGTTGCCCTCGGCGAGGGTGCGGGCCTGGTCGGCCTCCTGCTTGAGGCGCTGGCGGTCGACCACGACGGCGGCCTGGGCGGCGAACGCGGCGAGGACACGGCGGTCCTCGGCGGGCAGCACCCGGCCGGAGAGCGCGAGCGCCATGTGGTCGCCCACGGGCATGTCCACATCGGCGTCCTCGGGCCGGTCGGAGGGGTGGGGCCCGACGCTGCCCGCGCAGGTCCAGGGCGTGACGTCGCTCTCGCGCTCCAGCAGGGCCACCGACTCCATCCCGAAGGTCTCGCGCACCCGTTCCAGGAGGGCGTCGAGGGTCGTCTCGCCGCGCAGGACGCTGCCGGCGAGGAAGGAAAGGATCTCGGCCTCGGCGCGCAGCCGGGCGGCCTGATGGGTGCGCCGCGCGGCGAGGTCCACCACGGACGCGACGGACACGGCGACGCCCACGAAGATCACGATGGCGACGATGTTCTTGGGGTCGGCGATGGTGACGCGGTGCAGGGGCGGGGTGAAGAACCAGTTGAGCAGGAACGATCCGAAGGCGGCCGACGCGAGGGCGGGCAGCAGTCCGCCGAGGAGGGCGGCGGCGACCGTCAGCGCGAGGAACAGCAGCATGTCGTTGGCGAGCCCGAGCTGAGAGTCGACGTTGTTGAGGACCGTCGCGAGGAGTATCGGTCCCGCCACGCCGACGAGCCAGCCCCAGATGATCCGGGGCCTGCCGAGCCGGGCGCCCCGGGCGACGGGCAGGCCGCGGCCCTTGGCGACCTCCTCGTGCGTGACGATGTGCACGTCGAGGTCGGGGCCCGACTCACGGGCGACGGTGGTGCCGACGCCGGGCCCGAACACGTACTGCCATGCCTTGCGGCGCGAGGAGCCCAGGATGATCTGCGTGGCGTTGACACCGCGGGCGAACTCCAGGAGCGCGGTGGGGATGTCGTCGCCGATGACGTGGTGGAAGGTGCCGCCGAGGTCTTCGACCAGGGTGCGCTGGACGGCGAGTTCCTTCGGTGACGCGGCGGTCAGGCCGTCGCTGCGCGCGATGTAGACGGCGAGAACTTCGCCGCCCGCGCCCTTCTCGGCGAGGCGGGCGGCCCGGCGGATCAGGGTGCTTCCCTCGGGCCCGCCGGTGATGCCGACGACGATGCGTTCGCGGGCCTGCCAGGTGGTGCGGATGTTGTGCTCGCCCCGGTACGCCTGAAGGTATTCGTCGACCCGGTCGGCGACCCAGAGCAGCGCCAGCTCGCGCAGGGCGGTGAGGTTGCCGGGCCGGAAGTAGTTGGACAGGGCCGCGTCGACCTTGTCGGACTGGTAGATGTTGCCGTGCGCCATGCGGCGGCGCAGCGCCTGGGGCGACATGTCGACCAGCTCTATCTGGTCGGCCCGCCGCACGACCTCGTCCGGTACGGTCTCGCGCTGCCGTACGCCGGTGATCGACTCGACCACGTCGCCGAGGGACTCCAGGTGCTGGATGTTGACGGTCGAGATGACGTCGATGCCGGCGGCGAGGAGTTCCTCGACGTCCTGCCAGCGCTTGGCGTTGCGGGAGCCGGGGACATTGGTGTGGGCGAGTTCGTCCACGAGGGCGACGGCGGGGTGCCGGGCCAGGACCGCGTCGACGTCCATCTCCGTGAACGCCGTGCCGCGGTACTCCAGGTTCTTGCGCGCCACCTGTTCCAGGCCGTGCAGCATGACCTCGGTGCGCGGCCGGTCGTGGTGCTCCACAAAGGCGACGACGCAGTCAGTGCCCCGTTCGACGCGCCGGTGCGCCTCGGAGAGCATGGCGTAGGTCTTGCCGACGCCCGGTGCCGCACCGAGGTAGATCCGTAGCTTGCCGCGTCCCATGGCCCCATTGTCTTCCACTGACGGCCGCACGCTGCGTGGCCGCGGTCAGACGCTACAGCCAGGAACTCCGACAATTCGGACAGGTGCGCGGGCCGGGGGCGTCCTTGACGCAACTCTGATACCGGCATACGGCCGTCAGGCGTACGTCCGTCGGACACGCGCCGTGCGTCACTCGTGCTCGACGATCTCGCCGTCGCGCAGTTCGAGCACCCGGTCCGCGAGGTCGAGCAGGGCCGCGTCGTGCGTGGCGACCAGCGCGGTGACGCCCTCGCTGCGGACGACGGCCCGCAGCAGCTCCATGACGGCGTGCCCGGTCTCGGCGTCGAGCTGGCCGGTGGGCTCGTCGGCGATGACGAGCGACGGCTTGTTGGCGAGGGCGCGGGCGATGGCCACGCGCTGCTGCTGGCCGCCGGACAGTTCGCCGGGCCGCTGGAGGGCGTGGTCCGCGAGCCCGACCAGGGAGAGCATCAGCGCGACCCGCTCCTCGCGCTCGCGCGGGTCGACCTTGCGCAGCCGCAGCGGCACGCCGACGTTCTCGGCGGCGCTGAGGATCGGGATCAGCCCGAAGGACTGGAAGATGAAGCCGATGCGGTCGCGGCGCAGCTCCAGAAGGCCGTTCTCACCCAGTTCGGCGAGGTCGAGCCCGTCGACGTGCAGGGTGCCCCCATCGGGGGTGTCGAGCCCGCCGACGAGGTTGAGGAGCGTGGTCTTGCCGGAGCCGGAACGTCCCTTCAGGGCGACGAGTTCCCCGCGCGGAACGGTGAAGGAGACCCCGCGCAGGGCGTGCACAGCGGCTGCCCCGGTGCCGTAGGACCGGTGCAGGTTCTCGACGCGCACCATGGGTCCGTCCGCGCGCTCCGCCACGGCGGTGGTGCCGGTCTGCCCGCTGGTGTTCTGTGTCATGTGCGCTCCCCCGCGTGTGTCATGTGCGCTGCCCCGTGACGGTCGTGGCCGAGCGCCAGTATGGTCACCGGCGCCCGGTCACAGCAATGCCGGGGTCCCCTCGGGGGCGCGGGGGGTCAGTTGGGCTGGTCGCCGTGCGTCAGGGTCTCCCACGCCACGAACAGGTTGTTGGAGCCGGCCGGGCGGTTCCGGGTGGTGAGGGTCTGGGTGTTGGTCATGGCGAAGCCGAGGCGGTTGTGCATGGCGTTGTAGCCGACTTCGGTGACCGGTCCGAGCCCGCGGTTGAGGGCGCCGCCGCACAGCCAGCTCGGCGCCGCCTCGCCCAGTTCGTACTTGGCCTGGAAGCCGAGCGCCTGCCGCAGCCGCTCGCCGACGTCGGTGCCGTAGAGGTCCTGGCCCTGGATCCGGCTGGTCTCCGCGATGTGCGAGATCGCGGAGATCCCGTACCCGGTGTGCGTGAAGTCGCGGCAGGTCTCCTGGGTGAGCCCGGTGACGAAGGTGCCCTGTCCCTGCCAGTAGTTGACGATCTTGTCGCGCGTGTCGAGGTTCTGGCTCGGCACGGTCTTCGGCAGCGCGCCGTCCGACGCCAGATAGACGTACGCGGCCGTGCGGGTACGGAACTTGGACAGCGCCTTGTCGTACGAGGTCTTGTCCTCCAGGAAGACGGAGATGCCGACGGCGGCCTCCATCATCGACAGCTCCCAGTTGCCGTTGGAGTTCGAGCCGTTGATCACCTTGGGCAGGTACACGTCCCGCAGCATCGTCGAGAAGCGCCCGGAGTTGGCCCAGCCGCCGGTGTACGTGTACTTGATGATCTCGGCCGCCTTGGGCCACGAGGAGCCCGCCCAGCCGGTCTGGAGCGGTGCGTTGCTGTTGGTGTGGTCCTTGATCGTCGCGGACCAGGCGTCCATCAGCTCGATGGCCTTCTTCGCGTAGCGGTCGTCGCGCGTGATGTACCAGGCGAGCGCGTCGGTGTACGCGGCGATCGCGTCCTCGCGCTCGTCGGTGCAGCCGTAGTTGGGGTTGGAGTAGGAGCCGCACTCGACGATCGCGCGGGGTGCCGGGGTGCGTGAGAGGGACGCGTACTTGCTCGCGATCATCTGGTCGAACGCCGATTTCCAGGGCTGGGCGCCTGCGTTGACCTTGTCGCGGACGAAGTCGAGCTGTCCGCGCGAGACGGTGACGCCGGGGTGCGCGAAGGCCGCGGGCGCGGCTTGTGCGGCGGGCGTCGCGGTGGGCCAGACGAGGAGGCCGGCGACAAGGGCGACGACGACCGAGGACGCGGAGGTGGGGGTGCCTGCCATACGGGGGGCCATCCGTTCTCGTACGTGAACGATGCATGGATTCATGAACAGACGCGCTGGCCGGGACCATAGGTACGGACCAGACTTCCGTCAAGAGGTGAAGGAAGAGTGGCTGCTCAATTGCCGTTCAGATACAAGAACTTGGGTACGCCGAAGGGCCGTACCCGGATGAGGTACGGCCCTTCGGTCGTGCTGCGCTGTTCGGGGATGTGGCCCGGCGCGGGCCGACCCTGGTGCGGTCGGCCGACGCGTGCCCTGTACGTCTCAGCGGACCTCGGTGATCTCCGGCCCACGGGCGAGCTGGCCCATGCCTCCGGAGAAGCGGGAGCCCTCCTGGTCCTCCTGCGTGACCCCTTCGGCCACCATCTGCGCGTCGTCCGGCAGCTTGAGGACGATCGGGTCGCGGGGCGCCATCGGGCCCTCGCCGCGGACCACCACGGTGTCCCGGAAGATCTGCTCCAGGAGCCCGGCCGCCTGCGGCTGCACGGCACCCTGCCCGGAGATCACTCCGCGCAGGAACCAGCGCGGACCGTCCACGCCGATGAACCGCACGACCTGGAAACCGCCCGTGCCGTCCGGCAACTGCACCGGTACCTGCGCCCGCAGCTCCCAGCCGAGCGGCCCCTCGACCTCGTCGATGACACCGCCCTGCTGCGTGATGCCGCTGGCGATCTCCTCGCGGACCTCGCCCCAGATGCCCTCACGCTTGGGGGCCGCGAAGCCCTGTAGCTGAATGGCGCTGTCCTGGAGGACGACCGTGGCCGCGACGATGGCGTCGCCGGCGACCTCCACCCGCAGCTCCATGCCCTCGACCCCGGGCACGAGCAGTCCGCCGAGGTCGACGCGGCCCTCACCGGGCTCGCTCACCTCGCTGCTGTCCCACGGTCCGTCGGGGCGCGGTTCCGGTTCGAGCCGCGCGCGCTCCGCCGGGGCCTCGTCCGCCGCGTCACTGTCGACGCCGTCGACGACCTGCTCGGCCTCGCTCGCCGCGTCCGCCGCGTCCTCAGCGGAACTCATCTTCTTGCGACGTCCGAACACGTCACTGTCCTTCCCGGTCGGATACGACCGAAGCGTATCGATTCCCACCCACGAGCCCATCGTTGCCGCCCACTGCGGCATGACCGCCGGTGGACCCGAAGCCCCCCTCGGCCCGCGCCGATGCGGGAAGCTCCGCCACCTCCTGGAAGCGGACCTTCTCCACCTGCTGGACGACCAGTTGGGCAATCCGGTCGAAGCGCTCGAACCGCACGGACTCGCGCGGGTCGAGATTCACCACGATCACCTTGATCTCCCCACGGTACCCGGCATCAATCGTCCCTGGGGCATTCACCATGGCGACACCGCAGCGGGCGGCCAGTCCGGATCGCGGGTGCACGAAGGCGGCGTACCCCTCCGGCAGGGCGATCGACACCCCGGTCGGCAGCACGGCGCGCTCACCGGGCGCCAGCTCGCACGGCTCGGTGGTCCGCAGATCGGCCCCCGCGTCCCCTGGCCGCGCATACGCAGGAAGAGGAACTTCCGGGTCCACGCGGCGGATCAGTACGGGGAGGTCGTCACGCGCGGTGGCGGGCGCGTGACGGGGCTGGGGGGTAAGGCTCACGGATTCACCTCGAAGGCACGGGCCCTGCGGACCTGGTCGGGGTCGCTCATGGCCGCGCGGATCTCCTCCGGGCGGCCGTTGTCGATGAAGTGGTCGACCTTCACCTCGATGAAGAGGGCCTGCGCGCGGACCGCGACGGGACCCTCGGGCCCTCCGATGCGGCCGGTGGCCCGGGAGTAGATCTTGCGCCCGGCGACGGCGGTCACCTCGGCCTCCAGGAACAGCACGGTGCCGACCGGGACGGGCCGTACGAAGTCGGTCTCCAGGCGTCCGGTCACGGCGATGACCCGCAGCATCCAGTTCAGCGAGCCGAGCGTCTCGTCCAGGGCGGTCGCCAGTACCCCGCCGTGCGCGAGGCCCGGTGCGCCCTGGTGGGCGGGGCGCACGGTGAACTCCGCCGTGATGCGGACCCCGTCCCCGGCGCGGGCCGCCAGATGCAGTCCATGGGGCTGCTCGCCGCCACAGCCGAAGCACTCGCCGTAGTGCGCGCCGATGGGTTCCCCGGGCGCCGGGGCGCCGGGGTGCCTGACCGGTGCCGTGGCGTCGGCGGGGGGCGTCAGACCGGGGGATGTACCACTCACAGGCGCAGACCTTACCCGCGCGTCGGCGATGTCCGCGCACCGTGCCAAGCTGGGCCGCATGCCTCTTCCCGCGGAGCCCCCGGCCCAGCCCTACGAAGAACGCCTGACCGCGCCCCGCTCCTGGTGGGCCGTCTCGGTCCTGGTCGGGGTCGCCATGGCGCTGATCCTGCTCCCGTTCGGCTCGTTGCCGCTGCTCGGCGGCCTGGTGGGCGGTACGGCGGTCGCGGCCGTGGTGGTCAGCGCGTACGGCTCGGTGCGGATCAGGGTCGTCGCGGACTCGCTGGTCGCGGGCGAGGCGAAGATCCCCGTGTCGGCGCTCGGCGAGCTGGAGGCCCTGGACAAGGACGAGGCCGTCGCCTGGCGCTCCCACAAGGCGGACCCGCGCGCCTTCATGCTGCTGCGCAGCTACATCCCGACGGCCGCCCGCATCCCGGTCACGGACCCGCAGGACCCGACACCGTACGTGTATGTGTCGACGCGCGCCCCGGAGGCCCTGGCGGCGGCACTGAAGGCCGCCCGCCCGGCCTAGGGGGCTTGGGGAGGGCCGGTCCGGCCCCCGTGGTCAGCGGCCGAGTTCTCTCGGGTGGCGCGCGTCCTCGGGCTCCGGCAGCGGGTGGCCCGGCTCGCCCGCGGACAGGGCGCCGGCCGGCCGCTCCAGCGGCGGCAGGGCGGTCAGCCGGTTCCAGGGCACCTGGTTCTTGCGCAGGTCCCTGCGGATGCGCTCGGCGAGCTTCTTGGTGTCACGGCGGTTCATGACCGCGCCGACGGCGGCGCCGACCATGAACGGCATCAGGTTCGGCAGATTCCTGACCATGCGCTTCATGATCTGCTGTCGCAGTTCGCGCTTCATCTGGCCGCCGAGCGCGCCGTTGATCGTGGACGGTTTGGTCACGTCGATCCCGCGCTCCTCCGACCAGGCGGTCAGATAGGCGGTGCTGCGGTCCTTGAGAGTGCCCGGCGGTCTCAGGCCGTAGACCTCGTACAGCTCGGCGATCAGTTTCAGCTCGATCGCCGCGACGCCGGTGATCTCGGCCGCCATCTCGGCGGGCATGGCGGGCGGTACGGGCATCATCGCGGCGGCGCCCACGCCCGCGCCGACGGTCGACGTGGCGTTCGCCGCGCCGGTCACCAGTTTGTCCGCCAGATCCTCGGGCCCGAGGCCCGGGAACTGTCTGCGCAGGGTCGCCAGATCGCGCACCGGCACCCGCGGCGCGTTCTCGATGACCCGGTCGGTGAGGTACGCGAGCCCCGCACGGGCGCTGTCCGCGCTCCTGCGGGCGCCGTTCCGGACGGCGGCCACGGTGTTCCTGGTGCGGCTCTGCGCGCCCCCTGCAAGGCTCTCCACCGCTTTCCTGGTGCGGCCGGGCACGGCACCGGTCGCCGGGGTCTGTACGCCCCGTGTCAGGGCGTCCGCCCCTTCCAGGGCACCCGTCGATCCGGTGCCGTCCGCCACTTCGAGCGAGGCCCTACGGCCCCGCTCGTCGTCACGCGCGCCTTCGGTCAGGCCAGGGTCCGCTTCCCGCTGTTTGCGGAAGCGGCGCTTCCGGGGTGGGGTCGAGCCAGTCACGGCCGACCCCGCCTCAGTCGCAGTCGCGGCAGATCGGCTGGCCGTTCTTCTCGCGGGCCAGCTGGCTGCGGTGGTGGACCAGGAAGCAGCTCATGCAGGTGAACTCGTCCGCCTGCTTGGGCATGACCCGGACCGCCAGCTCTTCGTTCGAGAGGTCGGCGCCCGGAAGCTCCAGCCCCTCTGCGGCCTCGAACTCGTCGACGTCGACCGTGGAGGTCGACTTGTCGTTCCGCCGGGCCTTCAGCTCTTCGATGCTGTCCTCGTTGAGGTCGTCATCGGTCTTGCGTGGGGTGTCGTAATCCGTTGCCATATGCCTCTCCCCCTCTGGGTGCTTTTCAGTGTCTCCAGCGCACGTAACGCGTGAGAGGCCGGACTTGTGCCCGACCTGAGGCGGAGATTTTGCCTCACATCAAGGTCTGTTACTCAATCGACACCCAACCGGACCTCTCACGAGTGATCGACTTGGATGGCGATCGGGGACCTTACACGGTCAGAATGTCGCACTTCACGGGTGTCACCCCGTGTACTTCCCGTGATCAAGACCCCTGAAAACCAGGACTTTCCCGGCTTTCTCCCGGCTTTTGTCATCACAGAGAGTGGATGGCCAGAAATTCATCTCTGTGATCGATCACACATGACCTCCCGGGGTGCAGGTCCCGAAAATTCCGCGCAAAGCGAACATCCTCTGCGTGTCGGAGGGCAGGATGTCAGATCGGCAGGGTGACGCGCATCGTGAGCCCTCCCCCCTCGCGCGGCTCGGCGATGATACGGCCCCCGTGGGCGCGGGCCACCGACCGGGCGATGGACAGGCCCAGGCCGACGCCCTTGTCGCTGCCGGTCCGCTCGGTCCGCAGCCGCCGGAACGGCTCGAAAATATTATCGACCTCGTACGCGGGAACCACCGGGCCCGTGTTCGACACCGTGAGCACCGCCTGACCGTGCTGTGCCGCCGTGGCCACCTCGACCCATCCGTCCTCCGCAACGTTGTACCGGACGGCGTTCTGCACGAGGTTCAGGGCGATCCGCTCCAGCAGGACGCCATTGCCCTGGACGACCACGGGAGAGCACTCCGAACGGATCTCCACTCCCCGCTGCTCCGCCTCGGCGTGCACCTGGTCGACGGCCCGGGTGGCGACCTCGGCGAGGTCGACCGCTTTGCGCTCCACGATCTGGTTGTCGCTGCGGGCGAGCAGCAGCAGGCCCTCCACGAGCTGTTCGCTGCGCTCGTTGGTGGCGAGCAGGGTCTTGCCGAGCTGATGCAGTTCGGGGGGCGCCCCGGGGTCCGACAGATGCACCTCCAGGAGAGTGCGGTTGATCGCCAGCGGGGTCCGCAGCTCGTGCGAGGCGTTGCCGACGAACCGCTGCTGGGCCGAGAAGGCCCGCTCCAGGCGGTCCAGCATGTCGTCGAAGGTGTCCGCGAGTTCCTTCAGCTCGTCGTCGGGCCCGTCCAGCTCGATGCGCCGGGTCAGGTCGGAGCCGGCCACCTGGCGCGCGGTGCGGGTGATGCGGCCGAGCGGCGACAGGACACGGCCCGCCATCGCGTAACCGAAGGCAAAAGCGATCACGCTGAGGCCCAGGAGGGCCAGCAGGGAGCGGCTGAGCAGGTCGTCGAGGGCCTGCTGGCGCTGGTGGTTCACACAGGCGTTCAGGGCGTTGTTGAACTCGGTCTGGCTGACGAAGGGCCCAGCGAGGTCGGGGCACGCGGCGCTGGACACCTGGACCTTGCTGCCCGCGACGATCTGGAACGGCAGCTCATTGCCGACGTGCACCGCCTGGGCCGCGAGCAGATAGATGATCGACAGGAGCAGGATCCCGGCGATCAGGAACATGCCGCCGTAGAGCAGCGTCAGCCGTATGCGGATGGTCGGCCGGAGCCACGGGAACGGTGGCTCCGGCCGCCTCGGGTCCCAGGTGGGCTTCGGAGGCGCCGCGGGGGGCGCCGGTGTCGCGGCCACAGCATCAGATCCGGTAGCCGGAGCCGGGCACGGTGACGATCACCGCGGGCTCACCGAGCTTGCGCCGCAGGGTCATCACGGTGACCCGCACGACATTGGTGAACGGGTCGGTGTTCTCGTCCCACGCCTTCTCCAGGAGCTGCTCCGCCGACACGACGGCGCCCTCGCTGCGCAGCAGCACCTCCAGGACGGCGAACTCCTTGGGCGCGAGCTGGACCTCCTTGCCGTCGCGGAAGACCTCGCGGCGGTTCGGGTCGAGCTTGATGCCGGCGCGCTCCAGGACGGGCGGCAGCGGCACGCTCGTACGCCGTCCGAGTGCCCTCACGCGCGCGATCAGCTCACTGAACGCGAACGGCTTGGGCAGATAGTCGTCGGCGCCGATCTCCAGGCCCTCGACACGGTCGCTGACGTCGCCGGACGCGGTGAGCATCAGGACCCGGGTGGGCATGCCCAGTTCGACGATCTTGCGGCACACGTCGTCGCCGTGCACGAGGGGGAGGTCCCGGTCGAGGACGACCACGTCGTAGTCGTTCACCCCGATGCGTTCGAGGGCCGCCGCGCCGTCGTACACGACGTCGACGGCCATGGCCTCCCGGCGCAGTCCGGTGGCCACCGCATCGGCGAGCAGTTGCTCGTCCTCGACGACGAGTACGCGCACGTCGCTGTCCTTCCTGTGGCGCCCGTGCGCTTTCGGGCGCGGTCGGGCAGCTTCCGTCGGGGGTGTGAGGGCTCCATCCTGCCTCTTTCGGCCATAAACCGGCGGTAAGGCGGTGATCGTCGACGGGTGAGCGCCCGGTCCGGCGACCGGGTTGTGCCAGTGGCGCGTGCCGGGGAATGCGGGACTTTCTCGCGAGGTTGAGGTTTCCGGTGAAGGGAGCGGGGGGAGGACGACCACACACCCGCGATCACGCTTTGCTTGTGGCGCGCCACGAACCGCTTTTCCGCAGGGCGGCGAGAGACGTGATCGCCCCTTCCCAGGGCACACCCCCGTGCCACCGACCCACGACCCAGGACGAGGGGGCGCAACCATGGACGCATTCACCGCAGGACTGCTCCAGCGCATAAGGGCGACCGAGTCCGATCTGACGCGCGCTCGGGAGACAGGCGACGACTTCCTTGCCGAGGTCGAACAGGCCGAGTTGGACGACCTCCACCGGCTCGCCGCCGAACACGGCGTACAGGTCGGCGCGATCAGCGCCTGAACGGACCAGGACCGACGAGACAGGACCACAGGACCGAACGGGGCATACCGTACGGGACATACTGAACGGGACATGTGGAAGGGGCTCCGGCATCGCGCTGGAGCCCCTTCCCCGTGCTAGTCGTGCCAGGCGCCCAGTTCCTCCAGGCGGGCCTGGAGGGGCTCGAAGAGGCCGGGGGGTGCCGCGATGGTCAGCTCGCCCGTCGGGGGCTCACCGGGGCGTCCACCGGTCAGGGCGCCCGCCTCCCGCGCAATGAGGTCGCCCGCCGCGAGGTCCCAGGGGTTCAGCCCCCGCTCGTAGTACGCGTCCAGGCGCCCCGCCGCCACATCGCACAGGTCGATCGCCGCCGACCCGCCCCGGCGGATGTCCCGTACCTGCGGGACGAGCTGCCGGACGACCTCGGCCTGCTTCGCCCGGCGGTCGCTCAGATAGCCGAATCCGGTCCCGACGAGCGCCAGCGCGAACGCGGGTGCGGGGCGGGTGTGCACGCGCGTGTCGTTGACAAAGGCGCCGCCGCCGAGGACCGCGCGGTACGTCTCGCCGCGCATGGGGGCCGCCACGACCCCGACCAGGGTCTCGCCGTCCTTGCGGGCCGCGATGGACACCGACCAACTCGGCAGCCCGTACAGGTAGTTGACGGTGCCGTCGACCGGGTCGATCACCCACTCGACGCCACTGGTGCCCTGGACGTCGGCGCCCTCCTCGCCCACCACGCCGTCGTCCGGCCTGCGCTCGGCCAGCAGGCCCGTGATCAGCTTCTCGGAGGCGATGTCCATCTCCGTGACGACATCGACGGCGCTGGTCTTGGTGGCGGCCACACCCAGATCGGCGGGCCGGCCGTCGCGCAGGAACGTGCCCGCGCGGTCCGCCGCCTCCAGGGCCAGCTCCAGCAGCTCGGCCTTCAGCCGCTCGTCCCCGTCGGTCACCCTCGGCTGCTCGGTCAACGGATCTCCTTCAGGCGGTCGTACGGATGCACACGGTCGTACGGACTGTCGGCGCCCGCTGCCGCCGCTCTCGGCGCCCTCGCAGGACAGCAGCCCACGGGACACAGGTCGTGGCTCGCGCCCAGGGAACCGAGCGCGCAGCGCTCCACCGCGCGTCCGCTCTCCGTCGCGGCGCGCTCCAGGACCAGGTCCCTGATCGCCGCGGCGAACCGGGGATCGGCCCCGACGGTCGCCGAGCGGCGTACCGGAAGGCCCAACTCCGCCGCCTTGGCGGTGGCTTCCGTGTCGAGGTCGTACAGGACCTCCATGTGGTCCGACACGAACCCGATCGGCGCCATCACGACGGCGGGCACCCCGGCGCCGTGCAGCTCCTCCAGGTGGTCGCAGATGTCGGGCTCCAGCCAGGGGATGTGCGGGGCGCCGGAGCGCGACTGGTAGACGAGACGCCACGGATACGCGACGCCCGTACGCTCCCGTACCGCCTCGACGATCTGCCGGGCCACGTCCAGGTGCTGTGCGACATACGCCCCGCCGTCGCCGTGGCCCTCGGCCGGACCCGAGGTGTCGGCGGCGGACACCGGCACGGAGTGCGTCGTGAAGGCGATGTGCGCGCCCGCGCGCGTGTCGGCGGGCAGGTCCGCCAGCGAGGCGATCAGGCCCTCAGTCATGGGCTCCAGGAAGCCGGGGTGGTTGAAGTAGTGCCGGAGCTTGTCGACGCGCGGCAGGTCGAGCCCCTCGGCCTCCAGCGTCGCCAGGGCGTCCGCCAGGTTCTCGCGGTACTGCCGGCAGCCCGAGTACGAGGCGTACGCGCTCGTGGCCAGGGTCAGGACGCGGCGGTGACCGTCGCGGACGATCTCGCGGAGCGTGTCCGTCAGGTACGGCGCCCAGTTGCGGTTGCCCCAGTACACCGGCAGGTTCAGACCGTGTTCCGCGAAGTCCTCGCGTAGGGCTGCCAGCAGGGTGCGGTTCTGCTCGTTGATCGGGCTGACCCCGCCGAACAGGAAGTAGTGCTGCCCCACCTCCTTGAGCCGCTCCTTGGGGATACCGCGGCCCCTCGTCACGTTCTCCAGGAACGGAACCACGTCGTCAGGGCCTTCGGGGCCGCCGAAGGAAAGCAGCAGCAGGGCGTCGTAGGGTGCGGGATCGAGCGCTTCGGACATGTCTTTGATCCTGCCACCCGGGTCCGACAGCCGGGGAACCGCCATGTGACGATCAGGCCCGGTCCGGAATCCGGCTGAACCTGCCCCCTCGGGTCCGTAAGCTGTATCAGCCATCAACACGCCTTACCCCGGTACCCGTGCCGGGACCCGCCAGGAGCGCCCCTTGCCCAGCCCCTACCGCGCCTTGTTCGCCGCCCCCGGCACCAAGAGCTTCTCGGCCGCGGGGTTCCTCGGGCGGATGCCGCTGTCGATGATGGGCATCGGCGTGGTGACGATGGTGTCGCAGCTCACGGGCCGCTACGGGCTCGCGGGCGCCCTGTCCGCCACCATCGCGCTCTCCGCGGCCGTCATGGGCCCCCAGATCTCCCGGCTCGTCGACCGGCACGGTCAGCGCCGGGTGCTGCGCCCCGCGACCCTGGTGACCCTGGTGGCCGCCGCCGGACTGCTCCTCTCGGCGCAGCTCTCGCTGCCCGACTGGACCCTGTTCGTCTTCTCGGCGCTCATCGGCTGCACACCGAGCATCGGATCGATGACCCGCGCGCGGTGGGCCGCCCTCTACCGGGACACCCCGCAGCTCCACACGGCGTACGCGTTCGAGTCCGTGATCGACGAGATCTGCTTCATCTTCGGCCCGATCGTGTCGATCGGGCTGTCCACGGTCTGGTTCCCGGAGGCGGGTCCGCTGCTCGCCGCCGTCTTCCTCGGCGCGGGCGTCTTCTGGCTGACCGCGCAGCGCTCCACCGAGCCGGAGCCGCACCCGCGCGAACAGCACACCGGCGGCTCGGCGCTGCGGGCGCCGGGGCTCCAGGTGCTGGTGGCGACCTTCGTGGCGACCGGCGCGATCTTCGGGGCCGTGGACGTCGTGACGGTGGCCTTCGCGGAGGAGCAGGGCCACAAGGCCGCCGCGAGCGTGGTCCTCGCGCTGTACGCGGCGGGCTCCTGCACGGCAGGCGTCGTCTTCGGGCTGCTGCACTTCAAGGGCGAGCCCGCGCGCAGGTTCCTGCTGGGCGTGTGCGCGATGGGCGTGAGTATGATCCCGCTTCAACTGGTCGGGAACCTGCCCATCCTGGCCGTGGCGCTGTTCGTGGCGGGTCTGTCCATCGCACCCACGATGATCACGACGATGGCCCTCGTCGAACAGCACGTACCGCGCGCGAAGCTGACCGAAGGCATGACCTGGACGAGTACGGGACTCGCGGTCGGCGTCGCGCTCGGCTCCTCCGTGGCCGGCTGGGTGATCGACGCGGCCGGGGCGAAGGCGGGGTACGTGGTACCGGCGGTGTCCGGTGCCGTCGCGGTCGTGGTCGGTTTCCTCGGGTACCGCCGGCTGAAGCAGCCGGTGCCGCAGCGGGGAGGGACCCTCAAGGATGGCGTCAGCGAAAGCGACGGGGACGACGAGCGGGACGAGCCCCGCGTGGCGTAACTGGGCGGGAAACGTCACCGCGCGTCCGGCGCGGGAGGTCACGCCCGCATCGGTCGACGAACTGTCCGCAGCCGTACGGAGGGCCGCCGACGACGGTCTCAAGGTGAAGGCCGTAGGTACGGGTCACTCGTTCACCTCCGTGGCGGCGACCGACGGCGTCCTGATCCGCCCCCAGCTCCTCACCGGCATCCGCGGGATCGACCGTGAGGCCGGCACCGTGACCGTCGAGGCGGGTACCCCGCTGAAGCGGCTGAACCTCGCCCTCGCGCGCGAGGGTCTCTCGCTCACCAACATGGGCGACATCATGGAACAGACCGTCTCGGGCGCCACCAGCACCGGCACGCACGGCACGGGACGCGACTCGGCTTCCATAGCCGCTCAGATCCGCGGCCTGGAACTGGTCCTCGCGGACGGTTCGGTCCTGGCCTGCTCCGAGAAGGAGAACCCCGACGTCTTCGCGGCGGCCCGCATCGGCCTCGGCGCCCTGGGCGTCGTCACGGCGATCACCTTCGCCGTCGAACCGGTCTTCCTGCTCACCGCGCGCGAGGAGCCGATGACCTTCGACCGGGTCACGGCGGAGTTCGACGAACTGTTCACCGAGAACGAGCACTTCGAGTTCTACTGGTTCCCGCACACCGGCAACTGCAACACCAAGCGGAACAACCGCAGCGCGGGTCCGACGCGGCCCGTCAACGCGGTCAGCGGCTGGATCGAGGACGAGTTCCTCTCCAACGGCCTCTTCCAGGCGGTCAACACGCTCGGCCGCGCCCTGCCCGCGACCATCCCCGCCGTCGCCAAGATCTCCAGCCGCGCCCTGTCCGCCCGCACCTACACGGACATTCCCTACAAGGTCTTCACCAGCCCGCGCCGCGTGCGCTTCATGGAGATGGAGTACGCCCTCCCGCGCGCGGAACTCGTCGCCGCGCTGCGGGAACTGCGGACCATGGTGGAGCGTTCCGATCTGCGGGTGAGCTTCCCGGTGGAGGTCCGCACGGCACCGGCGGACGACATCACCCTGTCCACGGCATCGGACCGGGAGACCGGGTACATCGCGGTGCACATGTACCGGGGGACGCCGTACCAGGCGTACTTCACGGCCGCCGAGCGGATCTTCACGGCGCACGGCGGGCGCCCGCACTGGGGCAAGGTGCACACACGCGACGCCGAGTACTTCTCCCAGGTCTATCCGCGCTTCGGCGAGTTCACCGCGCTGCGCGACCGCCTGGACCCCGACCGGCTGTTCGGCAACGACTATCTGCGGCGCGTACTGGGCGACTGAGGGGCACGGTCGACCGTCACGGTGCCGGGGTGCCGTCCCGCTGGGGCGCGGTGCCGGGGGTGCCGTTGGCCGGGGCGGACGGGGTGGGGGTGGTCGAGGGGGAAGGGGTGCCGCGGTCTCCGGATCCCGAACTGCCGGATCCCGAACCGGAACCTGAGCCGCTGGGCGCGGGGTTCGGCTTGGACGGGTTTCCCTGGTCCTGCCCACTCCCCGTATTGCCTGCGCCCGTCCCCGTACCGCCCGAAGGCGACCCGTCGGGCGAGCCCGTACCGGAAGCACCGCCGTCCCCAGAGGGCGATTGGGACGGGTCCGTCGACGGTGAAGGGGTGCCGTCCGGGCCGGGATCGGAGCGGTGGCCGGTGAACGCGTCCCCTATGGTCGTGCCGGTCGAACCGCCGGCGAACGCCTCGCCCGCGACCAGTTCGTACGCGGTGATGCCGCCCATGGTGACGCCGAACACCAGCCCGGCGGCCACCAGCGGACGCTTCCAACCGCTCCAACCGCGCACCCGCGCGCGATAGACGGTCCCTTCGGTGAACCCGTCACCGTCCACCGGCACTTCGCGGGTCCGCGGCTTCGTCTGGACCGTCGCATCGCGTATCTGCTCGCCGGTGCGTTTGAAGAAGTGCTGGAAGACCGAGCCTCCGCAGGTGGCGACCACGCTCACCAGACCGGCGCCGAGGATCGTCCCGTACACCCCGACGTTCGAGGCGAGTTTGGCGGCGACGACCGCGGCGACCGCGCTTCCGGCGACCTGGGGGACGCTCAGATCGAGCCTTTTCCTGCCGCTGTTTTCGGCCTCCTCGGACACTTCGTCCGGACTCGTACGTATCTGCGTGTCCGCAACCGACTTCTCGCCCATCTCCGAACCTTGCCTGCCTTCCCCGGACTTCTTGTACTTTTCTTACCCATCTCTGACTTAAGCGGTCCTACTCGACCGACTGCACGAGAAAGGGACGTACATGCGAAGTGATTAGTTCCGTTTCGGGGGATTCCGTGAAGTGCGCCACCCCGCGGCACTTCGCTCCGGCGCACTTTCCTCACTAATCGGGCCAACCGCCCCGCCAACTCCCGCCCCCCACGAGAAGTTCGGCGGCGCGCCGGGCCACCCGGGTGGCCCGAATGGAGTACTGTTGCGAGCCCTGGGACCGGTCTCCCACCAGGGCGTCCGGTGCCTTCCAGGCCACCGGGAGGGAGTTCGTCGCACAGGGTGACCACGTCGGTCACTCAGCGTTGCGAACTGGCAACCGTGCCATAACGGTCATCCAGGGCGCTTGCCCGACACGCCGGGCAACTCGGCAAGGTTGTGGCAGGCTGCACCCGGGCAGGCCACACTCGACTAGCGGAAGCAGCGACGCACGTGACGTCGGCAGGCACCACCCGGGAGGTCCCCATGCCCGAACTGCGTGTCGTGGCCGTCTCCAATGACGGCACACGGCTGGTGCTCAAGGCTGCGGACAGCACGGAATACACGCTTCCGATTGACGAACGACTCCGTGCCGCCGTGCGCGGCGACCGACCCCGCCTCGGCCAGATCGAGATCGAGGTCGAGAGCCACCTCCGCCCCCGCGACATCCAGGCACGGATACGGGCCGGCGCCAGCGCAGAAGAGGTCGCCCAGCTCGCCGGCATCCCCGTCGACCGTGTACGCCGCTTCGAGGGCCCCGTCCTCGCCGAGCGCGCCTTCATGGCCGAGCGCGCCCGCAAGACCCCGGTGCGCCGCCCCGGTGAGAACGCGGGACCCCAGCTCGGCGAGGCCGTCCAGGAACGGCTGTTGCTGCGCGGCGCCGAGAAGGACAGCGTCCAGTGGGACTCCTGGCGCCGCGACGACGGCACCTGGGAAGTCCTCCTCGTCTACCTCGTCGCGGGCGAACCGCACGCCGCGAGCTGGACCTACGACCCGCCGCGCCGACTCGTCCAGGCCGTCGACGACGAGGCGCGCTCCCTCATCGGCGAGTCCGACGACATCACGACACCGGAACCGAGCTTTCCGTTCGTTCCGAGGATCGCCCGGCTGCCCCGGGACCGGCCCCTCGACCGCGCCCTGGACCGGCAGTCCGAGCGACCCGGGCTGCCGGCCGAGCCCGGCGACGAGGGCGCGGGCGACCGCGACTCGCTCACCAGCCTCCTCGAAGCCGTCCCGAGCTTCCGCGGCGACATGGTCGTACCGGAACGCCCCGCGACGACCGAACGACCCCCGGAAGAGCCGGAAACGGAACCCGAGCCGGAGGAGCCGCCGGCCCCTGCCGCGTCCGCCGGGTCCGCGTACGCCGATGTGCTGATGCCGCGCTCCGTCACCAGCCACCGGGACCGGCTCGTCGGAGCCACCGACCGGCAGGCCGAGGCCGACGGGGTGCGCCCCGGCCGCCGCGCCGCGGTGCCGAGCTGGGACGAGATCGTCTTCGGAACCCGGCGCAAGAAGCAGGACTGAGGCACGAGTACGACGACCGAGGTACGAGTACTACCGCTGAGGCACGAGTACGACGAGGGCGCGAGCGGTACTTGGGCTACCGCGGCACTCGGGCGGAGGCTCGACCGGACAGGCCCGCACCTCGCAGGTGCGGGCCTGTCGCTTCAGCCGGGTCCGGCCCGGCTCACTGCGGGTCGGGGCCCGTCGCCACCGGCCGGGAGTCGTCCGCACTCCATTCCGACCAGGACCCCACGTACAGCGCCGCCGGAATGCCCGCCACCGCCAGGGCCAGGACCTCATGCGCGCCGGAGACACCCGAACCGCAGTACACGCCCACCGTCGAACTGTCCGACGCGCCCAGGGACTTGAAGCGCGCGGCCAGCGCTTCGGCGGACCGGAAGCGGCCGTCATCGGCGACGTTCTCCGCCGTCGGCGCCGACACCGCACCCGGAATGTGGCCGCCGACCCGGTCGATCGGCTCGACCTCGCCCCGGTACCGCTCCCCCGCGCGCGCATCGAGGAGAAGCCCCGAACGCGCCAGCTCGGCGGCGCCGTCCGCGTCCAGAAGCGGAATCGCCCCGGGCACCGGTTCGAAGCTGCCGGGCGCCGGATGCGGAATCTCCGCGTCGAGCGGTCCCGACCAGGCGCCGAGCCCGCCGTCGAGCACCCGTACCGACGGGTGACCCGTCCAGCGCAGCAGCCACCACGCGCGCGCGGCGGCCCAGTTCTGACCGCCGTCGTACACGACCACGGCACGGTCCGCCGAGACACCCGCCGTGCGCATCGCGGCGCCGAAGACCGCGAGATCCGGCAGCGGATGCCGGCCACCGGATCCCGCCGGGCCCGCCAACTCGCTGTCCAGGTCGACGAAAACCGCACCTGGAATGTGAGCCTCCGCGTAAGCGGAACGGAGCGGGGGGCCTTGGAGCTGCCAGCGCACGTCGAGGAGGACCGGCGGGGTCGGACCCGCCAATTCGCTTGTGAGTTCGGATGCGGAGATGATGGCGTTCATGGCCCCCATCCTCGCGCACCGGCCGGCCGGGAACCCCTGACCGTGCCCGTGCGTTCCCCCGAGCATGGCCGAGCACACGCTGTACGGTGCCGCGCACGCGGTGTACAACTGATCGACGTCCACGATGGGCCGAGGAGAGAGTGACCATGACCGAGGCACGGCAATCGGCCGGCCGACACGACGGCGTGGAGCAGACCCGGCGCACACCGGCGCGAAAGGGGCGCACACCCGGCACACCCTGCTGGGTCAGCCTGCTGGTGCACGGGATGCCCGCGGCTCAGGAGTTCTACGGGGCGTTGTTCGGCTGGGAGTTCCGGCCGGGGCCCCAGCAGTTGGGGCCCTATGTGCGCGCCCTGCTCGACGGCCAGGAGGTGGCGGGTATCGGCCAGTTGCCGCCCGACCGGCATCTGCCCGTGGCCTGGACGCCGTATCTCGCGTCGGACGACGTGGACGTGACGGCCGAGACGGTGCGGCACTGCGGCGGGACGGTCGGCGTGGGGCCGCTGGACGCCCCGGAGGCCGGCCGGATGGCCATCGCGTCCGACCCCGCGGGCGCGGTGTTCGGCATCTGGCAGGCCACCGAGCACGTCGGGGCGGCGGTCACCGGGGTGCCCGGCACACCCGCCTGGAACGAGCTGATCACCCGGGAGACCGCGAGCGTCGCGACGTTCTACCGGTATGTCTTCGGCTACACCGCGGAGGCCGGGGACCCGGCCGACGACGACTATCTGACCCTGCTCGTGGACGGGCGCCCGGTGGCCGCCGTGCAGGGCGTCGGCAATGCGCTGCCGCGCGACCGGGGCGCCTATTGGATGACGCACTTCGAGGTCGCCGACGTGGACGACGCGGCGGCCCGCGTGACCGAACTCGGCGGCCATGTGAGGACACCGCCCCACGACACGAGCCACGGACGCACGGCGACCGTCTCCGACCTGGAGGGCGCCGTGTTCACACTGGCCCGGACCGCGGCGGCCTGAGCCACCTCCGGGCCCGGCCGCCGAGCGCCGCGGCTAAGGGTGCCCGGCGAACTGCCAGGTGCCTGTGGGCGGACGCTGTCCCTGACCGCTTCTGCTCCAGTCGCAGACGCCGCTCGGGAACGCCGCGCGCAGCCGCCGGAGTTCATCCGCCGTGAACGCCACCCTGTAATCGGCCGGGTCCACAGGCTTGCGCCGGCACGCGATCACATCGTCCACGAGCGCGGCTCCGGCCACCAGCCTCGGCGTGGGGAACGCCGGATAGAGGGCGCCGCACTCGCCGGAGTTGTCGTAACCGAGCCGCTGCTCGATCTTCCGGGGCTGCGCGTCACGGCTCCAGCAGGCGTCCGTGAGCCCCGCCGGTTTGCGGGCGACCACCTCACGTGCCGTCGGCCGGTCGCCCGGGGCCGCCGACTCCCCCGCGCTGAGCGACGTCAGCCATGTGTCCATCTCGGTGAGGGCGTACCGCAGCGCGGGGCTCTTCAGGCTGAACCCGTGGCGGTTGTCCTCCTGGAGCATCACCTGGTTGTCCGCGTGGCCGTTCGCCGCGATCAGCCGGGCCCGGGTGGAGAATCCGTGCACCGCCATGTGGATGTCGCCGCCGGGCAGGTCGTCGGTGTAGGAGCGGTGGTCGATGACGGGCGTGGTGGCCAGCCCCGCACCGCCCCACAGGATGCGGCCCGTGCCGTACGCCGCCTCGGTCGCCGAGCGGTCGGCCGTCGTCCGTCCCGCGGTGAACCGGGCGTCGCGGTCGATGCCGCCGACAAGGGAGTTGAGTGCGAGGAACTGCTCCTTGTCGATCTTTCCCCGGTTCAGCGCGTCGAGGCCGTACTGCACACCGACGTTGTCCAGTGGCCGCAGCGCCGCACCGCTGCGCCGGTCGGTGCCGTAGACGTTCACCGTGTGGTCGAAGACGGTTCCCCGCGCCCCGTCGGGGTTGGTCACCGCGTCGTACCGCAGCTCTTCGGGCAGGGTGGCGGGGAACTCCGCGGCCGGGTCGAGGCGCTTGGCACCGTCGCTCAGGTTCGGGATGCTCGCCTGCTCACGGAACCCGGCGACCGCGGTCTGCTGCTCCGCCGTGAACTCACCCGGCGCGGTCGTGCCGAAGTAGTGGTCGAGCAGCCGGGAGTCCAGCAGGGTGAGGTTGGTCGCCGATGTCACGTCGGGGAAGCTGCACCCGACGATGATGCCGTCGAGCACCCCGGGGTAGTTGTCGGCGGTCTGGTAGCTCTGGTACGAGCCGCCGGAGCACCCCCAGCCGATGGTGAAGCGCGGGGCACCGTACCGTTCGGCGAAGTGCTCCTTGACGATCATCGTGGTCTCGGACGCCAGTAGGTCGTTGCAGTTGTTGCCGAAGACGTTGAGCGACGACGAGGCCACGGCGTATCCGCGGCCCAGCATCTCGGTGTCCAGCACGCCGCCGGTGGTCGAACCCTGCGTGTACCAGCCGCCTCGGCAGCCGCCGCCGAACGTGTAGATGAGCCGTTCGTTCCAGCCCTCCGACGGCCGTGTACGGGTCGGGTCGGGCGCGGTGGGGTCGGCCAGCATGGAGATCTGGTAGATGCCCCGGTTGAGCGTGCCGGTCTCGATCCGGATGAGGAACGGGACGCGCGCGCCGGTGGTCGTGGTGGTCGTCGCGAGGTCCGACGGGCGGCTCGACGGGTCGGCCAGCGCTTTGACGGCCCCGTTGGTGGAGCGGTACGCGTAGTCGACGCGTGTCGCGATCGAACAGTCCTCGTCCAGCGGCGGCCCCAATGTGGAACCGTCGACAAGTGTGAACGCCTGCGTGCCGCACATGAAGGGGCTTTCGTGCGGCCCGCTGATCACCGGGCCCGTCGAAGGGTGGTTGCGTACCTGGAGGACGGCCCTCGCGCCGGGCCGGCCGGGGACGGTCGCGACCAGTCGGTTGCTGCCCTCGCGCAGGGAATCCACCAGGCCGGTGAGGACGCCGGGCTCGGAGCCTGTCGCCGTGAACTCCGCCGTGACGTCCGAGCCGTCGCGGGTGATCCGCACATCGTCGGGGTCGAAGCGCCGGGGAACGTCGACGCGTACGAGGACGTCCCCGCCCGTGACCATGTCGGCGCGGGCCGACACCGTGGCGATGGTGAGCGGGGTGTCGTCACTGCCCGGCTCGGCGGCGGCGCTCGGCAGACACGTCAGCAGTAAGGCACCGGCGGAGAGAGCGGCGGCGAGGACGGAGCGAGGAAACGGCATCGACGAACCCCCGTGTATGTGGACCGGCCATACGGTCCATGTCATGTATGGATCCCTGCATGGACCACGGTCCATATATGGACCGACTACATGGATCGATTACAGGGACCGCTTACCCGCGCGGGATTGATTCATCCAGTGGTGCGGCGGGTCAACTCCGGGGCGTCCGGGGCGTCCGGTGGAGCGACCGGCAGGACATCGGGTGAGAGGGCTCCCGCGCGTGCGGAGGTGCTGGTCATCCTGCGGCGGTGGTGACGACGGCACAGGACCTCGTAACCGATCTCGTCCGCCGCGTGGTTGACGTCGCCGACGACCACCTGGGCGCCTTCCAGGACCATGCGGCCCGCGACCGTACGGGCGTTGTGCGTGGCCCGCGCGCCGCACCAGCACAGGGCCTCCACCTGAAGCACCTCGACACGGTCGGCGAGTTCGACGAGCCGCTGGGAGCCGGGGAACAGCTTGGAACGGAAGTCGGTCGTGATGCCGAACGCGAAGACGTCTATGCGCAGATCGTCCACCACGCGCGCGAGCTGGTCGATCTGCGCGGGCGACAGGAACTGCGCCTCGTCCAGGATCACGTAGTCGGCGCGACCGCCCTGGGAGAGCAGGTCGACCAGGTACGCGTAGAAGTCGAGGTCGTCCGCGACCTCCACGGCGTCCGTGACGAGCCCCAGGCGCGAGGACAGCTTGCCCTCGCCCGCGCGGTCGTTACGCGTGAAGATCAGCCCCTGGAGGCCCCGTGCCGAACGGTTGTGCTCGATCTGAAGAGCCAGCGTGCTCTTTCCGCAGTCCATCGTTCCGCTGAAGAACACCAGCTCGGGCATGGGGAGGTGAGCACCTTTCGGGACAACGGGTCGGGACGTACGAACTGGGCTCGCGCAACCTCAGGAGCGTACTTCGAGGAGGGGAACGAGCTGCTCGACGGGGGTCATCGAGCCGTGGTTACCGACCATCGCCGACTCCTTGGGCTCCCGCTCCGAAGCAATGATCAGGACGTCGTCGCGGGCCGCCGCCACGACGTCGCCGATGCGCCCGAGGACGCGGTCGTCGACGGAAGGGCCGAACCAGCCCGCCGCGACGGCCTCGTCACGTCCGGCCACCCAGAACTGCTCGCCCAGCACCTCGCGCCACACCGCGAGCACATCGGCCTCGGCGCCGGGCACCGCGTACACATGGCGCGCGCGGCCCTCGCCGCCGAGCAGGGCGACGCCCGCGCGCAGCTCCCAGTCCTCGTCGAAGTCGATGCGGTGCTGCTCGTCGAACGGCACGTCGAGCATGCCGTGGTCTGCCGTGACGTACAGGGCGCTGCGCGGCGGCAGCTGCTCGGCGAGGCGCTGGACGAGCCGGTCGACGTACATGAGCTGGCCGCGCCAGGCGTCCGATTCGACGCCGTAGCGGTGTCCCTTGCCGTCGACCTCCGCGTAGTACGTGTAGACGAGGGAGCGGTCGCCCGCGGCGAGCTGCTCGGCGGCGAGGTCCATGCGGTCCTCGCCGGAGAGCCGGCCGTGGAAGGTGCCGCCGCTGAGCGCGACCTTGGTGAGCGGGGTGTTCTGGAAGTGCGGTGACGACACCTGCGCGGTGTGGACGCCCGCCGCGTCGGCGAGCTGGAAGACCGTCGGATACGGCTGCCACGCGCGCGGGTCGGTCCACGGCTGCCAGCGGAGCTGGTTCATCAGCTCACCGGTGGCCGGATCGCGCGCGGTGTAGCCGGGCAGGCCGTGCGCGCCCGGCGGCAGCCCGGTCCCCACGGACGCGAGCGAGGTCGCGGTCGTCGCCGGATAGCCCGCGGTGAGCGGGCGCCCGGTGCCGCCGCGTGAGCTGTCGAGCAGGGAGGTCATGAAGGGCGCTTCGGCGGGGTGCGCCTTGAGCTGTTCCCAGCCGAGCCCATCGATCAGGAAGACGCAGTTCCGGTCGGCGGCGGTCAGCTCGGGCATCGCGGCGCGCATACCGGGCACCGCCATACCGGCGGCGAGGGTGGGAAGCAGGTCGGCGAGTGAGCCACTGCCGTACTCGGGTACGGGAGCGGAGCCGACGGCCAGCGGCTCCACGTCGTCCCAGGCGGGCTGGACCATCAGCGGCCGGTGTCCGCGGTCGCCTCGGAGAGCGCCTGCGCGAAGGCGAGCGTCTGCCGGACGGCGTCCTCGCCGTCGCCGGCCTCGCTGACGCGCAGGCTGAGGTCGTCGGCGGTGGAGCTGCCGGTGTAGCCGTGGTCGGCCTCGCAGTTGGGGTCGCCGCAGGCGGCGGGCTCCAGGTCGATACGGGAGACGGCACCCCAGCCGATGGTGAGGACCACCTCGCGGGGCAGGGTGCCCGGCGTGTACGACTCCGGGTTGGCGACGACCCTGCTCAGCACGACCGACGAGATCCGGTCAATCTTCACGGACTCCGTGGAGGTGGTGGCGTACGGCGTCGGCGACGTGCCGTCCGCGGCCTGCTCGTCGGTGTGGCTGACGAGGAACCGGGTGCCGGTGAGCACGAGCACGGTGACATGCCTGCGCACCTCGTTCGCGTCGAACGTCGTCTCCTGGTGGACCAGGTACGACCCGACGGGCTCGCCGCCGACGGCGGCCTCCACCGCCTCGGCCACGAGGGCCGGGTAATAGCCGCTGCGCTCGATCGCCGCGCGCAGCCCCTGGGTCGAAGTACTGGTCTTGGCCATGCGGCCCATCCTACGGCCCCCGAAGGGACGTGAGACGCCTCAGGAGGTCGCCCTGGTGGGCTCCTGGTGGGCGGGCAGGTGGTCGGTGGACGGGGAGGGCGTCGCCAGGGGGCGGGGAGGCCGTCACCGGTGGGCGCGGAGGGCGCCGTCAGTACGCGGGGAGGGTGCGGGGGCCGAGGTCGTCGCGCGCGGGGGGCGGGGCGAGGCGGACGGAGGCGCCGAGTACGGACAGTCCGTGCTGGGCCACGACGACCGGTTCCAGGGTCACGCCGACGACCTCAGGGTGTTCGTCGACGAGCAGGGACACGCGCTGGACGAGGTCTTCGAGCGCCGCTGTGTCGGTCGGTGCGGAGCCGCGCCAGCCGAAGAGGACCGGTGCGGTCCGGATCGCCCGGATGATCGACGCTGCGTCCCGGTCGGTGACCGGAATCAGCCGGTGGGCCGTATCACCGAGCAGCTCGGACGCGGCTCCCGCGAGCCCGAAGGAGAGCACCGCCCCCACGACGGGGTCGATCACGGTCCGTACGACGGTGTCCACGCCTCGTGGGGCCATGCTCTGCACGACGAGCCGCAGCTCGTCCGGCCCGCCCAGGGCCTCGGTCATCTCGGCGTAGGCGCGGCGCAGTTGGTCCTCGTCGGCGAGGTCGAGCCGGACTCCGCCGAGGTCGGCGCGGTGCCGCAGATGCGGGGCGGTCGTCTTGAGGGCCACGGGCCAGCCGAGCGCGGCGGCGGCCCGGACGGCCTCGTCGGGGCCGGGCGCGGGCGCGGTGGGCAGGACCCCGATCCCGTACCGTCCGAGCAGGTCACGGGTGGCGTCGGCGTCCGGCGTGAACCCGTGCGGATCGCCGTCCCCGCGCGCGAGGAGCCCGTCGATCAGCTCGGCGGCCCCGCCCGCGTCCACGTCGTCGAACTCGGGCACCTTGCCGGGCTCGGCGGCGTCGCGCCGCCACTGCGCGTACTTGACGGCTTCGGCGAGCGCGCGGACGGCCCGCTCGGCGGCGGGGTAGGCGGGGAGGCGTGCGTCAACGTTGACGTCAGGGCGTGCATGGGTGCGTGTTTGGGTGCCTGCATCAATACTCGCGTCAACACTTTCGTCAACGTTGACGTTGACATCAATGCTTGCGTCGTCGGCGTCGTGCGCCTTCCGGGGGCTCCTCCTGTCAGGCAGAGCCGCGACCCTCGACCCCGTCCCGTTCGAGCCCGTCCCATTCGGCCCCGTCCCGTTCGCGGCGGCCAGTGCCTCCGCCAGTCCGCCCAGCTCCACATGGACGACGGCGACCGGCTTCCCGGGGTACGCCCCGGCGGCGGCCCGCAAGGCGGCTGCCAGTTCCTCGTCGCCTACCGCGCCCTCCCCGACCCGGGGCATCGCGGTCACCACGACCGCGTCGGACGCCTGGTCCGCCAGAGCCTCGCACAGCGCGTCATGGAAGTCCCCGGGAGTCGCCGCCGTGGTCAGATCCCGGGGCGGCAGGGGCCGCAGCCCTTCGGAGAGGCAGGCGTCGTACGTGAGCAGCCCCAGCGACTCGGAGTTCCCGAGGATCGCGACGCGGGGTCCGCGCGGCAGCGGCCGGCCCGCGAGCAGCAGGCCCACGTCGACCAGTTCGGTGATGGTGTCCACGCGGACGACTCCGGCCTGCCGCAGCAGCGCGGAGACGGTCGCGTGGGGCAGCCGGGTGGCGGGTACGGCGTGCCCCTGGGGCGCGGCGCCGCTGTGCCGGGCGCCCTGGACCACGACGAGCGGTTTGGCCGCGGCGGTCCGCCGGGCGAGCCGGGTGAACTTGCGCGGGTTGCCGATGGATTCGAGGTACATGAGGGCGACATCGGTGTCCGGGTCCTCGTACCAGTACTGGAGCACGTCGTTGCCGGACACGTCCGCGCGGTTGCCCGCCGAGACGAAGGTCGACACGCCCGTGGCGCCGGTCACTCCGCCGCCGCGCCGGTGCAGCCGGGCGAGCAGGGCGATGCCGATGGCGCCGGACTGCGCGAACAGGCCGATGCGGCCCGCGCGCGGCAACTCGGGCGCGAGGGACGCGTTGAGGCGGGTCTGTGGCGCGGTGTTGATCACGCCGAAGGCGTTGGGGCCGATGAGACGCATGCCGTAGGAACGGGCCTGGCGGACCAACGCGCGCTGCCGCTCGCGGCCCTCGTCGCCGCTCTCCGCGTATCCGGCGGAGACGACGACGAGCCCCTGCACGCCGTGCGCCCCGCACGCGTCGACGACCTCGGGCACCTGCGGCGCGGGCACGGCGACGACGGCGAGGTCGACGCTCTCGGAGATCTCCCCCAGCGAGCGGTGCGCGGGCACCCCGTCGAGCCCGGCTGCGGTGACGTCGTCGGGGAACGCCTTGTTGACGGCGTACAGGCGGCCCGTGAAGCCCGCGGAGACGAGGTTGTCGAGGAGGCTGCGGCCGACGCCGCCGGGGGTCCGTCCCGCGCCGATCACGGCGACCGCTCCCGGCCGCAGCAGCCGCTGCACGGACCGCGCCTCGGCACGCTGTTCGCGCGCGTGCTGCACGGCGACCGACGCCTCGGTGGGTTCGAGGTCGAACTCCAGGCGGACGACGCCGTCCTCGAAGCTGCGCTTCTGCTGGTACCCGGCGTCCGTGAACACCTTGATCATCTTGATGTTGGCGGGCAGTACCTCGGCGGCGAAGCGGCGGATGCCCCGCTCGCGGGCGACGGCCGCGATGTGTTCGAGCAGCGCCGACGCGACGCCGCGGCCCTGGTGCGCGTCCTGGACCAGGAAGGCGACCTCCGCCTCGTCGGCGGGCGCGGTGGCGGGGAGGCCGTTCGGGTCGATGCGGTCGTAGCGTACGGTGGCGATGAACTCGCCGCCCACCGTGGCCGCGAGTCCCACCCGGTCCACGAAGTCGTGGTGGGTGAAGCGATGAACGTCCTTGTCCGACAGGCGTGGGTACGGTGCGAAGAAGCGGTAGTACTTCGACTCGTCCGAGACCTGCTCGTAGAAACTGACCAGCCGGTCGGCATCATCAACGGTGATGGGCCTGATCCGCGCGGTGCCGCCGTCACGCAGCACCACGTCCGCCTCCCAGTGGGAGGGGTACGCATGCCGGTCCGCCGGGTTCCGCATGGGGCCAGCGTACGGGTCGCGGGCCCGGGTCGTACGGGTCGCGGGGCCGGGTGGTGCGGGGCAGGCTGAGGGGATCGCGAGTGCCGTGCGGACCACCGTACGGATCAATATATGGATCAACGTATGGATCGCCGAATGGATCTCCGTACGAGTCGCCGGGCGGGTGCCCGAACGGGTCGCAACGGGTCACGCACGGCGGTATGGGACACTGGTCTAGACAACCATGAGACATCTGAAGGGCAGCATCACATGGCTGAGCGCCGCGTCAACGTCGGCTGGGCCGAGGGTCTTCACGCCCGCCCCGCCTCCATCTTCGTCCGCGCGGCCACGGCCGCCGGCGTCCCCGTGAGGATCGCCAAGGCCGGCGGCGACCCGGTCAACGCCGGCTCCATGCTCGCGGTGCTCGGCCTGGGTGCCCAGGGCGGCGAGGAGATCGTCCTCTCCTCGGACGCCGAGGGCGCGGACGCCGCGCTCGACCGGCTCGCGAAGCTGGTCTCCGAGGGCCTTGAGGAGCTTCCCGAGACCGTCTGAGGTCCGGTGTCACGGGTTCCGTAATTCGGGTGGCGGTGTGCGTCTTTCGACGGACACCGCCCCTTTTCTTTGAATTATGGGATGCTGAATGCGAAATACGGAGTGAGGGCAGCAGAAAGCCACCCCCTCGAAATTCCTTCTCTTTGTATACGGCCCCTTTGTTACTGGCGGGCGCTTGCCGTGTTTACGGCATGTTGCGAGGTCCTCACGCGGTTGCCCAGTTCCGTGCGCCCCGGGAAGCGCCACCGGTGTGACGGAACCGAGCGCTCCGCGTGCAGGGTCATCAGCGCCCGCGCCCGCTCGGCGTCGCCCCGGGCCACCGCGTCGACGATCGCGCCGTGCTCCGACCACGCGTCGGCGGGGTGCGCCGACGGCTCCACGGTGTACATCCACGCGATCTTGTGCCGGAGCTGGGTGAGCAGCGTGGTGAGACCCTGGCTGCCGGACGCCTGGGCCAGCGTCTCGTGGAACCAGCCGCTGAGCGAGCGCAGATCCTCGCTGGTCCCGCTCCTGGCCCGCTCCTGACCGAGCCTCACGAGGCCGCGCAACACCTTGAGATGGGCCTCCGTGCGACGCTGCGCCGCGCGGGCCGCGCCGAGCGGTTCGAGGAGCACCCGGATGTCCAGGAGGTCGGCCGCCTCCTGCTCGGTGGGCTCCGCGACACAGGCGCCCGCGTGCCGCCGGGTCACGACGAACCCCTCGGCCTCCAGGGTGCGCAGCGCCTCGCGTACGGGGACGCGCGAGACTCCGTAGCGGCGCGCGAGCACTTCCTCGGTGAGCCGGCTGCCCCGCTCGTGCACGCCGCTGACGATGTCGTCCCGGATGGCCGTGCATACCGAGTGCGCGGGAATGCGCATGACCGGACCTCCGCCTTAATCCCCGCGAAACGCGGTTGATCGACACCTGTTCTGCGACTCTATTGCAGGGTGCCTGAATTTCCGACGGTGGACCGGATCTCGGGGATATTTTTTGGACAAGCGGGGGTTCGGAACGGGGAAAGCCCCGGCGTGCGCCGGGGCTTTCGGGACGTTCCCAGGGATGTTCGAGGGCGCGCCCCGGGGACGCGCCCGGGGGACGTGCTCAGGGGGCATGCCTGAAGGCGCGCCCAGGCTTCAGAGGCTGACGCCGTGCGCCCGGAGGTAGGCCACCGGGTCGATGTCGGAGCCGTAGTCGGCGCTCGTACGGGCCTCGAAGTGGAGGTGCGGTCCGGTGACGTTGCCCGTGGCGCCCGAGAGGGCTATCTGCTGGCCCGGGGTCACGGTCTGCCCGACGGCGACGCCGACGGACGACAGGTGGCCGTACTGGGTGTACGTGCCGTCGTGCATCCGGATGACGACGTTGTTGCCGTAGGCGCCGCCCCAGCCCGCCTCGACGACCGTTCCTGAGCCGACCGAGCGCACGGGGGTGCCGGACGCGGCGTGGAAGTCGACGCCCGTGTGGCTGCCGGACGACCAGATGGAGCCGCCCGCCTGGTAGCCGGTCGACAGGTACGAACCGACGATCGGCGTCACATAGGTGTTGAGGCGCTTGCGTTCGGCCTCGCGCGCGGCGCGCTCCTTGGCCGCGCGCTCCCTCTTGGCCTCCGCCTCGGCCTTGCGCTTCTCCTCGGCGGCCCGCCTCTCGGCCTCGGCCTCCGCCCGGCGCTTGGCGGCGGCCTCGTCGGCCGCCTGCTGCTGGGCCGCGGCCTGCTCGTCGATCTTCTCGGCGAGCGAGGTGCCGATGGCGACGGCCTGGGTGAGGCCGGTGTCCGCGGGAAGGGAGTCGTCGGCGGCGAGCGCGGGGGCGGCGAGGCTCCCGATGACGCCGGTGGTGGTGAGGGCGGCGACGCCGGCCACGCTCACCGTGGTGCGGGTGAGACGGCTCGGGCGGCGGTGCTTCCCGGTGGCACGGAGCGTGCCGATGGCACGAGGCGTGCCGGTGGCGCGGGTGAACGCCATGAAGTGGCTGGTCCTTTCCTTCCTTCTCGCCTACCGGGTTAGCTGACGGGTTCGGAGCAGGAAGGTCTCCTACGGGCCCCCTGCGCGTGTGTGCGCGCCGGGCGTCCGATTCACCCCGGGGGACATGGTGTGGGTCCCCGGCTCCCCTGGCTCGCGCCGTACGGGGACTCGGCGATGACTGTCCGGTGCCACGGTCGTGGCGTACTGCCCGACGAACAGCCGGACCGACGCTAAAGGGGACATCTTTCAATCAACAAACGGATCGGCGCTTTTGTAGCGCATGCCACAGGTCAGACACCCCAGACACCCCAGACACCCCAGAAGCCAACGTCCTTGCCATTTCGGACATATGAGGACCCTGGTGGCTCAGGTCGCTCAGGAGCCACCAGGGTCCTCACGCGCGCGGGGCGCCGATGGCACGCGCGCGGGACTGGACGGTCACGCGCGCGCGGGGCATCGATCAGCCGTGGACGACGGTGACTTCGCCGATGCCGAGGGCCTTGACGGGCTCCTCGATCTCGGACGCGTCCCCCACGAGCACGGTCACGAGACGGTCCACCGGGAACGCGTTGACGACGGCCGCCGTGGCCTCGACGGTGCCCGTGGCGGCGAGCCGGTGGTACATCTCCGCCTGGAAGTCGTCCGGGAGGTGCTGCTCCACCTGGTCGGCCAGCGTGCCCGCGACGGACGCCGCCATCTCGTACTTGAGCGGTGCGACGCCCACCAGGTTCTGCACGGCGACATCCCGCTCCGCGTCCGTGAGCCCTTCAGCGGCGAGGGTGCGCAGCACCTTCCACAGGTCGTCCAGCGCGGGGCCGGTGGACGGTGTGTCCACGGAGCCGGAGATGGCCAGCATCGCCGCGCCCGTGCCGTCCGGCGCGGAGCGCAGCACCTGGCTGAACGCGCGCACGCCGTACGTGTAGCCCTTCTCCTCGCGCAGGACCTGGTCCAGGCGCGAGGTGAGGGTGCCGCCCAGGCAGTACGTGCCGAGGACCTGCGCGGGCCACACACGGTCGTGCCGGTCCGCGCCGACGCGCCCGATGAGGAGCTGGGTCTGGACGGCGCCGGGCCGGTCCACGATGACGACGCGGCCGGTGTCGTCCGCGGTCACCGGCGGCACGGCACGCGGCTGCGCGGTGCCGCCCGTCCAGGCGCCGAGGGTGTCCGCGAGGACGGTGTCCACGTCGGTGCCCGCGAGGTCGCCCACGATGACGGCGGTGGCCGTGGCGGGCCGTACGTGCTTCTCGTAGAAGGCGCGGACTGCGGGCGAGTCGATCGCCGCGACGGTCTCCTCGGTGCCCTGGCGCGGACGGGACATCCGCGAGGCCGCCGGGAACAGCTCCTTGGAGAGTTCCTTCGCGGCCCGCCGGGCCGGGTTGGCGGTCTCGTGCGGGATCTCGTCCAGGCGGTTGCGGACGAGCCGCTCGATCTCGCTGTCGGCGAACGCGGGCGCGCGCAGGGCGTCCGCGAGCAGCCCGAGCGCCTTCGGCAGCCGGGACACCGGAACTTCGAGGGACAGTCGTACGCCCGGGTGGTCCGCGTGCGCGTCGAGCGTCGCGCCGCAGCGCTCCAGCTCGGCGGCGAACTCCTCGGCCGAGTGCTTGTCGGTGCCCTCCGAGAAGGCGCGCGCCATGATCGTGCCGACGCCGTCGAGCCCGCTCGGCTCGGCGTCCAGCGGGCTGTCGAGCAGCACCTCGACGGCGATGACCTGCTGGCCGGGGCGGTCGCAGCGCAGGACCGTGAGGCCGTTGCCGAGGGTCCCGCGCGTGGGGGCCGGGAAAGCCCACGGCTTGGCCTCGCCGGCCTGCGGCTGCGGGTGGAACTCCATGGTCACGGTGGGCTGGGCCTCGGTCACTTGGCCGCCTCCTCTGCGGTCTCGTCGGTGTCGGCTGCGGCCTCTTCCGCGTCGGCGTCCTGGCTCGCGGTCTCCGCGGCCTCCGCGGTCTCAGGTGCCTCTGTGGGTTCGTAGACCAGCACGGCGCGGTTGTCGCGGTGGAGGCGGGCCTTCGCGACCTCCTGGATCTCGTCCCGGGTGACGTCCAGGACGCGCTGGACGGCGGTCAGGGCGCGCTGCGGGTCGCCGAACAGGACGGCGAACCGGCACAGTTCGTTCGCGCGTCCGGAGACCGTCCCCAGCCGGTCCAGCCACTCGCGCTCCAACTGGGCCTGCGCACGCTCCATTTCCTCGGGCGTCGGGCCTTCGGCGGCGAAGCGGACCAGCTCCTCGTCCACGGCGGCCTCGATGACCGGCACCTCCACGTCGCCGGAGGTCTTCACGTCCAGCCACCCGAGGGACGGCGCGCCCGCGAGGCGCAGCAGTCCGAACCCGGCGGCCACGGCGGTGCGGTCACGGCGCACCAGACGGTTGTAGAGCCGCGAGGACTCGCCGCCGCCGAGGATGGTGAGCGCCAGGTCGGCCGCGTCGCACGCACGCGTGCCGTCCTCCGGCAGCCGGTAGGCGGCCATCAACGCGCGCGAGGGGACCTCTTCCTCGACGACCTCGCGTAGCTCCTTGCCGATGTTGTCGGGCAGACCACCGTCGCGCGGGGCGGGCTTGCCGTCATGACCCGGGATCGAGCCGAAGTACTTCTCGACCCAGGCGAGGGTCTGCTCCGGGTCGATGTCCCCGACGATCGACAGGACGGCGTTGTTCGGCGCGTAGTACGTGCGGAAGAAGGCCCGCGCGTCCTCCAGGGTCGCCGCGTCCAGGTCGGTCATGGAACCGATCGGCGTGTGGTGGTAGGGGTGCTCCTCCGGGAACGAGAGCGCTGTCAGCTTCTCGAACGCGGTGCCGTAGGGCACGTTGTCGTAGCTCTGTCGGCGTTCGTTCTTGACGACGGCCCGCTGGTTGTCCAGGGACTCCAGGTCGAGCGCGTCGAGCAGGGAGCCCATGCGGTCGGCCTCCAGCCAGAGCGCCAGCTCCAGCTGGTGCGCGGGCATGGTCTCGAAGTAGTTGGTGCGCTCGAAGCTGGTGGTGCCGTTCAGCGAGCCTCCGGCACCCTGCACCAGCTCGAAGTGACCGTTGCCGTGCACCTGGTGCGAGCCCCGGAACATCAGGTGCTCGAAAAGGTGAGCAAGGCCGGTACGTCCCTTGACCTCGTGGCGCGAGCCGACGTCGTACCAGAGGCAGACCGCGGCGACCGGGGTCAGGTGGTCCTCGGAGAGCACCACGCGCAGGCCGTTGGCCAGCCGGTGCTCGGTCGCTGTCAGGCCGCCGGAACCGGCCTGGGTGGCCGTGTGACCCATGGGCATGTACGTCCCTTCGATCGCGAAAACTCAAGATTGCGTGCCAGTCCTGCCACTGTATGCAAGCGTGCTGACACCTGGCGAAGTTCCCGGCCGGGCTACGCCGAGAGCGAGCAAGGGTGTCCCGTGCGGGACGGCGGGACCCGGGTCCGACCCTCGTGGGACCCCGGCGCGACCTCAGTGCGACCGGGGCCCGACCGGGGGTGACCGGAGCCCGAACCGGGGTGATCAGGCCGCCGAACCGGAAGATCCGGCCGCAGGATCGCAGGCGAACCGGCCGCCGGATCAGGGGGTCCCGAGACCTCTCGGCGCCTCCAACGGACGGGTCGCGGTCGGCGTTGTCAGTGCGGCGGTCCACAATGGTCCGCATCCGATTCCGTTCCATGCCCCTGCACAGTGTGAAGGAGCCGCAGCGCGATGGCCCGCCGCAGCACGAAGACCCCGCGACCCGGTGACGACGCGGACTTCGAGGAGAAGATCCTCGACATCGACGTCGTCGACGAAATGCAGGGCTCCTTCCTTGAGTACGCCTATTCGGTCATCTACTCACGCGCCCTGCCCGACGCCCGCGACGGCATGAAGCCGGTACAGCGGCGCATCGTCTACCAGATGAACGAGATGGGCCTGCGCCCCGACCGCGGCTATGTGAAGTGCGCGCGCGTCGTCGGCGAGGTCATGGGCAAGCTCCACCCGCACGGCGACGCGTCGATCTACGACGCGCTGGTGCGCATGGCGCAGCCGTTCTCCATGCGCGTGCCCCTCGTCGACGGCCACGGCAACTTCGGCTCCCTCGGCAATGACGACCCGCCGGCCGCGATGCGGTACACCGAGTGCCGGATGGCCGACGCCACCTCGCTGATGACCGAGTCGATCGACGAGGACACGGTCGACTTCTCGCCGAACTACGACGGCCAGGAGCAGGAGCCGGTCGCCCTCCCGGCCGCGTATCCGAACCTCCTGGTGAACGGCTCGTCGGGCATCGCCGTAGGCATGGCGACGAACATGCCGCCGCACAACCTCGGTGAGGTCATCGCCGCCGCCCGCCACCTCATCCGGCACCCGGGCGCGGACCTGGAGACCCTGATGCGGTATGTCCCGGGGCCCGACCTCCCCACGGGCGGCCGGATCGTGGGCCTGTCCGGCATCAGGGACGCGTACGAGACGGGCCGGGGCACCTTCAAGATCCGTGCCACGGTCGCGGTCGAGACGGTGACCGCGCGCCGCAAGGGCCTGGTCGTCACGGAGCTGCCATTCAGCGTCGGCCCCGAGAAGGTCATCGCGAAGATCAAGGACCTGGTCGGCTCGAAGCGGCTTCAGGGCATCGCGGACGTCAAGGACCTCACCGACCGTGCGCACGGCCTGCGTCTCGTCATCGAGATCAAGAACGGCTTCGTTCCGGAAGCGGTCCTTGAGCAGCTCTACAAGCTGACGCCGATGGAGGAGTCCTTCGGCATCAACAATGTCGCCCTGGTCGACGGTCAGCCCCTCACGCTGGGCCTCAAGGAGCTTCTTGAGGTCTATCTCGACCACCGTTTCACCGTCGTGCGGCGGCGCAGCGAGTTCCGCCGCAAGAAGCGGACGGACCGGCTGCACCTGGTGGAGGGCCTGCTCGTCGCGCTGCTCGACATCGACGAGGTCATCCGTCTGATCCGCTCCAGCGACAACTCGGCGCAGGCCAAGACGCGCCTGATGGAGCACTTCTCGCTGAGCGAGATCCAGACGCAGTACATCCTGGACACCCCGCTGCGCCGGCTCACCAGGTTCGACCGGATCGAGCTGGAGTCGGAGCGCGACAAGCTCACCGCGGAGATCGCGGAGCTGACCCGGATCCTGGAGTCCGACGCGGAGCTGCGCAAGCTCGTCTCGGGTGAACTGGCCGCGGTGGCGAAGAAGTTCGGCACCGAGCGTCGGACGGTCCTGCTGGAGTCCTCGGGCACCCAACCGTCCGCGGTGCCCCTCCAGGTCGCCGACGACCCCTGCCGGGTGCTGCTGTCGTCCACGGGCCTGCTGGCGCGCACGCCGAACGGTGAGCCGCTGGGTGAGCACGACGGCCGCCGCACCAAGCACGACGTGATCGTGTCGTCCGTCCCCGCCACCGCGCGCGGTGAGGTCGGCGCCGTCACGTCCACCGGGCGGCTGCTGCGCATCACCGTGGTCGACCTGCCGCAGCTCCCGGACACGGCCACAGCGCCCAACCTCTCGGGCGGCGCCCCGATCTCCGAGTTCCTCACCCTGGAGGGCGACGAGAAGCTGATCTGTCTGACCACGCTCGACGAGTCGTCCCCGGGCCTCGCGATCGGCACGGCCCAGGGCGTCGTCAAACGCGTGGTCCCGGACTACCCGACCAACAAGGACGAGTTGGAGGTCATCTCCCTCAAGGACGGCGACCGAATCGTCGGCGCGGTCGAGCTGAGCACCGGCGAGGAAGACCTCGTCTTCATCACGGACGACGCCCAACTGCTGCGCTACCAGGCGTCCCAGGTGCGTCCGCAGGGCCGTCCGGCGGGTGGCATGGCGGGCGTCAAGCTGACGGACGGCGCGAAGGTCATCTCGTTCACGGCCATCGATCCGGCGGCGGACGCCGTGGTGTTCACGGTCGCGGGCTCACGCGGCACCCTGGACGACTCCGTCCAGACGACCGCCAAGCTGACCCCGTTCGACCAGTACCCGCGCAAGGGCAGGGCCACGGGTGGCGTGCGCTGCCAGCGGTTCCTGAAGGGCGAGGACTGCCTGAGCCTGGCCTGGGCGGGCCCGACACCCGCGCGCGCGGCGCAGAAGAACGGCACACCGGTGGACCTGCCCGAGATCGACCCGCGCCGCGACGGATCGGGTGTGTCCCTGGCGAAGACGGTGGCGGTGGTGGCAGGCCCGGCGTGATCCGGGCGGGCGCGGGGCCTGGTCCTGGGCGAGGGCCAGGGCGAGGGCCTGAGCGGCTTACCAGGCTTGAGGCGGGCCGGGGATGTCGTCGTCAGCGGCGACAGCATCCCCGACCCACTCGTCATCCTCCGCGCCCTCCGCGCCCTCCGGCACCGGTACGTACCGAAGTACGCCCCACATACTGTGCTCCTGGGGCGTGTCCTCGGGTACGAGGACCTGGCAGGCGTCGAGTTCCTTGCGCAGCGCGGGGGCGTCGATTCCGGTGCCGATGAACACGAGCTGAGTCACCTGCTCCTCGCCCTCGCCCCACGGCTCCGGATAGAACCGCAGGAACCGCCCCACGGCATGCACGGCGTAGCGGTTACGGGGATCGGCGACGCCGAAATCGACGTACCCCTTGATCCGGTAGAGCCCCGCGGGCCGGCTGTCGAGAAGGTCCATGAGGCGCCGGGGGTGGAGTGGCGCGGCGGCGCGGTAGGAGACGGACGTGTAGGCGCTGTGCAGGTGGGGGCGGCTGTCGGGGCGGGCGCCGTCGGATCGAACCTGACAGTGATCATGACCGTCTTCATGGTCATGATCACTGTCATGAAGACAGTCATCGTCCTGGCCGTGACCGTGGCCCTGGCCGTGGCCGTGGCCGTCATGGCTACCGTCCGCGGCCAGGTCGTCGAAGGACAGCTGCCCGACCCGCTCCTCGACGGCCTTCCGGTCGAAGAGCAGCTCCGGGTCGATCCGCCCGTACGCGGCGGTGACGACGGCAGCCCTGTCGACCAGCGAGCCGACGAGCCCGAGCACCCGGTCGAGGTCCGCCGGGGCCACCCGGTCGGCCTTGTTCACGACGACGAGGTCGGCGATACCGAGGTGCCGGTCCAGCTCGGGGTGCCGCTCCCTGGTGGCGTCGAACTCGACCGCGTCGACCACCTCGACGAGTCCCCCGTACACCACACGGGGATTCTCGCTGGCCAGCACCATCCGTACGAGTTCCTGCGGTTCGGCGAGCCCGCTGGCCTCGATGACGATGATGTCGATCCGGGCGGAGGGCCGGGTGAGCCGCTCCAGATAGACATCGAGTTCACTGACATCAACGGCGCAGCACAGGCAACCGTTCCCGAGAGACACCGTCGAGTCACCGAGCTGCCCGGCAACGGCCATGGCATCGATCTCGATCGCCCCGAAGTCATTGACGACGGCCCCGATACGACTCCCCCTGCTGCTGTGCAGCAGATGGTTGAGCAGGGTGGTCTTCCCCGACCCCAAAAACCCCGCCAATACGACAACACCCACCTGCCGCAACCCCACAACGACCCTCTTCCGCCCCACCGCGTACACCGGCGCACGCGTCGGAGCACTTACGACGACTGAATGCCGCCCCAGGATACGAGTGCCTGGGATCCTCACGATGTGAACGATTGTTAGCGGCGCTCGCGGGGCACACAGTCAGCACGGCGCCGGTACCGACGACAGGTGTTTCCCTCCGTGCGCCTCTTTCTCCGCCTCCCAGCCGATCAGAGCCGCTCGGCACCCTGGGATGCGCGGCTAGCGCACCGCTCATCGTTCATCGCGCGCCGGTCCGTTCCTGTCGCCCGCACCGACGACCGGCGGGCGGTCGTCCGGTTCGGGGGTTGACATGGTCATAGAAAGATTTGCGCTGCGGCGGCTGCGCTCCGTCGCGGCGGCGGGTGCGGCGGCAGCGGTGGCAGGCACGGCAGTCGCCGCGGCCACCCTGGTCCTCTCCGCGCAACAGCGCCGTCACGACGAACTGCACAGTCGACTGACTCGCATGGAGGAATCAAGTCGCTCAACACGCGACATCAACCTCGTCAACCAACAGCGTCTGCACTGGGAGTTGCTGAGCAAGGCGATGGACGATCCGTCGCTTGCCGCCGTCCTCGACACGTACAGCGAGGAGATACCTCCCGGGAAGCAGCGCCAGTTCCTCTTCGCCAACGCCCTGTACACAAACGCCTTCCTCGCCTACCGACTCGGAATCGTCGACCGCGACGAGTTGTTCGGGCATCTCCGCGGCATATTCCAGAACCCGGTGGTGCGGGAGTACTGGACCGCCACCCGCCCGCACCGGGCCACTCTGGAGGACGCCTCCGACGAGGCGCAGCTCGGGAGGATGGTCGACGGTCTGCTGCACGACCTCGACGAGGCGGACACCGACGAATGGTGGGTCGTGGGCGAATTGCCTCCGGATTCCTAGGCGGATCCCGGGCTCCCCCTTCCCCCGTGACACCCGCCGGACACCCGCCGGCAATCGGGCTCCAGCGATCCGTCCGGCCGCTGGACGGACTCCGCGCACCGCGACGGGACGCCGATCGGCCGGGCCGGTGAACTTCCCGGCGTCAGAGCCGTTTATTCTCACGACAGTTACCAGTCGAGGCATTCACCACCACTAGCCTTGCGCCGTCACACTGGTGTCTCCCCGAAGGACGGGTGTCCCTTGAAGATCGTGCGCCGCTTGGGTGTGCCTCCACGCGCCCGAGGCAGCCTCTCAGGCCAGAACTGCCCCGATTTGTTCGAGTTGAGTGACGGCAACTTCGCGGTCATCGGGACGGAAGCCACAGCGGCACTCGACAAGGAACTCCCGCCGGACGCCTCGCGCGCCGACTACGAACGCATCGTCGTCGTCAGCCGCGAAACCCTGATTCGCGCCAAGGCCGACATCCCCGACGCCTGATCGACCCTCACCCCACCCACAGGGCCCGGCACACCGTGGTGCCGGGCCGCCGTTGTGTCACGCGGCGGACGGCACCGGCACCGGCGCCCCCGGCCCCACATACCGCGCCGCCGGGCGGATGATCTTCGAGTCCTCGGACTGTTCCAGGATGTTGGCGCTCCAGCCCACCATCCGCGCCGCCGCGAACGTCGGCGTGAACATCTCGCGCGGCAATCCGCAGAGTTCCATGACGACCCCCGCGTAGAACTCCACGTTCGTATGAAGTTCACGGCCCGGCTTCAGCTCGGCGAGGATCGCCTCCACCTGCCGTTCGACCTCGACGGCGAAGTCCACCAGGGGGCCGCCGAACTCCTGGGCGATCCCCTTCAGCATGCGGGACCGAGGGTCCTCGGTGCGGTACACGGGGTGCCCGAACCCCATGATGCGGTCGCCCGCGAGGACGCGTTCACGGATCCACGCGTCGATGCGGTCCGAACTCCCGATGGCATCGATCGTGTCGAGCGCCCGACTCGGCGCACCCCCGTGCAACGGCCCGGACAGCGCCCCGATCGCCCCGACGAGGCACGCCCCGACATCCGCCCCGGTCGACGCGATGACTCGTGCGGTGAACGTCGACGCGTTGAAGCCGTGGTCAATGGTTGAGATCAAGTATTGCTCGACGGCACGGGCCCGCTCCGGCCCCGGCTCCGAACCCGTCAACATGTACAGATAGTTGGCGGCGAACGACAGATCCTCACGCGGCTCGACAGGATCAAGTCCCCGCCCGAGCCGGTACAGCGCGGCGAGCAGCGTGGGCGCGACGGCACACGCGGCAAGCGTGTCCCCCCGGCGCCGTTCCGCGTCGATGTCGTACACAGGCCGGAACCCCTGCTCCGCGCCGAACAGCGAGAGCCCCGTCCGGAGTCCGGCCAGCGGCCCCGAACGGCCACTGGCGGCGGCTACGGCCGGCAGCACGGCCCGCAGTTCGTCGGGCAGCGCGCGCAGGGCCGCCGTGTGCGCGGCGAAGGCGGCCGACCGCGCGGCGTCCGGCAGTTCGCCGTGCACCATGAGGTGCCAGACGTCCTCGAAGCTGCGGGTCTTCGCCAGTTCGACGGCCGAGTACTGGCGGTAGTGGTAGAAGCCCTCGCGCCCCCGGACGTCGCCGAGTGCGGTGTCGGTGACGACGACACCGGCGAGTCCGCGCGGTACGTCTACAGGAGCGGTGACGCCCGTCGTGTGGACGGCGGAACCGGTCGCATTGATGGACATGGTTTTGCCTCTGCTTCCTCCCTGGACTTGATTCGACTGTCCATGCTTGACTCCAATCCTGTCAATATTGATTCAATCAATATATATCGGTTACGCGGATACGGTGACGCGCATGACGGATCAGGAACCCATGCGGCAGGTGCACGAAGGGCTACGGCTCACCACCAAGGAGACCGCCGAACTCCTCGGCGTGAAGCCGGAAACCGTGTACGCCTACGTCAGCCGCGGCCAGCTCACCAGCCGCCGCGGCCCGGGGGGACGCGGCAGCACCTTCGACGCCCGGGAGGTCGAGTCCCTGGCCCGCGGCAACAGACGCGAGCGGGTGGCGCCCCCGTCCGTCGCCGATCTCTCCGTCCGCACCCGGATCACGTTGATCGAGAAGGACCGGTACTACTTCCGGGGTGTGGACGCGGTGGAGCTGGCCGCACAGCACTCGTACGAAGAGGTCGCCGAGTGGCTGTGGACCGGGGTGCTGCGGCCGGGCATCACGTTCAGCGCCCCCAGGGCGTCCGTCACCGTCGCCCGCCGCGCGGTCGACGCGCTCCCGGAGCTGAGCGGCCCCACGGACCGGCTGCGCGTCGCCGCCATCGCCGCCGCGGCTGCCGACCCGCTGCGCTTCGACCTGTCCGAGGAAGCCGTCCTGGGCACGGCCCGCACCCTCATCCCCACCCTCGTCGCCGCGCTCGCGCCGGCGCGCCCGACCCACCGCGACAAAGGCCCCCTCGCCCGGCGGTTGTGGGCGCGGCTGACCGGCCGCCCGGCCGACGACGCGTCACTGCGCGTACTGGACACGGCACTCGCCCTGCTCATCGACCACGACCTCGCCGCGTCGACCCTGGCCGTCCGGGTCGCCGCGTCGGCGCGCGCGCACGCGTACGCGGCGGTGTCGGCCGGCCTTGGCGTCCTGGAGGGCCCCCTGCACGGCGCGGCCAGCGGCCTCGCACACCGGATGCTCCTCGACGTGCTCGACCGGGGCGACGCGGCCCCCGTGGTGGCCGACGAACTGCGCGCGGGACGCCGTATCCCGGGCCTCGGTCATCGGCTCTACCCGGGCGACGATCCTCGCGCGCGGGCGCTGTTCACCCTTCTGGAGGACGTCCCCGGGGCGGCACCGGCGCTCGCGGCGGCCCAGGACGTCGTCACCACCACGGCCCGCCACACGGATCTGCACGCCAATGTGGACCTCGCCCTGTCGGTCCTGACGGCCTCCTCGGGGATGCCCGCCGAGGCAGGCGAGACGATCTTCGCCGTGGCGCGGACGGCGGGCTGGATCGCCCACGCCCTGGAGGAGTACCAGGAGCGCCCTCTGCGAATGCGGCCGAGCGGCCAGTACATCGGCCCGCGCCCGCCGCAGCCCCTCCCGCACGCCGGGTGACCGTCCCGCGCGCGGGGTGAGCCCGTGTCCGAGGACGCGGAGGGGGCCCGCGCGCGGGAGTGAAGGAAATCGACCTCGCGCAAGGCAGGTTAGGCTCACCTCTGTGAGTACGTGCGCCACCACTTCGCGGGACCTGGACGAGCCCCTCGCCGGGACGGCGGCCACGGCCAGGACCTGGCTGCTGCTCGAACAACCGGGTCCCTGGGGCGCCAAGGCACTCACATCGAGCCATCTGGACCCCGCCGTCGGCCGCGCGCTGGAAGCCGCCGCCGACGGCACGGGCGTACGGGTCGCCCTCATCCGCAGGCCCGGCCGGCACGCGGACTGCCACGCACCGGCGTCCCGGCGGGTCTACGTGGCGCACACCGTCCCGGGCGACGCCTGGCTGCGCGAGGCGACGACGGACGACCCCGGTCGCCTCCTCGACCTCGACTTCGCCGCACTCGGCGAGGGAGATCACGACAGCTTCGACCGTGTCCTGGGCGCCCAACCGCACATCGGGTCCCCGCTCGCTCTTGTGTGCACCAACGGCAAGCGCGACCGCTGCTGCGCCCTCCTGGGCCGCCCCCTCGCGTCGGAACTCACCGACGCGGGCGAGGAGGGCGTCTGGGAGGTCACTCACCTCGGCGGCCACCGCTTCTCGCCGACCCTGCTGGTGCTGCCGCACGGATACGCGTACGGCCGTGCGGAGGCGCCCCACGTCAAAGGCGTGCTCGACGCGATCCGTGACGGCCGGGTCGTCACCGAGGGGTGCCGCGGCAGCTCCGCCTGGGAGCGCCCCGGGCAGGCCGCCGAGCTGGCGGTGCGTACCTCGACGGGTGAGACCGCGGCGGGTGTCCTCGGTGTCGTGGAGACCGACGGCGCCGCCCCGCGCTGGGAGGTGACCGTCGCGCACACGGACGGCAGGCGCTGGCGCGTGACCGTCGCCCAGGGCGCGTCGCTGCCGCCGCGGCCGGAGAGCTGCGGCGCCGCGCTGGGGTCCCCCGCGCGCATGGACGTCGTCGCGGTACGGCAGCTCGCTCCGGTGTGAGGGCGCCCGGCCCGCCGGTGTTCCCCGCCACCGATGTCACGAGATCCCCGCCACAGGGACTACGGCGAAGCCGCCGGGGCCCCGTACCGTTCGTACGCATGAGCCCGACCCCCTCCAGGCGAAGACTGCGCCTCGGCCTGCCCCGGCGGGTGTTCTCGCAGGTCCTGCTGATGCAGCTGGCGATCGCGGCCGGAGTCGCCGTCCTCGCCACGGGCCTCTTTCTCGCGCCGCTCAGCGACCAGCTCGACGACCAGGCGATGCGCCGTGCCCTGGCCATCGCGCAGACGACCGCCGCGCAGCCCAGGATCGCGGAGGACCTGAAGGCGTCGCTGCCGACGGTCGACGGCCCCGTGCAGGCCGAGGCGGAGCGGATCCGCCGGGCCAGCGGTGCCGAGTACATCGTGATCATGAACATGGACGGGGTGCGCTGGTCGCACACCGACCGCAGCGAGGTCGGCAAGGTCGTCTCCACGGATCCCAGCGTCCCGCTCTCGGGCAAGGAGATCATGGAGATCGACAACGGCACGCTCGGACGCTCCGCGCGCGGGAAGGTGCCGTTGCGGGACGCGGACGGCACCGTCATCGGCGCGGTGTCGGTCGGCATCGCGTACGAGAGCGTGCGCGCCCGGCTCATCCAGTCGATCCCGGGGCTGCTCGCCTACGCGGGTGGCGCGCTCGCCGTGGGCGCCCTGGCCGCGTATCTGATCTCCCGGCGGGTCCAGCGGCAGACCCGCGACCTGGCCTTCTCCGACATCTCCGCGCTGCTCGCGGAGCGTGAGGCGATGCTGCACAGCATCCGTGAGGGCGTCGTCGCGCTGGACCGCGGCGGCCGGATCCGGCTGCTGAACGACGAGGCGCAGCGCCTCCTGGGGCTGGGCACGGAGGCCGTAGGAGAGCCCCTGGACGCCGCTCTGGGCGCCGGACGCACGACGGACGTCCTGGCGGGCCGGGTGACCGGCAAGGACCTGCTGACGGTCCGGGGACAGCGCGTCCTGATCGCCAACCGCATGCCCACCGACGACGGAGGCGCCGTCGCCACCCTGCGCGACCGCACCGAACTGGAACAGCTCGGCCGCGAACTCGACTCGACCCGGGGTCTCATCGACGCCCTGCGCGCGCAGGACCACGAGCACGCCAACCGGATGCACACCCTGCTGGGGCTGCTGGAACTTGAGATGTACGACGAGGCCGTCGAGTACGTCGGTGAGGTCGCCGGCGCCCACCGGGTCACCGCCGAGCAGATCACCGAGAAGATCCAGGACCCGCTCCTCGCCGCGCTCCTCGTCGGCAAGGCGACCGTCGCGGCGGAACGCGGTGTGACGCTCTCCGTCTCCCCCGACACCGCGCTGCCCGACCGGCTCGTCGACCCGCGCGGGCTGGTGACCGTCGTCGGCAACCTGGTGGACAACGCTCTCGACGCCGCCGCCGGTGTCGGACACGCGCGCGTGGAGGTCGTTCTGCGCGCCGAGGGCAGGACCGCTGTACTGCGGGTACGCGACACGGGCCCCGGGGTGCCCGCCGACCAGCGCGAGACGATCTTCACCGAGGGGTGGACCACGAAGAAGCCGCCGGCGCACGGCAAACGCGGCATCGGGCTCGCCCTGGTCCGGAGGCTGGCGGAGCGGCAGGGCGGCAGCACCGAGGTCGGGGAGGCCCCGGACGGTGGCGCCGAGTTCATCGTCGTCCTGCCCGACGCGCTGGCGGAGCCGGACCTGACGCATACGCCCGGAGCGATGACCGCGTCCGGACCGATGAGCGTCACCGGGCGGATGACAGCGACCGGCCCGGCGAGCGTGCCGGACCCGAGGGACGCGTCCGGCGCGGAGAGCGACCTGACAAGCACGGAGGATTCACGTTGACGGAGGGTTCACGTTGATCGAGGTCCTGGTCGTGGACGACGACATCCGTGTCGCGACCGTCAATGCCGCCTACGTCGGGAAAGTTCCCGGTTTCCGGGTGACGGCGAAGGCGCACAGCGCCGGCGAGGCACTGGCGCTGCTGGAACGCCACCCCGTCGACCTGGTCCTCCTCGACCACTACCTGCCGGACGAGACCGGCCTCGACGTCGTCCGCAGACTGCGCGAGGGCGGCCACCGGACGGACGTCATCATGGTCACCGCCGCGCGCGACGTCGGCACGGTCCAGGCGGCGATGCGGCTGGGTGCCCTGCAGTACCTCGTCAAGCCGTTCTCGTTCTCGGGACTGCGTACCAAACTGGAGGCGTACGCCACCCTGCGCCGCACGCTGGAGGGCGGCGGTGAGGCCGGACAGGCCGAGGTGGACCGTATGTTCGGCGCCCTCTCGGTCCCTTCGGGTGAACCGGAGCTGCCCAAGGGCCACTCCCCCACGACCGCCGAACTCGTGCGCCGCGCCCTCATGGGTGCCGACGGCCCGCTGTCGGCGCAGGAACTGGCGGACCGCACCCGGTTGAGCCGTCAGACGGCGCAGCGCTACCTCAAGCTCCTGGAGCGCACGGGTCGTGTCCGGCTCAGCCTCAAGTACGGCGAGACGGGCCGGCCCGAGCACCGCTACGAGTGGACGCCGCCCGTGTGACGCACGCGCCTGCCATGTGTCCGTGCAGGCGATCCGTGCAGGCGGCTGGCTTGGCGACGGGACGCGGGCAGGCGTGAGCCCCCGCGATCGGGGGGATTCGCGGGGGCTCACCGGGAAGGGCGGATTCAGCCCTTGGCCTTCTCCACGAACTCGGTGGTGAAGGTCTTGGACAGATCAACCTTGGCGTTCTTGAGGTTGGGGTTGAACGACTTGAGTACCCGCTCAACAGTTGACGGGCCGTCCGCAGGCATGACGCCGTCCGTGGTGAACATCGGCAGTGTGCTCTTGATCGCCTCCGCGTACAGCTTCTGCCCGCCCTGTGCGTAGTCGGCGGGCATCTTCGCCGCGATCTCCTCGGGGCTGTGCGTGGACATCCACTTGAGGGTCTTCACGAAAGCATTGGCGAGCTTCTGGACGGTGTCCTTGTGACCGTTGACCCAGTCAGTGTTCATGTACAGACTTGACGACGGATACGCACCACCGAGCGCCTGCTTGGATCCCTCCGGCGTCCGCATGTCGATCAACACGGTGCCGAGCTTCTTGTCCAGGATGTTGGCGACGGTCGGGTCCGTCGTCATACCTCCCTGGATGGACCCCTGCTGCAATGCGGCGATGAAGGTCTGTCCCGCTCCCACCGCCACGGGCGTGAACTCGTCGATGCCCACGCCGTCGTTGACGGCGAGGTACTTGGTGAGGAAGTCCGTGGACGAGCCGAGGCCGGTGACGCCGAGCTGCTTGCCCTTGAAGTCCTTGGGGGACTTGATGTCGCCCGCGGCCTTGGTGGACACGATCTCGACCTCGCCGGGCGCGTGCGAGAACTGCACGACGGACTCGACCTGCTTGCCCTTGACCTGGAGATCGAGGGTGTGGTCGTAGAAGCCGACGGTGCCCTGCACATCGCCCGACACGAGCGCTGTCTCGGCCTGCACACCGGCCGGCTCGGTCAACAGTTGAACGTCAACACCCTCGTCCTTGAAGTAACCGAGGCGCTCCGTGAGCATCGCGGGCATGTAGATCACCTTGTCGAGACCACCCACCATGATCTTGACTTTCGGAGAGCCGTCCTTGCTCGTCGAGCCGGAGTCTCCGCAGCCGCTGAGAAGCGTCAGTCCGGCGAGGACGCTCAACGTCACCGCGCCCGCTCCGACCGCCGACGTCATTCTGCTGTTGCCACGCATGTTCATCACGTCCTTTGGGGTTGTGCCAGAAAAGGGCGCCGCCGGCCGACAGGGCGGCGCCGATAGAGGTGTCCGGGAACGCGCCGCTACTGCTCGGTGCCGGGTTCCGCGGGCCGCCACTTGAAGAGGCGCCGTTCCGCGAAGGTGAGCAGGCCCTCGGTGAGCAGGGCGACGATCGCGAGGATCGCCATGGCCGCGTACACACCGGCGGCGTTGAACGTGCCCTGGGAGGCCGCGACGAGCAGACCGAGGCCCTTGGTCGCGCCGATGTACTCGCCGACGATCGCGCCGATCAGGGCGAAGCCGAAGCTCACATGGAGGCTGGTGAAAATCCAGGAGGTGGCGGACGGAATGACCACCTGGAAGGTGACCCGCCGGTTGCTCGCGCCGAGGATGCGGGCATTGGCGACGAGATTGCGGTCGACCTCCCGCGCGCCCTGGAAGGCGTTGAAGAAGACGGGGAAGAACACGAGGACCACGGCCGACGCGACCTTGGAGGCCGGTCCGAGTCCAAACCAGATCAGGAAGATCGGCGCCAGGACGATACGCGGAATCGCGTTGAGCACCTTGATGTAGGGGCCCACCACATCGGCGAGGAAGCGGATCCTGCCGAGCGTGATCCCGAGGACCACACCTCCGGCGACACCCACGACCCAGCCGAGGAGCGCCTCGTAGAGCGTGTACCAGATCTGTTCCCACAGGGAGCCCTGGGCGGTGCCGTCGACCGCCCATACGCGCATCTGTTCCCACACCTTGGACGGCATGGAGAAGTTGAACGGGTCGATGACCTCGGCGCGGGCCATGACCTCCCAGAGGACGATGACCGCGACGAGGAGCAGGCCACGGCTCCCGTAGACGAGGAAACGGCGGTTGCGGGCCGCACGCGCGCGGGCACGGGTGCGTTCCGTGGGCGCTGTCTTGGTCAGGGGCACGTCGAGCGTCTCATGCGACATCGGCGGCACCCCTCTCGCGGGTGATGCGGACCTCTTCGCCGAGCGACGCCCAAATTTCGCGGTAGATCTCCACGAAGCGGGGTTCCAGGCGGATCGATTCGACCTTGCGGGGGCGCGGCAGGTCGATCTCGTAGATCTGTTTGACGGTCGCCGGGCCCGCCGTCATGACGACGACCTTGTCGGCCAGGGCGATGGACTCCTCCAGGTCGTGGGTCACGAAGACCACCGACGCGCCGGTGCCGGCCCACAGGTCGAGGAGTTCGTCGGACATCAGCGCCCGGGTCTGGACGTCGAGCGCCGAGAACGGCTCGTCCATGAGGAGGATCTCGGGGTCGTTGACGAAAGTCGCCGCGAGTGCGACGCGCTTGCGCTGCCCGCCGGAGAGCTGATGCGGGTAACGATCCTCAAAAGTCGAGAGGCCGACGCGGGCCAGCCAGGCGCGGGCGCGCTCCTTGGCCTCCGCCTTGGGAACGCCCCGGAAACGGGGGCCGGCCATCACGTTGGACAGGACGGTGCGCCAGGGGAAGACGGCGTCCTGCTGGAAGACGAAGCCGACCTTGTCGCCGATGCCGCGCACGAGCTCGCCCGCGACGAGTACATCGCCTTCGGTGGGCTCCTCCAGGCCGCTGACCAGGGTGAGCGTGGTTGATTTGCCGCAGCCGGTGGGGCCGACGACCGCGACGAACTCGCCCTGCTCGACCGTCAGGTCAAGCGCCCGCACGGCGGTGTGCAGTGCCCCGGACGGCGTACGGAACGCCTTGCCGGCGCCCCTCAGCTCTATCGCGGGGCTGGTGTCTCTACTCATGGACCGGGACCGTAGGCGTGCTGTGGGTCACCGCGGGATCCTTGTGCGCGCTGGCCCATCTTCTGCTTGCAAACCCCTGTTGTGCTCGTTTTGCTCGCGCTACAACAACCAAGCCGAAACATGGGCTTAACGAGAAAGGCCCGGTCGATGATTGACGTCCTGGTCGTGGACGACGACTTCCGTGTCGCAGAGATCAACGCGCGGTACGTCGCCAAGGTTCCCGGCTTCCGCGTGGTCGCACGCGCCCACGACGCCGCCCAGGCGTTCGCCACCGTGCAGCGCGAGCGGATCGATCTCGTCCTGCTCGACCACTATCTGCCGGACGAGACCGGCCTCGCGCTGGTGCAGCACATGCGCCAACTCGGCCACCGCACCGACGTCATCATGATCACGGCGGCCGGCGATGTGGCGACGGTGCAGGACGCCATGCGCCTGGGGGCGCTCCACTACCTCGTGAAGCCGTTCACGTTCAGCGCGCTGCGCTCGCGCCTTGAGGCCTACGCGGCGCTGCGGCGCACGGTGGACCGGGTCGGCGGCAGTGGCAGCGGTATCGCGGTGCAGGAGCAGGTCGACCGGATCTTCGGCGCGCTGCGCACCACGACGGCCGCCCCGGCCCAGGGTCTGCCGAGCGGGCATTCGCTGCCCACGACGGATCTCATCTGCGGGGTGCTGCACCGGGCCGCGCAGCCCCTCTCCGCGTACGAGGTCGCCGCGGAGACGGGCCTGAGCCGCTCCACCGCGCAACGCTATCTGCGCCATCTGGAACAGGCCGGACGCCTCCGCCTCACCCTGCGCTACGGCGACACGGGCCGGCCAGAACACCGCTACGCGTGGGTCGCCCCGGGCTGAGGCCCCCGGCCGCAGGACCCGCCACCGTCCGTGGACCCGAGCCGTCGGCCCCCGCCACGCCTCGTCTTCCCGGCCACACCACGTCTTCCCGGGTCAGACCGCTCCGGCGCCGGTGAGCGAGCGCACTTCCGTCTCCGCGTGCTTGGCCTCATCGGCGGGCTCCGACGACGTCATGGTGCCCAGCCAGCCCGCCAGGAAGCCCAGCGGAATGGAGATCAGGCCCGGGTTCTCCAGCGGGAAGAACTGGAAGTTCACACCCGGGAACAGGGAGGTCGGACTCCCGGAGACCACAGGCGAAAGCATCACCAGCACCAGCGCCGGAATCAGCCCTCCGTACACCGACCACACGGCTCCCCTCGTCGTGAAGCTCCGCCAGAACAGCGAGTACAGCAGCACCGGCAGATTCGCCGACGCTGCGACCGCGAACGCCAGGCCCACCAGGAAGGCCACGTTCAGATCCCGCGCGAGCAGCCCGAGCCCGATCGCGACGACGCCGATCCCGACCGCGGCGATCCGGGCCACCGCGACCTCGCTGCGCTGCTTCGCGTGCCGCCTGCGCAGTGACGCGTACAGGTCGTGTGCGACGGACGCGGACGAGGCGAGCGTGATTCCGGCGACCACCGCGAGGATCGTGGCGAAGGCGACAGCGGCCACGATCGCGAACAGAACCGTTCCTCCGGTGGAGTCCGCGCCGCCGCCCACGTCGAGGGCGAGCAGCGGAACCGCCGTGTTCCCGGCCGGGTTCGACGCACGCACAGCGTCGGAGCCCACGATCGCGGCGGCGCCGAAGCCCAGCACGATCGTCATCAGGTAGAAGCTGCCGATGAGGCCGATGGACCAGACGACCGAGCGGCGGGCGGCCCGCGCGGTCGGCACGGTGTAGAAGCGGGACAGGATGTGCGGCAGTCCGGCGGTACCCAGGACGAGCGCGAGGCCCAGGCTGATGAAGTCGAACCGCGACGTCCAGTCCCCGCCGTACTTCAGCCCCGGTGCGAGGAAGTCCGCACCGTGTCCGCTGCGTGCGGCGGCGGTACGCAGCAGGTGGTCGAAGTCGCCGTGGAACCTGACCAGGACGAGCACGGTGAGCGTGATCGCGCCGCCCATCAGCAGGACCGCCTTGACGATCTGGATCCACGTGGTGGCTCGCATCCCTCCCAACGACACATAGATGACCATGAGCGCGCCGACCCCGATGACGGTCCACGTCTGAGCCGCCTCGCCGGTGCCTCCCAGCAGCAGCGCGACCAGGCTTCCCGCCCCCACCATCTGCGCCACCAGATAGAGAACGGACACGGTCACCGAGGAAGTTCCCGCCGCGATACGAACGGGCCGCTCGCTCATCCGGGCGGCGACGACATCCGCCAGCGTGAACCTCCCGCAGTTGCGGACCAGTTCGGCGACGAGGAAGAGCACGACGAGCCAGGCGACGAGAAAGCCCACCGAGTACAGCAGGCCGTCGTAGCCGAAGAGCGCGATAAGCCCGGAGATACCGAGGAAGGACGCCGCCGACATGTAGTCACCGGCGATGGCGAAACCGTTCTCCATGGGCGTGAACAGCCGTCCGCCCGCGTAGAACTCCTCCGCCGAACCATGGCGGTTGCGGCTCACCCAGGTCGTGATGCCCAGCGTGACCGCGACGAACGCGCTGAACAGCAGCAGTGCCAGCGTCTGGTGATGCCCCGTCACCGGCCGATTCCCCGCGTCAGCTCCTGTGTGTCCCACCGGAGGTCGAGGGCCGCCCGGTCCCGGCGCAGCCGGGCATGCCGGGCATACGCCCAGGTCAACACGAAGGTCGACAGAAACTGTCCGAGTCCCGCGACCATCGCCACATTCACGGCGCCGACCACGTGTCGCCCCATCAGTCCCGGCGCGGTGGTCGCGGCCACGACATAGGCGAGATACCAGGTGAGGAAGATTGCGACGGCCGGGACGACGAACCGACGGTACCGGCTGCGCACTTCCCGGAATGCCGCGCTCTGCTGCACCTCCAGGTAGATGCTGCTCGCGCTCCGCTCCTGCGGGGCGGCCTGAGGCGGTACGGCCGGGGCGGGTGCTCCGGCGCCGTCCCATTCGCCCCAGCCGGAGGCAAGCGCGTCGTACCAGGGGTCGTCGAACCGGGCCTCCCCGGCTTTCCGCCCGTCTTGCTTCTTCACCGGTATCTCCTTGTCCGCGGCCCGTACGGCCGCGTGCCCAAGGATGGGCAGAACAGGAAGATCCCGGACTCTTCTCCTTCCGCTCTTCACTCCATCAGGTGATGGGCCTGTCGGTTCAGGTGAGAGGTGCGCTCGGCGGTGTCACCAATCCGCGCGCATACGCGTAACGCACGGCCTGTGCACGGTCCTTGATCCCGGTCTTGGCGAAGAGGTTGTTGATGTGAGTCTTCACGGTGGCGGTGGAGACATGGAGCCGGTGGGCGATCTCCTGATTGGTGAGTCCCTCGGCGATCAGCACCAGGACCTCGGTCTCCCTCGCGGTGAGCCCGTCGGGCGGCTCCACGACCCGGGCCCGAGCCGGGGCGGGCCTGGACAGCCGCTCCAGCAGACGCCGTTGGATGCTCGGCGAGAAGCCCGCGTCTCCGGACAGGACGCTGTGCACGGCCCGTACGATCTCGTCGCCGCCCGCGTCCTTGGTGAGATACCCGCGCGCCCCCGCCTCAAGGGCCGGGAACAGCGAGTCGTCGTCGGCATACGTGGTGAGTACGACCACCTGCGTCCCCGGATACCCCGCCCGGATGCGCCGTGTCGCCTCGACGCCGTCGCAGCGCGGCATCCGCAGGTCCATCAGCACGACGTCCGGGGCGAGTTCGGCCACCAGCGCGACCGCCTCCTCGCCGTCGCCCGCCGCTCCGACGACCTCGATACCGGGCAACAGACCCAGCAGCATGACAATGCCCTCCCGCACCACGGTCTGGTCGTCGGCGACGACCACGCGCGCGGTACGCCCGGCGCTCTCCTCCGTCATGCGGGCACCTTCAACGTCACTGCGAAGCCCTCCTCGTACGGCCCGGCCTCCAGGGTGCCGCCGAGCAGTTCGGCACGCTCCCTCATCCCCAACAGACCGTACCCGGCGCCGGAGCCCGCGAGATCGCCCGGCGAGCCGCCCGAGTCCCGTACATCCAGCGTCACGTCGTCGTCGCCGTAGGTCAGATGTACCGCGATCTTCGCGCCCGGTGCGTGCTTGCGGGCATTGGTGAGCGCTTCCTGCGCGACGCGGCGCACCGCCTGGGACGCCTCGACCGACAGCGCCCGCCGCTCCCCGTCGACCAGGACCTCGGCCCCCGCCGACGCCGTGACCAGTTCGCGCAGGTGCTCCTCCAGGGGCGACATCTCGCCCCGGAGCGCTGACAGGGCCTGCCGGGTCTCGTCGAGTCCGTCCCGGGCCATCCCGCGCGCGGCCACCACCCTGTCGAGGATCTGCTCGCGGTCCGCTCCCCGCTCGATCAGGAGCCGCGCCGCCTCCAGGTGCACGAGTTGTGCGGAGAGGCTGTGGGCCAGGACGTCGTGGATCTCCCGTGCGATCCGGGCCCGCTCGGCGAGGGCCGCCGACTCCGCCTCGGCCGCACGGGCCGCACGCTCCTGGGCGAGCAGCCGCTGTGTGTTGCCCCGCGCCTCGGCGTCCAGCCGCAGAACGTATCCGGCAAGTCCCAGGCCCGCAGTGGTGATCGCCGTCGTCAGCCACGCGTCGTCGTTGACCAGGACGTAGGCGGCGAGGGCCGCCGCCGTGGTCGGTACCGCGGCCACGAGCGGGAGCCGTTCCAGACCCGCGATGGCACACCCGCACCACAGCACCAGCGCCGGCACCGGGAACCCGGCCTGCTGTGCGACGATGCCCGCTCCCATCAGCAGCGTGAGCAGTCCCAGGGACGGCCAGAGCAGATGGTGGTAGGTCGTGCGGAACAAACCCCAGGCCGCAGCCGCGCAGCCGATCACTCCCAGCGCGCCGACGGCCGCCTCCCAGCCGTGCACGCCTTTGTGGGCGACCGCGCCCCACAGCAGCACGCCGAGCACGGCCAGCCGTATGGTCCAGACGAGGACGCGCCGTGCTCTGGTCATGCCCTGTCGGGAGAGTGCCTCCCGGGAGGGCCAGGTGGTCCAGACGCTCTGCGTCACCTGCGATCCCTCCACGTCGACACCGGCACGTCGTCACCGTACGCCGTGGCCTGCGCGTACGCGGGGTGGGCGGACTGGGCACGCCAGGCCAGTACCCCGGCACGCACCAGGAGGGACACGGCGAGACCGAGGAGCAGGGCGCCCGACCCCTGGTGCACGCCTATCACCGCTCCGGTCCCGACCAGGCCGAGGCGGAGGGCGATGCCGCCTCCCCATACGGCGGCCGTGGCCTTCGTGCCCTTCGACCACACGGAGCCGTCGGCCTCGGACCAGACGCGGCTGGTCCAGCCCCAGGCGGCGCCCATCACCAGGCCGACGAGCAGCTCGACGGCGAGCAGGACGCCCGACGCGGCCTCGTGGTGGGCGTCGATGATGCCCGGCTCGCGCAGGCCGAGGTAGAGCAGGACGACGGGCAGGATCCACCAGCGCCTGGCGTCCCGTATCTGCTGGGGTCGCATCTGGCGGGCGGCGATCAGTACGACCACGGCGACGACCACCAGGACATTGGCAAGGCCGGACATCGGGTGCCTCCGAAGGGCGGGGAAGACGGATGTGATGACGCCTTCGACGCTACGGAAAGGGCCTGGTCAGGAGATCGGAGCAGGGGTGGATCATGGGTGGATCCGGTGTCTCCACCCGCAGGTGGAGACACCGGATCCGTGTCACTCGAAGGGGCGGCGGCGGACGCGAAAGCGCGCGAAAGGAGCCTCCGGCCCAGGGATGGCCTAGGCGTCGATGCGCGACCGGTCCAGCGTCGCCGCCGAGTTGGAGATGAACTCCTTGCGCGGCGCCACCTCGTTGCCCATCAGGAGATCGAAGACCTGCTCCGATGCCTCAAGGTCCGAGATGTTGATGCGGCGCAGCGTCCGGTGGCGCGGGTCCATCGTGGTCTCCGCAAGCTGGTCGGCGTCCATCTCGCCGAGACCCTTGTAGCGCTGGATGGAGTCCTTGTAGCGCACGCCCTTGCGCTGCAGCTCCACCACCGTCTCGCGCAGCTCCCGGTCCGAGTACGTGTACACGTACTTGTCCTGGCCCTTCTTCGGCTGGACCAGCTCGATCCGGTGCAGCGGCGGCACGGCCGCGAAGACGCGACCCGCCTCGACCATCGGACGCATGTAGCGCTGGAACAGCGTCAGCAGCAGGATGCGGATGTGGGCGCCGTCGACATCGGCGTCGACCAGGAGAATGATCTTCCCGTAGCGGGCCGTGTCGATGTCGAAGGTCCGGCCGGACCCCGCTCCTATGACCTGGATGATCGCGCCGCACTCGGCGTTCTTGAGCATGTCCGAGACGGACGCCTTCTGAACGTTGAGGATCTTGCCGCGGATCGGGAGCAGCGCCTGGAACTCGGAGTTGCGGGCGAGCTTGGCGGTGCCGAGCGCGGAGTCGCCCTCGACGATGAAGAGTTCGCTGCGCTCCACGTCGTCGCTGCGGCAGTCGGCGAGCTTGGCCGGCAGCGACGAGGATTCCAGGGCCGTCTTCCGGCGCTGTGCCTCCTTGTGCTGGCGGGCCGCGATACGGGTGCGCGCGGCGGCGACGGCCTTCTCCATGACGGACCGCGCCTGGGCCTTGGCGTCACGCTTGGTCGAGGTCAGGAACTCCTTGAGTTCCTTGGCGATCACATTGGCGACGATCCGGTTGGCGGCCGAGGTGCCGAGCACCTCTTTGGTCTGCCCCTCGAACTGCGGCTCGGCCAGGCGCACGGTGACGACCGCGGTGAGGCCTTCCAGGGCGTCGTCCTTGACGATGTCGTCCTCGGCGACCCGCAGCAGCTTCTGGCTGCGCAGCACCTCGTTCATCGTCTTGGTCACCGAGCGTTCGAACCCGGAGACGTGGGTGCCGCCCTTGGGCGTGGCGATGATGTTGACGAACGACTTGAGCGTGGTGTCGTACCCGGTCCCCCACCGCATGGCCACGTCCACGCCGAGTTCGCGGGTGACCTCGGTGGGCGTCATCTGCCCGCGGTCGTCCAGGACGGGAACGGTCTCCTTGAAGGTGCCTTGTCCGGACAGGCGCAGAACGTCGCAGACCGGCTTGTCCCTGGCCAGGTACTCGCAGAACTCACTGATGCCGCCGTCGAAGCGGAAGGATTCCTCACCCTTGCTGCCGCCCTCACCGAGCCCGTACTCGTCACGCACGACGATGGTCAGGCCGGGCACCAGGAACGCGGTCTGGCGCGCGCGCTGGTGCAGCGTCTCCAGGTTGAGCTTGGCGTCCTTGAGGAAGATCTGGCGGTCGGCCCAGTAGCGCGTGCGATTGCCCGTCCGCGCCTTGGGGATCTTCTTGGTCTTGCGCAGGCCGCTGCCCTGCTCGAACGGTGAGTCGGCCCCTGTCTTCGTGAAGGCGCCGGGGACGCCGCGCCGGAAGCTGATGGCATGGGTGTGGCCGTTGCGGTCGACCTCGACGTCCAGTCTCGCCGACAGGGCGTTCACGACGGAGGCGCCCACTCCGTGCAGACCACCGGAGGCGGAGTACGACCCGCCGCCGAACTTGCCGCCGGCGTGCAGCTTGGTCATCACGACCTCGATGCCGGACAGGCCGGTCTTCGGCTCCACATCGACGGGGATGCCGCGGCCGTTGTCCCGCACCTCGACGGACCCGTCGTCGTGCAGGACGACTTCGATGTGGTCGCAGTACCCGCCCAGGGCCTCGTCGACGGAGTTGTCGATGATCTCCCAGAGGCAGTGCATCAGGCCACGGCTGTCCGTCGAGCCGATGTACATGCCCGGACGTTTGCGGACGGCCTCCAGGCCCTCCAGGACGAGCAGGTGCCGCGCGGTGTAGTTGGAACCGTCCCGGTCTGCTCCGGTCAGCAGCGCAGTGGACGGCACGGACGTATCGGCGGTCACGCGGTTCGCTCCTCGCTGAATTTCAGGTAGGACCCTTTGGGGTAAGGGCCCGGCTTCGGTCGCCGGTCAGAGGGTACCGAGCCCTGGTAGAGCCGTTGTCACGCCACCCTCGTGCAATCTCAAGCCTAGTCCACGGTCGCATGCTTGTTCGATCGCTCGATGGAGTGAAGCGCATATCACGTTCCCTTCCAGGCATGAACCATTTAGGCTCCGGGCACGTCCTCATGAACAACCGGCAACCCAGCCGGGAGGGCACACAACCCGACAGACAGCGCGAACCCGTAAGACACGAAGACACGCAATACGGCACATTCGCCGCCAATCGGCAGCTGAGGACCACCTCGGAAAGATTTTTTTCGAGGAGAAGCCGCGAGCGGGAACGTTTTCGGCCTGGTTGGATGTTGACCCTGGTACGACAGCTCGTCGAGCTAGAGAAGAGGCGACGTGACTACTGTTCTGACCCCCGCGAGCCCGCTGACGGCCGCTGATCGCTGCGACCGCTGCGGCGCCCAGGCTTACCTGCGCGTCGTCCTGACGAGCGGTGGTGACTTGCTCTTCTGCGCCCACCACGGTCGCAAGTTCGAGCCGGAACTCAAGAAGATCGCCGCTGAAATACAGGACGAGACGGAGCGCCTGACCCCCGCCCCGGCATCCGCCGAGGACGAGGAACGCTGACACTTCGCATCAACGACGAGCCAGCACCGGCACAGGCCGGCGAGCGAGCGGCTGCCCCTGCACCACAGGGGCAGCCGCTCGTGTTCGTACGCGCACTCACCCTCAGCCACGACCCCCGGCCGTCCTGGGTGTGGCTCCGACGTCCCTGAGAGCCGCTGAGACGCGCGTATAGACCCCGGGGCTCCCCGGCTGCCCACAGCCGCTCCCCCACGACACCAGGCCGATCAGGCGCCCTTTCGCGACCAGGGGGCCTCCGCTGTCGCCCTGACAGGCGTCCCGCCCGCCCGCCTCCTCACCGGCACACACCATGGAATCGGCCCGGTACGCCCCGTCCGCGTTCCCGGGGTAGGCCGCCTCACACAGGGCATCCGGCAGTACCTGGATCTGCGCGGAATGAAGCACTCTGGCGTAGCTGCCCCTCCCCGTGGTGTCTCCCCAGCCGTAGACGGAGGCCGGAGTGCCGGGCTCGTACGCCGGATCCCCTTCACCCGCCGGGCTGATCACGTAGCTGTCGGGAAGCGCCCGCGACAGTGTGACGACCGCCACATCACCGGAGTTCGTGGCGCTGTCGAAGCGAGGATTGACCCGAACGGACCGCACCGGGATCTCGGCGCCTCCGGAGCCCCTCAGGTCACTCCTCCCGACGATCACCTTGAGGTCGCCCCGTGCGCCCGTGGAGGCGCCGAGAACCTCCCGGCCGAGGCAGTGCGCCGCCGTGAGCACCGTCGTACGACCGACGACGACCCCGCCGCAGAACTGTCCCGCGCGGGTACCGCCGAACCGGTCACGGCTGGAGAGCGCCACCACCCAGGGACTGTCCGCCACGTCCACCGGGTGACCACCGATGACGACGCTGTCGGCCGCCACGGCTGTCGGGGCGGCCAGGGGCAGCCCGGTAGCGGTGGCCGCCATGGCCAGCGCGCCGGTGAGCTTTCGGGCGACAGGACGGAGCATGCGCTCTCCTCACTCTGCGTTGCAGTGACATACCCAGAGTGATTCAGCGGTGTCGAAAACGCACGCCGCGCGTCTCGCCGATCCGGCCTCCGGCCCCGCGCAGGCCGACGCCACGCATCGAGGGCCCGGCTCCCTCACGGGAGACCGGACCCTCGGTGACGTATCGACGTATCGACGTATCGACCTGGCGACGGATCGGGCGTGCGGCCTGTCGCGTGACGCGATCAGCCGAGTGACGCGATCAGTCGAGGTAGTCGCGCAGCACCTGGGAACGCGACGGGTGCCGGAGCTTCGACATCGTCTTGGACTCGATCTGCCGGATGCGCTCGCGGGTGACCCCGTACACCTTGCCGATCTCGTCGAGGGTCTTCGGCTGACCGTCGGTGAGACCGAAACGCATGGACACGACACCGGCCTCACGCTCGGAGAGCGTGTCGAGGACCGAGTGCAGCTGCTCCTGGAGGAGCGTGAAGCTCACCGCGTCGGCCGGAACGACCGCCTCGGAGTCCTCGATGAGGTCACCGAACTCGCTGTCGCCGTCCTCGCCGAGCGGGGTGTGCAGCGAGATGGGCTCGCGGCCGTACTTCTGGACCTCGATGACCTTCTCAGGGGTCATGTCGAGTTCCTTGGCCAGCTCCTCCGGGGTGGGCTCGCGGCCCAGGTCCTGGAGCATCTGACGCTGCACGCGCGCGAGCTTGTTGATGACCTCGACCATGTGCACCGGGATGCGAATGGTGCGGGCCTGGTCGGCCATGGCGCGGGTGATCGCCTGCCGGATCCACCAGGTGGCATACGTGGAGAACTTGTAGCCCTTGGTGTAGTCGAACTTCTCGACCGCGCGGATGAGACCGAGGTTGCCCTCCTGGATGAGGTCCAGGAAGAGCATGCCGCGGCCGGTGTAACGCTTGGCCAGCGAGACCACCAGACGGAGGTTGGCCTCCAGGAGGTGGTTCTTGGCCCGGCGGCCGTCCTCGGCGATGATCTCCAGTTCGCGCTTGAGTTTCGGCGCGAGCTTGTCGGCGTTGGCGAGCTTGTCCTCGGCGAAGAGACCGGCCTCGATGCGCTTGGCCAGCTCCACCTCCTGCTCGGCGTTGAGGAGGGGTACCTTGCCGATCTGCTTCAGGTAGTCCTTGACGGGGTCGGCCGTGGCGCCGGCCGCCGCGACCTGCTGCGCGGGGGCGTCGTCCTCGTCCTCGTCGGACAGGACGAAGCCCTGGCTTCCGTCCTCCGCGGGCTCCTCGCCGGGCTTGCCGGCGGCGGCACCCGCGGTCTCCTCGACCGCCTCTTCGTCGACGATCTCGTCGGCGTCCTTCTTGGCGGCGGTCTTCTTGGCCGTCGTCTTCTTCACGACGGTCTTCTTGGCGACCGTCTTCTTCGCCACCGTCTTCTTGACGGCGGCCTTCTTCGCGGGCGCTGCCTCGTCAACGGGAGCGTCGGCGGCGGGGGCCTCGGGGGCCGCCGTGGCGGTCGCCTTCTTGGCCGTGACCGTCTTGGCCGCCACGGTCTTGGTGGCGGTCCGCTTGGCCGGACTCTTCGCTGCGACGCTCTTTCGGGTGCGCTTGGGCTCCGCGGCACTGACCATCAGCGTCACACCCTCTTCCTCGAGGATCTGGTTGAGGCTGCGCAGTACGTTCTTCCACTGAGTGGCCGGAATCTGGTCAGCTTCGAAGGCCCGACGCACGTCATCGCCGGCGATCTGCCCCTCAGCCTTTCCCCGCTCGATGAGCGCCATGACAGAGACGGAATCGGCGATCTCCGGCGGGAGCGTACGGGATGTGCTGGCCGACACGAACAACCTCTCGGAACGTTGGAAAACGGCTTCCGGCCCCTGTCCAGTGTGGACCGGAGCCGACGACCGCCGACTTGGGGATGGGCCGACGGCGTGGGCGGGGGCCTGGGAGGTGCACAGCGCCGTCGATGGCTGCTGTATTCCCTCTTCGGCTGTCACCTCTTAGGTCATCGCGCAGTTCCGAGGAGCGTTACGCCCAATCTGCGTGGCCCGAGTCACACCCCGTAAGCACTCAAAAGCATATAGATACGGTCAGAAACGGTCATGCATCGGTCGATCAGGGTCAGTGGTCCCTCACCGGGGATCAATGCCGCTCCGACGCCTTCTGAAACATCCCCCTCACCATCGCCCACCCACGAACAAACACGAACGGCCGTATCTGGCCGAAACCGGCGCATGAGCCAGCGCATGAACCGGAACGAGACGTAAAGAGGCGCCGATGGTGGAGTGAGGTGCGTGGGTGCGAGGAGGCGCCTGAAGCAGGCGGACCCGCGCCGGTGAAGCAGCCGGACCCGCGCCGGGCCGTATGAGGCATCCGAAGCGGGTCCGGTCGTGCGAGGCGTGTGTCGAGGGACGACACCGCGAGGGCTGTCCGCCGGGCACTACGCGGACGCGCGCGGGACGGACGTCGTCTGGCGGAACGGTTCCTCCGGGACAGTCGGCGAATCCCGGCGACCGTGGCGCGGCCCTGCGTCAACAACACGTACGCGCGCGGGAGGAGCGGTACGTGCGGGCCGACAGGGCCTCCGAGCGGGCAATCAGGGCGACGGGTTCAGTGCTCGCGGGGCGCGGGCACGACGCGCTCCACCTCGGGGTGGACGGTGAGCAGTTGACGCATCGCGGCCTCGGCACCGGGACCGTCCCCCGCCGCGAGGGCGTCCGCGATACGGGCGTGGTGCGCCACCGAGGTCTCGTTCGGACGGTCGCAACCGGTGACCGGGCCGCCCGACACCTGGAGCGCGGCCGAGACAATGCCGGACAGGTGCTCCAGCATGCGGTTGCCGGCGACCTGAATGAGGAGCGCGTGGAACTCGGCGTCCGCGCGCGCGAAGGTGATCGAGTCCGCCTGCCCGAGGGCGTGCCCCATGATGTCGACCATGTCGGCGAGTCGCTGCTGCACTTCCTCGCGTCCGTGTCCGGCGGCGAGACGGGCGGCCAGCGGCTCGATCGTCCAGCGCAGTTCGCTCAGTTCACGGCGCTGGTCGTCACGCTGGGGTCCGAAGGCCCGCCACTCGATGATGTCGGGGTCAAGAAGGTTCCAGTCGCTGACCGGCCGCACGCGCGTGCCCACATTGGGACGGGCGCTCACCAGTCCCTTCGCCTCCAGGACACGGAGCGATTCACGGACAACGGTGCGGGAGACCTCGAAACGCTGCCCGATCTCCTCGGGCACGAGCGGGCGGTCGGCGCCCAGGTCACCGGAGACAATCATCTGACCCAGCTGCTGGACGAGTTGACCGTGCAGTCCACGGCCACGGCTGCCCGCGGGCCGTCGGCCCACGCGTCCCAGCTCCTGGTCCGCGCCGTCCCAGACGGGGGCTCCCACGCGATCGGTGCTCCGGGCCTCCGCGTAGGGGTAGCGGTCGAGTTCGCCCGGTCCGGCGAGGCCGGAGTCGGCGGAGCGGGCGGCGGTCATCATGGTGTGCGCAAGGGTACTCACGGAACCTTTGTCGGCGTTGCCTTCAACCGCCTTGAGGTCTTTGGTGAAAAGCACACGAAAGGGTGATCGCTCACCCCGCCGCAATTGACGCCTTATCGGAAAGAAATGAGCGTTGGCAGGGAAGTTGTGCGCAGCAGCGGATCGGAAGCTGTGAGTCGATCGTCAACGGACCCTGCTGCGCACTGCCGTGAGCACATATGCGCAGAGCAGAGCGGTGAGCGACAACATCAGTGCACTGCCGACAGGTTGAACGATCATCCGCAGAGCGGCAGCGAGATAGCGCTCGGCGCCGAACGGCCACTGCACCAGCGCGAGATCCCGCAACCGCGCGGGGAAGCCGGCGGCTGTTCGCACAGCCGGTCCTTCGACGGCCTTCTGTACGGCCGGTACGACAACCACCGGGACGGCGAGTACGGCGGCAAGCCCGGCCGTCGTGGACTTGAACACTCCGGCCGCGAGCACCCCCGCCCAGGCGCATCCGGTGACCATGCTGATCCAACTCACGGAGAGTGGAAGCCAGTCGGCGGGAACTCTGGTGAGTTCCTGTCCGTATACAAGTTGGAGCACCGCGGCGTCGCAGCCCACGGTCAGGAAAGCCAGCAGTAGCGCGGTACCGGCCGCGACGGCGAGTTTGGCGACGAGCAGACCGAGACGTCGGGGGACGGTTCCGCGGTCCGCGGCGAGGGCGGGGTGGCGGAACTCGTCGCCGAAGGCGAGCGCACCGAGGAGCCCCGCGCCCAGGGCGGCGGGCGGCAGCGGCAGTTCCTCGGGCCAGGCCGCCAGCAGCCGTGGCTGCGGGCTGTGACCGATCCTGGCGAGGAGGACAGCGATGACGGCAGAGGTGATGAGTACGGCGGCACCGGTGAAGTAGCCGATGCCGATGCCCGTGGCACGGCGCAGTTCGTAGCGCAGGGGACGCAGGGGGCTGCGGGCGGTGCGTACGGTCACGGGTGGCGGCAGGAGCGAGGGGTCCGTTCCGCTGGGCCGCTCTGCCTCTGCCGGGTCGTCCGGCAGGTGGCGCGTGACCCATTCCACCGGGGGTCCGTCGTCGCCCGTACCGGACTCGGAGTAGGCGTCGGGGGGCGTGCCGAGGTGCGTTTCAGGTTCGGATTCCGGCGACGGATTGGACGCGGGCAGTGGGTGGGGGCGGGGATGGGGGCGGGGGCGGGGCTCGTAGAGGGTGGTGTCGGTCGCGGCCGGGATGCGGATGTCTCCGCCGAATTCTTCCGCTGCCCAATACCGCTGATGAGCCGAAGGCCCCATGTCCCCTGTTTCGTCGGCGAGTTGGTGGACGAGGATGCCATGGCGGTACGCGGCCTCTCCCACCTCGGCGCAGCTGGTTCCGTACACCGAGAGGCGGTTGCCGTCCTCCTTGACGACCTCGACGGAACGCCGGCCGGTGCGGGCCTCCTTCGCGATCAGCACTCCGAGGCGGGCGGCGTGCGGAGTCCGGACGACCACCCTCGGCCGCAGTCGGGTACGGGCGAAGTCCTCGACATCCTGGTCGGCGACGACGCGCCCCTCGTCCAGCGTCACGACCCGGTCCGCCGTGCGCGCCGCCGCCTTGGCGTCGTCCGTGGTGAACAGGACCGTGCCGCCGAGGGACGCGTGCGCGCGCAGAACACCGTGCAGCCAGCCGCTCTCGCGCGCGGAGAGTCCGGCCTCCGGGGCGTCAAGGACCAGTGTGTGTGGGTCTCCGAGCAGAGCGCACGCCAGTCCGAGGCGCCGGTCCAGGCCATGGGACAGGATGCCCAGGCACTCGTTCCGCAGACTCACCAGCCCTACGGATTCAAGGACTTCGTCGGCTCGCTGCACCGGCACCCCGGAGGCCGCGCACAGCATCCGCAGATGCCCTCGGACGGAACGCGAGGGGTGGCCGGGGACCTCGCCCAGGAGGACGCCCACCTCGCGCGCGGGATGCGCGACGCTGTGCAGCGGGCGGCCTCTGAAGTAGGTGACGCCTCGGCCCTGTTGGAGTTCGAGCATCAGCCTGAGCGCCGTCGTCTTGCCCGACGCGGGGGCGCCGAGCAGGGCGGTGACATGGCCCGTGTGCGCTTCGAACGAGACGTCGTCGACGGCGGGCGTCAGCCCTTTACGGGGATTGCTGGTCAGTCCGATGGCCTGGATCATCGCTTCTCTCGCAGGAGGTGCGACCGCTCGGCGGCCGGGGCCCGTCCGCCGAGCGGGGACGGACGAACCCCGTGGGTACCGCAGCAAGATAGCGCGACATTTACGACTTTTCGGTCAGGAGGCGGGCGCGGGTGGTGTCGACCACCACGGAATCCCCGTGAGCCGGCCCGTCCGCCCTCAGACTTCGGGCCGCAGCATGGGCGGGTTCAGCAGGGTCGCCCCGCCCGCCCTGAACAGCTGTGCGGGTCGGCCGCCCTGGCGCGTGGTGGTCCCTCCACTGGGCACGAGGAACCCTGGCGTCCCGGTCACCTTGCGGTGGAAGTTGCGCGGGTCGAGCGCCACGCCCCACACCGCCTCGTACACCCGCCGCAACTCACCGACCGTGAACTCCGGCGGGCAGAACGCCGTGGCCAGCGACGAGTACTCGATCTTCGAACGGGCCCGTTCCACCCCGTCCGTCAGGATCTGCGCGTGGTCGAAGGCGAGGGGTGCCGCCTGCTCGCCTTCGCGACCGTAGCCGCCCTGGTTGAGGAGCGCCTCCACCGGAGCCCACCGGGCGCTGTTCGCGTCGCCACCGGCCCTCGGTGCCGGCAGGTCGGGGGCAAGGGCGAGGTGCGCGACGCTGACCACCCGCATCCTCGGATCGCGCTGCGGATCGCCGTAGGTGGCGAGCTGCTCCAGGTGTGCCCCGTTGGCCTGCGCCGGGGCCGACGGGTCGTGAGCACAGAGTCCCGTCTCCTCCACAAGCTCGCGAGCCGCCGCGACCGACAGGTCCTCGTCGACCCGTACGAACCCTCCGGGGAGCGCCCACCGTCCCTGGAACGGTGCCTCACCGCGCCGGACCGCCAACGCGCACAACGCATGGCGGCGCACGGTCAGCACCACCAGATCGACGGTGACAGCGAACGGTGGAAAGGCTGACGGGTCGTAGGGCGACATGCCGCGATCTTAGTCGTCTTCCTGACGATAAACACTCCCTTCGCTCTCTCCTGACGTGTACTTTCTCCTGGGCTTTCCCCCAGACTTCCCGTGCGGCCGACCGGTGCCGCGCAACCTCCCGCCCGTCCTGGGACAAGCCGGTCACGCCCCCAGTTGCAGCCCTTCGGCCGCCTCCTCGACCATCGCCAGGCCCAGCCTCGTGACCCGCACCGAGAACGGTGCGCCCGCGACGCGCAGGCCCGTGAACCCAATCTCTCCAAGGGGGGCACCGCGGACCGGGCGAAGCGTCACCATGCCCCCGGGCGCGTCGGGGCGGATCCCGGCGAGCCGGGTGAGGAGCTGGATCCCGGCGGCAGCCGCAACAGCCGCCGGTCGGCACGCGGCCGGGTGGGGCAGCGGAACGCTCCCGTCCGTACGCCGTTCCCCCGCGTACATCTCAGGCAGCCTGAAGTCGAAGGCCTCGGCGGCTGCCAGCACCCCTCTCAGGAGCCCGCTCGCCTCCCTCTCGAATCCGGCGGCGGCCAGACCGGAGACGGCCACGGCCGTCTCGTACACGCGTACCGCACCGCCGCGGTGGCCGAAGGGGTTGTACGCCAGTTCCCCCTCCCCCAGGCTGCGCAGTCCCCATCCCGAGTCCATGGCGCGTCCCCCGAGCAACCGGGCCACCTGTTCCGTCTGTGCTTTGTCGAGCAGCCCCGGGGCGAACTCGCCAGCTCCGAGCAACCCGGTGTCGAGGAGATGCGCGGCGCCGCTGCCCAGGTACGGGACGGGGCGGCCGTCGTCGTGACGCGCGCACGCTGGTCGCCCGCCCCTTCTGTCCTCCACCCAGAAGTCCTCGCGGAAGGCGGCGCGGAGCTGGGTCGCCCACTGCCTGAGTCCGCCGGCGCCGGGGCGGCCTTCGGCGTCCAGGAGATCGGCGCCGAGTACCGCGGCCCGGTGGGCGTGGGCCTGGGTCTCGGCCCGTATCGGACCGCCTGGGCGTGAATCGGCGAGGTATATGCCGTCGCCCACTGTCTCGCGCAGCCAACGCAGGCATCGCTCCGCCACCGGCGACAGGTATGCGATGTCCTGTTCCGCGAGACCCCACCTGCGTGCCTCGGCGAGGAGGACGGGGAACTGGAGTGTTGCTTCGATCCCGGTGCTCCCTGGCGGCAGATGAGGTCCCGCGTCCCTCAGCGGCCCGGGGATCATTCCGGCCGCCGGACCCTTGCCCTGCCGTTGGGTACGGGCAAGGGTCCTCAGCGTGCCGAGGGCGAGGCGGGTACCCAGCGGCAGCAGCATGCGGGCTGCCGCCAGGGCTTCGGCGGGTGCCAGACCACAGCGCCAGGGCGCGCCCGCCGCCGCGTACAGATCTGAAGGGTGCTCCGGATCCCGGAGGAGGAGACCCCGGAGGTCGGCAACGGAGGTGTTCAGCAGGGCTTGTACGCGTGGGTCGTCCCCCTCGGCTCGGGCCTCGAAGGCACCGGACGCACCGGACGCACCGGAACCTGGGTACGCGTTCTGTCTCGCTCCTTGAAGTCTGACCCGGAGTTCGATGCTTCGGCTTCCACCCGGCGGTAGTTCGACCTCCCAGCGCAGCAGGCCCGCCGCTCCGAGAGCGTCGAGCGGTGGCGGGTCGGCCGCGACCACGGCGTGGAGCCCGGTGGGCGAGGACCAGCGCATGCCGGAATCGTGGACGTAGGCCGGCAGGTCGGGCCCCGCCCTGCCGGCGGCCACCGCACCCAGGTCCGCCAGGTCCGTACCCAGCGAGACCTCCACCGGCAGGCGCAGGCTTCGGGCAGCGGCGCTGCGCAGCGTGATGTGTTCTGTGCCGTCGGCGTGACGGGTGCGCTCGACCACGACGTCCGGGTCCGGGCCCGCGTCCGCCGAAGCACGTACCGTGGCCACGAATCGCGCGCGGTCGGCCGACACCATGCGGGCCTGCACGGCCAGCGGCTCCCTGCCCGCCACCCTCAGCACGCATCGCGAGAGCAGTCGGCGGCCCGACCGGTAGAAACCTTCCAGGCCACTGCCCGTCAGCTGTCCCTGTTCCGTCGAGATCACCAGACCGGGCAGAGCCACGCAGATCAGGGCCCTGTGAGTGGGAGGCAGATCCGCCGGGCGGTTGGGAACGGCAGTGGGCGGCCGGGGCAGCGGGACGTCCGACCGGTGCTCTGGAGGCCTTGGCGCGTCGCCGGTGCCCGCTACGGGCCGACGCCCGCTTCCGGGGTCCGACGATGAGGCGGATGGAAACATGAGGTGTCTTGCTCCGCGCTTTCCGAAAGCGGTGGGCGGTCCCAGTCCCGCAGGTCCAGGCGCGGTGAACTGGGCGTCGAGGTGACGGCGGAGCCTGGTCACCAGCGCCGCCATCCAGGTGAACGGTGCTCGCCCCGCCCAAGTCACGCCCGCACCCCGAGCGGCCGTCAGGGACGGGCCATCCGGATCGCGCGGATACGAATGTCCGGACGGCTGTGACAGGTGCAGGAGGGGCAGGAGTGACCGGACTCCCTGTCGCACCGGCCGCCCGCTCGCACTCAGGGCGAGATGCGCCCCGATGCCCTCTCCTCCGGGCCTCACCGATCGCTCCTTGGCCCGCGCCGGTCGCTTCGGCGAGGGGGCCGGGGACGACCGCTCGAACGCTCTGCGTTGACTCCGTTCGCCCCGTCACGAGCGGGTGTTCGCGGTCGGCGTCGCCGCAGCAGCGTGCCCTCTGACGACCGGCGACTCGCGGACGGCAGAGGCGCCGAAGCCGGGGAAGTCGGAGCGGACAGCAGCGGCATAGGATCGGCAGGCGTCACGTCGGCAGGCATGTGCTTGAGAGGGGCGGGATCGGCCGCCGCCGTGTCCGGTCCTGATACATCAGAGCCGTCCGCACTCGCCGTGAGCACCGCCGCTTCGCACTCGTCCCTTCCCTTGCTGAAGCACTCCCGGATCGCCTGCGGGTCCAGGCCCTCATTGCACGCCGTGTGCAGAAGTTGGGCGAACAGATACGTGGAGTCCGCACCCAAGGCCATGGCGAGCGCCTCACGGCCCTCCAGCTCGTCCCCCGTCGACCATGCCACCCAACCCGCGAGCGTCAGGGGTGCCGCGGCGTGCTCCCCGTACGGGCCCACGCATCGGCGGGCCAGCGCGCGCCACAGCCTGAGCGCGGAAGGTGCCTCGCCGTCCTCCACCCACTCCGCCGCGCGGTCACGGGTCACCCGGTCCTGGAGGCCGAGAATCAGGGCAGCGGCCTCGTCATGAGCCACGAGTTCGTCGTCCCGGCGGTCCGACGGACCGACTCCGGTGCCCACGGCAGGCGGTGCGGCGGCGAGTCGGTTCATGATCCGCCGGGCGAGGTCGAGGGTCTCGACGGCCACGTCATCGCGCCCCTCGGCGTCCAGCATGCGGGGCACCAATGCCATGCCCGCGGCGTCGAGGGCGGATTGCTGCTCCAGTGCCGCCGCGCTCTCCCAGGGTGTGAGCCTGGCCCGGAACTCCTTGAGCGAGCCCCGTACTTGAAGACCCGCGTACGTGGCGGCTGCCGCCAGTACCGAGGTACCGGGCAGTCCCATCGGCACACCCTCGGGTGGACAACATCGGTCGCCCGGACAGCAGTAGGACCAGAAGCGGCCGTCCGAGAGGCACAGCGCCTCGATCACCGGCACGTCGAGGCCGCCACACGCAATGCGCAGGGAGTGGGCGAGGGGACGGAGTCGCTCCATGACACGCCGACCGTCCTCCAGGTGGCGGCCGTCCCCTCCCCGTACCGGATCCTGGCAGAGGAAGGCCACGATGGCCTCGGGTTTGGCGCCCCTGCGCTCGCTGCCGCTCACCAGGACCTGAGCGAGTTGTTCGGCGACGGACGGCCAGTCGTCGGCACGGTCCGGAATGCCGAGCCGCGCACGCCCGCCGAATCCTCCCTGCCCATTCCGATCGTGCACGGCTACGAGCACGATGCTGTCCTCGGGTCGGTAGCCGAGCAGATACGGCAGCGCGTCCGCCAGCTCTGACGGCGAGCGCAGGGTGACCTGCTCCTGGTGACCGGACGGGCCGATCGGGACGCCGGGCCGCGCGGCATCTCCGCCACCACCATGGTGGAGAGGAATGTCCCCGCCGGAGGGCCGGTGCGCCACCGATCCGAGTCCCGCGGCTCCCGGTGGTGCGGATTCGTGTGGGGCAGAGTTCGTCCGAGCGGATTCGTGGTCGAAAGGCCCGTCGTCCGGGGATCCCGCTGCTTCGTTGTGATTCGTCATGGAGCGACCATGCACCGGAACAAGGGGTTTCGGTTTGCCCTGTGGATAACCCAAGTCAGGGACACGACAGGGGTTTTCCACAGGTTGGAGTGCTCGGTCGCGTGATGTCCGACCCATCAGGTTCCATGGGAGCCATGAACACCGCAGACCCGTTCGGGAAATCGGTCGGCCCCCGTGGAGAACGGCTCGACGTGTCGCGAGTCGCCGCAGGTCACCAGAGCTTCCATCACCGCTTCCATAGCGGCATTCCGTTCCATGACGGCATTCCGTGCTGCTCCCGAATACCCACTTCCGCGTCTGCACAGGTCGGTCCTATGTCCTCGTAAGAGGATTGGGGGTGGCCTGGCCCAGCGGGTCAATCGTCCGCCTCAACGGCCCATCGAGCGCGCAGCCGCTGCCGGTCGACGGCGTGGCCCGCGAAATAGACGGCGGAGATCTCGCGGGTGTGGGCGATGTCGTCCAAGGGGTTCTTGTCGAGGACCAGTAGGTCGGCCCGTTTGCCCGGTTCGAGGGTGCCGCGGTCGGGCAGCCCGAGCACTTCGGCCGGCAGTTGGGTCGCCGACCGGATCGCCTTGAGCACGGGCATCCCGGCGCGCGCCATCGATTCGATCTCGCGGTGCTCGGCGATGCCGAAGAACTGGGTGCGCGCGCCGGTGTCGGCCGACAGCAGGACGCGGACTCCGCCCTCGACGTAGGTCCCGCAGGCTTGCTTCCAGGACGGCGTAGGCAGCTCGGCCGGCAGCCGCGGATGCGGGGGCGATGGAGGCGATGCGGTCGCGGACCTCGGTGCGCGTCTTCTTGGACACGGTTTCCACGAGCGCGGGCTCGTCCAGCCAGCCGCTGTCGTCGTAGGCGGTGCGCTGGATGCCCATGGAGGTGAAGGCGAAGACGTTGTCCCGTTGCAGCAGCGCTGTCAGTTCGGCGTCGGGGCCGGGGGCGCGGACCATGTGGGCGATGCCGTCGACGCCGGCCCGTAGGACGCCTTTGGCGTCGTCCAGTTCGAAGATGTGCGCGATGGCGAGGTAACCGAGGCGGTGGGCCTCCTCGATGGTGGCGGCGTACACATCGGGGGTGAGCTTGTTCTTCGTGCCCCAGCGGTCGTCCACCCAGAACTTGATGGCGTCGGGCCGCTTGCGGGCGAGTACGCGCACGGTGGTCCGGGCCTCGTCGGCGGTGGCCACCTCGTGCACGACGTCGGTGGCGAAGTAGGGGCCGCCGTTGATCGAACCGGGGGTCGGCGCCACGATGCCGGTGCCCGCTGTGAAAAGGAGGGGCAGTTCGGGGTCGTCGAGTTCGCCGGACCGCTGTGCGTCGCGCAGGGTGATCTCCACGTCGCCGCGGTCGGTGCCGAGGGATTGGAAGACGCTGATGCCGTAGTAGGCGAGGCGGTGGAGGTGGTCGAGCACGTTTTCGCGTGAGTAGTTGTTCTTGGAGACCGTGGCGCCGCGGAGGTAGCCGATGTGGCCGTGCGGATTGACGATCGTCGGCATGACGGTCTTTCCGCGCAGGTCGACACGGTGAGCGTGGGCGGGGATGCGGAGCGACGCCTGCGGGCCGATCTCGGTGATCAGCCCGTCGTCCACCAGGATGCCGGCGTCGTGAATCACTGTCCGTCCGTCGCCCGTGATGACGCGGGCGCCGTGAAAGAGGGTGGGAAGTGCAGCGGTGGAGGTCATGGCTTCGCCGATCTGGATGTCTGGGAAGCGAGGGGGAAGGGGGCGCGAAGGGGGCACATTGGGGGGCAGATAGGAGCGCCTGAGAGGCTGGTAGGAGCCTGAGACGTGGTGGGAAGCCGGGCGGGTGGTCGTCGGGAGTCGGAGTCCGCCGGTCTGCACCTCCGGCGAGGCGTCAGTCGAGCAGGCCGTAAGCGCGCGCGTCCGCGCGGGCCCGCTCGATGCCGAGGAAGGTGTCGAAGTCAGGCATGGTGCCCAGCTCCGTCTCGATGCCTGCGGTCGAGCCTTCGCGCGCCAGAGTGTCGAAGGCGTGGCGCATGGCGTGGGCCGCCGCGAAGGGGCCGAGCGCCCGGTACAGGATGACGTCCGCTCCCCACGAGCCGACCTCGGCGGCACTGCGCTGAGGGAAGTCGACGGTGAAGACCGGTACCTTGGCTTCACTCTTCAGGAGCGCCCAGTGCGCGTCGTCAAGGCGGCCGGCGATGAACAGCCCGTCGGCTCCCGCCTCTTGGTACGCGAGCAACCGTTCGACTGCGGCGGCCGGGCCATCGGCGGAGGCGGCTCCGCGCTTGGAGGCGTCGGTGCGGCCGATGATCATGAAGTCTTCGGAAGAGCGGGCGTCGACGGCGGCCTTGATCTTGTCGGCCGTCTGCTGGACGGTCTCCAGTTCGGGGTCCGGCTTGATGTGCTTGCCGAAGATGTGGTCCTCGATATGGGTGGCGGCTGCACCGGCGCGTTCCAGGACACGTACGGCGTGGGCGACGTGCAGAGGGTTGCCCCAGCCTCCCTCGCCGTCCACCACGACCGGTACGTCCACGATCGGGGCGAGTCGGCGGACCTGGTCGGCCATGTCCTCCAGGCCGATGTAGCCGATGTCGGGCAGACCGTACTTGGTGGCACCGGTGGCGTAACTTCCCACGTACGCGGCCTGGAAGCCCAGTTCACGGACGAGGAGGGCGGAGATGCCGTCGTAGACGCTGGGGACGACGAGCGGGATGTTGGCCGCGATGGCTTGCTTGAGAGCGCTGGTCACGGTGGCGTTCCTTCACGCGAGTCGTGGATCGGGGTGCGTGGGCGGGCGACCCGGACGGCTGGGCACGCCCGGCGTGATCAGGCGGCGACCGGGTGCCACGGCAGGATCTGGCCTTCGCGCACCAATTCGCCGTACTGGGCAGGGTTCACCGGCTTCAGCGCGAGGTCGAGCAGGGACACGGCAGCCTCGTCCGGAGTCGGCGCGTCGCTCACGTCCCACCACACCTGTGACGTGGGTGTGTTCATCATCCCGGGGCAGACCGATGCGATCAGCACATCGCGGGCCAGGTCCTCGTCGCGCCGCTGTTTCGCAAGGGTGCGGACGGCCGCCACCTGGCCGATCTTGGACGGGATGTTGACGAAAGCCGGCCAGGGGCCGCTGAAGGCGCTGCCGTCCAGCACCGCGTCGCGCCACGCGGCCACGGCGCGGTCCACGTCGTCCAGCGTCGCGAGGTTGTCGAACCGGCTGTGCAGGACGGGCGCGAGGTAGGACAGGGTGCCCAGCGAGCTGGCCACGACGATCAGTCGGCCGCTGTCCCGGAGCCGGGGGGCGAACGCCCGTAGCACGCGCGTGGTGGCGAAGTTGTTGACGTCCGCGTAGGGGGTGACGATGGCGCGGGGGTCGTCGTCCGGGCCGACCCGCATCACGGCGTTGTTGTAGACGATGTCGATGCCGCCGTGGCGCTCGGCCAGGGTGGCAGCCAGTTCCTCCGCTCGCTCGGGGGCAGCCACGTCGAATGGTTCGGCTCTCACCTCGGGCCCGGCGCCCGCGAGTTCGGTGGTGGTCGCGTCGAGCCGGGCACGGTCGCGGCCTGTGGCGTATACGACGTCGTCGGCGTCGAGGCGCCTGGCCAAGCCCTTCACCAGTGCCAGGCCGAGGCCCTGGGTCGCCCCGGTGACCAGGGCGACGCGCGGTCCGTGAGTCATGATCTCCTCCTCGGTACTTCCGCGTTTCGCGTTCCCGCGCTCTACGTTTTGCGCGCTCTGCGTTTTGAGCGTTCTACGTATTGCGTGTTCTACGTTTCCACGTTTCCGTGTCATCTGTTGTCGCTCACCAGAATGCACGCAGGGGGAAAGGTCCGCACGTCTTTGATTGGGTGTTGCTTATGCCGGTGCCAAGAGCACCCGAATACCCCGCGAAACCCCTTGGTGAAGCTGGTGTCATTGCCACCCGGATAAGGCATTGAGTGCGAGGACGGGTGTATCTAGTCTGGACCCATGAACAATCTCATCGAATCGATTTCCGCCCGTATTGAAGTTTCCAGCATCAAGGACGCCCTGCCGCTGTACACAGGGCTCACCGGGGTAGGCGACGCTTCCGTGCTCGAATTTCCCGGTCTCCGCCTGGCGGTCGTGGGTCCTTTCCTGTTGATCGAAGGTGATGACGAAACCCTGGAGAGGTTCCGGCGCGAGGCGACCCTGCACGTCAACGACCTCTCCGCGGCGGTCGACGTGTTCCTGAGGGAGGGCGGGTCGGTGATCGACGGTCCGGTGGCGACGGGCGGCGGGATGCGCACCATCGTTCGGGACCCTGACGGGAATATCTTCGAATGCTTTCAGGGGTCGGCTGAATAGCACGAATATCCGCCACTGTCAGCGAAACTCACCCTCGTCCTCATTCTCGCCCTGGGACGGTGTTCTCCGCGGGCAGGAAGACAATCAGCGACTGTTGCTCGTCGTGGGCGTCGGCGAGTTTCAGGTAATCCAGTTCGATACGGCCGTGCCGTGGGTGCCGCAGTTCTTTGCGGGACGAGGTGAATCCGCTGACCGTCCGCTCGTCCCACAGTTCGCAGAATGTCTCGGAGGCAGCCCGCAGCGAAGCGAGGAGTTCGGTTCCCCGAGGATCATCGGGGTACTGCGCGCGCATCGCCCGGAATTGGCCGACCAGAGCACGTGCTTCGGCCGGCCAATTCACGAAGAGCCCGGAGCCCCGCGATTCGATGAAGGTGATCCACAGAATGTTCCGTTCGCCCTCGGGCCGCCGGTTCATTCCGCCGAGCAGTTCGGCGTAGCTGTGGTTGTACACCAGCAGGTCCCACCAGGAGTTCATTACGTAGGCGGGCCGGGGCTGCAACTCCTGAACGAGTCGACTCAGTACGGGATCGACCTTCCGGGGGCGCGGCGCGGGAGGCGGCAGCGCGAGTCCGGCCAGTGTGAAGAGGTGGGTGCGTTCCGGTGGGGACAACTGAAGCGCGTTCGCCAGGCTTTCGATGACTTGTCGGCTCACGCTGATGTCACGGCCCTGTTCAATCCACGTGTACCAAGTGACGCTGAGACCGGCCAGTTGGGCGGTCTCCTCTCGTCTGAGTCCGGGCGTGCGGCGCCGCGCCCCCGGCCGGAAACCGGCCGACACCGGATCGGTGGCTTCCCGGCGGGCGCGGAGAAAGGCACCGAGATCGTCGCGCTGTACCAGATCGGTCATGAGGAACCTCGATTCGGACGCCCGCGGGGATGGCATTTCGGTTCCGGCGTCGGCGTTCCGAAGCCTTTACAACGGATTCGGAAAACGCGTCGAAATGGCCTCGCACACAGCTCGCACGCGGGCTTACATTTGGGGCCGCTCCGCCCCGTATCGCCTCATCCGTAGCGTCAGCCTAGAAGCCTTACGGGCATGAGGCCAGCGATACTTCGGCACACCCGGTATGCGCTGAACGCATGGAATCATGGACGCCTTCCGCACCATGACGGGTGCACCCCATGCCGGTGCAGACGCCAACAGGATCAAGGACCGGTCCACGGCGCCGGCGCCCCTACCCTCGACGCATGCCATCCCACAGCGAGGGAGAGAAACCATGAACCGCCGGGCGGAACTCGACAACGTAGTGGACGCGTTCGGCAGGGCGTGGACCGAGGGCGCGTGGGACGAATACTTCGCCTTGTACGCGGACGACTTCACGTTCGAGTTCCCCTCGCCACCTCTGACCGGCCGCTGGTCGGGTGCGGAAGCCGTCGAGTACCGCGACCGCTGGCGCGCGATGTTCGAGGCCGGCCGCCTCACCACGACGGGTGAGGATTTGCGGCTGTACGACGGCTCATGGGTCGTGGCCTGCAATCACGGCGAGGGCATCCTGCGCGGCAAGCCGTACAAAGGGCTGCTCACCACGGTTCTGCACCGCATCGACGAGGAAGGGCGGATCGTCGAGTACCGCGAATTCCTCGGCGGCCTCACCAAGCCGGTTTCCTAGGAAACGAAGGCGGAGTCCTGAGAAACGGCGGTACGCGACGCGGCGCGAGCTTCTGCTCGCCAGGGCCAGGATTCCGTGGCCCAAGATTCCCGTACCCCGGAACTCCCGCACCTCAAGATTCCCGTACGCCAGAACTCCAGTACGCCAGAAAGTCCGTACGCCAGAACTCCCGTACCCCAACACGGGAAAGCTCAACTCGCCGCCGCGAGGACCAGCGGCAGAACCTCTCCGCTGCCCGCCCGGCGAAGCAGCCGGGCGGCGACTGCGAGGGTCCAGCCGGACTCGGTGTAGTCGTCCACCAGCAGAACGGACCCGGGAGTTCGGTCCAGCGCACCTGCCAGTTCCTCCGGCACGGCCAACGTGCCGGAAAGCGCCCTGAGTCGTTGCGCGGAGTTGCTGTTGCGTGCCGCCCGCCCCTCGCCGGGCCCGGTGTACGTCAGGGTGCCCAGGAAGGGGAGCCTCCCGACGGTCGCGATTCCCTCGGCGAGCGAGCCGACCAGGTGCGGGCGGGACAGCGACGGCACGGCGACGACTCCCACCGGCCGGTCAGAGGCGTCCGGTGCCTTCGACGCCCAGCCGCCCGAAGAGCGCGCCCAATCGGCGAGGACCGCCACCGCGGCCCGCAGGACATCGTCGGGGACCGGCCCGTCGGGGGCGTTCTCGGCCAGCAGCGGGCGCAGCCTGTTGCCCCAGCCGATGTCCGACAGCCGCCCCAGGGCCCGCCCGGTCGAGCACTGTTCCTTGGCCGGGATACGTCCCTTGAGGTCGATGCCCAGTGCGGGCATGCCCGTAGGCCACATCCGGCGCGGCTCGACCTCCACACCAGGGCGGTCCAGTTCCTTCGTCGCCCCCGTGAGCGTCTCCGCCGAGACGGACGAATCGGCCCAGACGCCCGCGCAGTTGTCGCAACGGCCGCACGGCGCCGCCCCTTCGTCATCCAACTGCCGCCGCAGGAACTCCATCCGGCAACCGGACGTTCTCACATAGTCACGCATTGCCTGCTGCTCGGCCGCCCTCTGCCGAGCGACCCAGGCATACCGCTCGGAGTCGTACACCCAGTCGGCCCCCGTAGCCGTCCAGCCGCCCTTCACCCGCCTGACCGCACCATCGACATCAAGGACCTTGAGCATGGTTTCCAGCCGAGTACGCCGAAGATCCACCGACGCCTCCAGCGCCGGCACGGACAGCGGCCGTCCCGCGCCGCCCAGGGCCGACAGCGTCTGCCGCACCTGCGCCTCGGGCGGGAAGGCACTGTCGGTGAAGTAGCGCCAGATGGCCTCGTCCTCCTTGCCCGGCAGCAAGAGCACATCGGCATGGGCAACACCACGCCCGGCACGCCCCACCTGCTGGTAGTACGCGATCGGAGACGAAGGAGACCCCAGGTGCACCACGAACCCCAAGTCAGGCTTGTCGAAGCCCATCCCCAGGGCCGACGTCGCGACCAGCGCCTTGACCCGGTTCTCCTGCAGGTCGACCTCGGCCTGGAGCCGGTCGGCGTTCTCCGTCTTCCCGGTGTACGAGGCGACGGTGAAGCCGCTCTGCCGCAGGAAGGCGGTGGCTTCCTCGGCGGCTGCGACGGTGAGAGTGTAGATGATCCCGGAGCCCTGCAGCTCGCCCAGGTGTTCGGCGAGCCAGGCCAGGCGGTGCGCGGCGTCGGGCAGCTGGACCACGCCCAGCCGCAGGCTCTCCCTGTCCAGCGGGCCGCGCAGCACCAGGGCCTCGCCGGCCCCCGTACCCAGCTGCTCGGCGACATCCGCGGTGACTCGGGCGTTGGCGGTCGCCGTGGTCGCCAGCACCGGCACACCCTCGGGCAGCTCGGCGAGCATCGCGCGCAGTCGACGGTAGTCCGGGCGGAAGTCGTGTCCCCAGTCGGAGATGCAGTGCGCCTCGTCGACCACCAGCAGACCGGTCGTGGCCGCCAGCTTGGGCAGCACCTGATCGCGGAAATCAACGGAATTGAGGCGTTCCGGACTGACGAGGAGGACGTCGGTCTCGCCGCGCTCGACCTCCCCGTAGATGGTGTCCCACTCCTCCGGGTTGGCCGAGTTGATGGTGCGCGCCTGGATGCCGGCCCGTGCCGCCGAGTCGACCTGGTTGCGCATCAGGGCCAGCAGCGGCGAAATGATCACCGTGGGCCCGGAGCCGCGGCGGCGCAGCAGAGCGGTGGCGACAAAGTACACGGCCGATTTGCCCCAGCCGGTGCGCTGTACCACCAGCGCGCGCCGGCGCTCCTGGACGAGGGCCGACACCGCCTGCCACTGGTCCTCCCGCAGCCGCGCCGAACCTCCCGGGGCCCCCACCAGCTCGGCGAGGACGGCATCGGCTTCGGCGCGCAGCTTCAGGGTGTCCATGTCCCCATGCAACCCGATGGTGAGGGCAACCGGCCAATTCACTCACCGTGACGCACGGCACGCGGCCTGGTGGGAGGGTCCGCGGACAGCGGGAGAACACGAGGACGGCGGGAGGCACACGGACAGCGGGAGACAGGCGGACAGCGGGAGGGGTGTGCGGACGGCAAGAGGGGCGCGGACCGGGGTACCACGTGCACGGCGGGAGGGACGCGGGGCCGCTGAAGAAGCTACTGATGAAGAAGCAACTGACGGGGACAACCACGGGGAGGGATATAGGCGACGGATCAGCCGATACCGGTCGACAGTCCTAATTGCTCGTTGCCGCAAGCCAGTACGAAGGGAAGAATTGGAAGGGCTCCCCTGCGGCTTGTCCGTGGTCCGGTCGGGCTGTGCCGCGGTGCGCGCGCCCCCACGTCCGCCCACCGTCCGCAGCGCGGGCGCGTATCCGAAGGGAGGGCCGTGACCTTCGGATTCACTCCGTCCACGGCGGCATCGATGTCGGAGTCCTCGACCCGTTCCGATCACTCCGCCGACCCCGTCAACCGCCTGTCCCGGATGCTCGAACCCGCCGAGTGGGCCGCGGCCGGCATACCGCTGCTCCGCAATCCGCGCGAGGTCGTCAGCGGGCTCCACTCACGGCACCGCCCCACTCCGACCACGGCCGTCGTCGCGGTCCTGGACCCCGACGAGCGGCTGAGCGCGAGCGCGTCGTTCGCCCGGCGGCCCGCAGCGGCGGACGGATGGGTCCTGCGGAACGCACTGCTGTCGCAGTTGCGCCGGGTGATCCCGCACGATCTGCGGCGGAGGACCCCGATCCGTACCGCCGTACTGCTCTACTGCCGGGACGGCGACGCGCGGTGGACGGAGGAGGACGGCGCCTGGATGTGGGGGCTCCGGGACGCCTGCACGCTGCACGGACTGCGCTGCGGAGCGTACATCACACTGACCCGGGACGGTTGGCAGGTCCTGGGCGAGGGACGGGGCGGACGCCGGCCGAACGCGCTGTCGGTGCCGAGCCACGTCGCCGACGTGGAGCCGCTGCCACCGCGTACCGGAGGCGCGGCGTCAGACGTGATGCGGCGCGCAGCCGCCCTCTGACCCCGCGCCACCGGGCGACAGCACAGGTACGAAGGAACCGGTGGGTCTCCGACCTCGCACGTGATCTTGGACCCCGCACGTGATCCTTGGACCCCGCGCGTGATCCTTGCCCTTGCGACTCGGGACGGCGCGCACACACCAGGGCAGCCCACATCGCCCGGCGCCCGAGAACGGGCCCCGGGCGTCGGCACCACGCCGAGGCCGGTCAGACCCCGGCGCCCAGCACCGAGTTGATGCGCTCCGGGTCGCCGCAGACGATCAGGAGACTGCTCGCCTTGGTGAGGGCGAGCGGCAGGGCGGTGCCCACCGCGGCTCCACCGCCGTTGACGGCGACGACCACCACGGGACGGGCGGTCGCCCGGCCGGTGACGGCCGCGTCGGCGTAGAAGACGTCGTCACCGGCGTCGTGCTGCGCCCAGTAGGCGGTGTCGCCGAAGGACAGTTCGTGTGCGGCCCACGGGTGCTGCTCCCCGGTGGTGACCACCAGGATCTCCCCGGGGGCACGACCGGAGTCGAGCAGCAGGTCGACGGCTTCCTCGGCGGCGTCCAGCGCACCATCGGCCGGGGCCGGGACGAGCTGGATCTGCGGTGTCGCGGCAGCCTGGTTCGGAACGGCAGGGGCAGCCCGGTCCGGAGCAGTCGGGGCGGCCTGGTTCGGGACAACGGGGGCCGACTCCGCCGGGGCGGCGGGAGTCGCGGCCGGGGCAGGACCCGGCTTGGCGGCCGACGGCTCGCGCGGCGTGCGCTGCGCGGGTGGCGTGGGCCGGAGAGGACCCGGCCGGCCGGGGCGCGGCGGAGCCGCGGGGCGCGGACCGGGTACAGGGCGAGGGGTCGGCGCGGTACGGCCACTGGCCGGGGTGGCGCGGGGACCCTGGGCACTCTCGTGAATCTGAGGCTCCTCGGGAATGAGAGGCATGAGCTGATTTTTATCAAACGCCGGTGCGACTCGCTCCGGCGGGTGGCACATGAGTGCGAGCGAAAGCGTCAGAATTCGAGGCCGAGCTGGCCCTCGATCTCCGGAACGCCTCCGTCCGCCCAACTACGGGCCTTCTTGAGATGCCGCCACTGGGGCAGCGCATCAAGATACGCCCACGTGAGCCGGTGGTACGGGGTGGGGCCCCGCTCCTCCAAGGCGGCCCGGTGCACCGGTGACGGATACCCGGCATTGGCCGCAAAGTCGAAGTCTGCATGGTCGACACCCAGTTCGGCCATCATTTTGTCGCGCCGTACTTTGGCGATCACCGACGCCGCGGCGACGGCCACGCAGGAACGATCTCCCTTGATGACCGTGCGCACACGCCAAGGGGTGCCGAGGTAGTCGTGCTTGCCGTCGAGGATGACGGCGTCGGGACGTACGGGAAGGGCTTCCAGGGCACGGATCGCGGCCAGCCGGAGGGCTGCCGTCATGCCCAGGTCGTCGATCTCCTCGTGCGAGGCGTGACCGAGGGCGTGCGCGGTGACCCAGCCCTCCAACTCCTCGGCGAGCGGCGCGCGTCGCTCGCGAGGGATGAGCTTGGAGTCCGTGAGCCCTTCGGGCGGCCGGCGCAGTCCGGTGATCGCGGCGCAGACCGTGACCGGTCCGGCCCAGGCACCGCGCCCCACTTCGTCGACGCCCGCGATGACCTTCGCTCCGGTGAGGGCGCGTATCGAGCGCTCGACAGTGTGGGTGGGTGCTTCGTATGCCATGACGCCTGTCACCCTACGCCGCTCCCGGCACCCGCCGACACCCTGGTCCGGACCGCTCGCGTCAGCCTGCCGGTGACCGGACCAGCGGGACCATGACCTGATCGATCATCTCCTCAAGATCCCGCTCACCCCATTCACTTCCGCACACCTTCGAGCGGTACATCATCATCGCCGGGATGACATCGCAGACGTAGTCGGCGGTCGCTCCGGGACGCACCTCTCCGCGGTCGATTCCGCGTCGGAGCACTTCCCTGATGAGTTCCACGCCCGGCCGGACGATGCCTTCGAAGATCACGCCGTGGAAGCGTTCGGCCGCCGGGACATCGCATTCGTGAAGGACGGAGCGGAGGGCGGATCCGGGGCGCGAGAACATCGCCTCGCGCATCAGACGGCAGAGTTCCAGGAGGTCCCCGCGGACGCCGCCGGTGTCGGGTGCGTCCTGGAGCGCCGGGAGTCCGGCCTGGAGCGCATCGGCCACCAGGTCCTCCTTGGAAGGCCAGCGGCGGTAGATCGCGGCCTTGCCGGTCTGGGCTCCGGCGGCGACGCCTTCCATGGTGAGGCCACCCCAGCCGACCGTACTGAGCTGTTCCAGCGCGGCTTCGAGGATGGCTCGTTCGAGTACGGCGCCGCGTCGGCGGGCGGAGGCCGGCGGGGAGGAGACCGGTGGCGGGGAAGTCGGTGATGGGGAAGGGGCCGGGGCCGAAGGGGCCGATACGGAAGCGGCCGATGCAGAGGGGGCGGGTGCGGAAGGGGCCGATTCGGAGGCGGCCGGTTCGGAAGCGGCCGATACGGGAGCGGCCGATGCGGAGGGGGCCGGTGCGGGGGCGGCCGTCCAGCGCGAAGTATTCATCTCTGATTCTCCGATGAACCGTGAGCGGGTGCGTTGGCGAGGCCTACGAGCAGCGTATTCAGTGAACGGTTGCGTTCACTGTCGGGGACTCACTACCGTAGGCACACAGTGAACGGATCCGTTCACTAACGCACTTCTGGGGGACCCATAGTGACAACCTCTCAGTTGACCCACGACCGAAAGCCCGGAGCCGCCCGGCGTCAAGGGCGGCCCGGCCTCGCGCTGACCGTGATCGCGGCCTGCCAACTCATGGTGGTCCTGGATGCCACCATTGTGAACATAGCCCTGCCACATATTCAGAACGCGCTGAACTTCTCCACCACCGACCTCACCTGGGTCGTGAGCGCGTACACCCTCACCTTCGGCGGTCTGCTGCTGCTCGGCGGTCGCGCCGGTGACATCCTGGGGCGCCGCCGGGTCTTCATGGCCGGCATTCTCGTGTTCACCTTCGCCTCCCTGCTCGGCGGCCTCGCCCAGGAGCCCTGGCAACTGCTTCTGGCCCGTGCCCTACAGGGCGTCGGCGGCGCGATAGCATCGCCCACCGCGCTGGCCCTCATCACCACGACCTTCCCCGAAGGCCCCGAGCGGAACCGGGCGTTCGGTGTGTTCGCGGCGGTCTCCGCGGGCGGCGGCGCGGTCGGCCTGCTGGCCGGCGGGATGCTCACCGAGTGGCTCGACTGGCGCTGGGTCCTGTTCGTCAATGTGCCGATCGGCATCCTGATCGCCGTCCTCGCACCGCTCTACATCACCGAGTCCGAACGCCATCCGGGACGCTTCGACATCGCGGGCGCCCTCACGTCCACACTGGGCATGGCGTCTCTCGTGTACGGATTCATCCGCGCGTCGGAAGAGGGCTGGCGGGACAGTCTGACGCTCGGTTCCTTCGCCGCGGCGGTGGTGCTGCTTGTGGCGTTCGGCCTGGTCGAGAGCCGCGCGAAGGAGCCGATCACACCACTGAGGATGTTCGCCGACCGCAACCGCTCCGGCACGTATCTGATCATGCTGAGCCTGGCCGCGGCGATGTTCGGGATGTTCTTCTTCATCGTCCTGTTCGTGCAGAACGTCCTCTCGTACACCCCGATCGAGGCCGGTCTCGCCTTCCTGCCGGTGACGGTCGCGATCGCCATCGGTGCGGGTCTGTCGCAGCGGCTGCTGCCGGTGCTCGGCCCGAAGCCGTTCATGGTTGCCGGTTCGACGATCGTGGTCCTGGGGCTCGGCTGGCAGACGTTCATCACTCCCGACAGCTCGTACCTCGGCGGGGTACTGGGACCCATGCTGCTGTTCGGCTTCGGCATGGGGCTGAACTTCGTGACCCTCACCCTGACCGCGGTCTCCGGTGTGGCCCCGCACGAAGCGGGCGCGGCATCGGGCCTGCTGAACACGACGCAGCAGGTCGGCGGCTCGCTGGGCCTGTCGATCCTCACGACGGTGTTCGGTACGGCGACCCGGGACGAGGCGAAGAACCAGATCCCGGACTTCATGGCCAACGCGTCAGCGGAGCAGAAGGCCGAGTTCGCGAAGACCCAGCAACTGCCCGCGCCCTGGGGCCACGAGGTGCTGTCGCACGGCATCGCCACGGCGTTCGTCCCGGCCGTCGCGATGGCAGTCCTGGCGCTGCTCACCGCGGCCCTGGTGATCAGGGTCCGCAAGAGCGACCTGGAGGCACTCTCGGGTACGGCGGGGCCTGCGGGCGGCTGACCGGGGGCCCGGGACGGATGCTGAGGCGCCGATGGGTGGGGAGGGCTCGGGGGCCCTCCCCCCTCCACCACCCCACCCGCCCCCGAACACTGAATCCAACCCCGCCCCGCCTCCGAACACCGAACCTCGACCCGTGACCGATCCGGCGCCCGGAACGGCACCCATCCCCACCGGTCCCAGGCCCCCGGTCCCAGGCCCCAGGCCCCAGGCCCCAGGCCCCAGCTCACCGATACTCCGCCCCTTCCGCCACCCCCAGACACTCCGTGTACGAAGCCTGGGGCGGGTGGTCCTTCAGGACTTGGCGTGCTCGGGCCTCGCCGAGGCTCGTTGCGTACCAGGGGCGGTCGTCCAGGTCGAGGCCGCCCTCGATCTCGCGCAGGGCACACGACCGCATCGGCTCGGTCAGCTTGTCCAACGCGGGCACCGCGTCCGCCGACAGATCGCCCGCGTACTCCAGGTCGAACTTCTGCGTCTTCTCGTACCGCGCCACGTTGGTCTCGGCGATGAGGGCGTCGGGCGACAGGAGACCGAAGGCGAGTACAGCCACGGCGGCGCTCGCGGCGACGGCGCGCGGGAGCCAGCGGGCGCCCCATACTCCGGATACTCCGGCCGCCATGATCAGCACGATGACGAGCCCGAGCCACAGCTCTGCGGTGACCACGGAGATCCGCAGTCGAGTCAGTCCATACGCCTCCACATACATGTCCATACGCCGTACCGCCGATGCCACGACAACGAGCGTGAGGACACAGAGAGTTCCCAGGACACCACGGACGAGTGTCCGGTCACCCGGGGCGGAGCGCGGTGCCCAGCGGAGCGCGAAGACGATGACGAGCAGCGTGAGCAGGGTGGCCAGGAGAAGTTGCCAGAAGCCCTGCCGGGCGTAGGCCGAGTACGTGAGGCCCGTCCTGTCGAGCACGGCCTGGTATCCGCCGAAGAGGACGGCGAGTTGGACGGCGTTGAAGACAGCGAACAGCAGGTTGAGGACGATCAGTGGCACGGCCCATTCGGCGCGGCCCCGCTCGCGGCCGGGCCCCACCGCGATGTCGTCCCAGTGGATGGGCGCCGCGGCGACGTGCGCGGCGGCCAGCGCGAAGACGATGCCGAACGCGAACAGAAACACGCGCCAGGGCCCTTGGGCACCGGATACGTCGGGGACGAGTCCGCCGAGCAGGTCGGCGAAGGCCGCGTCGGCTCCCGCGAACAGGGCGCCGAACACCAAGAGCAGCACCGCCGTCACGGCGACGGCCCGCAGGCCCTGTCCCACTTTGCCGGAGGCGTCGCCGGAACGTTCCCGCAGGCCGCGCCAGCCCCAGGCGATGCCTTGGGGCAGGGCGTCGACGAGGCCCAGCGGGCTGAGGACGATGCCGGACCAAGTGCGGGAGCCGTGGAGGGCCAGTGAGCCCAGTCCGACGGCGGTCGCGACGGCGAGGAAGGACGGCCAGCCGGCGTCCCGCAGCGAGGGCACGGTGAGCAGGGCGAGGCCGCCGGCGCCCCAGACGAGGGTCCAGGGGCGTGGGCGCCGGCCGCCGCGTCGCGCGGCGTAGTACGCGGCGAGGGTCGCGGGGATGGCGACAAGGAGCAGGTTCAGCGCCATGCCGTCGCCGAACAGCGCCATGCTCAGGATTCCGGTGGCGAGCACCGCCCACAGGGTCGCGGTGCGCATGGCCTTCGGCGGATCGCTCCGCAGATCGGCGACCCAGGGCTCGACGGCCGGGCCGGTGACCTTCAGGTCGTGCTCGGGACCGTCGTCATCGGGCGCGCCGTCCTCCAGCGCGTCGTCATCATCGATCGCATCGTCGTCTTTTGTACCCTCGTCTGCCACACCGTCGTCCATCGCGGTGTCCACGGTCGCGTCACCCTGGGCGACGGTTTTCTCAGGCACCTCAGGCCCCTCAGGTTTCCCAGGCTTCTCATGTGGCGGTTCTGTCGATTTCTCGGTCACGGGACCCCCTCCCGACCGATCCGGCACGCGCGTACGACTGCGGCGCGCGGGGACCGGTGTCTCGTACGAATCACGCCGGTCATGATCGACAAGCGGCGTGGGCGCAAGAGTAAGCCTCCGGTCAAGTACGGCAGGCCCGGGGAAGTCGGCCTGTGGCACGACCGTGACAGTGAGCGCCCGTAAAGACCCGCTACGCGCGCGTGGGCACCCATTCGGGCAGTGCTTCGGTGCGCGCGGCCCAGGACTCGGGCGGGCCGCCGGTGTCGGCGGTGGCCACGATGCCGCCCACGATCGCGCACGTGGTGTCGACGTCCCCGCCGACCTGCGCCGTCTCCCAGAAGGCCCGCTCGAAGTCGCCGAGACAGCGCGCGGCGGACCAGACGGCGAAGGGCACGGTGTCGTGTGCGGTGGTCCGGCGACCGCAGCCGAGTACGGCGGCGACGGTTCCGGGGTCGTCGTAGTCGAGCATGTCCCGCGCGCGGCGCAGCCCCGCACCGACGGCACTGCGCGGTACGAGGGCGATGACGCCGTCGAGCAGGGCCTCCGGGGTGGGCGGGCCCGCAGGATCGGCGGCCAGGGCAGCCGCGGCGGCGACGGCCATGGAACCGACGACGGCCTCGCGGTGCTGGTGGGTCGGGTAGGCGGAGATCTCTGCCTGGTGGGTGGCCTGCTCCGGGTCGTCGGCGTACCAGGCGCCGAGCGGGGCGATCCGCATAGCGGCGCCGTTGCCCCAGGAGCCCTGGCCGTTGAAGAGGGCAGCCGCGAGTTCCCGCCAGTCGCCGCCCTCTCTGACGAGGCGGAGCAGGCGGTTCACGGCGGGTCCGTAGCCGCGGTCGAAGTCGTGTCGCTGGGCGAAGGACCGGGCGAGGGCGTCCTGGTCGATGCGGCGGTGTGCGGCGAGGACGGTGACGACGGAGGACGCCATTTCCGTGTCGTCGGTCCACTGCCAGGTGCCGGACGGCACTTCGCGGCGTTTGAGGAGGGGGTAGTTCACGGGGACGAAGTACTGGGAGCCCAGTGCGTCCCCGACCGAGAGCCCGCGCAGGCTGGCCAGGGCGCGGCCGAGGCGTGGGGCGGGAGAGGAGTCAGCGGTCATCGCCCTGCCACTCTATCCGGTGACCCCGTTCGATTCGCTATCCGGTGATTCCGTACGGTTCTGGTTCGCGCCAGCGTTCGAATGGCCGGTCCAGGGTGTATTTGCCGTCGGCGCCGAGTTCCAGGACGCGCGTCTCGCCGTTGCCCGGGTTGGAGAGGGATTCGAATTCGGCGACGCTCCAGTGGAACCAGCGCATGCAGAACAGCCGCATGGTGAGTCCATGGGTGACGAGGAGGACGTTGGCGGGGTGGTTCTTGTCCTCGAAGCTGCGGTAGAGGCTCTCCAGGAAGGCGCCCACGCGGTCGTACACGTCGGCTCCTGACTCGCCCTGGGCGAAGCGGTAGAAGAAGTGCCCGTAGGCGTCCCGGTACGCCTTCTGGAGGCGGACGTCCTCGCGGTCCTGCCAGTTGCCCCAGTCCTGCTCGCGCAGCCGGGGTTCCTCGCGGACGCGGACGAGTCCGGGGTCGAGGCGGAAGGCGCGGAATGTTTCGTGGGTGCGCCGATAGGGCGAGACGTACACGCTTACGCGTTCCTCGCCGAAGAGTTCCCTGAGCCGCTTGCCGGTGTCGTCGGCCTGCTGCCGTCCCGTGGGTGTGAGCGGGAGGGCGTGGTCGGGTTCGCGTTCGTACACGGTGTCATCGGCGTTCCCTTCCGACTCTCCGTGCCGGACAAGGACGATGCGCCGTGGTCGTACCATACGGAAACCCTAGATCGGGTTCGCCGTTCGAGCAGTTGTCCGGAGTCCATACGGTGGGGCGTGTTCTCCTGGGGTACTCGAACAGTTCGGTGATCAGTTCGGTGATCAATTCAGTTCAGTACGCAGTTCAGCTCAGTACGCAGTTCAGTGCTCAGTCCGGCGCTGCCGGCACCGGCGCTCACACGGTCCAGGCAGGTTCCAGGTCCACGATGTCGCCGGTCAGGGCGGCCACGTCAGCTTCCGTCTGGGCGCGCAGCGAGAGTCGTTCGATGCGTTCGACGCGGTATTTGCCGTGTTCGGCGGCGGACTGCCACATGGAGAGGATCATGAATTCGTTTCCGGGCGCCTCGCCGAACAGGCCGCGCACCATTCCGGGTGATCCGGCCATCGCCGGGTTCCAGACCTTCTCCTGCATGAGGGCGAAGTGTTCGGCGCGCTCGGCGTGGACCCGGCAGTGCGCGACTCTGAGCAGGTCGGAGTCCGTGAAGCGGGGTTCGAATCCGGTCTTCACGTCGAAGCGGTGGTCGAAGAGTTTGGCGTGGGCGTCCTTGAACGTTCCCGACTGCGCGGCGGCCAGCCGGTCGTGGGAGCGGGCCATGAACGAGTCGTAGAACGCCCGGCTCTCCCAGAACGCGAAGACATGTGCCACGCCCTGCCGACCCCGGCTCCACCCACCGCCCTGTCCCCGAAATCCCGGCTCTCCCAGAAGCCCCGCCCACTTTCGCTGTCCTCGTTCGAAGCCTCGGCGGTCGACGACGGTGCAGCGAATCCACTTGACCAGCACCGCGCCATCGTAAGGCCACGGAGCGTGGCGCCGGTCACTCCTGTGGCGGAGCGCGCGGGCAGTGGAGTCGGCCGGATCGTGCTCCTCGCGCGCGGGCGCACGTTTTCGGGTTCGAGGGGTGTCGGCGGGGCGTGGCACCATGGACAACGGACGTATGCGGCGGGGTAGTTGAAGACAACCAGAGGGGGGACCTGGTGAGCGGTCTCAACAAGGGGCTCGCGAAAGTGGAAGTGGCTGTCCGATGGGATCCGAGTCCGATCGGCACGCCCGCCCACGACCTGGACATCGTCGCGGCGACGTACACCACGGACGACATCGGGGGCGATCCGGCCTATCTGGTGTATTTCGGGAGCCGTTCACCGGACGGCACGATCACGCTGAACCGGGACAGCCGGACGGGGCAGGGCTTCGGGTACGACGAGGTGATGGTCCTGGAGCTGGACCGTCTGGCGCCCTCCTACGCGCGCGTGGTGGTCGGTGTCGCCATACAGCAGCCGGACGGACGGCGGACGTTCGGCGACATCGCGAACGCCGCGATCCGTATCCGTACGGGCCCTGTCGATGTGGATCAGCACGATTTCGCCGAGGTGGGTGGAGCGACCGCGGCGAAGGTCGGGGAGTTCACCCGTGAGGCTTCGGGAGAGTGGCACTACCACCGCGACGTGCGGGGTTTCGACGCGGACCCGCTGACTTTCGCGCGCACGATGGGCCGCGCCTCCTCCTGAGCGGATGCCGGCACGCCAAGGGGCGACGGACCGTACAGGTCCGCCGCCCCTTCAACGTTGCGTACTGCCTTGCAGCATCAGCGTTACGTACTGCCTCGCACCGTCAGTAAGGTCTGCCGCCCAGGTCGGGTCCGGCGGCAGATTCCCGTACCGCTCAAGTGTCAGCTGCATCCGCTCGTAGAGCCGCAGCCCTCGCAGATGTAGCAGGAACCGGCGCGCTGCATCTTGGTGCCGCAGGAGAAGCACAGCGGGGCGTCGGCCTGGATGCCGAGTTGCATTTCGACGAGTTCGGCGCTGGTGTGGGCCTGCTGCGGGGCGGGCTTCGCCGCCTCGGCGACCGGCTTGGGGGCGGCGACGGCCTTCAGGGACTCCGTCTGCCGGGGCGCGGACTGGGCCAGCCCCTCGACGTCCACCTCGTCGTCCGAGGGCTCGTACGAGCCGGTCTCCAGGTGGCGCTGTCGCTCGTCGGCGGAGTGGATGCCGAGGGCGGAGCGCGTCTCGAAGGGCAGGAAGTCCAGTGCCAGGCGGCGGAAGATGTAGTCGACGATCGACTGCGCCATCCGCACGTCCGGGTCGTCCGTCATGCCGGCGGGCTCGAAGCGCATGTTGGTGAACTTCGAGACGTACGTCTCCAGGGGGACGCCGTACTGGAGTCCGACGGAGACGGCGATGGAGAAGGCGTCCATCATGCCCGCGAGGGTGGAGCCCTGCTTGGACATCTTCAGGAAGACCTCGCCGAGACCGTCGTCCGGGTAGGAGTTGGCGGTCATGTAGCCCTCGGCGCCGCCGACCGTGAAGGACGTGGTGATGCCGGGGCGGCCCTTGGGGAGCCGCTTGCGGACGGGGCGGTACTCGACGACCTTCTCGACCGCGGCCCGGATGGTGTCCTCGGCCTTGGCGGTGACGGCGGCCTTCTCGGTGTCCTTGGTCTTCGCCGAGAGCGGCTGGCCGACCTTGCAGTTGTCGCGGTAGATCGCGAGCGCCTTGACGCCCATCTTCCACGCCTTGAAGTAGATCTCCTCGACCTCTTCGACGGACGCCGTCTCCGGCATGTTGACCGTCTTGGAGAGCGCGCCCGAGATCCACGGCTGGATCGCGGCCATCATGCGGACGTGGCCCATCGCGGAGATGGAACGCTCGCCCATGGCGCAGTCGAAGACCTCGTAGTGCTCCTGCTTGAGGCCGGGGGCGTCGACGACATTGCCGTGGTCGGCGATGTGGGCGACGATCGCCTCGATCTGCTCCTCCTGGTAGCCCAGGCGGCGCAGGGCCTGCGGCACGGTGCCGTTGACGATCTGCATCGAGCCGCCGCCGACCAGCTTCTTGAACTTGACCAGGGCGAGGTCGGGCTCCAGGCCTGTCGTGTCGCAGGACATCGCGAGACCGATGGTGCCGGTCGGGGCGATGACGGACGCCTGCGAGTTGCGGAATCCGTTCTTCTCGCCGAGCCGGATCACGTCCTGCCAGGCCTCCGTGGCGGCGGCCCAGATCGGCGAGTCCAGGTCGTCGACGCGGACGGCCTTGGCGTTGGCGTCGGCGTGCTGCTTCATGACGCGCTGGTGCGGGTCGGCATTGCGCGCGTAGCCGTCGTACGGGCCGACGACCGCGGCGAGTTCGGCGGACCGCTTGTACGAGGTGCCTGTCATCAGGGAGGTGATGGCGCCGGCGAGGGCGCGGCCACCGTCCGAGTCGTAGGCGTGGCCTGTGGCCATGAGCAGGGCGCCCAGGTTGGCGTAGCCGATGCCGAGCTGGCGGAAGGCGCGGGTGTTCTCGCCGATCTTCTGGGTGGGGAAGTCGGCGAAGCAGATGGAGATGTCCATCGCGGTGATGACCAGCTCGACGACCTTGGCGAAGCGGTCGACGTCGAAGGACTGGTGGCCCTTGGAGTCGTCCTTGAGGAACTTCATCAGGTTCAGCGAGGCGAGGTTGCAGGACGTGTTGTCCAGGTGCATGTACTCGCTGCACGGGTTCGAGCCGTTGATGCGGCCGGACTCGGGGCAGGTGTGCCACTGGTTGATGGTGTCGTCGTACTGGATGCCCGGGTCGGCGCAGGCCCACGCGGCCTCGGCCATCTTGCGGAAGAGGGTCTTGGCGTCGACCTCTTCGATGACGTCGCCGGTCATCCGCGCGCGGAGGCCGAACTTGCCGCCGTTCTCGACGGCCTTCATGAACTCGTCGTTCACGCGGACCGAGTTGTTGGCGTTCTGGTACTGGACGGACGTGATGTCGTCGCCGCCCAGGTCCATGTCGAAGCCCGCGTCGCGCAGGGCGCGGATCTTCTCCTCCTCCTTGACCTTGGTCTCGATGAAGTTCTCGATGTCGGGGTGGTCGACGTCGAGGATGACCATCTTGGCGGCGCGGCGCGTGGCGCCACCCGACTTGATGGTTCCCGCGGAGGCGTCGGCTCCGCGCATGAACGAGACCGGTCCCGAGGCGTTGCCGCCGGAGGAGAGGAGTTCCTTGGAGGAACGGATGCGGGAGAGGTTCAGGCCAGCGCCGGAGCCGCCCTTGAAGATCATGCCCTCTTCCTTGTACCAGTCGAGGATCGACTCCATGGAGTCGTCGACGGACAGGATGAAGCAGGCCGAGACCTGCTGGGGCTGCGGGGTTCCGACGTTGAACCACACGGGCGAGTTGAAGCTGAAGATCTGGTGCAGGAGGGCGTACGCCAGCTCGTGCTCGAAGATCTCGGCGTCGGCGGGAGAGGCGAAGTACTTGTGGTCCTCGCCGGCCTTCCGGTACGTCTTCACGATGCGGTCGATCAGCTGCCTGAGGCCGGTCTCGCGCTGCGGGGTGCCGACAGCACCGCGGAAGTACTTACTGGTGACGATGTTGACCGCGTTCACCGACCAGAAGTCGGGGAACTCGACGCCACGCTGCTCGAAATTGACCGAGCCGTCGCGCCAATTGGTCATGACGACGTCACGACGCTCCCAGGCCACCTCGTCGTACGGATGCACGCCGGGGGTGGTGTGGATGCGCTCGATACGCAGCCCCTTGCCGTTCTTCGCGCCCTTGGCGCGTGAACCGCGTGCCGGACCGCTCGCCGTCTCTGTCATGCCGCCTCCCTGTATCGGGCGATAACGCCCAAAAGTGCCTCGTTCTTCCCGTGGCACGGTGATGTGTCTTGTGCTGCGGACGCCGCTTTTGCCGCCCCCAGCAGGTCTTGGCCGCCGCCGATCGGCCGGCCGGACGGTGCGTCCGGTCCGGCTCGTCCGTCAGTCGGTGGCGATGGCGGGCACGGGGACTTCGACAGTCCCTCCGGGCCCGCGTTGTTTCGCTTCGCGTTCCGCGCCCGCTCCGTCCGGGTTCGCGTCCGCGGTGATGCGCTGCTCCCGCTCGTCTCTCAGTTCGACGATGGCGGCCTCGAAGTCCTCCAGCGAGTCGAACGCCCGGTAGACGGACGCGAAGCGCAGATAGGCGACGAGGTCGAGTTCCTGAAGCGGTCCGAGTATGGCCAGTCCCACGTCGTGGGTGGTCAGCTCGGCGCTGCCGGTGGCCCGCACCGCCTCTTCGACCCGCTGGCCGAGCTGGGCGAGGGCGTCCTCCGTGACGGGCCGTCCCTGGCATGCCTTGCGCACGCCGTTGATGACCTTGGTACGGCTGAAGGGCTCCGTCACGCCGCTGCGCTTGACCACCATCAGTGAACAGGTCTCCACGGTCGTGAAACGACGGGAGCAGTCGGGGCACTGGCGGCGCCTGCGGATCGACGTCCCGTCGTCGGTGGTGCGACTGTCGACGACGCGGCTGTCGGGGTGCCTGCAGAAGGGGCAGTGCATTACGTCCAACCCTCCCTCACGGCATGACTCAGAGCCTTCGAAGGCCCCTGCCGGGCCCCTCGAAGCAGCTCCCAGCATAGGCGATCGCCTGAGACACGAAGACCCGGGGACCACAACTTCTGGGCTGCTGATGCAATCCAACCACTAGATCTGGGGTTTGACGGTAAATTCCTCGCCATAGCGTGTCGCGGCGTCCGACGGTAGCGGGACGGCGACGGTACGCATCCGCGGCCGGTCGGATTCCGACCGTGTCGCGCGCGAAGGGGTGGTGAAGGGGTGGTTTCGGCGGATCGCTCCGGCGGCCTGCCGGTACGGGGGCGGTGCCCCACCGGCGGGGGTACGGATGGCAGACTGGGGCATCGGCCGCAGGGCCTGACATCCGGCGGTGAAGCGTACCGTAATCAACCGAATTGCCCGAACCGTCGAGGGTCAGCTATACACCCGGACATGTGATCGCGGTGGGTGCTTTGCAATTTTTCACTCGAACGTGTGTTTGGCGCAACCTTTCGAAAGCAACTACCGTTGGCTAGCTAGGGAGACCATTTCGAGAGGGGCCGACGTGACCACCACCGCAGACAGTGCCACCATCACTGCCCAGGACCGCGCCCAGGGCCGACACGTCGAGGCGGTGCATGCCGTGAATGACGCGGCCACGAACCCGGAGGGGCCCAAGCCCACACGCTCCCTGCCGGGCCGACCTCCCGGCATCCGGGCGGACAGCTCGGGGCTCACCGACCGGCAGCGCCGCGTCATCGAGGTCATCAGGGACTCCGTGCAGCGCCGGGGGTACCCGCCCTCCATGCGGGAGATCGGGCAGGCCGTCGGCCTCTCCAGCACCTCGTCCGTGGCCCATCAGCTGATGGCGCTGGAGCGCAAGGGCTTCCTGCGCCGCGACCCGCACCGGCCCCGCGCGTACGAGGTGCGTGGCTCCGACCAGCCCACCGCGCAGCCCACGGACACGGCGGGCAAGCCGGCCGCGTCGTATGTCCCGCTGGTCGGCCGCATCGCCGCCGGTGGCCCGATCCTCGCGGAGGAGTCCGTCGAGGACGTCTTCCCGCTCCCCCGGCAGCTCGTGGGCGACGGTGAGCTGTTCGTCCTGAAGGTCGTCGGTGACTCGATGATCGAGGCCGCCATCTGTGACGGTGACTGGGTGACGGTCCGTCGCCAGCCCGTCGCGGAGAACGGCGACATCGTGGCCGCGATGCTGGACGGCGAGGCAACGGTCAAGCGCTTCAAGCGCGAGGACGGCCATGTCTGGCTGCTGCCGCACAACTCCGCCTACCAGCCGATTCCCGGTGACGAGGCGACGATCCTCGGCAAAGTCGTGGCGGTACTGCGGCGGATCTGAGTGACTGATCGGATCTGAGTGGTGATCGGATCCGCGCGGCTGATCCCCTCCGCGGCGGTTGATGCGATCCAAGTGGCTGATCCGATCTGAGTGGCCGATCTGAGCGCGCCCCTGACGGGCCCCGGAACCTCCTGCGCCGGTTCCGGGGCCTGATTTTTGTGCCCGCCATGGCGCGGGCGCGCCTCACAAGGCGCAACGTGCCCCGCACGGCACGCCCCCCTACAAGGCGTCGTCCCCGGTCCCCGCCTCGTCCCCGGCGCCTTCCGCCTCGCCGGCCGCCCGGCCCGACACCTCCGCGTCGACCGCCGCCAGATCGATGGCCGCCAGAGAGCGGCGCACCTGGTTGGGGTCCGTGGTGTACCAGAACTCCGGGAGCGACGTCCGCAGATAGCCGCCGTACCGCGCGGTCGCGAGCCGGGGGTCGAGTACGGCGACGACTCCGCGGTCGCCCGTGGCGCGGACGAGCCGGCCCGCTCCCTGCGCCATCAGCAGCGCCGCGTGGGTGGCGGCCACCGCCATGAAGCCATTGCCGCCGGCGTCCTCCACGGCCTTCTGGCGGGCGCTCATCAGCGGGTCGTCCGGGCGCGGGAACGGGATCTTGTCCATGACGACGAGCTGACAGCTCGCGCCCGGTACGTCCACGCCCTGCCACAGCGACAAGGTGCCGAACAGACAGGTCCTGGGGTCCGCGGCGAAGTTCTTGATCAGCTCGCCGAGTGTCTCCTCGCCCTGGAGGAGGATCGGGAACTCCGGGATCCGTGACCGCAGCTCCTCCGCGGCGTTCTGCGCGGCACGCATGGAGGAGAACAGGCCGAGCGTACGGCCGCCGGCCGCCTGGATCAGCTCGGTCAGTTCATCCAGCATGTCGCCCCGGTCGCCATCGCGCGCGGGGCGGGACAGCTGTTTCGCGACGTAGAGGATGCCCTGCTTGCGGTAGTCGAACGGGGAGCCGACGTCGAGGCCCTTCCAGACCGGCAGGTCGGCGCCCTCCCCTCCCTTCGTACCGGACGCGCCCGCGGTCCCTTCGGGGGCGAGGCCCAGGGAGGCGCCCACGCCGTTGAAGTCGCCGCCCAGTTTGAGGGTGGCCGAGGTCAGGATGACCGAACGGTCGGTGAAGAGCTTCTCGCGCAGCAGCCCGGACACCGACATCGGGGCGACGCGCAGGCAGGCCCCGAAGCGGTCGTGGCGCTCGTACCAGACGACGTCCCACTCGGAGCCGTTCGAGATGCGCTCCGCCACGTCGTGCACCGACTCGACGGACGCGAGTGCCTGCTTGCGGACGGCGTCCTCGTCCTGGACGGACTTGTCGCGGGTGGAGCCCAGTGCCGAGATCACGTTCCGCGCGGCGTCGCGCAGGGCGAGCAGGGCATAGCCGAGGTCTTCGGGGACCTCCTCCAGGCGGCCGGGGAGGGCCAGCTCCATGACCCGCTCGAAGCCCTCGGCCGCGGTCTGAAGCTGGTCGGCGACCTTCTCGTTGACGAGCTTGGCGGCCCGCCTCACCGCGCGGTTGACCTGCCCCGGGGACAGCTCCCCGGTGGCGACACCGGTCACCCGGGAGACCAGTTCATGGGCCTCGTCGACGATCAGGACCTCATGCTCCGGCAGGACCGGGGCGCCCTCGATCGCGTCGATCGCGAGCAGCGCGTGATTGGTGACGACGACCTCGGCGAGCTTGGCCCGCTCACGAGCCATCTCGGCGAAGCACTCCTGACCGTACGCGCAGCGCGTCGCGCCCAGGCACTCGCGCGAGGACACCGACACCTGCGCCCAGGCACGGTCCGAGACGCCGGGTGTCAGGTCGTCGCGGTCACCCGTCTCGGTGTCGCCCGACCAGTCCCGCAGCCGCAGCAGGTCCTGGCCCAGCTTGCTGGTGGGCGCAGCGGCCTCGAACTGATCGAACAGACCGTCTTCCTCGTCCTGCGGCACCCCTTCGTGCAACCGGTGCAGACACAGGTAGTTCGAGCGGCCCTTGAGCATCGCGAACTCCGGGCGCCGTCTGAGCAGCGGATGGAGCGCGTCCACCGTGCGCGGCAGGTCCCGCTCGACGAGCTGGCGCTGCAACGCGAGCGTGGCCGTGGCCACCACGACCCGCTCCCCGTGGGCAAGCGCCGGCACTAGATAGCCGAGGGACTTTCCGGTGCCGGTGCCTGCCTGGACCAGCAGATGAGAGCTGTCGTCGATCACCTCGGCGACGGCTTCGGCCATGCTCACCTGGCCAGGGCGCTCCATGCCTCCGACAGCGGTGACGGCGGCGTGCAGGAGATCGGGAAGAGAGGGCTTCGTCATAGGCCGACCACCCTACGGTGCGGCACTGACATCGGGGGCGGTCAAGGGCGGTGGAGGGGGTTGGGCACGGTGCCGTGGACGGCGGCGTGCGGACGCTCGGCGCGGTCGCGGTAGCCGTCCAGGTGGAGCCGGTTCCGGTTCAGACAGAGCCGTGCGATACGGGGCGTGAGCAGGTCGAATGTCTCGTACCGCTCCTTCAGCTCGGGGAAGCGGGCATGGTGGCGCAGGATCTCCGCCCGGACGAGGGACCAGAACGCGTCCTCCGGCACACCCAGCTGCTGCTCGCACAGGGGTGCGAGATAGCGGAAGACGCCCACGAAGAGACCGGAATGGATGAACTGCGTCAGGAAGGACGGCGGCTCCGTGAGGAGGACCTCGCGGACGTCGTCGGGCATCGTGGCGTGTTCCGGCAGCGGCTCGGAGCTGACGTTGACGTCGTCCACGAAGTCCTTGACCGCGAGCCTGACCGGCACGTCCCGCTCGTCGAAGACGACGACGGCGTTCTCACCGTGCGGTGAGAAGACGGTTCCGTACCGGTACAGGAAGTGCAGGAGCGGGGGCAGTACGGCGGCGAAGAGGTGCCGCAGCCAGGTCTGCGGTTCCAGTCCGGAGCGGTCGACGAGTTCCGCGGTGAACGCCCTCCCGCGCGGGTCGGTGTGCAGCAGGGCGGCGAGCGTACGCGCGCGTTCTCCTGGTTCGAGGTGCCGCCCGACGGGCTCCCTCCAGATCGCGCCCAGCAGTTCCTTGTACTGGTAAGGGACCTCGCGCAGCGCGTCGTAGACGGGGTGTTCGACGGTGACGGACGCGACCTCGCCCAGGAGGATGACGCGGCACTCGTCCCTGAGGAACGGGTCGCCGTCGCGCATGCCGAGCATCCAGGAGGTGACCGCGGGGGCCGCGAGGGTGCGCTCGGTGGGGAGGCCGCGCCAGACCAGGGTGTTGAGGACGGACAGCGGCAGTTTCACCGTGTGACGTGCCGGACGTGACAGGTTCAGGAAGGTCCGGACGGACTGCTGCGGGAGGCGTACGTCTCCGTCGGTCGGGAGCGGAATGATCGCGCCGGCGGCCACGGAGGGCGCGAACAGGGAGAGCACGACGTCGTCCCACTGCCAGGGGTGGACCGGGAGGTAGAGATAGTCCTCCGGATCGACACCGCGCGCGTGGAGGGCGTCCGCGAAGGACACGCGGGTGGCCGGGGACAGTTCGGCGGCGAACAGCCGGTCGGCGGTGGGCAGGCCGGGCACACCACGGTAGGTGGCGAGGTCGGTGTGGACCGCGATCCAGGGCAGCGTCACCGGACGGCGGGCCTCCGGCGCCCAGCGGGCTGCGTCGGCGGCGGAGAACCCGATGCGGCCCTTGTTGAGGACGAGCCAGGGGTGCCCGGTCTGGTGGCCTTCGAGTTCCGCGTACGAGAGGTCGGCGAGGGTCGCGGCCGTAGCGGCGGTGTGGTCGAGGCGGGCGTCGGCCGCGAGGGTCGCGGTCAGCTCACGGATGACATGGCCGAGCGTGGCGCCGTCGATACCCAGAGTGCGGCGGGCCTTGACCAGGAATTCGAGCGGATCGGTGAGCGGGCGGGTGCCGCCGTCGCCCTCGGCGAGCAGCACGGCGTCGGGGTCGACCTGCCAATTGCCGTAGGCGGTGCGGCGGGCACGGAAGCCGAGGCGGGTGGTGGGGGTGTCGAGGGTGAGCGTGTAGTCCGTGTACGTGCTTCGGGGGTCCGGCGCGGAGGTGTCGGGGGGCGTGGGCGAAACGTTGCCTCGCAGAGGTTGGGGGGTGGTGTGGGTTTGTGCCGTGCCCTGGGATCGCGGGTCTCGTGTCGCCGGTCGGTCCGGTGCCGTCGGATGATCCGGTGCCGCCAGCCGGTCCGGTGCCGTCGGCTGGTCCGGTGAATGGTCCGGCGCCGCTGAATGGATTCGCCTGTCCGACTGGGCCCGTGCCTGCGCTCGCGCCTCGGCCAGGTCCCGGCGCCACGCCCAGGAGTCGGCGTCGGTTTCCGGGCCGGACACCGGTACCGGCGTGACGATCTCCTCGTACGCGAACTCCCCCAGCATTTTCGCGAGCAGCCGCTTCCCCGCTCGCCCCCACGCTTCCGGGGTCAGTTCGGGTGGGTCGTACAGCTGGGACGAGTCGCCTGGGAGAGGTGGGGTGCAGGGATTCGGCACGGGATCTCCTCGGAAGGGAACCGGATCGGGGCGAGCGGTGTACCAAGAGTGATGGGGGCAGAGCAGACGGGTCGGAGAAGAGAGGTCAGAGCAGGGCCGTCAGAGCAGGACGGTCAGAACAGGGAGGTTCGAGCGGTTGGGTCAGATCAGGGAGCGAAGGGCACGGTCACGGACCATGAGCGCGGCTCGTTTGTCGGCGATGTCGACCTCGGCGGCGAAGCGGAAGCCTGCGCTCAGGAAGGCGGCTACGGAAGGGGTGTTGCGCAGGTCGGGTTCGGCGATGACGCGTGAGCAGGAGGGGCGGTGGTCGAGGACGAGATCGGCGACGGCCCGGAGCAGGGTGGTGCCGAGGCCGCGCCCTCGATGGGCGACGCCACCGATGAGGAGGTGAATTCCGGTGTCATGAGGACGAGCGGGATAGTGGCGGGCCAGCGGGTCGAGGTCCGCGCGGTAGATCTCCCAGTAGCTCATGGGGGCGCCGTCGAGCAGGCCGAGGCAGGGGACGCTGCGTCCGTCGCCGTCGAGTTGGGGTCGCAGATGGGCCTCGGTGACGCTCGGCGGACCGGCCAGCTCCCAGAAGGCGGCCACGGCGGGGTCGTTCATCCAGCGGGTGAGCAGGGGGAGATCGCGGTCGGTGCGCACCGGTTCGAGCTGGAACACTCCGGCGGCCGTGGTGGTGGGGCCCCATGAGGCGACGTGGTCGAGGAGGTCGCCCCGAGGGTCGCCCTGGTAGGGGTCCGGTGTGCCGTGCGGGTCGGACGTCGGCCGGGCGGAGTGGTCCCGGTCGTCGGGTGCCGGGGCGTGGCCGTGGTGGATCTCGCCCTCCGACAGGTCGCCGGGTGCCCCCGTGGACGCGGTGAACAGCGCGATGAGTTCGTCGGGCAGCCGCAGTTCGAGGGTGTCCTCGCTGTCCGGTCCGGAATCGGGGACGAGCCCGCTCCGGGTGTCGGATGCGGACTCGGTACCGGTGTCGGCGCTCGCGTCGGTCGGGGGCACGGGGGCGTTCCTCTCAGGAGGTGAGGCGGTTCATGTTCCTCAGGAATGAAGGGGGTTGGAGATGGTGACGTAGACGGACTGGGTGTCGACCGGGCCGATCAGCTCGTCGAGGCCGTGGATGCGGGTGAGCAGGTTGGCCTTGCAGCGGAGGACGGGTGAGTCGAGGAGGTGGAAGGGCAGGGGTGAGCGCAGGCGGTCGGGGCCGGTGGCGGCGTCGGTCAGGAAGCGGCGGAAGGCGGCCAGCAACAGTGCTTCGTCGGCGAGGCGTTGGGAACCGAAGGCTCCGATCAGGCCGAGGACGTTGTTGATGGCGAGGTAGTAGGCGAAGCGCTCGTCGGTGACCTCGTCGGAGACGAACGTGTCGCTCCGGGCGCCGATACCGGGGAGCTGCCGTTCGAGGTCGGTACGCCGGGATTCGCGGAAGTAGTAGCCCTGGTTGTCGCGGTACCGGCCGCCCACGGGCCAGCCGTCGCGGTCCAGCATCAGCACGGTGTTCTGCTGATGGGCCTCCAGGGCGATGCCCGCCTCGCTGTCGAGCCAGAGCACGGGTCGGACGACGTAGTGGAGGTAGCGCAGGAACCACTCGGCGGCTACGGCGCCGCGGGGGCGTCCGGTGCGGCCGGCGAGCCGGACCACGGTCTCGGCGAGCCGGGAGCGCATCGGAACGTGGTCCTGACCGGGCGTATCGGAGCGGACGGGAGACGGAGTCGGGAGGTGGGCCGGGGGACGTGGTGAGACGAGTCCCGCGACACAGGTGGCGTCGTCGCCGGGGGCGAAGGGGTTGTGCCGGATCATCACGTCGAGCCCGGGGACAGGTGCCCCGTCCGGGCCGTCGACCGCGAGCCAGGCGGGGTCGCGGACGATGTCGAAGCCGGGGTGGGCGGCCCGCCAGCGCTCGGCGAGTCCGGTGCGCAGGAGGCGGTGGACCTCGACGCCGCGGTGGAGTTCTTTACGGAGGTTCTCACGACGGGAGTTGGTGATACGGAGACCGAGGGACAGCTTGAGCATGGCGGGGGCGCCGGGGCGGTACAGGGTGCGGATGGAGGAGGTGGGGTACCAGGGGGCGCCGTTCGGACCGAGGTCGCGCAGGAGGCCTGCGTCGAAGAGGGCCGCGTTCGCCTCGCGGTGGGTGATCTCACGCATCTGCCAGGGGTGCATCGGCAGGGCGGTGTACCCGGTGGGCAGGGGCAGGTCGTCGCCGGCGAGGCGGGCGGTGAGGCGATCGGCGGGGACGACACGGCCGCGCTCGGTCCAGGCCGAGTCGCAGGCGCGGACGGACGGGGCCACGGCCAGCCAGTGCAGGGGGAAGGAGCCGCGCAACTCGGGTGAGTACAGGACGGTTTCTGCGGCGGACAGACCTTCACGGCTCTTCGGCGTGGGGTGGAGCGGGTGGCCGAGGAGGAGGGACTGTTCGGCGGAGAGGAAGAGGTCGGTGCCGTCGGCGGGGTGGTGGCGGCGGTCGGCCACGAAGGTGGCGGTGCGGCGTACGGAGTCGGCCACTCGGGCGACCAGGTCTCCGCCGGGGCCGGAACCGTCGGTGCCTCGATCACCGGACCCCGCGCCCGTCGCACCCTCGTGTCCGGCACCCCCGTCTGCGGCGGCCCGGTCGCCACCGGTGGCTGTTTCCCGGGTCAGGAGGGCTGCCAGGGTCATGGCGTCGACGCGGGGCGCTGTTTCGGGGGCGTTCTCCAGGTGGGGCAGGCCGAAGCGGTGCCAGCCGGTGGGGGACCAGTGCTGGACGGGGACGAGCAGGGCGGTGCCGGCGGCGGGGAGCGGGATGCGGAGGGTGCCGTGGTCGGGGGCGGTGAGGCCGGTCTCGCGTGCCCAGCAGCGGAGCAGGTTCTCGACGGCCGCGATCTGGGCGACGGTGCGTGGGTCGGGGTGTTCCAGCAGGTCCGCGGTGGCGCCGTGCAGGTGCTCCGCCTCGGGTCTCCCGCCCGACTGCCGGGGGACCGTGTCGGGCTCCGTCGCCGACGGGGTCCCGGTGGCGCACGCACCGCGCGCGTGGGGGTCGGGGCGGCCGTCGGATGCGGGGGTGGCGTTCAAGTGCGCTTCCTTGGGGGGTGTTCGGGATGGTGCGGGACGGGGCCGGGGCCGTGCACTCGTCCGGGGCGTTGCCGAGGGGGCCGGTGGAGTTCGCCGGTCAGAGGGGGTGGTCGCGGGAGGTCTCGGCGATGGCGTCGGCGAGACGGTCGAGGACGGCGGACGCCTGTTCGTCGGTGAGGGTGAGCGGAGGAAGGAGGCGGACGACGCTGGAGTGGCGGCCACCGAGTTCGACGATGAGGCCGCGGCGCAGACAGGCACGCTGGACGGCGGCGGCGACTTCGGGCGCGGGGGGCGGGGGGCCGGGCGCGGTGAGGTCTTCGGCGGCGGGGTCGACGAGTTCGAGGCCGATCATCAGGCCCCGGCCGCGTACGTCACCGACGCAGGGGTGTTCGGCGGCGAGGCCCTGCAGTTGGGCGAGCATGCGGGCGCCGAGGAGGCCGGCGCGTTCGGCGAGCCGGTTCTCGCGGACGTGGGCGAGGGTGGCGGCGCCGGCGGCCATGGCGAGTTGGTTGCCCCGGAAGGTGCCGGCGTGGGCGCCGGGCGGCCAGACGTCGAGGTCGTCGTGGTAGACGACGGCGGCGAGGGGGAGGCTGCCGCCGATGGCCTTGGAGAGGACCATGACGTCCGGTACGACACCGCTGTGCTCGACGGCCCAGAAGGTGCCGGTGCGGCCGACGCCGGTCTGGACCTCGTCGGCGATGAGGGGGATGCCGCGGGCGGCGGTGAGGGTGCGCATCCGGCGCATCCAGTCGTCGGGCGCGGGGATGACGCCGCCTTCGCCCTGGACGGGTTCGAGGATCATTCCGGCCGGGTGGGGGACGCCGGACTTGGGGTCGTCGAGGAGGTTCTCGGTCCAGCGGGCGGAGAGTTCGGCGCCGCGGGTGCCGCCGGTGCCGAAGGGGCAGCGGTAGTCCTGTGGATAGGGGAGGCGGGTGACCCGTACGTCGCGCGCTCCCCCGGATGCTTCGAGCGCCCCTGCCGTCATGCCGTGGTAGGCGCCGGTGAAGGCGAGGAGGCCCTCGCGGCCGGTGGCGGTGCGGACGAGTTTCAGGGCGGCCTCGACGGCGTCCGTACCCGCCGGGCCGCAGAACTGGATGCGGGCGCGGTCCGCGAGTCCGGCGGGCAGGGTGCGGAACAGTTCGGTGGTGAAGGCGTCCTTGACCGGTGTCGCGAGGTCGAGGACGTGCAGGGGGGCACCGGAGTCGAGGACCGCGCGGATCGCTTCGAGGACGACGGGGTGGTTGTGCCCGAGCGCGAGGGTGCCGGCGCCGGAGAGGCAGTCGAGGTAGCGGCGGCCGTCGGCGCCCTCGATGGTCAGGCCGCGGGCGCGGACGGGCACGATGGGCAGGGCGCGGGCGTAGGTGCGCGCCGACGATTCGCGCGCCGACTGGCGGCGCAGGATCCCTTCGGATCCGCTGCGGTCGGGTGCTGCGGTCACTGCCGCGGGCGCCGGCTCGGTCACGGCCACGTTTGTCGTTCCTCCCGGTGAACAGGGGTGATGTCCCGCCGGGCGAGGGCGAGTTGGCAGGGGGGAGCGCCGAAAGGCGACTCCTCCGTACGTACCAACGACGGGGGCACCCGGGGATCACGGGCAATCGGAAGATCCTTGCGGCGGGTGAGTCGAAGATCCGTGCCCTGACGGGCACGGGGGCCAGGGGCCACGTCCACAGAGGACGCCGAGTGGCTTCCGACGGGCGCGAGGGTGTGGCGGGCGAGGGAAGGTTCGGCGACCCCGGACTCGGGATCGACGCCTTCCACGTGGCCGGCATCCTCGGCTGAGCCTCCCGGCCGCCGAACCCGACCCGCGTCCTAAGGTGAGGGCATGCCCTCCGCCCGTCCCCGGACCGCCCCCTGCCCGGCCACCCCGCCGCCTGGGGCATCGCCGCGTGGCGCATCGTCGCATGAGGCATCGGAGTGCCCGGCCGAAGCCTCCGGAACACCGCGTACGACCCGGGACCCGCGAGAGACACGGGCGACACCGGAGACACGGGAGACGCGTTCGCTCCCGGTGGTGGCCGCCGGCGCCGTGGTGATGCCGTTCGCGATCCAGGCGTACGAGGAGGTCGTCCCGTACGACACCACCTGGGGTGAGCACTCGCACCCTTTCCATGAGTTGCTGTGGAACGAGCGTGGAGCGTCGACGGCCGTCGTCGGGGCACGTGTGTGGACGATCACCCCGGCGCTCGGTCTGTGGATGCCCGCGGGCACGCTGCACTCGGGGTCGGCGCTCGCCGGGACCTGGTTCCGGACGATCTTCTTCGGTTTCCACACCACGCCGTCGATCTCCGATGCACCGGTGGCCGTCGAGATCACCCCGTTGCTGCGGCTGCTCCTGGAGCGGCTCGGTGAGTCCGGGCTGTCCGCCGCCTCGCGGGCGACCACCGAGGCGATGGTGCTGGACGTGCTCGAACCGTCGCCGCGCGAACTGCTCGTCCACGCCCCCACCTCCGCCCTGCTGCGCCCGATCGCCGAAGCGCTGCGCTCGGACCCGGGCGATCGGCGCACCCTCGCAGACTGGGCGGCGGAGCTGCGCGTGAGCGCGCGGACGATCAGTCGGGCGTTCAACGCCGAGACCGGTACGAGTTTCGCGCGGTGGGTCGCGTCGGTCCGGGCGCAGCACGCCGTGGCCCTGCTCACCCGGGGCTGGGACGTGGAGGCCGTCGCCGAAGAGGTCGGATACCGGTCGGCGAGCGCCTTCGGGGCGGCCTTCCGACGGACGACGGGGCTCACCCCCGGGACCTTCCGGGTTTCCTGAGCAGTTCCGGGTTTCCCGAGCAATTCCCGGTGTCCAGAGGGGGCGGCGGCCCGTTTCGGCCACGCCTCGCGCCGCCGTCTCCCCTTGCCATCAAAGGGCATACGTCCCGATCGCTACATCACGTGTCTCATAAGGTCGATTGCGACACCGCCGCGAACTCTTCTACAGTACGAAGGTAAGCCTTACCTAAGTGTTTGCGCTCGGTGCGGTGCACCACGCGACACCGCCTCCCGACACCGAGTGGGGTTTTGACACACATGCGCTCCTATCGCCTGCGGCTGCTCACCGCCGCCGCCGCTCTTCTCACTCTCGCCGCCTGCGGAAGTCCTTCCTCCGCCGAGGACGCCGGCAAGGAAGGGGGCGGGAAGGATTCGGCGGCGTCCTCGGGCGCGTTCCCGGTCACGATCAAGCACGCCCTCGGGACGACCACCATCCCGGAGAAGCCGAAGCGCGTCGCCACGGTGAACTGGGCCAACCACGAGGTGCCCCTGGCACTCGGCGTCGTCCCCGTCGGCATGGCCGCCGCGAACTTCGGCGACGACGACGGCGACGGGGTGCTGCCCTGGGTGGAGAAGAAGCTGAAGGAGTTGGGTGCCAAGACGCCGGTGCTGTTCGACGAGAACGACGGCATCGACTTCGAGGCGGTCGCCGACACCAAGCCGGACGTGATCCTCGCCTCGTACTCCGGTCTCACCAAGCAGGACTACGCGACGCTCAGCGACATCGCCCCCGTGGTGGCCTACCCCGACGCCCCGTGGGCGACACCGTGGCGGGAGATCATCCGGACGAACAGCGAGGCCATCGGGCTGGCCACCGAGGGCGAGAAGCTGATCAAGGACGTCGAGGGCGAGATCGAGCAGACCGTCGCCAAGTACCCGCAGCTCAAGGGCAAGTCGGCGATGTTCATGACGCACGTCGACGCCGGTGACGTCAGCAAGGTCGGCTTCTACACCGCGCACGACACCCGCACCCTGTTCTTCGAGGACCTCGGTCTGAAGATCCCCGGCAGCATCGCCGAGGCGTCCAAGGGCACCGACAAGTTCGCGCTCACGCGCAGCGCCGAGCAGATCGACGTGTTCGACGACGTCGACATCATCACCGGCTACGGCGACGACAAGGGCGAGCTGGCCAAGACGCTCCGCGAGGACGCGCTGCTGTCGAAGGTCCCCGCGGTCGACCGCGGCTCGATGTACCTGCTGCCCGGCAGCTCGCCGCTCGCGACGGCGGCCAACCCGACGCCGCTGTCCATCTCGTGGGTCCTTGAGGACTACGTCGCCGCGCTCGCCAAGGCCGCGGACAAGGTCAAGTGACCACGACCGCCACCCGCGGTCTGCCGGACCCCGCCACCGAATCCGCCACCGAATCCGCCAACGAAACCTCCACCGACCCCGCCACCGAATCCGCCGCGGCCACCGCCATGATGCGGCGTCCGGCCCGCGTCCGACTGCTGTGGCTCGCCACGGCGGTCGCGGTGCTGGCCGCGCTCATGCTGGCCTCCGTCGCGTTCGGCTCGCGGGCAGTCGGCTGGTCCGACGTCTGGGCCGCGCTCGGCGGCGCGGACGCGTCCCTGGAGCAGGCGGCGGCCGGCAAGCGGATCCCCCGTACCGTGCTCGCGGTGCTGGTCGGCGCGGCGCTGGGGCTCGCGGGCGCCGTCATGCAGGGGGTGACACGCAACCCGCTGGCCGATCCCGGGATCCTGGGCGTCAACCATGGCGCGTCGCTCGCCGTGGTCACGGCGGTCGCGTTCTTCGGGCTCTCCTCGCCGACGGGGTACGTGTGGGTCGCGATGGCGGGGGCCGGGCTGTCGGCCGTGTTCGTGTACGGCGTCGGCGCGCTCGGCCGGGGCGGCGCCACGCCCCTGAAGCTGGCGCTCTCCGGGGCCGCGACCTCGGCCGCGTTCGCCTCCCTCGTCACCGCGGTGATGCTGCCCCGCAACGACATCGCCGGGAGTTTCCGGCTCTGGCAGATCGGCGGGGTCGGCGGCGCGTCCTTCGCACGCATCGGGCACGTACTGCCCTTCCTCGCCGTCGGGTTCGCGATCTGCCTGCTGTCGGCGAAGGCCCTGAACTCGCTGGCGCTGGGCGACGAACTCGCGGCGGGGCTCGGCGAGCGGGTCGCCCTGGCCCGGGGCGTGGCCGCGCTCGGCGCGGTCGTGCTGTGCGGCGCGGCGACCGCCGTCGCCGGACCGATCGCCTTCGTCGGCCTCGTCGTCCCCCACACCTGCCGGCTGCTCATCGGCGTGGACCACCGCTGGCTGCTGCCCCTGGCCGCGCTGCTCGGCGCGGCGCTGCTCACGGCGGCCGATGTGGTCGGCCGGGTCGTGGCGCGGCCCGCCGAGATCGACGTGGGCATCGTGACGGCCCTGATCGGCGCCCCGTTCTTCATCTGGATCGTCCGCCGGCAGAAGGTGCGTGCGCTGTGAGTTCCGTCGTTCTCACCCGCCGGCCCCCCTCCGGGGAGACCGTCCGGGCCCTGGCGCGCGGCCGGGCCCGGCGGGCGTCGCGCCGCCGTGCCGTCATCCTGCTGCTCGTCGTCCTCGTGGTGGCCGGGTTCACCGTGACCCTGATGGCCGGGCAGACGTACTACCCGTTCGACGACGTCGTCCGGGTGGTCCTCGGGGAGCAGGTGCCGGGGGCGTCGTTCACGGTGGGGCGGCTGCGGCTGCCGCGCGCCGTGCTCGCCGTGGTGGCGGGCTTCAGCTTCGGCCTGGCCGGCTCCACCTTCCAGACCATGCTCCGCAACCCGCTCGCCAGCCCGGACGTCATCGGCATCAGCTCGGGCGCGAGCGCGGCGGCGGCCGTCGCGATCGTCACGCTGTCCCTCGGCGAGACCCAGGTGTCGGTGCTCGCGATCGCCGCCGCCCTCGCCGTGGCGCTGCTCGTCTACCTCCTGGCGTTCAAGGACGGCGTGGTCGGCACCCGGCTCGTCCTCATCGGCATCGGAATCGCCGCGATGCTCGACAGCGTCGTCGCCTATGTGCTCTCCCAGGCCGCCGAGTGGGACCTCCAGGAGGCGATGCGCTGGCTGACCGGCTCCCTCAACGGCACCACCTGGGACCAGACCGTGCCCGCCGCGGTGGCCCTCGCGGTGCTGTGTCCGGTACTGCTGTCGCGGGCGCGGAACCTGTCGGCGATGCAGCTCGGGGACGACACCGCGTCGGCCCTCGGGGTCCGGGTCGAACGGACCCGGGTGACGGTGATCGTGGCCGCCGTCGGCCTGATCGCGTTCGCCACGGCGGCGGCCGGGCCGATCGCCTTCGTCGCGTTCCTGTCCGGGCCCATCGCGGCACGGATCACCGGCCCCGGCGGCTCACCCCTGGTGCCCGCCGGGCTCGTCGGCGCCCTGCTGGTCCTGGTCGCCGACTTCACCGGCCAGTTCGCCTTCGACACCCGCTTCCCGGTCGGCGTCGTCACCGGCGTCCTCGGCGCGCCCTATCTCGTCTACCTGATCATCCGCACCAACCGGGCGGGAGGCTCCCTGTGACCACGCACCACTCCCTGGCCGCCGAACGGCTCACCCTCGGCTACGGCGACCGCACCGTCGTCGAGGGCCTGGACCTGGCCGTGCCGCCGGGCCGGATCACGGCGATCGTCGGCGCGAACGCCTGCGGCAAGTCGACGCTCCTGCGTTCGATGTCCCGGCTGCTCGCACCCCGCGAGGGCCGTGTCGTCCTGGACGGCAAGGAGGTCCACCGGCTGCCCGCCAGGGAACTCGCCCGTACGCTCGGCCTGTTGCCCCAGTCGCCGATCGCCCCCGAGGGGATCACGGTCGCCGATCTCGTCGGGCGCGGACGCCATCCGCATCAGCGGGTGTTCTCGCGCTGGAACGCCGAGGACGACGCGGCCGTGGCGGCGGCCCTGGAGGCGACCGACACCACGGCGCTCGCCGAGCGCAGCGTGGACGAACTCTCCGGCGGCCAGCGTCAGCGGGTGTGGATCGCCATGGCCCTGGCCCAGCAGACCGACATCCTGATGCTGGACGAGCCCACCACCTTCCTCGACGCCAGCCACCAGGTCGAGGTCCTCGATCTGCTGACCGACCTGAACCACGAGCGCGGTACGACGGTCGTGATGGTCCTGCACGACCTCAACCTCGCCGCGCGGTACGCCGATCACGTCGTCGCCCTCGCGTCGGGCCGGCTGCACGCGGCCGGTGCGCCGGACGAGGTGCTGACGGAGGAGAACGTCCGCGCCGTGTTCGGCCTCGACAGCCGCATCATCGAGGACCCCGTCTCGGGCCGCCCCCTCATGCTCCCGATCGGGCGGCACGGGGTGCGGCGTGTGGAGGTGAGGGGCACCGAGGTAAGGCGTACGGAGGCAGGGCGTAAGGAGGCAGGGCGTAAGGAGGCAGGGCGTGCGGAGGTAAGGCGTACGGAGGGGGCTTCGCTCGGACCGTCGGTTCCTCGTACGGAGAGTGTGCCACCCGAAACCGTGCGGGCGCGCGAGTCCGGCTGACATGCGGGGGTCGTACGGGCCACGGATCAGGTCGTACGCGCCTCCGGCCACGCGAGCCCACACCCATCAACCGGAGTCACCATGCCTGACAGAACCGCCGCCACGGCCACCGGCCCCTCCCGGCCCTCCTCCACCTCCTCCCTCAGCCCCTCCTTCAACGAACTGCACTCCCCCGCACACCTCCGCGACCTGCTGGGCGAGCCCCACCCCGTCGTCATCGACAAGGTGCACGCCCAACTCGACGAGGAGGACCGGGACATGCTCGCCCGCTCCCCGTTCTGCCTGCTCGCCACCTCCGACGCGCAGGGCGCCTGCGATGTCTCCCCGCGCGGTGACGCCCCCGGCTTCACCCACATCGTGGACCCCGGCACCGTGGCTCTCCCGGAACGCCCCGGCAACCGGCGCGGCGACAGCCTCCACAACGTGCTCGCCAACCCGCACGCCGGACTGCTCTATCTGATACCCGGCAGCGGTGATGTCCTGCGGATCAACGGCAGGGCCCGCGTCCTCACCGACGCCCCCTTCTTCGACGCGATGGCGTCGGGGGGCCGGCGGCCCGCTCTCGCCGTCCTGATCGAGATCGACGAGATCTACCGGCACTGCTCCCAGTCACTGCGCCGCTCGGGCCTGTGGAACTCCGTTGCCGGGGACGGACGTTGACCGTGGCGGAAGCAGACGCTCCCGTACGGCATGGGGCGTGAGAAGACGTCACACCGGCGCATTCCAGGACAACTCCCAGGTCAGACAGCCTGTAACGGAACCGTTGCCGTTCCGTGGGCGGTCGCCGACGGCTCCGGCATAGTGTGGGGGGCCGTTCAGCGGGACCGGACCGGGCGGCGACAGGCCGTCGGACCACCCTCGCTCAACGGCAGCACGCCGTACGGCAGAACCACGCTCTACGGCGGTACCACGCTCTACGGCGGAAGCACGCCGTACGGCAGAACAGAGCACCCGAAGCCAGGGGGAGTCACACCATGCGATCCATACGCCCGCTCTTCACCGCCCGCCGTGGGGGGAGCGCGCGCGGCAGAACGCCGGTGGCCGCGGCCGTCGCCCTCGGCGCGGTACTCGCGCTGACCGCCACGGCCTGCGGCCCTGGCGACGACAACGCCGGCGGTGAGCCGACCTCGACCGCATCCCAGGCGGACGACGGCAAGATCAAGATCCCGGACGACATCAAGGACCGGCTCAAGGAGCACGGGATCGATCTGGACAAGTGGAAGGACGGCGCCTGGAAGGACTGGGACAAGGACAAGTGGCTGCGCGAGGCGCAGGACTTCGTCAACCCGATCATCGCCGGGCTCTGGGACCCGGACCGTATGCGGGACGCGGACGACCCCGAGCAAGGCGGCGTCGACGACAACGACATCTCCGGTGACCAGGGCGTGACCGATCCGACCCCGGATCCGGTGGACGCGAAGCCCGTCGGGACTCCGTACCACAGCAACGCGGCGGAGGCCGGGAAGGTCTTCTTCGACGGGCCCGAGGGGTCGATGGTCTGCTCGGCGACCGTGGTCAAGGACCCGGCGAACCCGGGCAAGTCGAACATGGTGTGGACCGCCGGCCACTGCGTACACGCGGGCAAGAGCGGCGGCTGGTACCGGAACATCGCCTTCGTTCCCTCGTACAACAACAGCGGCAAGTCGGCGGCGGACCTGCAGAACGCGCCGCGCGAGGAGGTCGCTCCCTACGGGGTCTGGTGGTCCGACTGGGCGCAGACGTCGGAGCAGTGGATCGAGCAGGGCGGTCCGACGGGCGGTCAGGGCGCGCCGTACGACTTCGCGGTGCTGCATGTGACGCCGGAGAAGGGCGGCGACGGCAAGTCCCTTGAGGAGACGGTGGGTACGGCCCTGCCGGTCGACTTCAACGCACCCGCCGTCGCGAACATCGCGACGATGACGGCCACGGGCTACCCGGCGGCGTCACCGTTCGACGGGCAGAAGCTGTACCAGTGCCCCGACAAGCCGGGACGTCTGTCCCTGACCGAGTCGGATCCGACGATGTACCGCATCGGGTGCACGATGACGGGCGGTTCGTCCGGCGGCGGCTGGGTCGCGCAGGGGTCCGACGGCAAGCCGGCGCTGGTGTCGAACACGTCGATCGGCCCGGTGACCGCCGGCTGGCTGGCGGGGCCGCACCTGGGCGAGGAGGCCAAGGGCGTGTACGACGCGGTGAGCGAGAAGTTCGCCGGGCAGTGACCGGGCCTCCGGCAGTGGCCGGACTTCCGGCAGTGGCCGGGCTTCCGGTGGCGACCGGGCCTTCGGTGACGTAGGACCGTGGCGGCGGGGCCGGACATCCTCACCACCCCCCGCCGCCACGGCGGTGAGCCGCCTCCCCACCTGACAAGCACATGACACACACCACACCCACCACACCCACACACCACATCCCGTACGACCCATCTCACATGACACACATTCGTTCTCACGGGGGTCACAGCACCATGCGTTCCATTCGTACCGTCGCCGCCACCGGTCTGGTCGCGGCGCTCGCGCTCACCGCCACCGCCTGCGGTTCGAGTGACGACAAGGCGGGCGGCGCGTCCGAGTCGACCGCCTCGCAGGGCACCGACAAGGGCAAGGACCAGGGGTCGGGCGGCATCGAACTGCCCGCCGACCTCGCCGACCGGCTCAAGGAGCACGGGATCGACGTCGACCAGTGGAAGGACGGCGGCTGGAAGGACTGGGACAAGGACAAGTGGCTGCGCGAGGCCAAGGACTTCGTCAACCCGGTCATCGAGGGCCTGTGGAAGCCCGAGCGCATGCAGTCGGCGAAGGAGCCGAACAAGACGATCACCGCGAAGGACGCGCTGAACGACCAGGGCGTCACCGACCCGGAGCCCGCGCCGGTACGGGCCGAGCCGGAGAAGACGCCGTACCACAAGAACGCCGCCCCTGTCGGGAAGGTCTTCTTCGACTCCCCCGAGGGCTCGATGGTCTGTTCGGGCACGGTGGTCAAGGACCCGCGTAACCCGGGCAAGTCCAACCTGGTGTGGACGGCGGGCCACTGTGTGCACGCGGGCACGGGCGGCGGCTGGTACCGCAACATCGCCTTCGTCCCGTCCTACAACGACCTCGGCAAGTCCGAGGCGGAGCTTTCCACCGCCGCTCCGCAGGAGATCGCGCCCTACGGCCAGTACTGGGCGGACTGGGTCGCGACCTCCAACGAGTGGATCGCCGAAGGCGCCTCGTCGGGCGGCGCGGGCGCTCCGTACGACTACGCGGTGCTGCATGTGAAGCCGCAGCAGGGCACCAAGTCCCTGGAGGAGACGGTCGGCGCCGCACTGGACGTCGACTTCTCGACCCCGTCCGTGCCGTCGGTGAGCAGCATGGGCGCCTGGGGCTACCCGGCCGCGCCGCCGTTCAACGGTCTCCAGATGAACAAGTGCCTCGACAAGCCGGGCCGTCTGACGGTGGACCCGAGTGAGCCGACGATGTACCGCATCGGCTGCACCATGACGGGCGGTTCGTCCGGTGGCGGCTGGTTCCGGGTGCTGAACGGCAAGACCGTCCTGGTCTCGAACACGTCGATCGGCCCGGCCCAGAACACCTGGCTCGCGGGCCCGCAGCTGGGCACGGGGGCCGAGCAGCTGTTCGACATGATGAGCGAGAAGTACGGCAGCCAGTAGCGCCCTGGGCCCTTAGCGCGTAGCCCGTAGCCCTTGGCCCGTGACCGGCGGCTGAAGCTGCGACGGCGGTGGCCCGCTCCCTCGGGAATTCACCTGGAGGGAGCGGGCCACCGCCGTCTGCTGTGCCGGGGGCGGTCCCGGCCCGGTGGCGTCGGTCAGGCCAGCGCCGCCGGGATCGTCACCGCCGGTGTGTACGGTGCGAGATCCGCCGCCAGTTCCTCGTGGACCCTGGCCTTCAGCAGGGTGCCCTCCGGGGTGTGCTCCTCGGAGATCACCTCGCCGTCGCTGTGGGCACGGGCGACCAGGCGGCCCTCGGTGTACGGCACCAGCGCCTCGATCTCGACCGAGGGGCGGGGCAGCTCGGTGTCGATGAGCGCCAGCAACTCGTCGATGCCCGCTCCGGTCCGCGCGGACACGGCGATCGAGTGCTTCTCGACGCGCAGCAGCCGCTGGAGTACGAGCGGATCGGCCGCGTCCGCCTTGTTGATCACCACGATCTCGGGCACCTTGACGGCGCCCACGTCGCGGATGACCTCGCGCACGGCGGCGAGCTGCTCCTCCGGCGCCGGATGTGCGCCGTCCACCACATGCAGGATGAGGTCGGAGTTGCCGACCTCCTCCATCGTGGAGCGGAACGCCTCGACGAGGTGGTGCGGGAGATGCCGGACGAATCCGACGGTGTCGGCCAGCGTGTACAGCCGCCCGCTCGGGGTCTCGGCCCGGCGCACGGTCGGGTCAAGGGTGGCGAACAGGGAGTTCTCCACCAGGACACCCGCGCCCGTGAGCCTGTTGAGCAGGGACGACTTGCCCGCGTTCGTGTACCCGGCGATCGCCACCGACGGCACCTTGTTACGGCGCCGCTCCTGGCGCTTGATCTCGCGGCCCGTCTTCATGTCCGCGATCTCACGGCGCATCTTGGCCATCTTCTCGCGGATCCGGCGGCGGTCCGTCTCGATCTTGGTCTCACCGGGACCACGGGTGGCGAGGCCGCCGCCCTTGCCGCCGCCCATCTGACGGGACAGCGACTGACCCCAGCCGCGCAGCCGCGGCAGCATGTACTGCATCTGCGCGAGTGCGACCTGCGCCTTGCCCTCTCGGGACTTGGCGTGCTGGGCGAAGATGTCGAGGATCAGGGCCGTACGGTCGATGACCTTGACCTTGACGACGTCTTCGAGGTGGATGAGCTGGCCCGGGGAGAGTTCACCGTCGCAGATGACGGTGTCGGCGCCGGTCTCCAGCACGATGTCGAGCAGCTCACGGGCCTTGCCGGAACCGATGTAGGTCGCCGGGTCGGCCTTGTCGCGGCGCTGGATGACACCGTCGAGGACGAGGGCGCCGGCGGTCTCCGCGAGTGCGGCCAGCTCGGCCAGCGAGTTGTCCGCGTCCTGCGCGGTCCCCGATGTCCACACCCCGACGAGTACGACGCGCTCCAGACGGAGCTGCCGGTACTCGACCTCGGTGACGTCCTCCAGTTCGGTGGAGAGTCCCGCGACGCGGCGCAGGGCCGCACGGTCGGAGCGGTCGTACTGGTCACCGTCCCGCTCCCCGTCGATCTCGTGGCTCCAGGCGACGTCCTCTTCCATCAGGGCATCGGCCCGAAGACCTTCGGGGTAGTTCTGAGCGAAGCTCTGCGCATCCTGGGAAGGGGAAGAAGAGGAGGTCATTGGATCCTTACGTCGATGGGGACTGCGGGGGTGGCGGGCGCGCGGCCCGCCGTGCCGGGCGCTGACCCGACACTCCGACAACGTTCGGGGCACTCACAGGATTCCCCGTCACGGGATCCCGTACCGCCCGGTGCCGTCCCGGATTCCGGGTCGGCCGCGCCGTCGACCTGACGATGGTCGCACGGCACGGCCCGTCTCGTCATCAGGGTTTTCCGACCACGCCGGGCCAGGTTTCCGGGCCGCCGTGCCGTGGGTTTCCGGCCGCTACTTCGCGGACGGCTGCTGCTGGGCGGGGGGCTGCTGCCTGGCGGGCGGCGGTTGCTGCTTCCAGTCCGGGTGGCCCGGCATCGCCGGCGTCTTCGCCCCGTACAGCCACGCGTCGAAGAACCCGCTGAGATCGCGCCCGGCGGTGGCGGAGGCGAGGTCGACGAAGTCGCCGGTCGTGGCGGTGCCGTCACGGTAGGTGCGCACCCACGCGCGTTCCAGCCGTTCGAACGCCGGGCGGCCGATCTCCTGGCGCAGCGCGTAGAGGACGAGGGCGCTGCCGTCGTAGACGACCGGGCGGAAGATGCTGATCTTCTGGCCGGGCTCGGGCCCCTTGGGGTGGGCGGGCGGTCCTCCGGCGGCCCGCCAGGCGTCCGACCGGCCGTAGGCGTCCTTCATGCGGGTGTCGAGCTTGTAGTGGCCCTTCTCGTCGGCGTAGGTGGCCTCGTACCAGGTGGCGTGCCCCTCGTTGAGCCAGAGGTCGGACCAGGTGCGGGGGCTGACGCTGTCGCCGAACCACTGGTGGGACAGTTCGTGCACCATGATCGAGTCGATGTACCAGGAGGGGTACTCGGGCCGGACGAACAGCTCGCGCTCGAACAGCGAGAGCGTCTGCGTCTCCAACTCGAACCCGGTACGCGCCTCCGCGATGACCAGCCCGTACGTCTCGAAGGGGTACCGGCCGACCTTCCCCTCCATCCAGGCGATCTGGTCCGGTGTCTTGCGCAGCCACGGTTCAAGGATCTTGCGGTCCTTGGTCGGCACGACGTCCCGCAGGGGCAGCCCCTGCGGTCCCTCGCGGTGCACGACGGTGGACTTGCCGATGGACACCTGGGCCAGCTCGGTGGCCATGGGGTGCCGGGTGCGGTACGTCCACGTGGTGGTGTCCGCCCGGCGTTCGGTGCCGGCGGACAGCCCGTTGGCGACGGCGGTGAGGCCCTTGGGGGTGGTGATACGGAAGGTGAAGTCGGCCTTGTCGGACGGGTGGTCGTTGCACGGGAAGACGCGGTGCGCGGCGTCGGCCTGGTTGGCCATGACCAGCCCGTCCTTGGTCTGCACCCAGCCCGGGTCGGTGTCCTTGGCCGGCACGGGGTCGCTGGTGTGCCGGACGACGATCCGCAGACGTCCGCCGACGGGCACGGGCCGCGAGGGCGTGACGACCAGGTCCTCGTCGGCGGTGGTGAAGCGCGCGGGAGCGCCGTTGACGTCGACGGAGCCGACCTTGCCGTGCGAGAAGTCGAGGTTGAGGCTCTCCAGGCGCGCGGTCGCGCGCGCTTCGATGACGGTGACGGCCGCCATCGCCTTGTCGTTGACGCCGGGGTAGGTGAAGGACAGGTCGTACGACGTCACGTCGTATCCGGGGTTGCCGAGGTGCGGGAACAGGCGGTCCCCCACCCCGAGCGGTGTGGCCGGCGAGGGGGCGCTCGCGGCGACGAGTGTCACGCTCGTCGCGAGGGCGAGCAGGACGCCTCTGGTGCGGGGAGCCTTGGGGCCCGCGGGTCGTGACGGTCGTGGGGCCCGGGAGCGGGCGAAGAGCAGCATGAACTACCGCTATCAGCGCGCACGCACCACACCGTGACGGCGCGCGCCGCGCCCACCCGAACGAGATCGTCCGACGCCCCGCACGCGCGCGTACGGCACGACGGCTGACAACGCACGCGTGGAGCACGACAGGTGCGGGACGTGTGAGTGACGGCCCCGCCGGCCGCGTACGGGTGACGATCCGTCAGCTTCGCATGGGGGCTGCCGTCGCCGAGTACTGGGCGCGGTTCACGTCGTAGACACCGGCGACATTGCGCATGGCGCGCATCAGGGCGGGAAGGCGGGCGGCGTCGGGGAGTTGGAGGGTGTAGGTGTGCCGGACCTGTTGCTGGGTGGGCGGCTCGACGGTCGCCGAGACGATCGCGACGCCTTCCTGGGCGATGGCCTCGGTGAGGTCGGCGAGGAGACGCGGGCGGCCGAACGACTCGGCGACCAGGGTGACCCGGTACTCGGAGGTGTCCCCCCAGCGCACACCGACCTCGGCGCGCCCCGCGCTCTTCATCCGCACCACCGCCGAGCACTCCACGCGGTGCACGGTGACGACGCCGCCGCGTACCGCGAAGGCGGTGACGGCGTCCGGCGGCACGGGTGTGCAGCAGCCCGCCAGACGTACGGAGGCGCCCTGCCGGTCGACGACGGCCCCCGCGGCGGCCGGACGTACCGCGGGCGCCGGGACGGGGGCCCTGGGCGCCGTCTCGGGCGTCTGGGTGTCCTCGGGGTGGGCGGCGAGCCAGCGGCCGATGGCGATCCGCGCGGCGGGTGTCCTGGCGTGGTCGAGCCACTCCTTGGAGGGGCCCGACCCGGCGTCCTGGCCCATGAGGAGCTGCACGGTGTCGCCGTCGTGCAGGACCGTACTGAGCGTGGCCAGGCGGCCGTTGACGCGCGCGCCCATGCAGGCGTGCGCGTCCTCGCCGTACTGCGCGTAGGCCGCGTCGACGCAGCTGGCGCCCGCGGGCAGCCCCAGGGTGCCGCCGTCGGGCCGGTAGACGGTGACCTCGCGGTCCTGGGCGAGGTCTTCGCGGAGGGTCGACCAGAACGTGTCGGAGTCGGGCGCCGCGCGCTGCCAGTCGAGGAGCCGTGACAGCCAGCCGGGCCGGGTGGGGTCGGCGCGCTCGCCGTCCAGGGGGTCGTCGGCGCCCGGGGCGTACGGATTGCCGAGGGCGACGACGCCCGCTTCGGCGACCTTGTGCATCTGGTGTGTACGGATGAGGACTTCGGCCACGGAGCCGTCCGTGCGCGCGACCGCGGTGTGCAGCGACTGGTACAGGTTGAACTTGGGGACGGCGATGAAGTCCTTGAACTCCGAGACCACCGGGGTGAAACAGGTGTGCAGTTCGCCCAGGACGGCGTAGCAGTCGGCGTCCTCCTGGACGAGGACGAGGAGCCGCCCGAAGTCGACTCCGCGCAGCTCCCCGCGTTTGCGGCAGACGCGGTGCACGGAGACGAAGTGCCGTGGCCTGATGACGACTTCGGCGGCGATGCCGGCGTCGCGCAGCACCGCGCGCATCGCTTCGGCGGTGTCGGCGAGGGGGCTCTGCGCGCGCGTGGCGTCGTCGGAGATGAGCCGGCTGGTGTGTGCGTACTCCTCGGGGTGGAGGATCGCGAAGACGAGGTCTTCGAGTTCGGTCTTGAGCGCCTGGACGCCGAGCCGTTCGGCGAGCGGGATGAGCACGTCGCGGGTGACCTTGGCGATGCGTTCCTGCTTCTCGGGGCGCATCACGCCGAGGGTGCGCATGTTGTGCAGCCGGTCGGCGAGTTTGATCGACATGACGCGGACATCGTTGCCGGTGGCGACGAGCATCTTGCGGAAGGTCTCGGGTTCGGCGGCGGCGCCGTAGTCGACCTTCTCCAGTTTGGTGACGCCGTCGACCAGGAAGCAGACCTCGTCGCCGAACTCGTCCCGTACCTGATCGAGCGTCACCTCGGTGTCCTCGACGGTGTCGTGGAGCAGCGAGGCGGTCAACGTCGTGGTCTCGGCGCCGAGTTCGGCGAGGATCAGGGTCACGGCGAGGGGGTGCGTGATGTACGGTTCGCCGCTCTTGCGCATCTGTCCGCGGTGCGAGGACTCGGCGAGGACGTACGCGCGGTGCAGCGGGTCGAGAGCGGCGTCGGGGTGGTGGGCCCGATGGGCCTCCACGACATGGCCGATGGCGTCGGGCAGCCGGTCCCGCGCGGCCGGCCCGAGGAGGGCGGCCCGGCCGAGTCGCCGCAGGTCGATACGGGGGCGGGCGCGTCTGCGGTGGGCTCCGGGCGTCGTGGGGCCGGGCATCGCAGGGTTTGTGGCCTCCGCACTCATGGGCACCTCCGGCTGCGTCGACCGGCGGAACGGAGCGGGTGCCTCCAGGCGTTCAGCTCTGAAGGAGGACGAGTGGACTCCCGTCCGGGCCGGTGCTTGATGCTACCGAGCCCACCACGCGCCCATGACCGCCTCCCGCCGAGCGTGAAACGGATCACCCATTCGAGGGAACGATCAAGGGTTTAGGGTTACGCACGCTTGCTGACGGTTTCCAGCCACAGCGTGTCGATCTCGCCCTCGGCCACGATCACGGCGGGCCCGGACATCTCGATCTCGCCGTCGGGCCGCTCGGTGACGGTCAGTCGGCCACCGGGGACGTCCACGGTGTACGTCACCGGGGTGCCGGTGCGGCCCGGGTCGAGGCCGTCCCTGCGGGCCGCCGCGACGGCCACCGCGCACGCGCCCGTGCCGCACGAGCGCGTCTCGCCGGAGCCCCGCTCGTGCACCCGCAGCGCGACATGGCGCGGGGCGCGGTCGACGACGAACTCGACGTTCACACCGTGCGGATACGCCGTCGCCGGGCTGACCGGGGGCGGCGACAGGAGGTTTCCGGCCTGTGCCAGGTCGTCCACGAAGGCGACCGCGTGCGGGTTGCCCATGTTCACGTTCCGCGCGGGCCAGGTCAGTTCGCCGACGCTCACTGTGATGTCGCCTTCCGGCAGCAGGGCCTTGCCCATGCCGACGGTGATGTCGCCTTCGGGGGAACCGCTGTTCGGGACCGGCTTGGCGATGTGCACGCTCTTGACGCCGCCCCGGGTGGCGACGGCGAGGTCTCCCTCGGTGACGTGTCCCGCGCGCTGGAGGTAGCGGGCGAAGACCCGCACGCCGTTGCCGCACATCTCGGCGATCGAGCCGTCGCTGTTGCGGTAGTCCATGAACCATTCGGCCCGGTCCGCCATCGCCCTGGCCTCCGGGTGCGCGGCGGACCGCACGACGCGCAGCAGGCCGTCGCCGCCGATGCCCGCGCGGCGGTCGCACAGGGCGGCGACGGCGGCCGGGGACAGTTCCAAGGCGTTCTCGGGGTCGGGGAGGATCACGAAGTCGTTCTCGGTCCCGTGCCCCTTGAGGAAGGCGATCCGGTGGCTCATTCCTCGATCGTACGGGGTGGGTACGACAGCAGGCGGAACGGCGGGGCTGCGGGATCGCGGAGCGTGACGGTGGGCTCAGCGCAGGCGGGCGACGCGCCACACGGCGAGCACGGTGACGGCGCCGACCACGAGGACGTACGCGAGGACGACCCGCCAGTCCGGGCGGCGGCCGGATCCGCGCTGCGGCAGCCCCGGCCAGGTGTGTCCGACGCGGCGGGCGGCCATCATGCCCCAGCCGGCCGCGCAGGAGCAGATCAGCAGGCCGAGCATGGCGACGATGGCACCGCCGTCGCCGAACTCGAACGCCAGCGGGAACGCGAACATCAGCGAGCCGCCCGCGGCGAGCGCCACGATCGGCGCGAGCTGCCAGATCCGCAGCCGGCGCTGGGGCCGCAGCTCGACCTCGACCTCGGTCTGCGGGTCCATCTCGTCGGGCCCGGGGCCGTCGTCGGCGACACGGTCGGGCGTCGCGTCGGGCCCGTCGGAGCTGAGTCCGTCCGCGGTGTCCGCCGAGCGGTCGGCATCACCGCGCGCGGTGTGCTGCCTGCCGCCTGGTGCGGTGTTCTGAGGGCCGGCCTCCATCGCCACGCGCCCTCCCACTCCGGACTTCACTGGTCGATCGTGGGTCGATGATGGCACGGCGCCGAGGGCCCCGATGACGGCCGGAGCGTCCCGATGCCATCACGTGATCAGGCTGTGACCGGTCGTTCGAGCAACGACAGGGCGCGTGCCGGGAGTTCCCCGCGGTCCCCCTCCGCGCCGCTGAGCCAGTGCACGCGCGGGTCGCGCCGGAACCACGAGTCCTGGCGGCGGGCGAAGCGTTTGGTGGCCCGCACGGTCTCCGCGCGCGCCTCCTCCTCGGTGCACTCGCCCGCGAGCGCGGAGAGCACCTGCTGGTAGCCGAGCGCGCGCGACGCGGTGCGTCCGTCCCGCAGTCCGCGGGTCTGAAGCGCGCGCACCTCGTCGACGAGTCCGGCGTCCCACATGCGGTCCACGCGCGTGGTGATGCGTTCGTCGAGTTCGGAGCGGGCCACGTCGACGCCTATCTGCACGGTGTCGTAGACGGAGTCGTGACCGGGAAGGTTGGCGGTGAAGGGCCTGCCCGTGATCTCGATGACCTCAAGAGCGCGCACGATACGGCGGCCATTGCTCGGCAGGATGGCCCGGCCCGCCTCCGGGTCGGCGGCGGCAAGGCGTGCGTGCAGCGCTCCGGAGCCGCGCAGGGTGAGTTCGTCCTCAAGCCGGGCCCGTACGGCCGGGTCGGTGCCGGGGAACTCCAGATGGTCGATGGCCCCGCGTACGTACAGGCCGGAGCCGCCGACGAGGACGGGCCAGCGGCCCTCGGCGAGCAGCCGGTCGATCTCCCCACGCGCGAGGCGCTGGTACTCGGCGACGCTCGCGGTGACGGTCACGTCCCAGATGTCGAGGAGGTGGTGCGGGATGCCGCCGCGTTCCTCGGGCGTCAGCTTGGCGGTGCCGATGTCCATCCCCCGGTAGAGCTGCATCGAGTCGGCGTTGACGACCTCGCCGCCGAGTTCCCGGGCGAGGAACACGCCCAGATCGGACTTTCCGGCCGCGGTCGGCCCGACGACTGCGATGACCCGCGGGGCGGGGGCTTCACTGCTCACCGCACCAGTCTCGCAAACCTCAGAGGTCTTCCCGAACGAGTTACGTGACGCCGTACGCGCGGGGTCGTTGCCAGTTGCGAGGTTCCGGCCGCGGTTTCGAGAGCCGGTGGCCCGGTCGACGCAATGGGACGCACCGGGCAGCGCGGGATTTCGCCCACACGAGTAGGATATGGAGTGGTTATGGGTATCTTTGAGCGTTTTCTCCGTAGGTCGAAGGGTGCGGAGGAAGCGTCGACCGCTGAGGGATCCGGCCCCGAGGGGACGGGCGCCGAGGGAGCTGCCGCCGGGGCGTCCGCCGTCGAGGAGTCCGGCACCACCGCGGTGGCAGAGGGTGCCTCGGAGGAGGCGAAGGTCTCGTCCGGCACCGGCACGGACGTCGCACCGGCCGAGGGTTCGGCGGGTGCGGCGACGGATTCCGGACCGGAGCCGGCCGAGGCCGCCGCCGGGGGCGCCACGGCCGCGGTGGAGTCCGTGGAGATCCCCAAGCAGCAGTCCGTGGACGCCGCCGCCGACAACGAGGCCGGCGAGAGCGTCCGCAAGTAGGTCCTTCGCGGGACCGGTTCCCGCGAGGCACGACCCCGCGAGGGAAGGGGAACCATGAGCTTCCTGGACACGCTGAAAGCCAAGCTCGCGCCCGCCAAGGACAAGGTCTCGGACCTTGCCCAGCAGCACGGAGGAAAGATCGACCACGGTCTGGACCGGGCCGCCAAGGTGGTCGACGACAAGACCAAGGGCAAGTACAGCGAGAAGATCCACTCGGGCACGGACAAGGCGAAGGGCGCCCTGGACCGCCTCGCGGGCAAGGAGCCGGGCAGTACCTCGACCGATCCCCCGACGGCACCGCCGACGCCTCCGGCGGCCTGACGCACCGGACCGGACGGCGCCGCCGCCCCGGCGACCCCACGACGGCCGCGAAACGGACCCACCGTTTCGCGGCCGTCGGCGTTCGTCGGGGCGGCGGCGCCGTCCGTCGGGCTACGCCCAGGACGCGACGAAGTACCCCACCCCGTACGGCGCCTCGTCGTACAGCAGGCGCCCGGTCAGATCGCCCGCCGACGCTCCCCCGAGGACCTGCCAGGGCGAGCGGCCGGAAATCATCAGCTCGCGCGCGAGGGCGGCGTCCAACTCGGCGAGAAAGCCCCCCGAGCCCGCACCCGCATCAGCGCCAGCGCCAGCACCGGCACCGGCACGCGCACCGACGTCCACACCGCTACCGGCACCGGCTCCCCCGAGCGCGGCGGCGATCCGTGCGTCGACATCCGCCGCCCGCTCATCGAGATAGCCGGGCGCCTTGACGCCGCGGCAGGCGCTGCCGTCGCCCATGACCAGCAGGCCCACGCGGTCCGCGAGCCGGGCCAGCTCGGCGCCCGTCGCGGCGTTGGCGGCGGGGTCCGCGTCGTCGGGCACCTGGAGGCCGCGTACGGGCCCCTGAAGGCCCGCGCGGTCGAGGAGCCAGGCGCCCACGGCCAGGGAGAGCGGGAGGCGGTCACCGGGGGCCTCGGGGCCCGCATCGCCCACGGTCACGTCGGGGGGCAGACCCAGGGACACGTCCAGAGCCACGCCGTACGGACGGAAGGTGCCCGGGGCGCCCTGCGCGTACGGCACGACCCCGGTTCCGGAAGTCTCGCCGGGGCCGACCACGACGATCACTTCGGGGCGGGCCGCGAGCACCGTACGCACCGCCTCGTCGCATGCCGCGCGCAGCCCGTCGAGTTCGGGGGCGGCGCCCACGGCGACCTCGGGTACGAGCAGCGGAGGACAGGGACAGACAGCGGCGGCAACAAGCATGATCCGCAGGGTAACCCCCGCGCGCGGGGACGGCCCCGGGTGAGGGCGGGTCACTCCTCGATCAGGACGTCCGTCAGGTCGATCACCGTCACGAGCAGGACGACCAGTTTGCCGTCGCTGATGACGTACTCCACGACGAGGCTGCGGGAGAGGGCGATCTCGCGCGTGGACTCGTCGCCGCCGACGGCATGCGACAGCTTGTGGCGGGGTTCGGTGACCAGGATGGCGAGGCCGCGTTCCAGGACGGCGCGGCGCTCGTGGGGCAGGCTGTCCCGCACCCGTGCCGCGCGCTCCGTGAACTCCACGCTGTACGCCATGACGGTCTCCTTCCCGCCCCGGCGCACGGTCAGTCGCAGCCGCAGGCTCCGCCTGTCGCCACGGGCAGCGGCTCCGGCACGCCGATCTTCGGCAGTCCCAGCATCACGCCGGCCGGCTTGGCGGTCTCCTGGGCGTTGCGCTTCTCCCAGGCGTCCCCCGCGCGCGTGCGGCGCACCTTCAGCGTGGGGCCCTCGGCGAGGAGGTGGTGCGGCGCGGCGTAGGTGATCTCGACGGTCACGACATCGCCGGGGCGCACGTCCTCGTCGGGCTTGGTGAAGTGCACGAGACGGTTGTCGGGTGCGCGGCCGGAGAGGCGGTGCGTGGCGCCGTCCTTGCGGCCTTCACCCTCCGCGACCATGAGGTCCAGGGTGCGGCCGACCTGCCGCTTGTTCTCCTCCCAGGAGATCTCCTCCTGGAGGGCGACCAGGCGCTCGTACCGCGCCTGGACGACGTCCTTGGGGATCTGGTCCGCCATCTCGGCGGCCGGCGTACCGGGGCGCTTGGAGTACTGGAACGTGAACGCCTGCGCGAAGCGGGCCTCGCGGACGACGTGGAGGGTCTCTTCGAAGTCCTCCTCGGTCTCGCCGGGGAAGCCCACGATGATGTCGGTGGTGAGGGCCGCGTGCGGGATGGCGGCGCGCACCTTGTCGATGATTCCGAGGTAACGCTCCTGGCGGTAGGAGCGGCGCATGGCCTTCAGGACGGTGTCGGAACCGGACTGGAGCGGCATGTGGAGCTGCGGCATCACGTTCGGCGTCTCGGCCATCGCGGCGATCACGTCGTCGGTGAAGTCACGCGGGTGCGGCGAGGTGAAGCGGACGCGCTCCAGGCCGTCGATCGCGCCGCACGCGCGCAGGAGCTTGCCGAACGCCTCGCGGTCGCCAATGTCCGAGCCGTAGGCGTTGACGTTCTGCCCGAGCAGGGTGATCTCGGAGACGCCCTCAGCGACCAGGGCCTCGATCTCGGCGAGGATGTCGCCGGTCCTGCGGTCCTTCTCCTTGCCGCGCAGCGCGGGCACGATGCAGAACGTGCAGGTGTTGTTGCAGCCGACGGAGATCGACACCCAGGCGGCGTACGCGCTCTCCCGGCGGGTGGGCAGGGTCGAGGGGAACGCTTCGAGGGACTCCGCGATCTCGACCTGGGCCTCTTCCTGGACGCGGGCGCGCTCCAGGAGGACCGGGAGCTTGCCGATGTTGTGCGTACCGAAGACGACGTCGACCCAGGGGGCGCGGCGGACGATGGTGTCGCGGTCCTTCTGCGCGAGGCAGCCGCCGACGGCGATCTGCATGCCGGGCCGCTTGGTCTTCATCGGGGCGAGCCGGCCGAGGTTGCCGTAGAGGCGGTTGTCGGCGTTCTCACGGACCGCGCAGGTGTTGAAGACGACGACGTCCGCGTCCCCGTCGGACCCCTCGGGCGCGCGCACGTACCCCGCGCCCTCCAGCAGGCCGGACAGCCGCTCGGAATCGTGGACGTTCATCTGGCACCCGTAGGTGCGCACCTCGTACGTCTTCGATCCCTCGTACGTCGTCGATCCGTCCACTGCCTGACTCCGGTCGCTCCCGCTCATGCCACCAGGGTAGGCGGTCCTTTCACCGCCTCCGGCCCCGGAACTGCCCCGTGGCCGACGAGTACGGCATTCATATATCCGGTTTAATGCTGCTATGAGCACTCTTGGGCTGATCGGCAGCGGAAACATCGGCGGCACTCTGGCGCGGCTCGGTGTCGCCGCCGGACTGGACGTGGTCCTCAGCAACTCCCGGGGGCCGGACTCCCTGGCCGATCTGGTGGCCGGACTCGGGCCGAAGGCGCGGGCGGCGACCGCGCCCGAGGCGGCGGTGGCCGGGGACTGGGTCGTGGTGACCATCCCGCTCAAGAACTACCGCCAGGTGCCCGCGGAGCCGCTGACCGGGAAGATCGTCCTGGACACGATCAACTACTACCCGCAGCGCGACGGCTCCGTCCCCGCGCTCGACGCGGGTGAGACCACCACCAGCGAGCTGATCCAACGCCACCTCCCGGACGCCAAGGTCGTCAAGGCGTTCAACAACATCTTCTTCAAGCATCTCGCCGCACTCGCACGGCCCACCGGGGCGCCCGAGCGTTCGGCCCTCCCCATCGCGGGTGACGACGACGCCGCCAAGGCGTCCGCCACCCACCTGCTCGACCTGCTCGGATACGACGCGGTGGACGCCGGAAGCCTCGCGGACAGCTGGCGTTTCGAACGCGACCGGCCCGCCTATGTGATGCCGTACGCGCGCAACCCGCAGGACCTGGCGAACGACCCGGGCAAGCCCGCCGGCGCCGACGAACTGCGCGCCGACCTCGCCGCCGCCACGCGCGGCTGACCCCCACGCGCGCGGAGGGCGTCGGTCGGCGGGGACGTGAACGGGTCAGCGAAGGAGCCGGCCGGGTCCGGCCTGCCCCTGACGGCCGTCACGGTGGCCCGCTGGCGCACCTTCGCGCGAACGGAGGCGGGCAGCGCCGCCCTGCTCCTGGTGGCCGTCGCCGCCGCCCTGATCTGGGCGAACGTCGACCTCCACTCGTACGAAGAACTCTGGAACACGCATCTGTCCGTGCACCTCGGTTCCTACGGCCTCTCGCTGAACCTGCACGAGTGGATCAACAGCGGCCTGATGGCGTTGTTCTTCCTCGTCGTCGGCCTGGAGGCCCGCCGGGAGTTCGACATGGGCGAGCTGCGGGACCGGCGCTGGGTGGTCCTGTCGCTGATCGCGGGCCTGAGCAGCATGGTCGTGCCGGTCGTGATCTACCTCGGCTTCAACGCGGGCCGTGGTTCGGTGCACGGCTGGGGCACGGCCATGTCCACGGACACGGCGTTCGCCCTGGGCATCCTGGCGCTCTTCGGCAGGCGGCTGCCCGCGTCGCTGCGCGCCTTCATGCTGTCGATCTCGGTGGTCGACGACCTGGTCGCGCTCGTCGTCATCGCGGTCTTCTACAGCACCGAGATCCATCTCACGGCCCTCTTCGTCGCCCTCGGCGTCCTGGCGCTGATCGTGGCGCTGCGGCTGCTGGGCGTCCGCAGCGGCGGGGCGTGCGCGCTTTTGTCCCTGGTCGTCTGGGTGGCGCTGCTGGAGTCCGGGGTCGACCCGGTGGTGACGGGGCTGGCGGTGGGCGCACTGGTGATCGCCTATCCGCCGCCGCGCGGGGACCTGGAGCGGGCGAGCGGGCTGTTCCGGCTGTTCCGCGAGCAGCCGACCGCCGAGCTTCAGCGGTCGGCGGTCCAGGGGCTGACCTCGGCGATCTCGCCGAACGAACGCCTGGAGCAGCGCTTTCTGCCCTGGGTCAGCTTCGTCGTCGTCCCCCTGTTCGCGCTGGCCAACGCGGGCATCCCGCTGGGGGCACGGGAGTTGGCCGACGCCTTCACCTCGCCGATCACGCTGGGCATCCTGTGCGGCAGCGTGCTCGGGAAGATCGTCGGCATCGTGGGTTCCATGGCGGCGGCGCGGGCGGCCACGCGGGGGCGGCTGCGCCCGAACGTCGGCTGGGGCGCGGTGACCGCGGGCGGGGCGGTGGCCGGTGCCGCGTTCACGGTGTCGCTGCTCATCGCGTCGCTGGCGTTCACGGGCACGGACCTGAACGAGGCCCGGATCGGCATCCTGGCGACGCTGCCCGGGGCCTACGCCGCCGCGTGGGCGGTGTCCGGCGCCATCGGGCTGCTGCCGGCCGCGCGGCGGGCCCGCGCGCTGCTGGGGACCGCTGAGCCCCTGACGGATCTGGCGGTGGCCGTCGACCCCCGGCACGACCGTGTGCGCGGCCCGGACGAGGCGCCGGTGACGGTGGTCGAGTACGGGGATTTCGAATGCACGTACTGCGGGCAGGCGGAACCCGTCGTCCGGGAGCTGCTGGCCGACTTCGGGGACCTGCGCTATGTGTGGCGGCATCTCCCGCTCAACGACGTCCACCCGCGCGCGCAGCTCGCGGCGGAGGCGGCCGAGGCGGCGGCCGAACAGGGCGCGTTCTGGGAGATGCACGACATGCTCCTGGCGCACCAGGACGCGCTCGCCGTCACCGATCTGCTGCGCTACGCGCGCGAACTCGGCCTGGACGAGGAGACCTTCCGCCGGGACCTGCGCCGGCACCGGGGCGCGCGACGGGTGGCCGAGGACGTGGACTCGGCCGACCTGAGCGATGTGTCGGGCACACCTACGTTCTTCGTCAACGGCCGCCGGCACCGGGGCGCGTACGACATCGCGTCACTGTCGGAAGCGGTGGAGCTGGCGCGGCAGCGGGCGCTGGCGGGGGCGACTGGGGGCGCCTTCGGGGGTGCGTCCGGGAATGCGTCCGGGAGTGCTGCCGGGGGTGGCGGTACGGGAGCGGGCGGCTGACCCGGGGACGGGCGGCGGTGGGTGTCAGGAAGGGGGACGCGGAAGGTCCAGTTCTCCTCGGCGGAGGCGGTACACCTGAAGGCGGAGGCCGTAGTACTTCTCCGTCTCGCCGACCCACTCCATCCCCACGCGCCGCGCCGTGGACGCGCCGCGTTCGTTACGGGGGCGTACCACCGCGAACAGTTCAGACGCGCCGGACTCGAAGGCGTAGTGCGCCACCGCGTGCCCCGACTCGGCGGCGAGCCCCTGGCCCCAGGCACCGCGGGCCAGCTGCCAGCCGATCTCCAGGTCGACGTGCACCGGCGGCAGCGTCAGCAGGGCCACCCCGCCGATCAGCTCGCCCGTGTCACGCCGCTCGATCGCCCAGCGGCCCTGGGGCGGCTCCAGGTGGCTGCTGCTCGCGATCCAACCGCCGATGACGTCGCGCATGGCGGTGACGTCAGGCACCCGTTCCATCGCGGGTGCGAGCCATCGCGCCACCTCGTCGGAGCCGTAGATCTCCAGGGCGGCCTCGGCGTCGTCCGGCGTCCAGCGGCGCAGCACGACCCTCGGCGTAGTGATCCGGCCCTCTTCCACGATCACGCGGTGCTCGGACTCAGCCATACCGGAAGGCTACGACACGGCGCGCGCCGGCGGCGGGTCACCGCTGCCCCGCATGAGCAGCAGATCGTCGCCCCAGGAGTCCAGCACAGGGCCGTGTCCGGCGGCGCGGGCGTGCGGCTCCAGCTCGTCGAAGAGCTGCCGCAGGGCGGGGGCGGGCGACGGGGACAGCGCCCGCTCCAGCAGCGGCAGCAGGTGGTCGTGGGCCCACTCGGGGCGGCTCAGGGGGTGGTGGCGCAGCTCCCAGCCCAGGTACTTGTTGTACGGCCGCACGCGCGCGTGGAGCGCGAAAACGTAACCGAGGTGGAAGGGCAGCGCCTCGGCGGCGTCCAGCCGGGTCGCCGTGGCGTCGCCGTTCCGGTCGTTCTTCAGCGCCCGGTAGACGCTGTTCAGGAAGGCGTCGAGAATCTCGGGCGCCCGCTGCGCGGCCTCGTCGGGTGCGAGGCGTGACTTGGCGAGCACCAGGTCCGCGACAAGGCCGTCAGGGGTGTCCTTCAGTACCTCGGCGTGGCAGAAGGCGTACCGGTTCCACTCCGTGCCGGAGCCGGGCAGCGCGTGCGTACGGAAGTCCCGCAGGGGCAGGACCGACACATCGAGCCGGGCGTCGCGCCGGACCTCCCCGGTGAGCGACGGTTCGGCGCCGTCGGCGGCCACCAGGTACACGTCGTAGTCGGAGTGCGGCGTGGCGGCACCCTCGCGGGCCCGGGAGCCGCTGAGGACCGCGCCGGCGACCCGCGGATCGGCGCGGATCCTGGCGAGGAACGCGGCGAACTCTTCGGCGGGCGTCGGGTCCGTGGGGGTCAGATCCGCGGGTGTGGGGTCGGCGGGCGTCCGGTCGGTCACCGCGCCAGCCAACCACCACCACGGGACCCGCCGCACGGCAATATGTCCGCCCCCGTACTGTGCCGCCATGACACGAGCCATCATCACCGACCGGATCGACGCGACGGACGGCGCACACCAGCTCGTCCTTGTCCTGGACGAACCGGATGCGGCCGGCGAACAGGCGATCCTCGCGCTCGGCGGCTACGGCTACGAGGGCGACGGCGTGCTGTACATCGTCGCGACCGACGGATGGATCGAGTACGCGCGCGAGGGTGACGTGTTGACGGCGGACGTGATGGCGTATCCGCTGAAGGATCTGGACCTGACCCCGTTCCCGGAGACGTCCTCGCTCGACCAGAGGGCGCACCGGCTGCTGCGGGTACGGACGCCCGTCGGCCAGGCGGTCCCCCTCGGGCCGGACGAGGGGGTCGCGGTGTGGTTCGCGAAGCCGTCGGACACGGACGAGGACGTCGTCGCCGCGATCAACGCCGTCGAGGACTGGCCGCTGATCTTCGCACCCGGCCCGGCAACGGACTGATCGTGCGGAACGGCGTCCCGCGCGCGTGGGGGGCCGTTCAGCGGTCAGGCGGGGGCCGTTCGGCGGTCCGGTGGGGGCCGGTTCAGCGGTCCGTATGTACGGCCGTCGGATAGCCGATGACGGTGGCGTCGCCGGTCAGATCCGCGGGCGTGAGCGCCGGGTTCAGCGCCGCGACCAGGTCGCCCGTCAGCGGGCGCAGCGCGTAGAGGTCGCGGATCGCCGGCAGCGGCACGGGGACCTCGTAGTAGTCCTCGGCGAAGTCCCGGTACGCCTCCGGTGTGCCGGCGACGAGGAGGCGGAAGAGCCCCAGCGCACCGTCGGGGTCGTCCCGGCCCTCCGGGAACTCGATCGTCCCCGCACTCCAGTGGCCGTCCGCGGCCTGCCGCCACAGGCAGGCCGTCACCACCGGCACCCCGTCCTCGTCGCAGAACGCCGGGTCCTCCACGCACGGCCGGAACACGTCGGGCACGTCGTCGAGGACGCCCGGCCACGGCCCGTCGTACGCATAGGGGCTCATCCACGACTCGTGCGCGAACCCCCGGACGTAGGCGCTCGCGGCCGACAGGACGACGGCGTACTCGTCGCCGGAGCCGTCGCTCATCGACGCCATCTCCTCGCCGTCGGACCAGTGCGCGTCGAACGAGTAGTGGCGGTCCGCCCAGTCCGGGCACAGGATCGCCTCCGCCATCGCCATCGCACGGCTCACGTCCCGTACGACGGATATCGCCGGCAGCAGCCGGGCCACCTCATGAACGGTCACGCGGTCATCCAACCCCATGCATCCGACGGGCCGTTCACCCCCGGGGCCGCCGAGAATGCGGATGCCGTCGTGTCCCGGCCCTGTCAGGGTGGCGAGCCATGTCGACTTGTGAACTGCTGCTCATCGGGGGCGGCTCCGGGGTCGGAAAGACGAGCGTGGCCTGGGAGGTGTCCGAGCTGTTGCAGGCGGCGGACACCGCGCACTGTCTGGTCGAGGGCGACTTCCTGGACCAGATCCATCCGGCACCCGCCGACGACCCGCACCGCACCGCGATCACGGAACGGAACCTCTCGGCGATCTGGGCCAACTACACGGCCCTGGGACAGCGCCGGCTGATCTACACCAACACGGTGAGCGTCCTGGAGGGAGAGATGATCCGACGGGCCATGCGCGACTGCACGATCAGGACCACGTACATCCTCCTCACGGCCGAGGAGTCGACCGTCCGGGAACGGCTCGCCCGGCGCGAGATCGGTTCCCAGTTGATCGCGCACATCGAGCGGAGCCTGCGGATGAAGGGGCACCTGGACGAGCGGGCACCCGCAGGGACCGTATGCATCGGGACGGACGGCCGGTCGGTGGAGGAAATCGCACGGCAGGTGGTGGAGGCGGCTGCTTGGTGAACGCCCCACGGCGCACCGGAGTTCCCGCGCCCCGCGCCGGAGTTCCCGCACCCGTACGCACCCCTGGTCGGTACCCGTACCCCGTCGGTCCCCCGCCGACCCTGGCCAGGCCGGTGTCCGAACTGGCAGGATCGCCCGCATGGTCCCCCCGCTCCCCCGCATCGGCAGGCGGCGCGCCCTCCAGGGCGCGGTCGCCGGGCTCGTCGCGCTCGGGCTGCTGGCGTGGTGGCTGTACCCGCTGGAGAAGAACACCCCGGGCGGCACCGTCACCTTCAGCACGGGAGTGCGCTCCGGCGTGTACGAGCGCTACGGCAAGCTCCTGGAGGCCGCACTCGCGCGCGATCTGCCCCGCCTCAAGGTGCGGCTGACCAGCAGCGAGGGCTCGCAGCAGAACGTCCAGCGGGTCGCCACGGGCGAGGCCGACTTCACCATCGCCGCCGCCGACGCGGTGGAGAAGTACCGTCTCGACGACAAGGAGGGCGCGGACCGTCTGCGCGGCTGCGCCCGGCTCTACGACGACTATGTGCAGCTCGTCGTACCGCGCTCGTCGGACGTGCAGTCGGCCGCCGACCTGAAGGGCAAGCGGGTGGCCGTGGGCCAGGTCGGCTCCGGGGTACGGCTGATCGCCGACCGGGTCCTGAAGGCGGCGGGCCTCGACGTCACCAAGGACATCGACCCCGTGTCGATCGGTATCGACACGATGCCCGGCAAGCTGGAGAACGACGACATAGACGCGTTCTTCTGGTCCGGCGGCCTGCCGACGACGTCCGTACGGCTGCTGTCGGAGCGGTTCGACATCCGGTTCGTCCCCCTCGGGAACCTCGTGGACGCCCTGCACGCGCAGGGGGGCGCCTCGCGCTACTACCGGGGGTCCGTGATGCCCGCGGACGCCTATCCGGCGGCCCAGGAGGGCGACGCCGTGTCCACGCTGGCGGTCGCGAACCTGCTCGTCACCACGGACCGCGCCGACCCGGGGCTGACCGAGCAGCTGACCCGTACGGTGATCGACAGCCGTGACCACATCGGCGCCGAGGTGCACGCGGCCCAGCTGGTGGACCTGCGCACGGCACTCTTCACGGACCCGCTCCAGCTCAACGAGGGCGCGCGGCGCTACTACCGCTCCGTCAAGCCGTAGCCATAGCCATAGTCGTACCGCCCGGTCAGGCCACTGCCGCGGAGCCCCACGCCGTCAGGCCGCTCACGGCGCCGACCGGGGCACCGAAACCGTCACCCTGAGCCCGTGCGGCTCGTGCCGCTCGTACGTGATGCTGCCGCCGCCCGCCGCGAGCAGGGCCCGGGAGATGGACAGGCCCAGGCCCGAACCCTTCACGTTCTGGTGCCGTCCGCTGCGCCAGAAGCGGTCCCCGACGCGCGACAGTTCGTCGTCGGTGAGGCCGGGGCCGCCGTCCCTGACGACGACCGTCGACGTCGTACCGTCGGCGGCGACCGTGACGCGGACCTCCTCGCCGGCCGGCGTGAACTTGAGGGCGTTGTCGACGATCGCGTCCAGCGCGCTGGACAGGGCCACCGGGTCGGCCCAGGCGGTGACGGCGGGGCACTGTCCGGTCAGCCGCACGCCCTTGTCCTCGGCGAGCGGGCGCCAGGCGGCGACGCGCTCGCCGGCCAGCGCGCCTATGTCGGTCAGTTTCAGGTCGGAGTCGGCGTGCTCGGCCAGCGCCAGGTCGAGCAGGTCGTCGAGCACCTGCGCGAGGCGCTTGCCCTCGGTGCGCACCGAGGCGATCTCCTCGTTCCCCTCGGGGAGTTCGAGGGCGAGGAGTTCGATGCGCAGGAGCAGCGCCGCGAGCGGGTTGCGGAGTTGATGGGAGGCGTCGGCGACGAAGGCGCGCTGCTGTTCGAGCACGTCCTCGACGTTGTCCGCCATCTCGTTGAACGACCGGGCCAGGCGTCTGAGTTCCGGGGGACCGCCGGCCGCCGCGACCCGGGACTTGAGGCGGCCCGTCGCGATGTCGTGGGTCGTCGCGTCGAGCACGCGCACGGGCCGCAGCACCCACCCCGTCAGCCGGAGCGCCGCCCCCACCGCGAGGAGCATCGCGGCCACCTCGCCGGCGCCGAGTACCAGCCACCCCCGCAGCGTCTTGGACCGCATCTGTCCGGTGGGCGAGTCGGTGACGACGACGGCGATCACGTCACCGTCGCGGATGACCGGCGACGCGACGACCAGCCGCCCGTCCTGCCAGGGCCACACCTGGTCCGGATTGTGCCCGGGGCGCGAGAGAAGGGCCTCCTGGAATGTGTCCCTCACGGCGCCCTCGTCCGGCAGGTACCAGTTCTCGGGGGCGTGCGCCATGGGCTCGTCGTTGCGGTAGAAGACGCCCGCCCTGATCCCGTACACCTCGTAGTAGCGCGCCAGCTCCTTCTGGAGGGTGTCCTGGCGCTCGTCCCGGAACGAGACGCGGGAACCGCTGGTCTGACGGGTGACGAACTGGGCGAGTGACGCGAAGCGCGCGGTGTCGTCGATCCGGTCGACGACGACGGTCTGCTGCTCCTGCGCGGCGAGGCTCACGGCGAGCGGGAACCCGAGCGCGAGCAGAACCCCCGCCATCAGGACGATCAGCAGCGGGAGGAGCCTGGCACCCACTCGCGGCCTCTAGGACGCGGGGGCGACGAGCCGGTAGCCCACACCCCGCACGGTCTCGATGAGGGCCGGCATCCGCAGTTTGGAGCGCAGGGACGCCACATGGACCTCCAGGGTGCGTCCCGTGCCCTCCCAGCTCGTCCTCCACACCTCACTGATGATCTGTTCCCGGCGGAACACCACACCGGGCCGCTGCGCGAGCAGCGCGAGCAGGTCGAACTCCTTGCGGGTGAGCTGGACGGCGACGCCGTCGACGCTGACCCTGCGCGTCGGCAGTTCGATGTGCACGGGCCCCAGCCGCAGATCGCTGTCCGTGGACGCGCCGCCCTCGTCGGGGACGGTACGGCGGCTGACGGCGTGGATACGGGCGAGAAGCTCACCGGTGTCGTACGGCTTCACCACGTAGTCGTCGGCGCCCAGGTTGAGGCCGTGTATGCGGGACCGTACGTCCGCGCGCGCGGTCACCATGATCACCGGGGTGCTGGTGAGCTTGCGGATCTTGCCGCAGACCTCGTACCCGTCCTGGTCGGGCAGGCCCAGGTCCAGGAGGACCACCGCGAAGGGCGCACGCGCCGGGGCCGCGTCCGGGAGCAGCGCCCGCAGCGCCTCCTCGCCACTGCGCGCGTGGACGACGTCGAAGCCGTGCCGTGCCAGGACCGCCGACAGGGCAGCCGCGACGTGATCGTCGTCCTCGACGAGAAGCAGTCTCATGCCGGCCCCCTTCGGTTCACCGTTCGTTCCCTCGTGCCCTAGGCATCCACGCCGATCCACAGGGACCCCGTCAAGAGGGATCGGGCGCCGCACACGTTCCGTTACGCACCCGGTACGCGCGCGGGAGCGGTGCGCAGCGGGCCTCGGCGCGGGGACCCATCACAGCCAGTGCACGCTTGCGACCGGATCGTTATGCTCAAGTTCCCCTCAGATGTACTGACGGTGGCATTACCACGTCATTACTGTCCTCCCAATCGAGGAGGACGGAGCAATAAGTCGATGACGGATGTATCGGTGGCCAAGGACGCCGTACCCGCGGCCGACGAACTGGTCGTGCTGAAGACCGTGAACAAGCACTTCGGCGCGCTGCATGTGCTCCAGGACATCGATCTGACCATCGCCCGTGGCGAGGTCGTCGTCGTCATCGGGCCCTCCGGTTCCGGCAAGTCCACCCTGTGCCGCACCATCAACCGCCTGGAGACCGTCGATTCGGGGGACATCTCGATCGACGGCAGGCCGCTGCCCCAGGAGGGCAAGGAGCTGGCACGGCTGCGCGCCGACGTCGGCATGGTCTTCCAGTCCTTCAACCTCTTCGCGCACAAGACGGTGCTCGAAAACGTGATGCTGGGCCAGATCAAGGTCCGCAAGGCCGACAAGAAGACCGCCGAGGAGAAGGCCCGCGCGCTCCTCGACCGGGTCGGCGTCGGCACCCAGGCGGACAAGTACCCGGCGCAGCTCTCCGGCGGACAGCAGCAACGCGTCGCCATCGCACGGGCGTTGGCCATGGACCCCAAGGTCATGCTGTTCGACGAGCCGACTTCGGCCCTGGACCCCGAGATGATCAACGAGGTCCTTGAGGTCATGCAGCAGCTCGCCCGGGACGGCATGACCATGGTCGTCGTCACCCACGAGATGGGCTTCGCGCGGTCCGCCGCCAACCGCGTCGTGTTCATGGCCGACGGCCGCATCGTCGAAGAGGCCGTCCCCGACCAGTTCTTCAGCAACCCCCGCAGCGACCGGGCCAAGGACTTCCTGTCGAAGATCCTGCACCACTGAGTCGAAGATCCTTCCTCACCGGAGTGTGACGCCCTGCGACGGTGCGTCTTGTCCCCAACCGTCGCCTCTCCCGAATCTGTCGACACTAAGGATGTTTCATCATGAAGCTCCGCAAGAGCGCCGCCGTCGCCGCGGCTGTTGCCGCCCTCGCCCTGACCGCCACCGCCTGTGGCGGCGACTCCGGCAACGCCGGTGACAAGCCGAGCGACGCGTCCTCGGGCAAGGACGCGCCGAAGCTGCCCACGTACACGGTCGCCAAGGACGTCAGCATCGACTCGGCGACGCTGAAGAAGGCGCAGAGCGCCGGCAAGCTCGTCATCGGCGCCAAGAACGACCAGCCGTTCCTCGGCTTCGAGGACACCGACCGCAAGCGGTCCGGCTTCGACATCGAGATCGCCAAGATGGTCGCCGCCGACCTCGGTTTCGGGCCCGACCAGATCGAGTTCAAGACCGTCGACTCCAACGTCCGGGAGACCACCATCTCCAAGGGCGAGGTCGACCTGTACGTCGGCACGTACACGATCAACGACGAGCGCAAGAAGCAGGTCGGCTTCGCGGGCCCGTACTTCCTGGCCGGCGCCGACCTCCTGGTCCGCAAGGACGACACCGCCGTCACCGGCCCCGACTCGCTCAAGGGCAAGACGGTCTGCTCCATCAAGGGCTCGACCCCGCTCCAGGAGATCAAGAAGCCCAAGTACGGCGCGAAGACCGTCGAGCTGTCGAAGTACTCCGAGTGTGTCCAGCAGCTCCTCAACAACGAGGTCGACGCCGTCACCACGGACGACGCCATCCTCAAGGGGTACGCGGCGCAGCGCCCCGAGAAGCTGAAGGTCGTCGGCCAGCCGTTCACCAAGGAGCCGTACGGCATCGGCATGAACAAGGACGACAAGGCGCTGCGGGACGCCGTCTCCGACGCCATCGAGGCGCACGAGAAGAACGGCGACTACAAGAAGGCGTACGACGCGACGCTGGGCCTGTCCGGCTCGACGTACACCGAGCCGCCGGCGCTTGAGCGCTACTGATCGCCCCTGATCGGTTGACCGCTCCTGATCGACCCTGACGGCGCCCCAGGGCGCCGCCGGCTCTCCTGGCAGCACTCCGTCCGTCCCGGGCGCGTCCGCGTGGCGCGCCCGGCGGCGGCCCTTCCTGCCCGTCCGCCGCCGCCCACGAGGACATCCCCGTGAACGTATTGCTCGACCATCTCCCGGAGTTCCGCGAGGGGTTCATAGGCACCATCCTGCTGACCCTGGCCAGCGGGGTTCTCGCCATGGTGCTGGGTGTCCTCATCGCCGGATTCCGGGTGTCGCCCGTGCCACCCCTGCGGTTCTTCGGCACCGCCTGGGTGACCCTCTTCCGGAACACCCCGCTGACCCTGCTGTTCCTCGTCGCGTGGTTCGTCGTCCCGGTGATCTTCATGCCGGGACTCAGCCCGTGGACAAAGGCGCTGCTGGCACTGAGTTTCTACACCTCCGCGTTCGTCTGCGAAGCAGTGCGCTCCGGCATCAACACGGTGCCCCTCGGCCAGGCGGAGGCCGCCCGCTCGATCGGGATGACGTTCTTCCAGACGCTGCGCCTGATCGTGCTGCCGCAGGCCACGCGCACAGTGATCCCGCCGCTCAGCTCGATCTTCATCGCGCTGACGAAGAACTCGGCCATCGCGGGCGCCTTCAGCACCGCCGAACTGTTCGGTGTGCAGAAGCTGCTCAGCGACCAGGGCTTCGACATCGCCTGGATCTTCCTCTGGGTGGCACTCGGCTACCTGGTCATCACCTTCACCATCAGCGGTCTGTTCCGGCTGCTGGAGCGGCGCATGGGGGTCGCACGATGAGTTCGAGCGTCCTGTACGACGCACCGGGCCCCAAGGCCCGTGTCCGCAACCTGATCTACACCGTCGTCGGTTCGGCGGCCGTGCTCGGCCTGATCGTCTTCGCGGTCTACCGCCTGAACGTCAAGGGCCAGCTGGAGCCCGAGGTCTGGAACATCTTCAACAACGCCGGTGTGCGGACCAACATCCGCGACGGCGTCCTGGCCACCCTCAAGGCGTTCGCGCTCGCCGGTGTGCTGTCACTCGTCCTCGGTCTGCTGCTCGCCGTCGCCCGGCTGTCGGACCACAAGCCGGTCCGCTGGCTGGCGACCGGCTTCATCGAGCTGTTCCGCGCGGTCCCGCTGCTCATCACCATCTACGGCCTGTGGGTGGTGTTCCTGACCTACCGGGACAACCTGGGCGTCATCGGTGACAGCACCGCCTTCTGGGCCCTCGTCATCGGTCTGACCGTCTACAACGGCTGCGTCCAGGCCGAGGTGCTCCGCGCGGGCATCAACGCCGTCCCGCGCGGACAGGTGGAAGCGGCCTACGCGCTGGGCCTGCGCAAGTCGCAGGTGATGATGACACTGCTGCTGCCGCAAGCCGTACGGTCCATGCTGCCGACGGTGATCAGCCAGCTCGTGGTCACCCTCAAGGACACCTCGCTCGGCTACATGATCCTGTACCCGGAGCTGCTGTACGCGGCCCGGACCATGGCCAACAACATCATCGTCAACGGCGAGAACCCGATCACGCCGGTCGTCATCGTCGTCGGCGCCATCTATGTGGCGCTCTGCATGGCGCTGTCCTCGCTGGCGAGCTGGATCGAGCGGCGCGGCCGGCGCGCGAAGACCGGGGTCGTCGTGGCCGCGGCGGCCGAGCCCGCCACGTCGGACGTCGTCCCGGGCCAGCGTCCGGGCGACGGGTCCACCGCGGGGGCGCTCTCCAAGGACTGAGCGCCCGACGGGACGGACGGCACGCGCGCGTAGGGCGTGTCCCCGCACGCGTACCGCATCTCCCGCGCGCGTACCGCATCTGACGCCGTGTGAGCCGAATGTGTGGCCCAAGGAGGCAGTGGCATGATCGCCACTGCCTCCGTCGCTTGACGGGGACACCGGCAATGGGTTGCATACGTTCTGTGATCGCGCATCCCGCCCCGCCCGTCTGCCGCCGTACGACCCCATGGACACCCCGCCGGGCAGGAGGCGCCGCGCCGTGGACCCGGTGATCGTCGCCGGCGCGGGCCCCGTCGGGCTCACGCTCTCCCTCGCGCTCGCGCGCCACGGCGTCCCCTCCGTCCTCCTCGACGAGGGCCCCGGCAAGGACGAACAGCGCCCTGCGCGGACCGCCGTCCTGCGCGACGACACCGCGGCACTGGTCGAACGGCTCACCGGATCGCCGTTCACCGCGACCGGCACCCGGTGGACGGGATGGCGGTCGATGCGCCGCAAACAACTCATGCAGCACGTCACTTTCGGTGACGACAATCCACCTCCTCTGCATCTGCCGCAACACACGCTCACCACCGCGCTGCGCGACGCCGTCGCGCGCGAGCGGCTCGTCAAGGTCGCCGCCGAGAGCCGGGTCGACTCCATCGAGCAGGAGTCCGCGGGGCTGACCGTCCACACCCGGGAGCCCAAGGCCACATGGTGGCGCGGCAGTTACCTGGTCGGCTGCGACGGCCCCCGTTCCACCGTGCGCAAGCTCCTCGACATCCGCTTCCCCGGCCGCACCGCCGTCGAACGGCACGCGGTCGCCGCGCTGCGGACGGAACTTCCTTGGCCCGGTGAAGCGTTGTTGCATCGGATGCCGCCGTGGCGGCTGTCGGGCAGCGAGGTGACCGGACGCCCCCTCGCCGACGGGATGTGGCGCCTGGACTGGCTGCTCCCGGCACGGGGCGAGCTGGTCACCCCCGAATCGCTCGTCGCGCGCATCCGGGAGACCCTGGCCGGCTGGAGCGGAGGGAGCACACCACCGTACGAACTGATCGACACCGGGGTCCACACCGTCCACCACCGGCTCGCCCGCCGGTGGCGCGTCGGGCGCGCGTTCCTCGCCGGGGACGCCGCGCATCTGCTCGGCGCGCTCGGCACCCAGGGCCTCGACGAGGGGCTGCGGGACGCGGACAACCTCGCCTGGAAGCTGGCGCACACCTGGCACCACGGGCCGCACGAGGCGCTGCTCGCCAGCTACCAGACCGAGCGCCGCGCCGTCGTCGCCGCCCGGCTGCGCGCCGCCGACCAGTCCCTGCCGATACTGCGGGGCGGCGGGGGGCTGCGCGCGTACGTACCGGGCGCCGCGCGCGGCCATGACGCGCTGCTCACGGACGGTCACCTGGGACGCGGTCCGCTGGGCGCGCCGGGCGCGTACACGGGCTCGCCCCTGACGCCCGCGCCGACGGACGCGTCCGCCGAGGTGCACACGCCGCCGGGGGCGCCGGTCGTGGACGTCCGCGTGACCGCCGAGGACGGCACCTTCGTCATGCTCCGGGAGCGGCTGGGGCTCGGGCATCTGGTGGTGCTCCTGGTCGCGCCGGGCACCGGCGTGTGGGAGCGCAGGCACTGGGTGACCGCCGGCATCATGCCCCGGCTGGCCGCCGCCGTCACCGCGCTCCCGCACCGCGCCGAACTCCTCGTCACCGAGAGTTACCCCGGCGCCGCCGCGCACAGCGTCCTGCTGATCCGCCCCGACGGCCACCTGGTCGACTCCTTCACCGGCGTCCGCCCGGCGGAGCTGTACGCGGCGGCCGAGACGACGCTGGGGGGAGCGACGGAGTCGGAACCGGCCCGCAGCTCGCGGTAGCCGGGGCAGGTGGGCGGCGGGTAGGGGGCGGGGGCCGGGGAGGCGGCAGGCGGGCCTCGGCGGCGTCCCGCGACAGCGATTGTCGGCCAGGGCGGGAGGCGGGCGTCCGGCCCGTGAGGGGTGTCCCTCGCGCGCGGGACGGCCGTCGAACGGGCCGCCGTCGCGGGGCGCGTTCCGCTCTCCGACATGGAGTTGACCGGGGCACACCACCATGGTGTACTCCGGATCGTGACCGACACCGAGGTGCGCCTATGGCGGAGGGTCCATATGGACCTAGTCCGCTATCTGGGCTGCGTGTGTCGTTTGTCCTGACTGATTTCGCACCTTCAGCCTCGCCCCCTCCTCCACGCGGCCTCCGTACGGCCCGGTCCTGAACGCGCGTACCTCGCTACGCAGACGTCCCGGCCCGCACCTGGCAGCGTGGTCCCTGCGAACCTCCAGGACGGCACCCGTGTCCCAACCCGCAGTATCCGCGACCCCCTCCGCCCAGGCCGTCGCCCCGCCCACCCAGGCGGACCTTCTCGACTACGTCCGCCGTGTCGCGGCCGACGCCGAAGCCATCGCCTCCCTCCCCCTCGACCCCGAGGGCCGCACCTGGGTCCGCCTCGAAGGACCCGGCGGCAGCGAGGCATGGCTGATCGGCTGGCCGCCCGGCACCGGCACCGGCTGGCACGACCACGCCGAATCCATCGGCGCCTTCCTCACCGCGGCCGGGGAGCTGAAGGAGAACTCGCTCGCCGCGCGCCTCCCCGCCGACGGCTGGCAGACCCTTGAACTGAGCGAAGGAGTCGACCGCGTACGGCAGTTGCCCACCGGCAAGGGCCGCGCCTTCGGCCAGCACCATGTGCACGAGGTGCTGAACGAGTCGGCCGAGAACCACGCCATCTCCGTGCACGCGTACTACCCGCCGCTCCCCCAGATCCGGCGCTACAGCCGCTCGGGACCGATCCTGCGGCTCGAACACGTCGAACGCCCGGAGGACTGGCAGTGACCGGGAAGATCTCCATAGACGCGCACCTGGAGCGGGTCCGCGCGGGCCTCGACCGGATCGACCCCCAACAGGCCTACGCGGCAGCCGAGTCGGGCGAAGCACTGCTCGTCGACACCCGCTACGCGGCCCTGCGCGAGCGCGACGGGCTGATCCCCGGCGCCCTCGTCGTCGAACGGAACGAGCTGGAGTGGCGGCTCGACCCCCAGGGCACCCACCGCGCCCCCGAGGCCACCAGCCACGACCTGCGCGTCATCGTCTTCTGCAACGAGGGCTACGCGTCCAGCCTCGCCGCCGCCTCTCTCCGTCAGTTGGGCCTCCACCGGGCGACCGACCTGATCGGCGGCTTCCAGGCGTGGAAGGCGGCAGGACTCCCGGTCACGGAGGCGACGTAGGCACAACATCCCTGAAAACACTGGACGTTACGCAAGGGTGGGCGCCCCTCGGGTAAGGGGCGCCCACCCTTGCGTACTGCCCCTTACTCCTTGGCCGTCGCCACGGACACCGGAAGGGGCCTGAGCGCCACCCGGCCCGGCAGCGCCGTGGCGACGAGGGCGAGCAGCCCGGCGACCGCGACGACCGCCACATACAGCAGCGGCACCACGGACGGGGCCGCACTGCCGGTCATACCGACACTGAACGCGGTCAGCACCGCCAGCGCGATCCCACTGCCCAGCGCCGTACCTATCAGCAGCACCGACAACGCCTCGATGCGCAGCATCCGCAGCACCTGACGCCGGGTCGCACCCGCCAGCCTGAGCATCGCGAACTCACGGATCCGCTCCGACACCGACATGGCAAGGGTGTTGACGACGGCGATGGCCGTGAACGCGAGCACCAGTGCCATGGCGAGATGGTTCACCTCGGCGTTCGCCCGCTGCCGCTCCGCCTGAAGGTTGTCGGCGGCGACCGGGGCGAGAATCCGCGCACCCGGGAACTTCTGCACGGCCGCCGCGAGTTGTTCCTTCGTACGGTCGCTCCGTACGAGGACGGTGGCGGCGAGCGGGTTGTCCACGTGCCGGGCGACCAGGTCATGGGCCAGGGTGATGTCCCCGAAGCCGAGGCCCTTGGCGTACACCGCGGCGACGGTGAGAGTGGCGGGCGTGCCGTCGCCGAGGGTGAGCTTCAGCGTGCTGCCGGGACGCAGGCCGAGCTGGTCGGCGGCGAGTTCACTGACGGCGGCCCGATCGCCGCGCAGGTCCCGCAGCGTGCCCCGGGTGACGTCCGGGTCCCAGGTGCGCGTCAGACCGTCCAGGGTGACGCCCTGCGCCGGGTACTTGTCGAGACCGACGCGGACCGTGGTGCGGACGACCTCGGTGGCGACGGTGCCGTCACCCGGCGCGCCGCGCAGGGCCCGTACCGCCTCCTCGGGCACACCGGGTCCCCGCGCCGCCAGCACCCAGTCGGCGCGGATGCCTTCGCGCGCCTGCGCACGGGCGGCGTCACCGAGGGTGGGCTGGACGAACAGGACGGTGCAGACCATGCCGATCAGCAGGGTCAGCGGCGTGACCACCGCCGCCATGCGGCCCGCGTTGCCCGCGAGGTTCGCGGCGGCGAGCCGTCCGCCGGGGCCGGCCAGCCGCAGCGGGCCGCGCAGCATCGCGGCAGCGGCCCTGACGAGCAGCGGGCCGAGCAGCGACACGGCACTGGCCAGCACCACAACGGCCAGGAACGTCACGGGAGTCGACGCCGGCTCGGTCCGCAACATGCTGAGCACGGCGACGAGCACCACGCCCCCCGCCAGGAACACCAGCCCCGCGACGACCCGCCCCGGAGCCGGGCGGGACCGCTCGGCCTTGGCCTCCGCAAGGGCCTCGGCGGGGCGGATCCGCGCGACACGACGGGACGACACCCGGGCGGCGGCCCAGGCACCGAGCAGCGTCGCGCCGAAACCGGCGAACAACGGGAAGACGCTGACGGCCCGTTCGAGCGTCGCCGGAACCGCACCCATGGCGACGAACCGTCCGTACAGCCACCCGCCGAGCGGCAGCCCCGCGAGCGCGCCCGCCGCTCCGGCGAGGGCGCCCACCAGCAGCGCCTCGCGGCTGAGCAGGCTCCTGATCTGCCCGGGTGTGGCGGCGACGGCCCGCAGCAGGGCGAGTTCCCGGTGCCGCTGCTGCACCGACAGGGCGAAGGTCCCGACGACCACGAGAATCGCGACCAGGAGCGACGTACCACCCATCGCCCCGCCCATGCTCACCAGCCGGATGCGGGCGCTCGCGGCATCAAGGAACTCCACCGGTCCGCGCGCGTCACCGGTGCTGATCTGCGCAGTGGTGCCCTTCAGTGCCTCCGCGACAGCTTCCTTCAGCCGCGCGATGTCCGTCCCGGGGGCCGGAACCACTCCGAGCGCGGTGACCTGACCGGGCCGGGCGGCCAGTCGCCGGGCCTCACCGTCGGAGAAGAACAGCGAGGTCTGATGCCGCACCGCCACCCCCTGCGGGGCGGCCACACCGGACACGCGGTAGGTGCGGGGCGCCTGCGTCGACTGCACGGTCAGCCGGTCCCCGGGCCCGATCCCGGCCCGGTCCGCCAGCCCGCGATCGACGACGACATCACCGGCGGCACGGGGCGGGATGCCCTCGGTGAGGGTGTACGGGGTGAGGGCGGCGGAGGCCCAGGAGTGGCCGAAGGAGGGGCGGGTGGGATCGAGGTTGACGGGGGTGTCGCGGGTGACGGGGGTTTCCGTGGCGGGGGTGGACTTGGTGGCGGAGGTGTTTCCGGTGCTCGTACGCAGGGTCAACGGCTGGGCGAGGAAGGTTAGTTCCCGGACCACCCGGCCGACTCCTGGCACGTCCTGCACCTTCCGCGTCACACCGTCCGGCAGCCAGGCGCGCTCGGCGATCGGCTTCGCCTTGTGCTTGACCTTGGTCTTGCCCTTCTTCTTGACCGTGGTCTGGTGGACGTTCTGGTCGGCGGAGACGACCAGCGGGGCAGCGGCGTACCGCTCGGTGCCGATGGTGCCGCGCAGACCCGTTTCGAGAAGAGTCCCGCAGGCAGTGATGAGGGCGGCGGCACACATCAGGGCGAGAAAGGCTCCGAGGAACCCGCCCTTCCGGGCCCGGACGGTCCGGAGGGCATAACGCAGCATCATGATTCGTGGCTCTCGCTTCTGTCTTGGGGCGCGGGAAAGGCGAGGAAACGGGTGAGCACCGTCCGTGCCGCCGCAGGGGTCTCGGCCTCGGGCCGCTTGTACCGGTTGAGCAGGGCGATGTACGCCTCGAAGAACTCGTGCAGTTCGTCCACGGTCAGCCGGATCGTGCCGCGCGAGTAGGGGAAGGCATCGGCCCAGGCGGGGTCGGTCACGCCTGAGGTGGCGGCCGAACCGGACGCACCGGGGCTGTCGGGTCCGGGGGAACTATGGGGACCTGCAGGGCCGTTGGGGCCGTCAGGGGATTCGGGGCGACCGGGGTTGCCAGGCGGGTCTGCTTCGGCTTCGGCGTCGGCCTCACGCCGGAGCTGCGCGAACAGCTCCAGGTCGGCGGCGTACGCCAGGTGGTCCAGCTCCTCCATGACGAGCCGCATCTCAGGGCTCTGCCGACTGCGGGGCGGAAACCGCCGGTCGCCCGGTACGGCCCGCCACCACCGCTCCCGTCCGTGCCCCGCCCCTTCGGCCTCGGCGACGAACCCGTACCGCGCCAGTTCCCGCAAGTGGTAGCTGGTCGCACCGGTGTTGAGCCCGAGCGCCCGGCCCAGCGTCGCCGACGTGGCCGGGCCGTGCACGGTGAGGTGTTGCAACATCAACTGTCGCCGCGGCTGGGCCAATGCCTTCAACGCGGCGAGATCGGACAGCTCGACGACCCCGGGTTCCTGTGCCATGCGTACACAGTCGTCTGTGCACAGACACCTGTGCACTCCGGCAACCAGGCATGTGTGTACGGGGGTTACCCCCACCACGTGTACATCTCCACCGGCCGGTGCCGCGCCCAGGGGCTCGCTGTGCGGGACGCGTAAGCTCGCTGCCCCATGAAGGTATTGATCTCTGTGGACATGGAGGGCATCTCGGGGATCGTGCATCCCACCGAGACGAATCCGGATCGCTACGACTACGAGCGCGGCCGTGCCCTGATGACGGCCGAAGCGAACGCTGTGATCGCCGGCGTCCTGGACGCCGATCCCACCGCTGTGGTTCTGGTCGCCGACGCACATGGGCCGTTCCGCAATGTGCTGCCCGAGGAACTCGACCGGCGGGCGCACCTGGTGCGCGGCAAGCCACGTCCGCTGGGCATGCTCGGCGGGCTCGACGACCACACGGACGCGGTGATGCTCATCGGCTACCACGCCCGCGCGGGCGGCGGCCCGGCCGTGCTGGCGCACACCATGAACGACGGCATCTTGGACGTACGCGTCGCCGGACGTTCCCTCGGCGAGATCGGTCTCAACGCCGCCATGGCCGGGCACATGGGCGCGCCGGTCGTGCTGCTCAGCGGCGACGACACCGCCTGCGCCGAACTGTCCGAACTGGTCCCGTCCGCGCTCACCGTCGCCGTCAAGCAAGCCCTCGGTCAGAGCGCCGCCATCGCTCTCCACCCCGAAGAAGCCCGCGAGCGTCTACGCGGCTCGGCCGCCGAAGCCGTGGAACGGCGCGCCCAGATCGCACCACTGACCTTCGCCGGCCCTTTGGAGGTCGAGGTCGATCTCTACGGCCCGTACATGGTCGACCTGGCAACACTCGTCCCGGGCGTCTCCCGCGCGAAGGGCGCCCGCACCATCACCTTCACGGCCGCCGACTACGCGGAGGCATACCGGTTGGTTCTGCTGCTGGCCCAACTCGCGACCATCAGGCCGAGTTAGGGGCCGGGGGCCCTCCCCCCTCCCCCCTCCCCGCCCTCCCCTTCAGATCCCCTCGTCCCCCAAGTCCCCCACGTCCTCTCCCTCTTCCTCCAATGCCTGGCGGACCACCCGGAGGGCCATGCCCTCGGGGTAGCCCTTGCGGGCGAGCATGCCTGCGAGGCGGCGGAGGCGTTTGTCCCGGTCGAGGCCCCGGGTGGACCGCAGTTTGCGGGCGACCAGTTCGCGGGCGGTCGCCTCCTCCTGCTCGGAGTCGAGTTGCCCCACGGCCTCGTCGATCAGCGTGGAGTCGACGCCTTTGGTACGCAGTTCCCGGGCGAGGGCGCGCCGGGCCAGTCCTCTGCCGTGGTGCCGGGACTCCACCCAGGCGTCCGCGAAGGCACCGTCGTTGATGAGGCCGACTTCCTCGAAGCGGGAGAGCACTTCCTCGGCTACGTCGTCGGGGATCTCTCGCTTGCGGAGGGCGTCCGCGAGTTGTTTGCGGGTACGCGGGGTCCCGGTGAGCAGGCGCAGGCAGATGCCGCGCGCCTGCTCAGCCGGGTCCCCTGGCGATTCCCCCTTTTCGGCCCTCGACGAGTGAGGGGAACCGCTGTCCTGGTGGCCGCCGGAACGGCCGGAGCGGCCACGTCGTCGCCTGCCCCCGCCCCGGCGTCCGTCCGCTTCGTCGCCCCGCTCGGTGTCGCTTTCCTCCCGGCGCCGGCCGTCCCAGTGGCCGTCTCCGGGCAGGTCCGTTCCCCCGCTGTTCTCACGTCGTGGCCGGTCGTCGTCCCCCGTGTCCCAGGGGTCGTGGCCGACCGCACGGCCGCGGCCCGCGCGGTCGGCGGGACCCGAGGGGTCCGGCCAATCGGTTCGCCGTGTCACGGATCAGCTCTTGGCCGCCGCGGCCTTGGTCTTGCCGGCCTTGGCCGCCGGCGCGGGCACGGTCTTGGCCGCGTCGTCGGCGGGTGCGGCGACGGCCGCGTCCGCGCCGGGCTCCGCGGTCGGGGCTTCGGGCCTCACACCGACGCCGAGCTTTTCCTTGATCTTCTTCTCGATCTCGTTCGCCAGGTCGGGGTTGTCCTTGAGGAAGTTACGGGCGTTCTCCTTGCCCTGTCCGAGTTGGTCGCCCTCGTACGTGTACCAGGCGCCTGCCTTGCGGACGAAGCCGTGCTCCACGCCCATGTCGATCAGACCGCCCTCGCGGCTGATGCCCTGGCCGTAGAGGATGTCGAACTCGGCCTGCTTGAAGGGCGGCGCGACCTTGTTCTTGACGACCTTGACGCGGGTGCGGTTGCCGACCGCGTCGGTGCCGTCCTTCAGGGTCTCGATGCGGCGGATGTCCAGGCGCACCGAGGCGTAGAACTTCAGTGCGCGGCCACCGGTCGTGGTCTCCGGGGAGCCGAACATCACGCCGATCTTCTCGCGGAGCTGGTTGATGAAGATCGCGGTGGTCTTGGACTGGTTGAGCGCGCTGGTGATCTTCCGGAGCGCCTGGCTCATCAGCCGGGCCTGGAGGCCGACATGCGAGTCACCCATCTCGCCCTCGATCTCCGCGCGCGGCACCAGTGCGGCGACGGAGTCGATGACGATCAGGTCGAGGGCGCCGGAGCGGACGAGCATGTCGACGATTTCCAGGGCCTGCTCACCGTTGTCCGGCTGGGACAGGATGAGGTTGTCGATGTCGACGCCGAGCTTCTTCGCGTACTCGGGGTCGAGGGCGTGCTCCGCGTCCACGAAGGCCACCTGGCCGCCGGCCTTCTGGGCGTTGGCCACCGCGTGCAGCGTGAGGGTCGTCTTGCCGGAGGACTCCGGTCCGTACACCTCCACCACTCGGCCGCGCGGCAGGCCGCCGACGCCGAGAGCCACGTCGAGCGCGGTCGACCCGGTGGGGATGACCTCGATGGGCTCATTCGGCCGCTCGCCCAGGCGCATCACGGCGCCCTTGCCGAATTGCCGTTCAATCTGTGCGAGTGCGGCGTCGAGCGCCTTCTCGCGGTCGGTTCCTGCCATGGGTTCCACCCGGTTTGCTTGAGTCGATCGCTTCACGTCACAGACGCTAGCGCCTGCCACTGACAATGCGCCCCGACGCCGGTCCAGCCTGTGGATAACTCGGGCCCGACGGCCCCGACCACCCCTCAATAAGAATGGATGTTCGATTTTGGTGTCAAGCGCACCACGCGGCACCACCGAGCCTACGTTCACGGTCTGACACCGCAGGTCTGACGCCACGAGTCCGACACCACGCGTCCGACGCGTCGCCGGATCCGACACCATCAGGCCGACGAACCCGGCAGCCGTACTCCCGGGGGCGTATCGCCGGAGTCTTCGGCCGGAGGACGACCGGGCTGTGTGACCGGCCGAAGCTGGGGCCCATGGAAAGCCGAACCGGAACACTCCCCCGATGACCCCGCCCTCCGCGTCCTTGCGCCGCGCGGCGCGCTCCGCCGAACGCCTCTGCTACGCGGTGGGTGCCGTCCTCGTCCTCTCCGGTCTGGCGCATCTGGTGGTGTTCGCCGTGGACGGCGGTCCCTGGGAGGGGCCCGTCTCCTGGCGCAAGCCCGTCACATTCGGGCTCTCCTTCGGGCTGACACTGATGGCGATCACCTGGGTGACGTCATATCTGCGGATCGGTTCGCGCGTGCGGAACGTTCTGCTGGTCGTGTTCGCCGCCGACTGTGTGCTGGAGGTCGGCGGGATCACCCTTCAGTCGTGGCGTGGGGTGCCGTCGCATCTCAACATGGAGAGCGCCTTCGACAGCCGGGTGTCGATGTCCCTGGCGGTGGGCGGAGGCGTGCTCGTGGTGCTGCTCTCCGCCTTCGCCGTCGCGTCGTTCCGGCGCCGCCCCACAGGGCCGGCCGGTATGGGGCTCGCCGTGCGTTCCGGGTTCGCGGTGCTGATCGTCGCCCTGTTGTCGGGCGCCGCGATGATCGCGCGCGGGGTGGTGCTCACCCGGACCGGTCACCAGGAGGCCGCGTACCACTCGACGGCGCCGCTCAAGCCACTGCACGGGGTGAGTCTGCACGCGGTCCTCGTGCTGCCCGCCCTGGCCTGGCTGATGTCCCTGACCGGTTGGAGGGACGGGACGAAGGAGAGGGTCGTGTTCGGCGCGGTGTGCTGCTACGCGGCTGCCGTCGCCGGTGCGGGGGTGTGGGCGCTCATGACGTACTGAGCGTCCCCTGGGCACGGCCGAGTGTTCAGCCGCTGCTCGTGGCACCGTCCGCGTCGGGTTCCGTGCGTATGACCCCGGTCGGCCCCGCTTCCACCTCCACCCGCGCCCCGCCCGCACCCGCGGCCTCGGGCTCCGGACGGCCGGACGGACGGCCGGTCCACATACCGCGGGCGCGTGACAGCAGACCCTCGCCCGTGCGCCGCCGCCCGTGCACGCGCGGGTCGTCCGCGACGTCGTACCGCTTCACGTACGCGCCCAGGAACGCCTGGAGCGTCGCGACCGCCGGGATGGCGATCAGGGCGCCGACCGCGCCGAGCAGCGCGGTGCCCGCGATCACCGAGCCGAAGGCGACAGCGGGGTGGATGTCCACGGTCCTCGCGGTCAGCTTGGGCTGGAGTACATAGTTCTCGAACTGCTGGTAGACCACGACGAAGATCAGGACCCACAGCGAGTACCAGGGGTCGACCGTGAAGGCGATGAGCATCGGCAGGGCGCCCGCGAGATAGGTGCCGATGGTGGGGATGAACTGGGAGACCAGGCCCACCCAGACGGCGAGCACGGGCGCGTAGGGCACGCCCAGAGCCTGCAACAGGATGTAGTGGGCGATGCCGGAGATCAGTGCCATCAGCCCGCGGGAGTACAGATAGCCGCCGGTCTTGTCGACGGCGATCTCCCACGCGCGCAGCACCTCGGCCTGCCGGGCGGGCGGCAGGACGGAGCAGAGGGCGCGGCGCAGGCGGGGTCCGTCGGCGGCGAAGTAGAACGAGAACAACAGGACCGTCAGGAGCTGGAAGAGTCCGCCGAGTACCTGTGCGGACACGTCCAGGACGCCGCTGGCACTGTTCTGGACGTACTTCTGGAGCCAGTCGGAGTGGACGAGGCTGTCCTGGACGGCGACCCGGTTCAGCTCGGTGCGGAAGGTGGAGTTGATCCAGTTGATCACCGAGTCGAGGTACTTCGGGAAGTCCTCCGCGATGCTCATGATCTGGTTCGCGAGCATCGATCCGAGCAGCGTGACGAAGCCCGCGCTCACGATCATGACGCCGAGGAAGACGAGCGCGGTGGCCAGTCCGCGGCGCATGCCGCGGGCGGCCATCCGGCTCACGGCGGGCTCGACGGCCAGCGCGAGGAAGAAGGCGATCAGGATGTTGATCAGCATCCCGGTCAGCTGGTGGAAGGCCCAACTGCCCAGTTGGAAGCAGGCGACGAGGGCAAGGGCGAGCACCATGGCGCGCGGCAGCCAGCGTGGCATGCGGGCGCCACGGCTCGCCGTGCCCGCCTCGGAGGGCGGCTCGGCCGGCGTCGTGCCGAACGGCGTCGGGGTCGTCTGCGCGGTGTCGTCAGTGGGTGCCACGGAGCAAGTCTCGCCCACGCCACCGACAATCCGACCCCGCCCCTCCACATCGGGCCTCCCGGCACGGTCGGAGCGGGCGTTCACGGACCCCGCGGATCACCGGTGCTCGGCGGGTACGTCCATCGCGACGCACACCGCGCGCCACACGTCCTTGGCCTCCCAGCCCGCGTCGAGCGCCTGGTGCACCGTGCGCCCGCCGAGCCCGGAGAGCACGTGATCGCGCGCGAAGGTGTCGGCGTATCCCGGACCGAAATGGTCCGCCATCTGCTGCCAGAAGACCGTCAACCGCATGCCCCCAGTATCCCGCCCCTGAGGGTGCAGCCCCGCCCGGGTGGCCCCCTCTGCACGCTTTCCGCCCTACGGTCAGGGTATGGCCGATTCCGGAGCATCCGTACGTCCCCCGTCGTCCTCGTCGCGGTCGGCGCTGGCCCGTGCCGAGCAGTTCGTGTGGCTCACCGCGCGCGTGCTGGAGCAGCGCAGGTTCGCGTATCACTTCATCGGCTCGCGGAGCGAGGGCGCGGCGGACGCGGTGGAGACGGCGCTCGACGCCTACCGCACGGGCGACGGCGGCTACGGTCACGCGCTCGAACCCGATCTGCGGGGGCCGGTCAGCCAGCCGCTGCACGCGGGGCACGCCTTGCGGGTGCTGGACTCGATCGGGCGCTGCGGCGGGCAGCGTGTGGAGCGGGTGTGCCGGTATCTGACCTCCGTCTCGACGTCCGACGGCGCTCTCCCGGCGGTCCTGCCCAGTCAGCGCGGCTATCCGGCGGCACCCTTCGTGCCGGTCGTGGACAACCCTCCGGGGGAGTTGCTGGCGACCGGGCCCGTGGTGGGGCTGCTGCACGGCAACAACGTGTGGCACGCGTGGCTGTTCCGGGCCACGGACTTCTGCTGGCAGGCGGTCGAGTCCCTGGGCATGACCCATCCGTACGAGGTGGAGGCGGCCGTCGCCTTTCTGGACGGCGTACCCGACCGCCCGCGCGCGGAGGCCGCCGCCGACCGCCTGGGCCGGCTGGTCCGGGAGCAGGGGCTCGCGGTGCTCGACCCGAAGCGGCTGGACGCGTTTCCGGTGTCACCCGGCTACGCGCCCGGTGAGCACCACTTCCCGCACGACTTCGCGCGCGTACCCGAATCGGTGTCCCGCGCGTGGTTCACGGACGGCGAGATGGCACTGTCCCTGGACCATCTGGAGAGCGAGCAGCAGGACGACGGCGGGTGGCCGGTCCGGTGGCGGCAGTGGGCGCCGGGCAGCGCCCTGGAGTCGCGTCCGATCGTCAGCATCGACGCCCTGCGGACCCTGCGCGCGTACGGGCGGCGCATCGACTGAGCGCGCGCCGGAAAGCGCGTGCAGGGCAGCGGAGGTCGGCCGTGAGGAGACACGGGCAGAAGCGGGGGCGCGATGGCAGCTCAGCCCGCCATCGCGCGTACTCCCGCCGTGACCAGGACGGCCGCCCCGACGACGAGCAGGAACGGCGCCCGGAACAGCAGCGCCACAGCCGCGGCAGCGAGCCCCGCGCTCTTCGCGTCGAGGGTGAGGGCCCGCCCGTCGGCGAACGTCTGCTGAGCCGTGAGCGCGGCGAGCAGCGCCACCGGCAGCAGCGCGGCGAGCCGCTTCACGAGCGGCCTCTCCAGGACGCCCACGGGCACCAGCAGGCCGATGAGCTTGACGGCGTAGCACCCGACCACTGTGGCGCCGATCGCGATCCAAATGGTCAACGGTCTTCCTTCGATGTGTCGTGGTGTGCGTCGTCGTGGTGGGTGTTGCTCTGCGAGTCGTCGTCGCGGGCGTGGGCGTCGTTCCGCGAGTCGCCGGGGGCGACGTGTGCGCCTTGAGCGCCTTGAGCGCCGTCCCGGGCGGTGTCCCTGATCTCGTGCGCGGTCGCCCGCGCGCGTGCCCTGCGGCCCTCCGCGTAGAGCACCGCCGGGGCGGCGAGCGCCGCGACCAGGACGGGCACTCCGGCGGGCAGGACGGGCAGCAGGCCGAGTCCGAGGACGACCGCGAAGGCGGCGACCGCGCGCTCCGTGGTCGTACGCAGCATGGGCGCGAGAAGCGCCAGGAAGACGGCAGGGCCGGCGGCGTCGAGCCCCCAGGCGTCCGTGTCGCCGATGGCCTCGGCGCCCAGTGCGCCGAGCAGGGTGGTGAGGTTCCACAGCAGGTACAGCGTGAGCCCGGTCACCGTGAACCCGATCCGGGCGGCGCGTCTCGTGGGCTGGGCGAGCGAGACGGCCGTGGTCTCGTCGATGACCCACTGCGCAGCGAACGGGCGCACCGCGCGCGGGAGGGCCAGAAGCTGCGAGAGACGCAGCCCGTAGAACGCGTTGCGCACTCCGAGGAAGAAGGCACCGGCAGCGGCCGTCAAGGGGTTGCCCCCGGCGGCGAGCGCGCCCACCAGGGCGAACTGTGAGGCGCCCGTGAAGACGAGCAGGCTCAGCGCGCAGGTCTGCAGGACGGTGAGGCCGCTGCCCGCCGCTGTCACTCCGAAGGCGAATCCGGAGAGCCCGACGGCGACGCCGACGCCGAGCGCGTCCCGGACGACCGCCGCGTCGCTCTTCGCGGGTTCCGGACCGCCTGGGCCGACCGCCTTGCCTGAGGTGCCCCGCCCGCCCGGGTGCGGGCCTATGTCCGCGGGTGCTGTCTGTTCTGCCACACCTCGGACGGTAGAAGCAGCGTGCCGCCGGCGTCTTGTACGTTCTTGCGCTCGCGCTGGTACGCGCCCGGGGGTACCCCGACGATCCGGGTGAAGTGCCGGTTGAGGTGCGGCTGGTCGGTGAAGCCGACGGCGACGGCCGCGTCGGCGGGCGACGTCCCGGCGTCGAGGAGGCGCCTGGCGTGCCGTACGCGCGCGTCGGTGAGCCAGGTGTGCGGCGGCATGCCGTAGGTGTCGCGGAAGGCGCGCAGCAGCGCGAAGGGGCTGGTGCCCAGTTCGGCGGCGAGCTTCTCCAGCGAGGGCGGCCCGGCCATCCGCTCCTCCAGCACGGCACGCGCGCGTGCCGCGACACGGGCGCCGGCCGAGCGCACGGAGCGCTGCGGAAGGGTTCCGCCGTTGACACGCAGGAGCCGGGTCACGGTGACCCGCAGCAGGGTGTCGGCCGCGAGCGCGTTGCCCTCGTCGACGGCGCGCAGCACCCGGTGGACGAGGGACGCGGCGTACGGGTCGTCGAGCACCGGGCGGGTGAAGCCGGGTGTGCCCCGGACGGTGGTGGTCTCGGCGGCGATGGCGGCGACGAGGTCGGGCGCCGGGTAGACGGCGCCGTACCGCCAGCCTTCGGGAAGCGCGGCCCGACCGGTGTGCGGGGTGTCGGGGTTGACCAGGGCCAGCGAGCCGGGGCCCGCGTACTGGTCGGCGCCGCCGTGGTGGAAGACCTCGACGCCGTCGCTGATGGCGGCGATCACGAAGTTCTCGTGGGTGTGCCGGACGAACGTCTTGTGGATGTAGCGGGCCCGCAGCAGGTCGACACCGGGCAGTTCCGCGTACTGCCAGTGCCGCGCCCGCTCCGCCCCCGAACCTGCCATGTCCCCATTCTGCGCCACCGCCGCCCTGGGCGTTTGCGCAGGTGACGGGCGTTGTCAGTGGTCGGGTGCAGGATGGGGGCATGGTCAGGTCCGCTCACGACTCCCACGGCGCTCACGGCGCTCACGGCGCTCTCAATGGGTTCTCCCCCGCGACCCGCAGCTGGTTCACGGGGGCGTTTCCCGCGCCCACCAGTGCCCAGGCCGGGGCGTGGCAGGCCATCGGCGCGGGTTCGGACGTCCTGGTCGTGGCCCCGACGGGCTCCGGAAAGACCCTCGCCGCGTTCCTCGCCGCCCTGGATCAGCTGGCGTCCACCCCGCCGCCGGCCGATCCGAGGAAGCGGTGCCGCGTGCTGTACGTGTCTCCGCTGAAGGCCCTCGCGGTGGACGTGGAGCGCAATCTCCGCAGCCCGCTGACCGGCATCCGCCAGGAGGCCGTCCGGCTGGGCCTGCCGGAGCCCGAGGTGAAGGTCGGCATCCGGTCGGGCGACACCCCGGCCGCCGAGCGCCGCGCCCTGTCGACCCGTCCCCCGGACATCCTGATCACCACCCCGGAGTCGCTGTTCCTGATGCTGACGTCCGCCACGCGCGACGCGCTGACGGGCATCGAGACGGTCATCCTGGACGAGGTGCACGCGGTGGCGGGCACCAAACGCGGCGCGCATCTCGCGCTCACCCTGGAGCGGCTGGACGAGCTGCTGCCCCGCCCTGCGCGGCGCATCGGCCTGTCGGCGACGGTCCGCCCGGTCGACGAGGTCGCGCGCTATCTGTCGCCGAGCCGCGGCGCGACGATCGTCCAGCCGCCGTCGGGCAAGGAGTTCGACCTGTCGGTGGTCGTGCCCGTGGAGGACCTGGCCGAGCTGGGCGGCTCCCCGGTCGCCGACTCCGACGACGGCGCGGAGCGCCCCTCGATCTGGCCGCATGTCGAGGAGCGCATCGCCGATCTCGTGCAGGCCCACCGCTCCACGATCGTCTTCGCGAACTCCCGCCGCCTCGCGGAGCGCCTGTGCAACCGGCTGAACGAGATCGCGTACGAGCGGGCGACCGGCCACCCGCTGGACGAGGCGCATTCCCCGGCGGAGCTGATGGGCGGCTCCGGGGCGGCCCAGGGCGCGCCGCCCGTCATCGCGCGCGCCCACCACGGTTCCGTGTCGAAGGAGCAGCGCGCTCTGGTCGAGGAGGACCTGAAGGCGGGCCGTCTGCCGGCCGTGGTCGCCACGTCGAGCCTGGAGCTGGGCATCGACATGGGCGCGGTGGACCTCGTCGTCCAGGTGGAGTCCCCGCCGTCGGTCGCCTCCGGCCTCCAGCGCGTGGGCCGCGCGGGACACCAGGTCGGCGCCGTGTCGACAGGTGTGGTGTTCCCGAAGTACCGCGGTGACCTGGTGCAGGCCGCCGTGGTCACCGAGCGCATGCGGACGGGCTCGATCGAATCGCTCAAGGTGCCCGCGAACCCGCTGGACGTCCTCGCGCAGCAGCTCGTCGCGATGACCGCGATGGACACCTGGCAGGTCGACGACCTGCTGGCGCTGGCCCGCCGCGCGGCGCCCTTCGCGTCGCTGCCCGAATCGGCGTTCACGGCTGTCCTGGACATGCTCGCCGGGCGCTATCCGTCGGACGCGTTCGCGGAGCTGCGCCCGCGCGTGGTGTGGGATCGCGTCGCCGGCACGGTCACCGGCCGCCCCGGCGCGCAGCGGCTCGCCGTCACCTCCGGCGGCACGATCCCCGACCGCGGCCTGTTCGGCGTGTTCCTCGCCGGCGCGGACCCCAAGAAGGGCGGCGGCCGGGTCGGCGAGCTGGACGAGGAAATGGTGTACGAGTCGCGCGTGGGCGATGTGTTCACGCTCGGCACCAGCTCCTGGCGGATCGAGGACATCACGCGCGACCGGGTGCTCGTGTCACCGGCGCCCGGGGTGCCGGGACGGCTGCCGTTCTGGAAGGGCGATCAGCTGGGACGCCCGCTCGAACTGGGGCGCGCGGTCGGCGCGTTCCTGCGGGAGGTCGGCTCGCTGCCCCAGGACGACGCCCGGCTGCGGCTGCTGGCCGCCGGGCTCGACGCGTGGGCCGCCGACAACGTCCTCGCGTACCTCGCCGAGCAGCGCCAGGCGTGCGGGCACGTCCCGGACGACCGCACGATCGTCGTGGAGCGGTTCCGTGACGAGCTGGGCGACTGGCGGGTCGTCGTGCACTCCCCGTTCGGCGCCCAGGTGCACGCGCCGTGGGCCCTCGCCCTGGGCGCCCGCCTCAGCGAGCGGTACGGCATGGACGCGCAGGTCATGCACGCCGACGACGGCATCGTGCTGCGCCTGCCGGACGCCGATCTGATGAGCCTGGACCTGCTCGACCGGGAGCCGACGAAGGCAGGCACCGAGTACGACGCGGAGCAGGCACCCGTAGGCGCGGGTGACGTCGTCTTCGACAAAGGCGAGGTCGATCAGGTCGTCACCGACCAGGTCGGCGGTTCGGCGCTGTTCGCGTCGCGGTTCCGCGAGTGCGCCGCCCGCGCGCTGCTGCTGCCGCGCCGCAGCCCCGGCAAGCGCACCCCGCTGTGGCAGCAGCGCCAGCGCGCCGCGCAACTGCTCCAGGTGGCGAGCGAGTTCGGCTCGTTCCCGATCGTCCTCGAAGCCGTAAGGGAATGCCTTCAGGACGTCTTCGACGTGCCGGGCCTGACCGAGCTGATGGGCGACATCGAGTCCCGCAAGGTCCGCCTCGTCGAAGTCACCACCCCCGAACCGTCCCCCTTCGCGCGCTCCCTGCTCTTCGGGTACGTGGCCCAGTTCCTGTACGAGGGCGACTCCCCGCTCGCCGAGCGGCGCGCCGCCGCCCTGTCGCTGGACTCCCGGCTCCTCGCCGAACTCCTGGGCCAGGCCGAGCTGCGGGAGCTGCTCGACGCCGACGTCCTCACGGAGCTGGAGCGTGAGGTCCAGTGGCTCACCGACGACCGCCGGGTGAAGGACGCTGAGGGAGTCGCCGATCTGCTGCGTGTCCTCGGCCCGCTCACCCCCGGAGAGCTGACCGAGCGCGGCGCCGAACCGCGCTGGGCCGAGGAGTTGGCAGGGGCGCGGCGCGCGATCCGGGTGCGTATCGGCGGGACGGACCACTGGGCGGCGATCGAGGACGCGGGACGGCTGCGGGACGCACTCGGGACGGCCCTTCCGGTGGGCGTCCCCGAGGCGTTCACGGAGCCGGTCAAGGACCCGCTGGGCGACCTCCTCGCGCGCTATGCGCGCACCCACGGCCCGTTCACCTCGGCCACGGCCGCCGCTCGCTTCGGGCTGGGCGTCGCCGTCACGGAAGGCGCACTACAGAGGCTCGCGGCGAGCGGCCGAGTCGTCCAGGGAGAGTTCCATCCCGCGGGCATCGGCCAGGAGTGGTGCGACGCGACCATCTTGCGCCGGCTGCGGCGGCGCTCCCTGGCCGCGCTGCGCCACGAGCTGGAGCCGGTACCGCCCGCGGCACTCGCACAGTTCCTGCCGCAGTGGCAGCACGTGGGCGAGCGCGGCGGACTGCGCGGCGTCGACGGTCTGGTCCGCGCCGTCGAGCAGTTGCAGGGAGCGTCGGTGCCCGCGTCGGCGCTGGAAAAACTGGTCCTGCCCTCCCGGGTGTCCGGGTACGCGCCGGCGATGCTCGACGAACTCACCGCGGCGGGCGAGGTGGTGTGGGCCGGTGCGGGCGCCCTGCCGGGCAAGGACGGTTGGGTCTCGCTGTATCTGGCCGACGCGGCGCCCCTCCTGCTGCCGCCGCCGCACCCTTTGGAGCTGACACCGCTGCACCAGTCCGTCCTGGACGCCCTCTCCGGGGGGTACGGGCTGTTCTTCCGCCAGATCACCGACCAGGTCCGCGCCACCACACACCCCGACGCCACCGACCCCCAACTCGCCGACGCCGTCTGGGACCTGGCATGGTCCGGGCGCCTCACCAACGACACGCTGTCCCCGATGCGCTCCCTGCTCGGCTCGGGCCGTACCGCGGGCTCCACCGCCCACCGCGCCAAACGCGCCGTACCACGCGGGCGTTACGGCAGCCTGACCGCCGCCGCACGCCCCGCGTCGCGTACGGGCCCGCCGACCGTCGCCGGACGGTGGTCCCTTTTGCCGCCGGTCGAGCCCGACACGACGCTGCGCGCGCACGCCCTGGCCCGTACCCTCCTGGACCGGCACGGCGTGGTGACCAGGGGTGCGGTCGCGGCGGAAGGTGTCGAGGGTGGGTTCTCGGCGGTGTATCGGGTGCTGTCGGCGTTCGAGGACAGTGGTCAGGCACGGCGCGGGTATGTCGTGGAGGGACTGGGTGCCGCACAGTTCGCGATGGACGGCGCCGTCGACCGCCTGCGGGCCACGGCCAACGCCCGCGAGCGCGGCGAGACGCTGCCGGGGCCCTCCGGGGGCGAGGGGACCGACGGCGCGTACGGCTTCCCGGCGGACGGCTCCAACGGCTTCCCCGGCACCAATCCGCACGGCTTCCCCACGGACGGCACGCACGCGCTGCGCGGCAACGGCTCGGGGCACGCGAGGGAGACCTACGACGACGGCGACAGCGGCGACGGCAGCGAGACCAACGGCTTCCCGGACCCCGTCCCGTACACCGCCCCGAACCGTTTCCGAAGCCGGGGAAACCCCTCCGCAACCGGCCCACGCGCGGTGGTCCTGGCCGCCGCCGACCCCGCGAACGCGTACGGAGCCGCGTTGCCCTGGCCCGAACCGCCGACCGGCGCGGGACACAAGCCGGGCCGCAAGGCCGGGTCCCTCGTCGTCCTGGTCGACGGCGAGCTGACGCTGTACATGGAGCGCGGCGGCAAGACCCTGCTGGCCTGGCCCGCACATCCGGACGCCCCCGCCGACCCCGACGACCGCCGCCTCGCCGCGGCGGCCGACGCCCTCGCAGCCGCCGCGCGCGCGGGGTCCCTCGGCACTGTCACAGTGGAGCGCGTCAACGGCGCCTCGGCCCTGACATCGCCACTCGGCACCCTCCTCGAAACGGCGGGCTTCCACGCGACCCCGAGGGGATTGCGCCTGAGAGCTTGAGACCTCGGCACCCGAGGAGCCCGAGGCCCCGTACCCGCACCGGCACCGGCACCGGCACCGGCACGCGCACCCACCCCCGCCACCGCACGCGCACGGCCACCGCAACCGCCACCCCCACCATGCAACCCTGTACCCATGCCCGAAGGAGACACCGTCTGGCAGGCCGCAGGGCGTCTGCACCGCGCCCTGGCGGGGCACGTCCTCACCCGGTCCGACCTGCGCGTCCCCAAATTCGCCACGGCCGACCTCACCGGCCGCACCGTCCTGGACGTCACCCCGCGCGGCAAGCACCTGCTGACCCGGATCGAGGGCGGCCTGACCCTGCACTCGCATCTGCGGATGGACGGCTCCTGGAAGATCTACACCCCCGGAGAACGCTGGCGCGGCGGCCCCGCCCACCAGATCCGCGCCATCCTGGGCACCACCGGCCACACAGCCGTCGGCTACCGGCTCCCCGTACTCGAACTCCTCCGCACCACCGACGAACAGCGGGCCGTCGGGCATCTGGGCCCTGACCTCCTCGGCCCGGACTGGGACCCCGACCAGGCCCTGACCAACCTCCTCGCAGGCCCCGCCCGCCCCCTCGGCGAAGCCCTGCTCGACCAGCGCAACCTCGCCGGAATCGGCAATGTCTACAAATCCGAACTCTGCTTCCTGCTCCGCGCGACCCCTTGGCTGCCCATCGGCGAACTGCTCCCTGACACCGCCGCACGGCTCCCGGCCCTCGCGAAGAAGCTGCTGGAGGCGAACCGGGACCGCCCGGCGCGTTCCACGACCGGCGTCCGCGATCAGAACCTCTTCGTCTACGGCCGCGCCCCGCGCCCCTGCCTACGCTGCGGCACACCCGTCAGGCAGGCCGACCAGGGCGACGGCTCCCGCGAGCGCCCCACCTACTGGTGCCCGACCTGCCAGTCCGGCCCGGCACCCGGCCGCCACACGACACCCCGTCGCGGCCGAACCTGACACCGCCCCCACCCGTACCGCCCCACGTATGTCCCGTGGACCCATGCCCGGCAGACCCACATATCCCGTAGACCCACATCTCGTAGCCCCATGTCTGATGGCCCTATGTGCCGCGCCCCCATATGCCCTGGCCCCATATGCCGCGGCCACATATCCCCTGACCCCATACCCACTCCACCCACACCCCCTCCAAGCCAATTGACGGACCGTCAGATCCGCCCGTACGGTCGCTGCATGCCCGTAGACGCGTACGACCTCACCGGACGCACCGCCTTCGTCACCGGAGCCGCGAGCGGCATCGGGCGCGCCAGTGCCGTACTGCTCGCCCGCGCCGGTGCCACCGTGCACTGCGCGGACCGCGACGCCCAGGGACTGGACGAGACCGCCACGGCCATCAAGGACGACGGCGGAACCGCCCACCTCCACCCGCTCGACGTGACCGACCGCGCACGCCTCAAGGAGGCCGTCGAGGCGTGCGGCCGGCTCGACATCATGGCGGCGGTCGCCGGCATCATGCACACCAGTACGGTCCTGGAGACCCGCGACGAGGACCTTGACCGCGTCCTGAACGTCAACTTCAAGGGCGTCCTGTACGCATGCCAGGAGGCGGCCGGCTCAATGATCGCGAACGGCGTGCCCGGCAGCATCGTCACCATGGCCTCGGGCGCCATCGACACCGGAGGGCCCGGCCTGCTCTGCTACAGCGCCGCGAAGGCCGCCGTCGTCCAGCTCACCAAGACCCTGGCGACGGAGACAGGCCCGCGCGGCATCCGGGTGAACGCGGTGGCTCCGGGCTGGATCCGTACGCCGATGACCGACCGCCACGACGCGGCGGCGCAGGCGCACAGCGAAGCCGCGATGATCCGCAGGACACCCCTCGGCCGGGTCGGCGAACCGGGCGACATCGCACACGCCGTGCTGTATCTGGCGTCCGACGCCTCCGCCTTCACAACGGGCCAGATCCTCCGCCCGAACGGCGGCGTCGCCATGCCCTGGTAACCCGACCGAGCAGCCACGAAGCCCCACGGGCACCGCCGGCCGCACCCCCCGGACCCCCCACGCCGCCCGCGCTCCCCACACCCCCGGTGCCCCCACCGGTATCCACCACACCCCTGCCATACGCGGCGCCGCCACCGGACACCTCCCCGCCATACGCCCCGTACGACCCCACATCCCCGCCGGACCCGCGACACCCGCCAGACCAGACCCTGCCGCCCTCCCCGGCACCCGCGAACCCCACCCCCGCAACCGCTCCCACCACCGGAGCCTCCCGCCCCGGCCCGGCCCCTACCCCCCGCCGCCTCAACATCCGCCTCGCCTGCGACTTCGGTACGCAGTGCACCGGCAGCAAGCTCAACCCCCAACCGCCGGCGACCACCGTGCCCTCCACCGCGCCCGCGTCGGGCGCCAGGGCGAGGCGCAGTACGGCCCACCACCACAATGCACCCAGGGCCACCGCGATGGCCCGCCACGCTATTCGCCCTGTCATGGCCCGGCCCGGAGAGCCGCTCAGCCGTTCTCGGCCTGGAACATCCAATGATGCTTCTCCAGATCGGCGGTGATGCCGATGAAGATGTCCTGGCTGACGGGGTCCGCCTCGGCGGTGACCTCCACCCGTTCACGCATCCGGGTGATCACGGCGGCAAGCGCATCGACCAGGGTGCCCACCGCGTCGGCGTCCTTGACCCAGCCTTCCGGTACGGCACCGATGCCGCTGGTGCGGGAGACGGTGCCAGCGCGTCCGTCCGGGGAGACACCGAGCGTGGAGGCACGCTCCGCGACGGTGTCGGAGTGCTTCCGGGCCGTGTCGACGACCTCGTCGAGCTGGAGGTGGACCGAGCGGAAGCGCGGCCCGACCACGTTCCAGTGGATCTGCTTGGCGATCAGCGAGAGGTCCACCAGGTCCACGAGCGCGCCCTGGAGGGCGTCGGCCACGGTCTTCAGGTCCGCCTCGGACAACGGGCTCTTCACGACGTACATCCGAATCCTCCGGTTCCTTGATCGGGTCCCTTGACCGGGCCCCATGATCGAGTTCCTTGATCGAGTTCCTTGAGGAGGGGCCCTGGTCGGGCGCCTTGATCGCTACCCCATCCACCATGGCACAACCGTTAGAAACCGGTCACTCGACGCAAACCGCCAGACACGGCAGAACTGGCGCACACAGGGGAACCTCCCGGCACGCAAAAACCCCGACCACAGCGCCCCCGTGGTCTCCCACGGAGCCGCCCCGGCCGGGGCATCCCAAGCGAAATCAGGCGGCGACTACGTCGACCGCCTCCGTTGGGGCCTTGATCGTGACCCGTTCCGGTGGCACACCGGCCACCGATACGGAGTTGAGCATCGGGCGTACCGGCGCGGGGACCGGCTCGACTGCCGCAGACTCGGCCAGCTCGGCGAGGGCAAGGTCGTCGCTCACCTCACGCATGAGCTCGGACATCCGTACGTCAAGCGCGTCGCAGATAGCGGAGAGCAGCTCGGAGGAAGCCTCCTTCTGCCCCCGCTCCACCTCGGAGAGATAGCCGAGCGAGACTCGGGCGGACGAGGAGACTTCGCGCAGAGTACGGCCCTGGCGCTGGCGCTGCCGACGCAGCACGTCACCCAGCAGGCGACGGAGCAGAATCATCGGTGGCTCCCTCCTCGGACCGTGTAGCCGCATCCTTCACGCCCCACCGTACCGCCTCGCGCGGCGGCCGTGCGGGGAGCGATGTCGTGTTCACTCAGGGCTGCAAACATCAATTCCCCCCGTTGTGTTCCGTATCCTGTGTCCGCTCATTCCCGAGGTGTTCGCCGGAAAGCCGCTCCAGGAGAAGGGCGAGCACGCTCCGTGCGCTCTCCCTACGAATGTCCGCCCGGTCGCCGTTCAACCGCAGCGAAGCCACTTTCCCGTTGTCACGGGGGCCGCGCACGGCCACGAAGACCGTGCCGACGGGCTGTCCGTCCTGGGGTTCGGGCCCGGCGACGCCGGTGGTGGCTATCCCCCAGTCCGCGCCGAGCGCCGTCCGGGCGCCTGCGGCCATCTGCAGCGCGACCTCGGGGTCCACGGCGCCGGACTCGGCCAGGAGGGTGCCGTCGACCCCCAGGAGCCGTTGTTTCAGCTCGGTCGCGTACGCCGTGACGGAGCCACGGAAGGCGTGGGACGCCCCCGGTGTCGCGGTGATGTCGGCCGCGACCAGGCCGCCGGTCAGCGACTCGGCGACGGCGAGTGTCTCGCTCCTCGCGCGCAGCAGTCGCAGCGCCTCGGCGGCCTCCGCCGTCACCGCTCGGACTCCTCGCCGCGCGCGGGTTCCCGCGCCCCGGCGACTCCGGCAGTTCCCCCGGTCTCGGTCACCCCAGCGCGCTCCGGCGTCTGCGCCCCTTGCGCGCGCCCTTGCGCCCCCTGCGCCTCGGAAGCGCCCTCTCCAGCAACGGCACCGGCACCATCACGGACCCCGGACCCGCCGACACCGCCGGACGCACCGGACACCCCGGACAGACCAGACGCCCCGACGCCACCGTCAGCAACGACCCCGCCGCCGACATCACCCTCCGCAACGACCTGGCCACCGGAACCCGCACCCACACCGGCACCCGCCACCACGCCCCGCTCCACCCGAGCCTCCCGCTCCGCCAACCCCCGCCTCCGCAACACCACGGCCTGCCTCACATAGTCGAGCCCGGTGACCACCGTCAGCACCACGGCGACGGCCATCATCCAGAACCGGAGGGTCGCCAGCGGCCCGGTCAGCGCCAAGACGTACATCCCGACGGCCGTGCCCTGCGCGAGCGTCTTCATCTTGCCGCCGCGGCTGGCGGGAATGACCCCGAACCTGATGACGAGAAAACGCAGCAGGGTGATCCCGAGTTCCCGGCCGAGGATCACGCCGGTCACCCACCAGGGCAGGTCCCCGAGCGAGGAGAGACAGATCAGCGCGGCGCCCATGATCGCCTTGTCGGCGATGGGGTCGGCGATCTTCCCGAAGTCGGTGACCAGGTTGTACGTACGGGCGAGATGTCCGTCGAACAGGTCGGTGATCATGGCGATGGCGAAGGCGGCCCAGGCCAGAGAGCGCCATGCCGGGTCGTAGCCGCCGTCGGCCAGCATCAGGGCCACGAAGCCCGGTACGAGCAGCAGCCGGACCATGGTGAGGATGTTCGCGATGTTCCAGAGGCTGGCCTGGTTGACGGCCGCAGCGCCCAGCTTGCCGCCGGGCGCCGGCCTGCCGGAACCGCCCGCCGCGGATGCCGGGACTCCGGTCATCTGGCCGCCTCCTCGGAACACGCGCCGCGCTCGATGACTTCAGCCACCAGATCGACGCCTTCGGTGCCCACCACCTTTGCCACGACCATACGGCCCACGCTCAGGCCCTCGCCGCTCGTGAACTGCACCTGACCGTCCGTCTCAGGTGCCTGGTGCGCGGCGCGCCCGACGGCGGGCTCGTCCTCGTACGCGGAGAGGCCGCCGGAGCCGTCCGCCCCGGGGACGGACTCGACCAGGACCTCCAGGGTCTCGCCGAGCCGTTCGTCGGCCCGCTGCGCGGTCAGCTCCTCGGCGAGCCGCGACACGCGCGCGAGGCGCTCGTCGACGACCTCCTGAGGCAGCTTTCCGTCGTACGTGGCGGCTTCGGTGCCCTCCTCGTCGGAGTACCCGAACACACCGACGGCGTCGAGGCGCGCGCCCGTGAGGAAACGCTCCAGCTCGGCGAGGTCGGCGTCGGTCTCGCCGGGGAAGCCGACGATGAAGTTGGACCGCACCCCGGCCTGGGGTGCCTTGCCGCGGATCTGGTCGAGCAGGTCGAGGAACCGGTCGGTGTCCCCGAAGCGGCGCATCGCGCGCAGCACCCCGGGCGCGGAGTGCTGGAAGGAGAGGTCGAAGTAGGGCGCGACCTTCTCGGTGGAGGTGAGGACATCGATGAGCCCCGGCCGCATCTCGGCGGGCTGGAGGTAGCTCACGCGCACGCGCTCGATGCCGTCGACGGCGGCGAGTTCGGTCAGGAGGGTCTCCAGGAGGCGGATGTCGCCGAGGTCCTTGCCGTACGACGTGTTGTTCTCGGAGACCAGCATGATCTCCTTGACGCCCTGCTCGGCCAGCCAGCGGGTCTCGCCGAGGACGTCCGACGGACGGCGCGAGATGAAGGAGCCGCGGAAGGACGGGATGGCGCAGAAGGAGCAGCGCCGGTCGCAGCCGGAGGCCAGCTTCACGGACGCGACGGGTGAGGTGCCGAGGCGGCGGCGCAGGGGCGCGCGCGGGCCGGACGCGGGGGCGAGGCCGTCGGGCAGGTCCACCGGGGCGGCCACGGGTGCGTGCCCGGGGAGGGCGACGCCCGAGCCCGCTTCCTGCCGCTGAGCGGGGCTGACGGGCAGCAGCTTGCGGCGGTCGCGGGGGGTGTGCGAGGCGTGGATGCCGCCGCTCAGGATGGTCTGGAGGCGGTCGGAGATGTCCGCGTAGTCGTCGAAGCCGAGGACGCCGTCCGCCTCGGGGAGGGCGTCGGCGAGTTCCTTGCCGTACCGCTCGGCCATGCAGCCGACGGCGACGACGGCCTGGGTTCTGCCGTGTCCCTTGAGGTCGTTGGCCTCCAGGAGGGCGTCGACGGAGTCCTTCTTGGCGGCTTCCACGAATCCGCACGTGTTGACGACGGCTACGTCGGCTTCTTCGGCGGTCTCGACGAGCTGCCAGCCGTCCGCCTCCAAGCGGCCCGCCAGCTCCTCCGAGTCCACCTCGTTACGGGCGCAGCCAAGAGTGACTAGGGCGACAGTGCGGCGTTCGGGCATGGGCTCAGACTACTTCGTCCCACCGACAGCCCCTGCGACGAGGCTCCCCGATCTTGGCCGGGGCGGCTGTCGCCGGGCGGCCGTGCGGTCGGTGGGGTCCGGCCGCGGGCCCGTCGTACCTGCGGGTTCAGCCCACCTCGGGGTCGCCCTTGGTGTACGAGAGGCGCTCGACCTGGCCCGGCTGGAACTCGTCGTCGATGGCCTTGCCGTTGACGAACAGCTTGATGGCGCCGGCGTCACCGAGGACGAGGTCGATCTTCTGGCTGTCCTCGAAGGTCTTCGACTCGCCCTCCTTGAGGAGGCCGTCGAACATGGTGCGGCCGTTGTGGTCCTTGGCGGAGATCCAGCTGCGGCCGTCGGCCGCGTCCACCTTGACGGTGACCTTGTCGGTGGGCGCCGCGGCGATGGCGCTCTCGGACGGCTTGGGGTTGGTGGGCTTCTTCTGCGGGGGCTTGGGCGCGGGCTTGCCGGTGGCGGGCGTGGGGCCCTCGGTGACCTGCGTGTTGGCGGTGTCCGCGCTGTCGTCGCCCTTGAACGCGGTGAACCCGACGAAGCCGATCACGGCGACGATCGCCGCGACCATGGCCGCGGTCCAGTTGGGGCGGCGCGGCTCGGGCCGGATCCGCTCGGCCTCGAACAGCGGTACGGCGGCGCTCTGCGACGGGCGTCCACCGTGTTCGGCTGCGTACCGTTCCAGCAGCGGCGCCGGGTCGATGCCCACCTCGCGCGCGATGGTCCTGATGTGCCCGCGCGCGTAGACATCGCCGCCGCAGCGGGAGAAGTCGTCCTGCTCGATCGCGTGCACGATCGGGATGCGCACCCGGGTCGCGGCGCTGACCTCGTCCACGGTCAGGCCCGCGTCGATGCGGGCCGTCTGGAGGGCACGGCCGATGGAGAAGTGTTCGTCCTCGGCGGGACGGTCGGCTTCGGCTGCGGGACGGTCGTCTTCTGTCGAGGGCCGGTCGTCGTGGGTCGACGGACGGTCGTCTTCAGGGGAGTTGCCGATGGACACGAGGGTGCCTTTCGAGCGTGTAGCCACCTGCTGGAGGTTCAGTCTAGGGGGGGTACGAAAGGGTGGGGCAACCGGGCGGTGGGACTTTGTACGCCATCGGTATGGCCGGGCGTCCCGATGGCGAGACAGGGACGGGACGCCGGTGAGCCGGTGGCGGACGCAGCGCTGTCCCTTCCCTCAACTTGACGTACGCCGAAGGGAAACGGTTGCCCCCGCTGCCCGTACGGGTGAGCCCGTTCGGAAGCCCGGACCGCGCAGCGGCCTCCGGCACGGATACGAAGCCACGCGTACAAAGCGACGCGACGAAGCCGCGCGTACGTATGCATGAATTCGCAGCCATGAACACACAGCCACGGCTGCTGTGGGGTGACGGATTCGGAGCGACGGGTCCCGATTCCTAGGGTTGAGCCTCCCCACGGATCACGGCGAGCACTCCATCGATTTCGTCGGCCTTCACGAGGACATCGCGCGCCTTGGAGCCCTCGCTGGGTCCGACGATGTTCCGGGACTCCATCAGGTCCATGAGCCGGCCCGCCTTGGCGAAGCCGACGCGGAGCTTGCGCTGGAGCATCGACGTGGATCCGAACTGGGTCGAGACCACCAGCTCGGCGGCCTGGCAGAGCAGGTCGAGGTCGTCGCCGATGTCCTCGTCGATGTCCTTCTTCTGCTTGGTGCCGACGACGACGTCGTCCCGGAAGACCGGCGTCATCTGGTCCTTGCAGTGCTGGACGACGACGGCGACCTCCTCCTCGGTGACAAAGGCGCCCTGCATTCGGGTCGGCTTGTTCGCGCCCATGGGCAGGAACAGGCCGTCGCCCTTGCCGATGAGTTTCTCGGCGCCGGGCTGGTCGAGGATGACGCGGCTGTCGGCGAGCGAGGAGGTGGCGAAGGCGAGACGGGAGGGCACGTTCGCCTTGATGAGGCCGGTGACGACGTCCACGGACGGGCGCTGTGTCGCGAGCACCAGGTGGATGCCCGCCGCGCGCGCGAGCTGCGTGATGCGGACGATCGAGTCCTCCACGTCGCGCGGCGCCACCATCATCAGGTCGGCCAGCTCGTCGACGATGACCAGCAGATACGGGTATGGGTGAAGCTCGCGTTCGCTGCCTTCGGGGGCCTTCGCCTTGCCGTTGCGGACGGCCTGGTTGAAGTCGTCGATGTGCCGGTAGCCGAAGGCGGCGAGGTCGTCGTAGCGCAGGTCCATCTCGCGGACGACCCATTGGAGGGCCTCGGCCGCGCGCTTGGGGTTGGTGATGATCGGTGTGATGAGGTGCGGGATGCCCTCGTAGGCGGTCAGCTCGACGCGCTTGGGGTCGACGAGGACCATCCGGACGTCTTCAGGGGTCGCCCGCATCATGACGGAGGTGATCAGGCAGTTGATGCAGGACGACTTGCCGGAGCCGGTGGCGCCGGCGACCAGGACGTGCGGCATCTTCGCCATGTTGGCCATCACATAGCCGCCCTCGACGTCCTTGCCGAGCGCGACGAGCATCGGGTGGTCGTCCTCGGCCGCGGCAGCCAGGCGCAGCACATCGCCCAGGTTGACCATCTCGCGGTCGGTGTTGGGGATCTCGATGCCGACGGCGGACTTGCCGGGGATGGGGCTGATGATGCGGACGTCGGGGCTGGCGACGGCGTAGGCGATGTTCTTGGTGAGCGCCGTGATGCGTTCGACCTTCACGGCGGGGCCCAGCTCGACCTCGTAGCGGGTGACCGTCGGCCCGCGCGTGAAGCCGGTGACTGCGGCGTCGACCTTGAACTCCGAGAACACCGTCGTGAGGGACGCGACGACGGCGTCGTTCGCCGCGCTGCGCGACTTGCCGGGCCCGCCGCGCTCCAGGAGGTCGAGCGAGGGCAGTGCGTAAGTGATGTCTCCGGCGAGCTGCAGCTGCTCCGCGCGCGGGGGGAGGTCCCGGGGGGCGTCAGGCGCGGACTTGGTGAGGTCGGGCACGGCGGCACGCGCGGGCGATGCCTCCTCGTCGTCGCGGTCGTCGCGCGCGGGGACGTCCTTCTTGAGGGCCGCCTTGACGGGTGCCTCCTCGCGCAGGGACTCCTTCACGCGCGCGGTGGGCACGACGGGGCTCGGCTCGGGTTCCCGCTCGACGGTGACGCCCTGGGTGAGGTCGGCGACCAGTGGCGAGGGCGGCATGCCGTGCAGGACGGCGCCGTCGAGTGCGGCGGCGGCAGCGGCGGCCACGTCGACCGCGTCCATGGGCCGGTCGAGGACGGGCTGCACGGGGGTGCGGCGGGGCCTGCGGCGCTTGGAGAGCGCCTCTTCCTCGGCCTGGGCGGCGGAGCGGGCCTGATCGTACGCGGCGGGCGCAGGGGCGCGCCTGCGGCCTCGGTCGGGCAGCGCCTCGCGCCACTGCTCGTCGTACCGCTCGTCGTCCTCTCCGACTCCTTCGGCGGGTTCGGGGTGGACGACGCCGAGCTTGACGCCGAGCAGGCGCAGCCGCTGCGGGATGGCGTTGACGGGGGTGGCGGTGACGACGAGCAGCCCGAAGACGGTGAGCAGCACGAGCAGCGGCACGGCGAGGACGTCGCCCATGGTGTACGTCAGCGGGGTGGCGGTGCCCCAGCCGATGAGGCCGCCCGCGTCCCTTATGGCCTGCATGCCGTCGCTGCGGGCGGGTGCGCCGCACGCGATGTGGACCTGGCCGAGTACGCCGATGACGAGCGCGGACAGGCCGATGACGATACGTCCGTTGGCGTCGGGCTTCTCGGGGTGGCGGATGAGGCGGGCGGCGACGACGGCGAGCAGTATCGGCACGAGCAGGTCGAGCCGGCCGAAGGCACCGGTCACGAGCATTTCGACGAGGTCGCCGACGGGGCCGCGGAGGTTCGACCAGGTGCCGGCGGCGACGATCAGCGCGACACCGAGCAGGAGCAGCGCGAGGCCGTCCTTGCGGTGGGCCGGGTCGAGGCCCTTGGCGCCGCGCCCTATGCCGCGGAACATCGCCCCGACGGTGTGTGCCGAGCCGAGCCAGACGGCGCGTACGAGCCGGTACACGCCCCCGGTCGGGTTGGGTGCGGGCTTGGGTGCCGGTTTCTTCGCCGCCGCCTTCTTGGCCGGGGCTTTCTTGGCGGGCGCTTTTTTGGCCGCGGCCTTCTTCGCCGGAGCCTTCGCCGGCGCGGGTGCCTTCTTCGCGGGCGACTTCTTGGCTGCGGGCTGACGTGAGGCCATGGGTGTGAGGTTACCGGTGGAGACCACAGCGGACACGTGTGCCCACTGCTTCACCCGTTCGTGTCGCTGCTGCTGTGGCGCGGAACTGACGCTTCCTCAGCCCGGCCCCCGGCCCGGATCGGCCCCCGGTCAGGGGCCGTTGGACGGGGTGACCCGCGATCCGGCCGCCGAGGCCGCCGGGTCAGTTCTGCGACGGGAGGCTGGGCGCGCCGGTTCCGGCGCCCGGTTCCAGGGCGTCAAGCGCCCTGCGCAGGCCCGTCAGTTTGCGTTCGAGATGGGCCGCGGTGGCGACGGCCGCCGCGTCGGCGGAGTGGTCGAGCTGCTTCGACAGGGCCTCGGCCTGCTCCTCGACGGCGGCGAGCCGCGCGGAGAGTTCGGCGAGCAGTCCGGCGGGCTCCTTGGCGTCGCCGACGTCGCTCCTGCCACCGCCTTCGAGCTGGAGCCGCAGCAGGGCGGCCTGCTCCCGCAGTTGGCAGTTCTTCATGTACAGCTCGACGAAGACGGAGACCTTCGCGCGCAGGACCCAGGGGTCGAACGGCTTGGAGATGTAGTCCACGGCGCCGGCCGCGTATCCCCGGAAGGTGTGGTGGGGGCCGTGGTTGATGGCGGTGAGGAAGATGATCGGGATGTCCCGGGTACGTTCGCGCCGCTTGATGTGCGCGGCGGTCTCGAATCCGTCCATGCCCGGCATCTGGACGTCCAGCAGAATGACCGCGAAGTCGTCCGTGAGCAGTGCTTTGAGCGCTTCCTCCCCTGACGATGCCCGCACCAGTGTCTGATCGAGCGCGGAGAGAATGGCCTCCAGCGCCAGCAGATTCTCCGGCCGGTCATCGACCAGGAGGATCTTGGCCTTCTGCACCATGGCCCGCCCTCCTCGTCCCGGCAGTGCACCGGGTGCCGCCCCAGGGGACGGCTCCCTTACGCCGTCCGTCCTTGTGCCGGTCATCGTAGCCGCACCCCGCCTGTCGCCACACCCTGTCACCGCGATGTCACTGCGCACGTACCGGAAACGTGGCGCGAGACCAGAAGGTTCCCCGGACACGGCAGTTCTACACGGCCTCCGGCATCTGCCCTCGGCACCTGCACGTACTCCGCGCGTTCCCCGCCGGTCCCGCTCGTCCGCCGTCCGGTACGCCCCTATTCCGCGTGCATCCACTGTCCCATCACCGAAAGAAGATGATCGGGGTCGACCGGTTTGGTCACGTAGTCGGAGGCTCCAGATTCGATGGCCTTCTCCCGGTCGCCCTTCATCGCCTTCGCCGTCAGCGCGATGATGGGCAGCCCGGCGAACTGGGGCATCCTGCGGATCGCGGTCGTCGTCGCGTACCCGTCCATCTCGGGCATCATGATGTCCATGAGGACGAGCGTGACGTCGTCGTGCTGTTCCAGGACCTCGATGCCCTCGCGGCCGTTCTCGGCGTACAGCACCGCCAGGCCGTGCTGTTCGAGGACGCTGGTGAGCGCGAACACATTGCGGATGTCGTCGTCGACGATGAGGACCTTCTCGCCGCCGAACCCGTAGACGCGCCGGGGTGCGGTGGGTGCGGCCGGCTCCTGGCCGTTGCCGCTGCCCGCCCACGCGTCGTCACGCTCCGTCGTCCGATCGGAGAGCCGGTCCGCCATCCGGTCCGACAGCCGGTCCGCCATCCGCTCGGAGATCCGGTCGGACGTACGCGGCAGCGCGGGACGGTGCTCGGAGCCGGACGACACGGCCCTGCGGCGGCGCCGGAAGAGCGCGGCCGGACCGTTCTGGGTGTCCTGGTACGACTTCACCTCGGGCGGCATCTCCGCTTCGAGCCGGGCGTGACCGCCCTCGGACATACCGCCGTCCGACAGACCGCCTTCGCCGGACGCTCCCCCCGGCGAAAGCTGCGGATAGCCCTGCGGCGGCAGTTCGCTGGGGTGCAGCGGCAAATACAGCGTGAACGTGGAGCCACGGCCCGGTTCGCTGGCCGCGTGGATCTCGCCGCCGAGCAGCCGCGCGATCTCCCGGCTGATCGACAGGCCCAGACCCGTACCGCCGTACTTACGGCTGGTCGTGCCGTCGGCCTGCTTGAACGCCTCGAAGATCACCCGCATCTTGCCCGACGCGATCCCGATGCCGGTGTCGGTCACCGAGAACGCGATCAGGTCGGCGTCCGCGTCCCGCAGCGAACCCGCCTCCAGGAGCTGTTCCCGGATGGCGACCGGCACATCGGCACCGGCCGTCCTGATCACCAGCTCGACGGCGCCGGAGTCCGTGAACTTGACCGCGTTGGACAGCAGATTGCGCAGCACCTGGAGCAGTCGCTGCTCGTCCGTGTGCAGCGTCGCGGGCAGCTCGGGCGACACCCGTACGGAGAAGTCGAGGCCCTTCTCGGCGGTGAGCGGCCGGAAAGTGGCCTCCACGTAGTCGACGAGCTGGACCAGGGCGATCCGGGTCGGCGAGACGTCCATCTTGCCGGCCTCGACCTTCGACAGGTCCAGGATGTCGTTGATCAGCTGGAGCAGGTCGGAGCCCGCGCCGTGGATCGTTTCGGCGAACTCGACCTGCTTGGGCGTCAGGTTCGCGTCGGCGTTGTCGGCGAGCAGCTTCGCCAGGATCAGCAGCGAGTTGAGCGGGGTGCGCAGCTCGTGCGACATGTTGGCGAGGAACTCGGACTTGTAGCGCATCGACACGGCGAGCTGTTCGGCGCGCTCTTCGAGTACCTGCCGGGCCTCTTCGATCTCGGTGTTCTTGACCTCGATGTCGCGGTTCTGCTGGGCGAGGAGTTCGGCCTTGTCCTCCAGCTCCGCGTTGGACTCCTGGAGCGCCTTCTGCCGGTTCTCCAACTCCGCCGACCGTTCCCGCAGTTGCTCGGTCAGCTCCTGGGACTGCTTGAGGAGTACTTCCGTCTTGGTGTTGACGCTGATCGTGTTGACGCTCGTCGCGATCATCTCGGCGATCTGGTTGAGGAAGTCCTTCTGAATGTGCGTGAACTGCTGGAACGACGCCAGCTCGATCACACCGAGCACCGTCCCCTCGAAGAGCACAGGCAGCACGATCATGTGCCCGGGAGGCGCCTCCCCGAGCCCCGAGGCGATCTTCAGATAGCCCGGCGGCACGTTCTCCACGAGGATCGTCCGCTTCTCCTTCGCGGCCGTCCCGATCAGCGTCTCGCCGAGCCGGAACGATGTCGGCATGGAGCCCATGGAGTACCCGTAGGAGCCGAGCATCCGCAGCTCGTACTCCTCGTCGTGCGCGGCGGCGACGTCCTGTCCGTCGTCCGTGGGCATCGCCAGGAAGAACGCGCCGTGCTGCGCGGAGACCACGGGCGTCAGCTCGCTCATGATGAGCCCGGCCACGTCGTCCAGGTCACGGCGGCCCTGCATCAGACCGGAGATGCGGGCCAGGTTGCCCTTCAGCCAGTCCTGTTCCTTGTTGGCGATGGTGGTGTCGCGGAGGTTCGCGATCATCGTGTTGATGTTGTCCTGGAGGTCCTGGATCTCGCCGGCGGCGTCCACGTCGATCTTCAGGTTGAGGTCGCCGCGGGTCACCGCGGTGGCGACCGCGGCGATGGCACGCACCTGACGGGTCAGGTTGCCGGCCATCTCGTTCACCGACTCGGTCAGGTCGCGCCAGGTGCCGTCGACGTCGCGTACGCGCGCCTGGCCGCCGAGTTGGCCTTCCGTACCCACCTCGCGCGCCACCCGGGTGACCTGCTCGGCGAACGACGACAGTTGGTCGACCATCGTGTTGATGGTCGTCTTGAGTTCGAGGATCTCCCCGCGCGCGTCGATGTCGATCTTCTTGGTCAGGTCACCCTTGGCGATGGCGGTGGTGACCATGGCGATGTTACGGACCTGCCCGGTCAGGTTGGACGCCATCGAGTTCACGGACTCGGTGAGGTCCTTCCAGGTCCCGGAGACACCCGGCACGCGCGCCTGGCCACCCAGGATGCCGTCCGTGCCCACCTCGCGCGCGACACGGGTCACCTCGTCCGCGAAGGACGACAGGGTCGTCACCATCGTGTTGACGGTGTCGGCGAGCTGCGCGACCTCGCCCCGGGCCTCGACCGTGACCTTCTTGGTGAGGTCGCCATTGGCGACGGCCGCGGACACCTGGGAGATGTTCCGCACCTGACTGGTCAGGTTGTTGGCCATCAGGTTGACGTTGTCGCTGAGGTCCTTCCAGATGCCCGTGACACCCGGTACGCGCGCCTGGCCGCCGAGATTGCCCTCGGTACCGACCTCACGGGCGACACGGGTCACCTGCTCGGCGAAGTTGGACAGCTGGTCGACCATCGTGTTGACGGTGGTGACGAGTTCCAGGATCTCGCCCCGCGCGTCGACAGTGATCTTCTTGGACAGATCACCCCGCGCGACTCCCGTGGTGACCTCGGCGATGCTGCGGACCTGGATGGTCAGGTTGTTCGCCATGAAGTTGACGGACTGGGTGAGGTCCTTCCACGTACCGGACACACCCTGCACCTCGGCCTGCCCGCCGAGGATGCCCTCGGTGCCCACCTCGCGCGCGACGCGCGTGACCTGCTCGGCGAAGTTCGAGAGCTGGTCCACCATCGTGTTGAGGGTGTTCTTCAGCTCCAGGATCTCCCCGCGCGCGTCCACGTCGATCGTCTGCGACAGGTCACCGCGCGCGACGGCGGTGGCGACCTGGGCGATGTTGCGGACCTGCGCGGTGAGGTTGCCCGCCATGCCGTTCACGGAGTCCGTGAGGTCGCGCCACACGCCCGCGACGCCCGGCACCTGCGCCTGGCCCCCCAGACGCCCCTCCGTGCCCACCTCGCGCGCGACACGGGTCACCTGGTCGGCGAAGGCGGAGAGCTGATCGACCATCGTGTTGATGGTGTTCTTCAGCTCCAGGATCTCTCCGCGCGCGTCCACGTCGATCTTCTGGGAGAGGTCCCCGCGCGCGACGGCGGTCGTCACCTGGGCGATCTGCCGCACCTGGGACGTCAGGTTCCCCGCCATGAAGTTGACGGAGTCCGTCAGCTCCTTCCACGTACCGCTGACGCCGTCCACGCGCGCCTGGCCGCCGAGCCGGCCCTCGGTGCCCACGTCGCGGGCCATCCGCGTGACCTGGTCGGCGAAGCTGGAGAGCTGGTCCACCATGGTGTTCACGGTGTTCTTCAGCTGGAGCATCTCGCCTGAGACGTCGACGGTGACCTTCTGCGACAGGTCGCCGTTCGCGACCGCCGTGGTCACCTGCGCGATGTTGCGGACCTGGCCCGTGAGGTTGCGGAACGCCGTGTTCACGGAGTCCGTCAGGTCCTTCCAGGTGCCCGCCGCACCCGGCACCTGCGCCTGACCGCCCAGCTCGCCCTCGACACCGACCTCGCGCGCGACACGGGTCACTTCGGAGCCGAACGCGGAGAGCTGGTCGACCATCGTGTTGACGGTGTTCTTCAGCTCCAGCATCTCGCCCGCGACATCGACGGTGACCTTCTGCGACAGATCGCCGTTGGCGACCGCCGTCGTCACCGCGGCGATGTCCCGCACCTGCGTGGTGAGGTTGCGGAAGACCGTGTTCACCGAGTCGGTGAGGTCCTTCCAGGTGCCCGCCGCACCCGGCACGTTCGCCTGGCCGCCGAGCTGGCCCTCCCCGCCGACCTCGTTCGCCACGCGCGTGACCTCGTCCGCGAAGGTACGCAGCGTCGCGGTCATCTGGTTGATCGTCTCGGCGAGTTGCGCGACCTCCCCGCGCGCGCTGACGGTGACCTTCCGCGACAGGTCACCGTTCGCGACGGCCGTCGTCACCTCCGCGATACCGCGTACCTGGGCCGTGAGGTTGCCCGCCATGAGGTTGACGGAGTCGGTGAGGTCCTTCCACACGCCCGCGACGCCCGGCACCTGCGCCTGCCCGCCCAGCTCCCCTTCCGTGCCCACCTCGCGCGCGACGCGGGTCACCTCGGACGAGAACGACGAGAGCTGATCCACCATCGTGTTGACGGTGTTCTTCAGCTCCAACATCTCACCGGCGACATGAACCGTGACTTTCCTGGACAAGTCACCCTTGGCGACCGCGGTCGTCACCAGCGCGATGTCCCGTACCTGCGCCGTCAGCCGGTACGCCATCGTGTTGACGGAATCCGTCAGGTCCTTCCAGGAACCGGACATTCCGCGCACCCGGGCCTGACCGCCCAGCTTGCCCTCGGTGCCCACCTCGCTGGCCACCCGCGTGACCTCGTCGGTGAACGTCGACAACTGGTCGACCAGGTTGTTGACGGTCCGCCCGACCTTCAGGAACTCGCCACGCAGCGGATGCCCGGTGCCGTCCGGCGCCTGCGCCCGCAGCTCCATGCGCTGCTCCAGGTCACCCTCGGCGACCGCCGACAGCACCCGTCCGACCTCGGAGACGGGCCGTGCGAGGTCGTCGACGAGGGAGTTGGAGGCATTGATCGCCGCCGCCCAGGAACCCTCACAGGCGCCCGTCTCCAGCCGCTCCGTGAGTTTTCCCTCACGTCCGACCACCCGCCGCACCCGCGACAACTCTCCGGTGAGATGAAGATTACGGTCCGCGACCTCGTTGAACACCGCCGCGATCTCCGACATCACACCGTCGCCGGAGACCGTGAGCCGCTTGCGGAAGTTCCCGTCCCGCATCGCCACCAGCGCCGCCAGCAACCTGTTCAGCGACGCCGTGTCCACCGCCGTCGTCCCTTGCCCCGCGTCACGCGGTTTCTTCAGGGACCGTCCGTCCTTCGCGCGCGTGCTTGTGCCCCGCGTCGCTGCGCCAGACTCCACCGTGTCCCTCCCGCAAGGGTCGACCTCGTGCATTGGCTGTCTCATGAAGCCTGCCCAGTGTTTCACCATGGCGGAACCCGGCCATAACAGTTCGGCAGCTTCGCACACCGTCCGCACACCCTCCGGGCGGAAACAGTGGCAGGCGGCATCCGCATGGACGGCGAAGGTAAGTAACCTTGCATGCGGCTGTCCACCCACCCCGGTCCGCCCGGCCAGGGTGGTGGCACGAGTACGAGCGGGCATCGGAGGGGCGGCCCCAGCATGACCACCGGACTGCAACTGCACGGGGGCCAGCCCTCGGAACCCTGGCCGCACCAGCGGGGAGGGCGGGGAGCACTGCACGTCGACACCCGGACGAGGAGATCTGTGATCACCGCGCGCGCGGCTGCCACCTTCGAACCCGTCGGACGCTCCGTCGCGACCGCACGGTCCTTCGTCCGCGACACCCTCCAGGGCTGGGGCTTCGCCGACATCATCGACGACGCCGTGGTCCTCACCAGCGAACTGGTGACCAATGCCGTGGTGCACGCGGGAACCGCCGCCGACGTCCTGTGCCTGCGCGCCGACGACGGTGTCCGCATCGAGGTCGCCGACCGCTATCCGGAACGCGAAATCCCACTCCAGCACTCCCCCGTGGACATGGGCAGCCCCGACCGCGAGGGAGGCCGCGGTCTGCAACTCTGCGCGGCACTCGCCGGCCACTGGGGCGTCGAGTACACCCCCACGCACAAACAGGTCTGGTTCCAGCTCGACCTTCCGGAACGCCCCGTCGGCACCCGCACCGCCGGCCCCTCGCTCCCGGTCGACCTGCTGCCCCTCACCGACGGCCGCGTCCGGGTCGCCGTCCTCCAGATCGACCGCGCCGGCGCCCTGTCGTCCTGGAACGAGGACGCCGATGACCTCTTCGGGTACGCCGCCGAGCAGGTCATCGGCAAACCCCTCACCGACCTGGCCGCCTGGCCGCACACCCCGGGCACCAGCACCGGCATCGCCGACGCCCTCCAACTCTCCCGCTGGGAGGGCAGCTACGGCATCCGCGGCGCCGACGGCCGCGTCATCCCCGTCTACGCCTCGCATCTACGCGTACGCGACAAGGACGGCGAGCCCTCCACGGTCTGCCTGCTGGTACGTGACGACGAGCGCGCGGTCCTCCAGACGCCCCTGCGCGTCCCCGCGCCCGACATGACGACGATCTCCGAGTCAGGGAAGGCGTCCGACCCGTTCGAGGTCTTCATCGGATCGCCCGCCCCCGACGACCTCGACGGCCTCCTGCAACGCACCGTGGAACGCGCCCGCGACATGCTCGACGGGGACGCCGCGTTCCTCCTCCTCGCGACCGACGACGAGACCGAGTTGGAGGTCCGCGCCTCCACCGGACTGCCCTCCGCACGACAGCGCTTCGCGCGCGTGCCCGTCGAAGCGGGCCCCGGACGGTACGGCTCCGCCCGGATGCCCGCCGTCCACGAGGACCTCACCGTCGTCCCCGGCGCCGTGCCCCTGCTGGGCGGCACCGGAATGCGCTCGGTCGTCACCGTCCCGCTCAAGGTCGAGGGCCGCCTCACCGGTTCACTGGGCGTCGCGGCGGAATCCCCGGACCGGTACTCGAACGAGGAGGCCCTGCGCCTCCAGTTCGCCGCCGACCGCATCGCCCTCGCCGTCGAGTCCGCCCGGCTCGGCGAGTTGGAACGCCTGCGCCGCGGCTCCCTCAGCTTCCTCGTCGAGGCGTCCGACCTGCTCGCCGGCACCCTGGACCGCGATCAGACCCTCGCCCTCATGGCCCAGATGACGGTGCCGACCCTGGCCACCTGGTGCGCCGTCTACACGATCGCCGACCAGGCGTCCGACCCGTACCTCTCGTACGTCCTGCACGAGGACGAGGAGCGCATCGACGGCCTCAAGGCCCTCCTGTCGAAGATCGCCCCGCCCGACCCCGTACCGACGCCCGGAGCGCGCGTGTGGCACGCTCCCGCGCAGGCGGCCCACCAGGATGCCCTGCGCACCTCCCGGCGCAGCCTGGACGGCCGTGGAGAGCCGCACAGCGTCCGCTCCGGAGTGGGCGCCGCGCACGGCACGGCGTCGGCGGTCGGTGGCGAAACGGTCGTCCTGCCGCTGGTGGCCCGCAACCGCGTGATCGGCATGCTGACGCTCGGCAAGCCCGCCGACGAGCACTTCCGGCAGGAGATCCTCGAACTCGCCGAGGACATGTCCCGCAGGGCCGCCCTCGCCCTCGACAACGCCCGCCTGTACTCGGAGCGCACAGCGATCAGCCAGTCCCTCCAACGCAGCCTCCTGCCCCCGGAGCGCCCCGAAGTGCCCGGCGTCGAGGTCGAGGTCATCTACCGCGCGGCAGGCGAGGGCAACGAGGTCGGTGGCGACTTCTACGACCTGTTCCCGATCCGCGACGGCGTCTACGGCTTCGCGATCGGCGATGTCTGCGGTACGGGCCCGGAGGCAGCCGCCGTCACCGGTCTCGCCCGGCACGCACTGCGCCTCCTCGCGCGCGAGGGCTTCGGCGGACCCGCCGTCCTGGAGCGGCTCAACGCCGCCATCCTCGACGAGGGAGCCCGCAGCCGCTTCCTGACCCTCCTGTACGGCGAGTTGTGGCCCCAGGAGGACGGCAGCGCGGTCCTGAAGGTGGTCTGCGCCGGCCATCCGCTCCCGCTGCGCCTGCGCCAGGACGGCACGGTCGAACCGGCCGCCGAACCCCAGCCCCTCCTCGGCGTCATGGACGACCTGGAGCTGTACGAGCAGACGGTGACGCTCGACCCGGGCGACGTCCTTTTGTGCGTCACCGACGGCGTCACTGAGCGCCGCGAGGGCAGCCGCATGCTCGGCGACGACGGTCTCGCGGAACTCCTGAAAACGTCGACGGGCCTCACCGCGGGCGCTGTCGCCGCGCGCGTGATGCGCGCGGTGGAACGCTTCGCGAGCGCCGCGCCCTCCGACGACATGGCGATCCTCGCGATGCGCGTACCGGGCCTCCAGAAGGACTGAGACACCCGCGAAGACACCTCCGCACACGACAATGGCCCCCGCCCACAAGGGCGGAGGCCATTTTCCTGCGGAGCCCCCAAACGGAATCGAACCGTTGACCTTCTCCTTACCATGGAGACGCTCTACCGACTGAGCTATAGGGGCCTGTTGCGCTACGCGGACTCCCGCGCGGCAACGGAGTAGATCATACCCCGAACAACAGAGTGCTTCGAACAGACCGCGCGCCGTGCGAAGAACACGGCGGGGCCTCAGAGCGATGCGGCCAACCAGAGCGGCCCGGCGGGCTGGAGAAGCCCTCCCAGCGCATTGCACGCGGACACGATCCGCTGCCGCTCCCTACGCGTCAGAGATGCCCCCACGGGCAGCGCCAGCGTCTCATCGGCGGCCCGCTGGGTCTCCGGCAGAATCACACTCCGCCGGTGTTCGGGCGTCCGGTGCACGGGCGTCTTTACAGGTACGCGGCAGTCGACTCCCCTGGCCCGTACGGCTCGTGCGAACGCGTCCCGGTCGGGCCGCCCGTTGCCGGGCACACGAACCACGTACTGCTCGTAGGTGTGCCCTTCACCGCGGGCCGGCGTGATGACGCCCTTGAGCCGCGCGTCGAAGTAAGCGGCATGAGCACGCCGCTCCCCCACCTCGTCGTACGGAGCTGCCTCCAGGGAGTGATCCGCGTCGGCCTGGCCCAACACCAGGAGACCGTGCCGCTCACCGAGCCGCCGCAGACCGGCCACATCGGCCGGCCGCCCGAAGCGGTGCACGGCGACGACGGCCGCGGTGCGTGAACTCAGCACGGCGGCCACGGAGTCGGCATCGATGCAGTACGTCACCGGGTCGATGTCCGCGAAGACGGGTACCGCACCGGCGAGCGCCACGGCCTCGGCGACTTCCGCGTTCCCGAAGGCCGGTACGACGACCTCGTCACCCGTTCCGACACTTGCGGCACGCAACATTGCAACTGTCCCCATGACGCGGATGCTGGCGGCACAACGTGAACAGCAAGTGACGCAAACAAAAAAGGAGCGGGTCCCTGATCCTAAGATCAGGGACCCGCTCCCTAAAGGTAGTTCGGCGGTGTCCTACTCTCCCACAGGGTCCCCCCTGCAGTACCATCGGCGCTGTGAGGCTTAGCTTCCGGGTTCGGAATGTAACCGGGCGT
>NZ_JBIVUQ010000008.1:0-413465 GCF_044757265.1 Streptomyces sp. NPDC091292 | reverse complement strand
ATCGACCGGGCCACCTACCAGGCCACCATCAGCATCAACATGCTCGCAACCGACCCTTGACACCACCCAGCCCCGCCTAACTGAACGGCGTTGGGGCTAGATGACCAGGGAGAGGAGCAGGACGATGCCGCCCGCCACCACCGAGATCAGCGTCTCCATGACCGACCAGGTCTTGATCGTCTGGCCGACGCTCATCCCGAAGTACTCCTTCACCAGCCAGAAACCGGCGTCGTTGACATGGCTGAAGAACAGCGAGCCCGCGCCGATCGCCAGCACCAGGAGTGCGAGGTGCGTGCTCGACATGTCGGCGGCCAGCGGCGCCACCAGACCGGCGGCGGACACCGTCGCGACCGTCGCGGAACCGGTCGCCAGCCGGATCACCACGGCGATCAGCCACGCGAGCAGCAGCGCCGGAATCGACCAGTCCTTGGATATCTCCAGGACCATCTGGCCCACACCCGAGTCGATCAGGGTGCCCTTGAAGCCGCCACCGGCACCGACGATCAGCAGCACACCGGCGATCGGCGCGAGCGACTTCTCGACGGTCGTGGACAGCCGCCCCTTGGTGAACCCGGCCGCCCGGCCCAGCGTGAACATGCCGACAATGACCGACGCGAGCAGCGCGATCAGCGGCGAACCGACCACGTCGAACACCCGCTGCACCATGTTCGCGGGGTCGTCCACGATGATGTCGACGAGCGCCTTGGCGAGCATCAGCACGACGGGCAGCATGACCGTGAACACGGTCGCGCCGAAGCCGGGACGCCGCTCCAAGTCCTCGGACGGCCGCTGCGGAATCATCTTCTCCGGCGCCGGTACGTCGACCCAGCGGGCCGCGTACTTCGAGAACAGCGGGCCCGCGATGATCACCGTCGGGATCGCGACCAGCACACCGAGCGCCAGCGTCAGACCGAGGTTCGCCTGGACCGCGTCGATCGCGACGAGCGGACCGGGGTGCGGCGGTATCAGACCGTGCATCACGGACAGACCGGCCAGCGCCGGGATACCGATGCGCATCAGCGAGTAGTTGCCGCGCTTGGCGACCATCAGCACGACCGGGATCAGCAGCACGATGCCGACCTCGAAGAACAGCGGCAGCCCGATCACGGAGGCGATCAGGACCATCGCCCACGGCATCCCGCGCCCGCCCGCCTTGGCGAGGATCGTGTCCACGATTTGGTCGGCGCCACCGGAGTCGGCGAGCAGCTTGCCGAGGATCGCGCCGAGGGCGATCAGCACGCCCACACCGGCAACCGTGGAGCCGAGCCCCGCGGTGAAGCTGGTGATCACCTTGTCGAGCGGCGCCCCGGCGAAGGCGCCGAGGGCGAGCGAGCCGATGGTCAGCGCCAGAAAGGCGTGGACCTTGAACTTCGTGATGAGCAGGACGATGACGGCGATGCCCGCGAGGACGGCGATCCCGAGCTGGGCGTGGCCCGCGGAGGTGATCGGCGCGACGGGGTCCGCTGCCAGCATCTCGACGCTGAGACTGGTCACGGTTCTTCCTTGGAGGTGGTGGTCGGGAAGGGGGACGTGCGGGGGGTGGCGGTGGAGCGGGGTGGTGCCGTGCGGGGTGGTGCTGTGCGGGGTGGTGCCGGGTGGGCCGGCGGACGGGCTACGGGACCGTGAGTCCGCGCAATGCGGTGACCGCCCGGCCGGCGATCTCCTCGGGGCCGCCCGACACATCCACGGCGACCCCCGTCTCGTCCGGCTCCAGCGGCTGGAGCGCGGCGAACTGGGAGTCCAGGAGGGCCGTCGGCATGAAGTGCCCCTGACGGTGCGCCATACGGTCCTCGATGAGCTGCCGGTCACCCGTGAGATGGACGAAGACCAGACCGGGAGCGGCGGACCGCAGCCGGTCGCGGTAGCTCCGCTTGAGCGCGGAGCTGCTGACCACACCGCCGAGCCCGGCCCTGCCGTGCGCCCAGGCGCCGATGGCGTCGAGCCACGGCAGCCGGTCCTCGTCGGTGAGCGGGGTCCCGGCGGTCATCTTGGCGATGTTCGCCGGCGGGTGGAAGTCGTCGCCCTCGGCGTACGGAACGCCGAGGGCCGCCGCGAGCAGGGGGCCGATCGTCGTCTTGCCGGTGCCCGCCACGCCCATGACCACGACGACATGGGAGGGAAGCTCTGCCTGCTCTTCCGTCCGCACGCCGTCCCGTACGCCTTCCGCCACGCCGTCCGTCACGCCTTCCACCAGGTCCTCGCTGTAGTCGTCTGTCGTCGTCGACATCGATGTGTCACGTGCATGAAACCCATAAGGTCTGACTAATTCAAGAGTGTGTGACATAAAAGTCTGACTTTTTGTTCGCGCTGCCCGCCTCGTACGCTGAGCGGCATGACCACAACGGCCCGGGGGCTGCACGCGCACGTACTGGAGACCCTCGGTCCCGCCATCGCCGCCGGTGAGTACCCGCCGGGAAGCGTCCTGCGCACCGACGAGTTGGCGCAGCGGTTCGAGGTCTCGCGCTCGGTGATGCGGGAGGCCGTCCGGGTCCTGGAGTCGATGCGTCTGGTCGAGTCCCGCCGCCGCGTCGGCGTCACCGTCCGTCCCACGGCCGAGTGGAACGTCTACGATCCGCAGGTCATCCGCTGGCGTCTGGCCGGCGCCGACCGGCCGCGCCAACTGCGCTCCCTCACGGTGCTGCGGTCCGCGATCGAACCGGTCGCCGCGGGCCTCGCGGCGCGCCACGCCACCGCCGAGCAGTGCGCGGAACTCACCGAGTGCGCGATCGGTCTGGTCGCCACCTCACGCGGCCAGCAACTGGAGGCGTACCTCGTGCACGACATCGCCTTCCACCGCGTGATCCTGAACGCGTCCGGCAACGAGATGTTCGCCCGCCTCGGCGATGTCGTCGCGGAGGTCCTGGCGGGCCGCACCCACCACCAGGTGATGTTCGAGGACCCCGACCCGGCCGCCGTCACCCTGCACGTCAAGGTCGCGGACGCGGTACGGGAGGGGAACGCGGAGCGCGCGGAGGAGCTGACCCGGGAGATCGCGGTGGGCGCCCTCCAGGAACTGGACATCCTGGCCCCGTAGTGCCTCTCCGTAGTCCCTCTACGGCTGGTCGACGAACTCCCCGTCCACGTACACCCACGCCCCGTCCACCCGCTCGAACCGGCTCCGCTCGTGCAGCGCCCCCGGCCTGCCGCCCTCGGTGTACGAGGCACGGAAGGTCACCGTGCCCGTGCGGTGGAAGGCCGATCCGTCCCGCGCGTCGAGGATCTCCAGCCCCGACCAGCGCATCCCGGGGTCGAAGGCCACGCCCGCCGGGCGGGTGTCCGGGTGCCAGGTCCGCAGCAGATACGGCTCGTCCCGTACGACGAACGCGGAGTACCGCGACCGCATCAGCGCCTCGGCGGTACCCGCCGCACCCTCGCCCCGATGGAACCGCCCGCAGCACGCCGCGTACTGCTGGGGCAGCCCGCAGGGGCAGGCGTCGGGTGCCTGGTGGGGACGGGGGCGGGGGGTGGGTCGGGACATGGGTCCATTGTGGCTATGCCTCGGTCGCCGCCGAAACGTCCGCCTCCTAGAGTTCCCGGAGTACACCGGGTGCACGGAGTCGGCGAAGGCACGACAGGAGGCGGGAACCATGACCGCGTACGACGACTTCGCGGCGCTGCATCGCCACGGCGCCCCGCTGCTGCTCCCCAACGCCTGGGACCACGCCTCCGCCGCCGCGCTCGCCGCGCGCGGGTTCCCGGCCGTCGGCACCACGAGTCTGGGGGTGGCCGCGGCGGCGGGGCTGCCCGACGGGCACGCGGCGACCCGTGAGGCGACCCTCGCTCTGGCCGCGCGGCTGGGCGGGGAAGGGTTTCTCGTCTCCGTCGACGCGGAGGGCGGCTTCAGTGACGATCCCGACGAAGTGGCCGATCTGGCAAGGGAGTTGGCCGGTGCGGGCGCCGTCGGGGTCAACCTGGAGGACGGGCGCGGCGACGGCACCCTCGCGCCCGCCGAACTGCACGCGGCGAAGATCGCGGCGGTGAAGGCGGCGGTGCCGGGCCTGTTCGTGAATGCCCGCACGGACACGTACTGGCTGGGCCTGCCGCTGGACGTACGGCACTCCGAGACGACCGCCCGCCTGATGGAGTATCAGGAGGCGGGAGCGGACGGGGTGTTCGTGCCGGGGCTCATCGATCCCGCCGGGATCGGTGCCCAAGTGGCCGCCGTGGAGGTGCCGTTGAACATCCTCTACTCGCCGGAGGGACCTCCCATGAGGGAACTCGCGGCGCTCGGCGTACGTCGGGTCAGTCTCGGTTCGCTGCTCTATCGCAGGGCGTTGGGGGAGGCGGTGGCATCGGCGGTGGCGATCCGCGAGGGCCGCCCACTCACGCCTCTCACACCGGGCGCCCCGACATACGCCGAGGTCCAGGCGCTGAGCTGAGCCCGTGCGGGCGTACCCGGGCGTACCTGGTGGGCCGTCCGCTCAGCCCTCCTCGACCGGGACGCCGTGGGCGGCGAGTTCGGCGACGACCTCGGTGAGGGGCCGGTCCACGATCAGGCACAGGTCGGCGCTGCCAGGGGTCGGGTGGGCGGCCCTGGGTGCGAACTCGTGGCCCGCCCGGTGGAGGTTGATCTTGCTGTGGCCGAAGGTGAGTGCCCGGCGTCCGCTGATCAGGTACGCCCCGTCCGCTGCTCGGTGAGCCAGGTCAGGGCGGACTCTGCGCCTTCGAGTACGGAGATGTGCCCGTCGGGCGGGCTCACGCGCAGCTCCGCAGAGGGGCACCGGTCCGCCAGCCACCGCGCGTGGGCGACGGACGCGATCCGGTCCTGCCCGCCGTGCAGCAACAGCACGGGCGCGGTGACCTGCCCCGGGTCGAACCCCCACGGAGTCACGTACGCGAGGTCGTCGTCGATGAGCCCACCCGGTCCGGAGGCGAGCGCCGGGCCGACCACGTCACCGAACCAGGACCACGGACCGGCGAGGGCGGCGTGATCGGCGGGCGTGAACATCTCGGGGTCGTACGCGGCGGAAGCCTCGTACGCCTCCTTGGCCTCCCGCCCCGCCGCCGCGGCCCGCAGCCCCGCCACCCCCGACGCCGACATACCGGCGAACCAGTCGAGCCCGTCGGCACCGAACGGCGCGAGCCCCGCCACCGCGACGACCGCGACGACCCGTTCGGGCAGCAGCGCACCGCAGGCCAGGGCGTGCGGCCCGCCCCCGGAGTGCCCCATCACGGCGAACCGTTCCACCCCCAGCGCATCGGCGACGGCACCGGCATCCCCGGCCACGGACGCCACATCCCGCCCCGGCCGCGCGGTGGACCCCCCGTAACCGGGCCGGTCGTACGAGATCCAGCGGATCCCGAGCCGGGAGGAGAAGGGGAAGAGCGGCGCGGGAGGCGAGCCGATGTTGGGCGTCCCGTGATGCCAGAACACCACGAGCCCCTCACCACCCCCACTGTCATGAACCCGCAGCGTCCGCCCGTCACTCAACTCCACGTCGAACTCGCGCACACGCACCATCTCCCTGACTTGGTTCCGTCAAGCGAACGGGTGGCCCGTCGACGCGTTCTCCACGATCACCCTCATGGCCGTTACGACTCCGGCGCGCCCGTGGACTCATCGGTCGCCGGTTCCCAGACCGCGCCGTCGTGCGCGAACAGTACGCGGCGCGGGTCGAGGGCCGTGATGCGCTCCATCCATGGCCGGTAGGAGGGGAGGGGTGGTTCGACTCCGTCGTTCGCGGCCCTCAGGGCGGCGTGGTCCGAGCCGAACTCCGAGGCGAAGTCGTGCGCCTGGCCCGCGAGGACCACGACGGTGCCGTCCCGGCCACGGACGGCGAGCGACTGGTGGCCCGCCGTGTGGCCCGGGGTCGGGATGATCCGTACGCCCGGCCAGATCTCCGTCTCGCCGGCCACCTCCTCGTACACCGCGCCCGGAAAGTCCACCAGCGCGTCGACGGTGTAGCCGCCCGCGCGGGCGGTCGCCAGCTCTGTCTCCTGGACCAGGATCGGCCTGCCCGCCAGCAGGGGATTTCCGCCGCAGTGGTCGAAGTGCAGGTGGCAGTTCACCAGGAGGGAAATGTCCGCCGGCGACAGCCCCGCCCCCGACAGTGCCTCCGCCAGCCCCCGCCGCCGGGGGCGGTAGTGCGCCTCGGTCTCCGCGTCCGCCTCACCGATGCCCGAATCGAAGAGGAGCAGCCCCCGCTCGTGGCGTACGACGTACGCGAACACCGGTTCCACCCTCGGCTCCGGACCCCCCGTCTCCGCAGCCGGCCGTACGAAGTACCCCATGTCCAGCCGTCGTACCGGCAGGTCCGCGCCCCGGTTGTCTCCCATGCCGTCATCCTCCGCGAGCCCCGCTCCGGCGTCGACCGCCTCTGCCCACGGCAGAAGCCGCCCGCCGTTCCCCGTTCACCTCCGGGCCATCCGCCGATCGCCCGCGCGTGGCACCGTCCGGGGCGGCGGCACCTGATCTCGGGGCCGCCATCGGTATGAGCGGGAGGGACGACATGAAGAGATCGAAGGGCGGTACGCCGCGACGTACGGCGGCCTGGATACTCGCGGGCGGCGTTGCCGCCTCGGCGCTGACGGTCGGTGCGGGGCCGGCTCAGGCGAAGGCACCGGCGCGCGACTGCGGAACCCCGGGGACCCCGGCGGCGTACCGCTGTGCCGAATCGGGTGACCTGCTCGACGTCACCCTGGGCGAACTGCACCCCACGCAGTCGGTACTCGGCTACGACGAGGTGTACTACAAGCTCGGCCGCTACCGCTCCGACAAGGACGCGGCGGCGGGCGGCTTCAACAAGCGGTTCGACGACTGGTGCGAGGCGAACGGGCAGGGGGAGACCGCGACGGCCGAGCCGGACGCCCGTCTTGACGACCCGTCGAGCTTCACCTGCACCGTGCCCGTCGGTCAGGAGACGCCCGAGACCGTCGCCCCGATGAAGACGGTCGTCATCGGACCCGGCGGCGTCCTGTACCTGACGGACGGTCACCACACGCTGACCTCCTTCCTGGAGAGCCCGGACGGCGGCGCCGCGACGCACGTACGCCTCCGCGTCACCGACAACTTCTCGCGCCTGTCCACGGCCGAGTTCTGGAAGACGATGGAGGCGCAGAAGAAGGTCTGGCTGCGCGACGAGAACGACCGCCCGATCACGCTGAACCAGTTGCCCGACCGGCTGGGCATCGCCAACTTCCACAACGACCCCTACCGCAGCCTCGTCTACTTCACCCGCGACATCGGCTACGCGACACCGGACAACCCGTCCGAGTTCCTGGAGTACTACTGGGGCGAGTGGCTGCGCGGCAGCCTCGACCTCGGCACGAGCGACCTCAACGGGTTCCCGGGCTACCTCGACCTGGTGAAGAAGACGTCCAAGGCCATGGTCGCGCTCGGCGACCAGGACCCCGTCGCCAGCGGCAAGACCGCGGCCGACCTCGGCAAGCTCGCCGAGTGGAACGCCGGGAAGAAGGAGACGTCCGGCGAGTTCGCCAAGCTGAGCAAGCCGATCACGGACGCCAAGCCGGGCAAGCTAGCGTACGCGCTCGACTTCAAGGCCGACGTCCCCGCGACCCCCGCCTGCACGACCACGGTCACCGGCACCCGCTCGGGCCCGCTGACCGTCTCCCGGGGCGTGACCTGCCTCGACCGCGCCCTCGTCAACGGCCCGGTCACCGTGCTGCCGGGCGCCTCGCTCGTGAGCAACGGCAGCACCGTCAAGGGCCCGCTGAGCGCGGCCGGCGCGCGCACGCTCCAGCTCTGCGGTACGCAGGTCAACGGCCCCGTCGCCGTCACCGCGTCCACCGGTCCGGTACGGCTCGGCGGCACGGGCTGCACCGGGAACACCTTCGCCGCCCCGGTCTCCCTGGTCGGCAACGGCGGAGGCGTCCAGCTCTCCGCCAACAGCATCGGCGGCCCCCTGGCGTGCGTCGCCAACAAGCCGGCGCCGAGCGACGCGGGCAGGCCGAACCAGGTCCGCAGCGTCAAGACGGGGCAGTGCGCGGCCCTTTAGTGGTCGGGGGCGGTGGCGTCGATCTGCCGGGACGGGGTGGAGCGGGCGGGGCGACGGGTGGATCGGGATGATGGCCGTATGGACATCCGTATCGACGCCGTCGACCTTCCCGGTCGCAACTGCCGGACCCCGGCCGACGCCACCGCCCTGACGTACGACAACATCCACGTCGCCGTCCAACGCCGCGACCGCCCGGCCGAGCTGCTCGACCTGCACCCCGGTGACGCCGCGTCCGCGACCTGGACTCTCCCGTGCACCACGACCGCCTCGCCCATGGGGACCGGGACCGATGTGAAGGGCCCGTACATCCAGGGACGGCCCGGGGACCGGTTCATCTATCTGTCCTGGGGTACGGTCGACGCCGCGGGCGCCTTCACGATGTTCCGCCGCGCCAAGATCATGCTGAACGGGGTCCCGGCCGGCGTACTCGCCGCCGCCGCGAAGGACGGTCGCCTGGTCGGCCGCCTCGGCCTGACCGATCTCAAGGGCAACCCCCTGTGCGCCCGTGTCGTGCCGCCGCACATCACATGGACCGCCGAAACCGGGGACGCCGAACCCGACGACGCGTCCGCCTCACGTACCTAACGGCGCTCGCGACTGTCCAGGTTCCTGGCTGCCCGCGCCCTGGCCGCCGCCCGCCGGGTGTATCTGATCGCCACGATCACGGCCACGATCGTCACCACCCAGTTGAGAACCAGGTTCGCGCTCCAGGATTCCTTGCCGTCCGACGCGAGGTATCCGGCGGCCAGGGTGCCGATCGCCATCGCCAGGACGGCGAGGCCCCAGACGCCGCTGATCCGCCGGTTCACCGACCGGAAGACCGGCGACGTCCAGTACTGGCGCGGCACCGACTCACGCGCGTACTGCTCGGTGAACGGGAGTACGGGGACGGAGGCGAGCATCACCAGGGCCAGTACCAGCGTCGCCGCACCGCGTCCGTAGTAGGCGACGTTGTCCCGCAGGACGTCTCCGCCCGCGAACGCCGCGCAGGCCAGCGCCACGAACGTCACGACACCGGCCGCGTCGATCACCTTGAGGCCCGAGGCCCGGCCCCGGACGATCAGCCAGATGGCGAGGACCGCTCCCAGCAGCGCCGCGAATCCGACGGAGTTCGCCCCGTCCTGGACGAGCAGACTGAACGCCACCCAGGGGACGAAGCTGAGCAGCACGCTCTTTGTGTTCATCGCTTTGTGTTCATCGCGGGACCTCGATGCCATGAGGTGTGCCGGACGCTGGTCACCGCAGGGAGCCGACTCCCCGTCCAGGCTAGCCGCGTTCCCCGTGGACCGCCCGGCGCGCGAATCCGGGGCGCCGACGCGCCGGTCAGGCCGTCGCGTGCATATGGATCCGCGCCCACTCCTCGAAGCTCGTGAGGGGGAGGCCGAGGGCCCTGGCGAACTCCGGGCGTGCGGGCTGGCCGGCCACGTTCATCCATTCGTGCGAGGCGCCCATCGCCGGCATTCCGGCGGCGGTGGCCTCCTCCAGGGTCATGTCCGGTGCGGGGAGCGGGGTGCCGAGCGCGCGGGAGAGGACGTCGGCGATCTCGGTCAGCGACAGGTAGTCGCTCGCCAGCTCCAGTTCGACCGCGTCGAACCGCTCCGGGTCGGCGATGGCCGCCGCGGCGGCGGTGCCGATGTCGTCCACCGCGATGAGGGACAGCCGGGTCGCGGGGTGCAGGACGCTCACCAGGCCGCCCTCGATGCCGCGCGGGAACAGGAACCTCATGGAAGGGAGGAAGTTCTCCATGAAGAACGCCGGCTTGAGCAGCGTCCAGTGCGGGAAGCCGGCTTCGCGGAGGTGGTCCTGGATCGCCGCCTTGGCGCCCAGGGTGGGTTCCATCGCGGCCCAGCGGCCCTCCGCCCAGCCGGGTGTCTCCGTGTGCTGACCGGCGCCGGAGACGGACGTGTGCACGAACTGCGGCACCCCGGCGGCCCGCGCGCCCTCGATGAGGTTGACGCCCTGGGCCACCTCGCCGTCGAAGTCGAAGCCGTCCTCGGTGATGCCGGGCATCTGTACGGAGAACACGGCGCGGGCGCCCTCGGCCGCCCTGGTCACCGAGTCGCGGTCGTGGAGATCGCCGGTGACCAGCTCCGCGCCCAGCGCCTCGACGGCCTTGGCGCGGTCGGTGGCCGGGTCGCGGACCAGGGCGCGGACGGGCAGGCCCGCCGCGAGCAGGGCACGGGCGGTGGCACCGCCCTGCCTGCCGGTGGCGCCGGTGACCAGGACGGGTGCGGAATCTGTGGACATGGGTCTCCTCAGGTAGGGGCCGCCCAATGGATTAAGTGGCGGGGCCCGCCGTTTATCCCCCGGGTAAGATACGGCGGGCCCCGCCACTTAGCAATGCCCGTAGTCCCGTAGTCCGCGATCCCTGGGGAGATGACGCCATGCCCGACCGCCAGCGTGCGGACGCCCGGCGCAACTACGCGCGCATCCTCGCCGTGGCCGAGGACGAGGTCGCCGCGCACGGAGCCGACGCGTCCCTGGAGCAGATCGCCCGTATCGCGGGCGTCGGCTCGGCGACCGTGCGCCGGCACTTCCCCACGCGCCGAGCCCTGGTGGAGGCCGTCTCCCAGAAGCGGATCGCCGCCCTCTGCGTCCGCGCCCACGAACTGGGCGGCGCGGGCGACAGTCGGACCGCGCTCCTGGACTGGCTGAGCGAGGTCGTCGCCTACTGCGTCGACGCCCGGGGCCTGGCAGCCGCGCTGATCTACGACGGCGCCGAGTCCGCATCGGTGCACGAGAACGCCTGCTCGGCACAGTTGGAGGAGGCGGGCGCCCCGCTGCTGCGCGCCGCCGTGCGGGACGGCGCCGTGGCGGCGGGCGTCACGGTCGCCGATCTGATCGCGCTGGCCGTCGGCGTCGTCCTCGCGACGGAGCACCGTCCGGACCCCGGCGCGGCGGCGGACCGGTTGTTCCGGCTGGCTGTGGCGGGGTTGAGTCCGGAGAGCCGAGAGTAAGCCGGTGGGCCGGTAAACCGGTCGTAGCCTCCGCCGTTCCGCCGGAGGCTATACGCACCCTTCGGGCAGCGTGGCCCCGGAGTCGCACACATGGCGGAGCGCCGCCACAAAGGAATGGCAGTCGAACAGCGCCGAATGCTCTGAACCGGCGGCCGGTTTGGGCAGTGAAAGCACCTGCCAGAGACGGCCCACATTGACCGGGGCGGTGACGGGGGCGACCGTGTTCAACCATGGCCTGATATTCAGGAACTTGGCGTCGAGAAATCCGTGCTTGACTTCTTCGCCACGGGCCCGCGCCCATCCCACGTTCTCGCCGAGAACGACCATGTCGTTTCCGTAGGAGAGCACGGACTGCCCCTGGCAGAATCCCAGGAAGTCGCCCAGCGCCTCCGCGGGTGGGAGCCCGTCGCGGTCCACCGTCTTCTGCTCGATGCCGGTGAGTTCGGTGAAGTAGGGGGACAATCGCGGGTTGACCAGGGGCCGGACCAGGGCCTCGTACTCCTCGACCACGGTGAAGTCGTCGCGTACGCGTAAGGCGCCGATCTGTACGATCTCGCGCAGTTGTCCCGGCGCCGACCAGTCCCGTTCCAGCGCTCCCGGCCACGAGGTGAATTCAAGGTCGAATACGACGAAGGTCGACACAGCGGTATCTCCTTGCGTGGATTACGGGCTGCCGCCCGGGAGTCTACCGCCCGCCCCCCGTACGACCCGCGAAGATTCCCGTACGGCTGAATTCGAGCCGCTTTTCAGGAGAGGCTCTGTTCCGTAAAAGAAAATGCACGCATTGTTCGCCGGTTCGGCATGCGCCGTCCACCCCGGGGCCTCGTCAAGTGGCCCACGCCACACAACTGTTCGGGAACTCAACCCCCTGCTCGGCCGACTGGTCCGGTGTGCGGCTCCCCCTCTCGCACCACCCGTCTCTCCCTCCCCGGCTGTTCAGGAGAACCCCTATGTCCGTCCTGCGTCCGCTGGTGCTGCGCCTGCACTTCTACGCGGGTGTGTTCGTCGCACCGTTCCTCCTGGTCGCCGCCGTGACCGGGCTGCTGTACGCCGGCTCGTTCCAGGCCGAGAAGTTCGTGTACGCGGACGAGTTGCGGGTCCCCGTCGGCGCCGACCGACTGCCGGTGTCCGAGCAGATAGCAGCCGCCCGCGACGCCCACCCGCAGGGCACGATCAGCGCGATACGCCCCTCGCCCGAGCCGGGCGCGACCACCCGGGTCCTGCTGACCGGCGTCCCCGGAGTCGCCGACGGCCACACCCTCGCGGTCTTCGTCGACCCGTACACCGGGAAGGTCCGTGGCGCGCTGGAGAGTTACGGCTCCACCGGCGCGCTGCCGTTGCGTACCTGGATCGACGAGCTGCACCGCGATCTGCATCTGGGCGAGACCGGCCGTCTGTACAGCGAGTTCGCCGCGAGCTGGCTCGGAGTGATCGCCGCCGGTGGTCTGGTGCTGTGGTTCAGCCGGCGCCGCGCCCGCCGTGCCCTGCGCGGAACCAGTGGCAGGCGGCGCAGCCTGGCCCTGCACGGCACCGTCGGCGCCTGGGCGGCGGCCGGACTCCTCTTCCTCTCCGCGACCGGACTGACCTGGTCCACGTACGCCGGTGCGAGCATCGACGACCTGCGGACGGCCCTCGGTCACAGCACTCCGGCGGTGTCCGCTTCGGGCGGTGACCAAGGTGATCACGGTGACCATGGGGCGGCCGGTGCCGGTACCGAAGGCGTGGGAACCGGCACCGAGGTGGACGCGGTCCTCCATGCCGCACGCGGCAAGGGGCTCTCCGATCCGGTCGAGATCGTCCCGCCCGCCGATTCCTCCTCCGCGTACGTCGTCCGGCAGATCCAGCGGAGCTGGCCCGAGAAGCAGGACTCCGTCGCCGTCGCCGTGGACCCCGGCAGCGGGGACGCCACGGTCACCGACACGTTGCGCTTCGCGGACTATCCGGTCCTCGCCAAGCTGACCCGCTGGGGCATCGATGCCCACACCGGGAACCTCTTCGGGCTCGCCAACCAGATCGCGCTGGCCCTGCTCGCCCTCGCGCTGATCTTCCTGATCCTCTGGGGCTACCGGATGTGGTGGCAGCGCGGACGCGACGCAGGCTTCGGGCGACCCGTTCCCCGTGGCGCGTGGAGTCGGGTACCGCCGTATGTGCTCGTGCCTTGTGCGGTGGCGGTGGCGGTGCTCGGGTACTTCGTACCCCTGCTCGGCGTACCGTTGGTCGCCTTTCTGGCGGTGGATGCGCTGCTGGGCGAGATCGCGCACCGACGTGGGGCTCCGCCGGTTGACCGGTGAAATCCGTGCGGCGCGTTGGCGGGCGGTTGCGCAGTTCCCCGCAGTTGGCTCCGCCGGTTGACCGGGGGGTTTGTGCCGGGAGTTGGTGAGGTGGGTGCGCAGTTCCCCGCGCCCCTTAATGGGGGGTGCTGTGGTGTTCGACGGCTGAGGTCGTGGGTGGGATTTGCGCAGTTCCCCGCGCCCCTTGCGTGTGGGGGGTGCTGTGGTGATTGAGGGCTGAGGTCGTGGGTGGAATTGCGCAGTTCCCCGCGGCCCTTTGGAAGGGTGGGGTGGCCGCTTGTTGGTTGCGGCCACCCCACCTTTTTTGGGTCAGGCCGCTTTGGTGTCCGTGGGTGTGAGCAGGTTGATCAGGGTGGCGCGGGCGCGGGAGACGCGGGAGCGGACCGTTCCTATCGGGCAGTCCAGGGCTGCCGCGGCTTCCGCGTACGGGAGGCCCAGGATCTGCGTGAGCAGGAACGCTTCGCGGCGCTCGGCCGGGAGCAGTACCAGGAGTTCGGCGAGCGCCACACCCTCGTCGAAGCCCGGCAGGCCGCACGGCTGCGCCTGTTCGGCCGCGGACCGCCAGTCGCTACGGTCCGCGAGCTGCGGACGGGCGGCGGCTGAGCGGAAGCTGTCCACGACGGTGCGCCGCGCGATCGACATCAGCCAGGTTCGCGCGGAGGAACGGCCCTCGAACCGGTGCAGGCTCCGCAGCGCGCGCAGGAACGTCGTCTGGGTGAGATCGTCCGCCGACTGCGGGTCGGCGCTGAGGTACGTGACGTAGCGCCGGACGTCGCGGTGCAGGGCGCGGACGAAACGGTCCACCGCTTCCGGGTCGCCCTCGCGTGCGGCCAGGGCGAGGAGGGTGACCGGTTCGTCGGCGCTTTCGCTGTCACGTGAGCGTCTTCTGGCGGAGGCGGTGCCGACAGGCGTCGCCGGGGCGTAGCGGAGTGGGGCAGGTGTCATCGTCCGATGTCCTTCTGGGATCCGGTTCCGGGCGCCGCTTGGAAGGGCAGCGCTGATGCCCGGGGCGCGGAGTCGAGGACCCCGGCGCGCCCAGGGTGTGGCCTGCTGTCAGCCGACAGCGATCCCGGTGGGTGGACCCCGTGAGGTGATGACGTGGCTGCGCAGCAGCCTGTGGAGGGGGTGGGTCCGGTCGTCGCGGCGGATGCGGACGCGCGGCCGGTGGGGTGGCGCGGGGAGCCGGAGGGCGAGGCGGAGCGGGGCTGCGAACCAGCCCGCGCAGGCCCGCAGCAGACGGAAGGCGCCCTGTTCCCCGTGGGCCAGCCAGAGTCCGCACAGCACGGCCGCCAGCAGGTGGGCGGCGAGCATTCCGCTCGGGGACATACCGGCCATGTCGTGCCCGGCGGGCATCGCCGAACCGCCCGCCATCGCCTGCGCGGTGTGATGCGCGTGTTCCGCCGCCGCCCCCGCCATCGCGGCGCCCCCGCCACCCGGCGGCGGAGTCTGCGGCAGACCGCCGAGCCCGGCATCGGTCAGGAGACGGGCCGCGTCCGACGAGGACAGCGGAGTGCCCGCGTCGGCTCCGCAGAGCAAGTACCGCGCCCACTGCTGCGCGAAGGAGACGTCGTCGGGTACGGCGGGTCGCGTCGCCGCCTGGGCGAGGGAGAAGCCGGAGTGCAGCGCGGCCTGGACGACGACGGCGGCCGAGGTGACGAGGAACAGGCCGCGTTCGCGGTCGGCGAGCGCCCAGGCCCCGGCGGCCGTCCCGCAGAAGGCCACGACCATGGCCCACCAGGGCACGGCCGTACCGGACATGAGGACGTGACCGAGGACGGCCAGCAGCACGCACGTGACCGCGAACACCGCGGCCCGGACTGCGCGGAAACATCGGCCTGGCGTCATGGCCGACCCATCGTCGCATTCGCCCCGTACGGGCCCACGAGCCCACCACCCGAAGTCCACGCGCCCGGCGTCCACGTCAGCGCAGCCCAGGTGCCACCGGCCCAGTCGCGAAGGGACTGTCGCCGCCCAGCCTGCCGCTCAGCCATCGCCACTCCAGAGACGGGGACGCGGCGACCGGAACTCGTGGCGGGTCACCGCGCTCGGAACGCTCATGCTGGCACGCGGAAGCGCTCCGGCGTCCCCGTATCGGGTCCCGCGCACACGTGAGGATTCTCGCGCCGCGCCCCGGGAACTCGGGGCACCGCCCGCACGACTGTCCAGGGAGGTGCCCAGGTCGCCACGGACACCGCCGGCCCGGCTCGACGGGCATCCCCGGTCGCGCTCAACCGGCGGGCGGCTTCCCCCAGACGAAGACCTCCGTACCGGGCTGGAGTTCCGAGAACCGGCCCGCCGGGGACGCCTCCCGCAGCAGCCCGCGCAGCTCCGCCTCGAAGGCGTCGCGCGCCGCGCCGAACAGGTGCGGGGCCGACGACGACAGCGAGAACACCCCCGCGACGACGTCGTCCGCCGTGCGTTCCAGCGGCTGCCCGCCGGGCACGACCAGACGCCGGGGGCCGGAGAATCCCGCCCGGGTGAGCACCGCGGCCTCGCCGCCGGGCGTGCCGTGCGGCAGCACCCCGCGCCCGGCGCGCCGGACGGGACCCAGACGGCGCCTGACGAGCACGTCCATCGCCGCGTGGGGCACCGCCGGATACGGAAGCGGGTCGAGGGCCCGGCGCAACGCCCTCAACTCCTCCTCTCCCCGGTGCTCCGTCTTCAGATCCGAGACGTGCACCAGCACCCCGCCCGGCCGGAGCATGTCCCGCACGGTCGCCGCCACCAGGTCGCGGTCCATCCAGTGGAAGGACTGTGCGAAGGTCGCCACGGTGAACGTCCCCAGCCCCGCGGGCAGTTCCTCGGCCCGCACCCGTACCCACCGCGTCTTCCCGGTGACCCCCGCAGCGGCGGCTGCCCGCCCCGCCTCGGCCAGCATCCCGCCGTCCGGGTCCACGCCGACGACCTCATGGAACAGGGGCGCCAGCGTGAGCGCCACCGTCCCCGGTCCGCACCCCACGTCGAGCAGCCGCCCCTCGCCGTCGACACGCAGGGCCTCCGCGAGTGCGTCCGCGAGTGTGTCGGCGAGTCCGGGTGCGTACGGGAGTCTTCCGCGCCGGTAGTAGGGAGCCGCGCCCGCGAACAGCGTGTCGTCCCACTCCCAGTCGCCGATCACGACGGCGGGCGGCGCAGCCGTGCGGCGAGGAAGGCCGGTTCGGCGCACAGCTTCTCGTACCGGGCCGCGTCGACGTCGCGCAGCTCGGGCAGCGGGCGGGGCTCGACGAGGCGTTCCAGGGTGAAGCCGGCCGCCAGCCACTCGTTCACGAGGGTTTCCAGGGGCAGGCGCCGGTAGCGGATGCTCAACGACGGGTCGGGGAGCCGGTGTTCCACCCAGCTCTCGTCGTAATAGGAACCGCCGTGGTGCAGCCACTCGGCCGTGGGGTGCGTGGTCGACAGGACGAGCCGTCCGCCGGGCCGCAGTACGCGCAGCAGCTCGGCGAGCAGTTGCTCCCGTGCCGCGAGGTGGTGGTGGACGAGCGCGCACACGGCCACGTCGAAGGCGCCGTCAGCGGCGAAGTCGAGCGGTGTCTCCAGGTCGTGCGGGCGCAGTTCGGCCCGGTCGCCCACCCGCTCGCGGGCGTGCCGCAGCAGCGTCGCGCTCCCGTCGACCGCGGTGACGACGGCTCCCCGCTCCACCAGCGCCTCGGCGTAGTGCCCGGCGCCGCAACCGACGTCCAGCACCCGCGCCCCCGCGACCTCACCCACCAGGTCCAGCACGGCGGGCCGGTCGGTGAAGGCGTTGTAGGGGCTGGTGTCGGCGATCCGGGCGAAGTGATCGCCGACCTCACCGTGGTACGCGTTCCCGGAAGACATCAGCCCAGCATCCTGCCTACCTTCCGGGACGGCCACTCCCTTCCGGCGGTTACCGGTTCCCGGCGTTGCGCAGTCGCGCGAATGACGTGTCCAGGCCCCTCTTCAGAATCCGCGACACCGGCCGCTCCACGAACCGGTGGACCAGCCAGCTCGCGACGCAGAAGCCGCCGATCACCGCCGCGACCAGCAGCCGTGCGTCCATGCTGTCCCGGAGGTGGTGGATCAGCGTCGTACCGGCCACGTAGTGCATCAGATAGAGCGGATACGTCAGGGCCCCGGCCGTGACCAGCCACTTCCAGCGGATCCGGTCCGTGAACCCGAGCGCGATCGCCACCATGACCAGCAGGAACACCGTGAAGATGAGGACGCTCCCGCGCCAGCCGGAGACATGCTCGACCTCGTCGATACGGTGCCCCAGCTCCAGTTGCCCCATCAGCCACGCCATCCCGAGGATGCCCCACAGCAGCAGGTCCTGGCCGAACCGGTGCATCAGATACAGCGCGAGCCCGGCGATGAAGTACCAGGCGCCCGACGGGTTCGCGACCAGCGTCAGCAACTCGAACTGCGACACCGGCGCGAGCATCGCCGCGGCGCCCCACACACAGCAGAACACGACGACCTTCCGGTACGTGAGTCCGGTGGCGACGACCAGCAGGAAGAGCAGATAGAAACGCAGCTCCGACCAGAGGGTCCAGTACACGCCGTCGACGTTCGCCACACCCGAACCGGACTGGAGCATCGTGAAGTTGAGCAGGATCTCGCGCAGCGGCTGCCGCTCCCACACGCCGGGCAGCGCCACCAGGACGGCCGTGGTGAGGACGATGGCGAACCAGTACGCCGGGTAGAGGCGGATCACCCGCGAGACGAAGAACTGCCGTGGGGTACGGCCCCAGCACGACATGCAGATCACGAAGCCGCTGATCACGAAGAAGATCTCGACGCCGATCCAGCCGTAGGTGGCGAACCGGAACACGGTCGGCATGATGTCGGAGACCGGCCGGTCCCAGATCAGGTTGCCCGGCTGGTCGACCCGGCTCGTCCCGGCGTAATGGTGCACGGCCACCATCAGCGCGGCGATCAGACGGATGCCGTCGATGGCGTACAGCCGACGCCCCTCGCGCCCGCGGACGGAGGCGTTCCGCGCCGTCGTCCGGGCCGGGCGCGGCGGCTGTTCGGAGGCGGCGAGTGGCGGCAGCGGCTGCCGTGCCGCGCCCACCACCCGCCTCGGTATCGGGCCCGCCTCCGGCGCACCACCTTCCGAGCCCCGCACCGGCACACGCATGTCGACACCCCCAGAAGAGAAACCGCTTCCACACGGCAAGCAGACCAGCCGACGCTACGACAGCCTCAACCGCCTCAGGGGGACAGAAGGTCGATATTCCACACAATTACGCCGCACAGTTGCGCCAAGCATCTTCCCGTCGATGAAGAGCGTTCGCCGAGACTTCACTTGACGGGAGCCGGGTCAGCGGCGGCTCTCTTACGGTTTTTGAGTGACTGCGAAAGCGAGATCGGGCGACCGCGCGCGTGACCCGCGGATTCCGTACCTCGGGCAGAGTTCCCGCCTGTTCCGGCACGAGAGTGGCACGCCGGGACACGGCCCTTTCTCCTCCGTAGCTAGGCTTCGCAACCGTTGCGAAGGGGCTTGTATCCGGAGATCGCTGCACAGGGGGCCAGGACATGACTGAAGACGAGCTCATCGAGGCGGTCCGTGCAGCCGTCTCTGACCGGGGCCTGCCCCCACCGGCCACACCCGCAGACGTTGCGAGAGCGGAGGCAGCCATCAGTCATGCGTTCCCCCGCTTGTTGCGGCGCTTGTATCTTGAGGTTGCCGACGGCGGATTCGGCATCTGGCCGTGCGTGTCGTTGACTGACAACGGTGAGTGGTACAGCGACGAACAGGACATCATCGAGGTTCACCGCAGTTGGGCTTCGTCCATGAATCCTGTACTGCCATCGGGGGTTGTCCCGCTCATGGATCGTGGCTGCGCCATGTGGACGTTGGTCGACTTCGAAACTCCAGAAGGACACATCTGGGATTGGGATCCCAACGACTGCTGTGTTCTGGTCCCGACCACACTGTCGCTCGCACAGTGGCTTATCGGATGGCTGGAAGGCTGGATACAGCCCGGACCCTACTCTCAGTTCCGCATACACGAGGAGAACTGCCCGAGTAGGCGTGCCCGTGCTGGTCATTGACTACGCCATGCGCTTGTCGCCGGCCTCAATCCATTACAGCCCCCGGCTTCCCTCTCATGTCGGGGCGGAGTGTTCCTTGGCGGACTCGCCCGCGTGTCCGCGAAGCTCGGGGTCGCATCACCGGTCACCCCTCACCCGCCCCCCTTCAGCACCTCCCGAAGCCTCTCGGCGAACCCCTTGGGGTCGCCCATGAAGCCGCCGTGGTCGCCGGGGAACATGGTCGGTTCGGTGCCGAGCTGTTCGGCCAGGGCGACGGAGGTCCGGTGGGTGACCAGGGCGGCCGAGTCCACGCCGAGGCCGACGACGACTCGGGTCGGGCCGGTCGTCAGCGCGGTGATGTCGGGTACGTGGCGGGCGGTGCCGCGCAGTTCATGGGCGAAGAAGCGGGTGCTGTTGGCGATGTCCTGTTCCGAGGGCGCCGAGGGCTCCCCGGGCGGCGGACCGGCAGCGCCACCCTCACCGCCACCGACATCGAACCCCGCGTTGGCCATGAACGCCCCCCACGCCGCCCCGATCCCGTCCCGGTGGAAGGTCGCGATGATGCCCTCGGTCGCGGCACGCTGCTCGGCGGCGTCGGGCAGCAGCTCCAGCAACGGAGGCTCGTGCGCGACGAGCGTACGGACCCGGCCGGGGTGCCGTGCGACCAGCGCGAGCCCGGTCACCGCGCCGCCGCTGCTGCCGAACACGTCGGCGGACTCCGCGCCGAGCGCCGCCAGGATCGCGGCGGCGTCGTCCGCGCGCAGCTCGGGGGTCGACTCCTGCTCGGGGTCGTCGAGCGCGCTGCCCGAGATGCCGCGCGGGTCGTGCGTGACGACGGTGTGGTCGGTCGCGAGCGCCTCGGCGAGCGGGGCGAACGCCGACGCGTCCATGGGTGCTCCCGTGATGAGCAGCACAGGTCCCGCGCCCCGGACTTCGTAGTGCAGGCGCGCGCCCGGGACGGCGAGGGTGTGGGTGGTCATGACGGTCGTCCTTCCTGAGAGGTCGTTCGTGAGTCCGTGAGCAATGGGCCGCGAGCAATAGGCCGTGATCACGGGGACGCAGGGGGGACTCCCGCCGCCGGGAAAACTCATCGCGGACGTACCTCCGGTCGACGCCGGACTCTTGTTGCCTATGATGCGCAAGTGCCTGAGTACCGCATCAGAACCGCGACCCCCGACGACCTGGACGGCGCCCGTGCCGTGATGCTCGACACCGTGTACCGCGACTTCGGTACGGGGTACGTGCCGCGCTGGCACAGCGACATCATCGATCCGCGGGGCGCCTATCTGGATCCCGTACGGCACACGCTGCTCGTGGCGGTCGAGGTCGACCGGAGCGGGGAGGGGCGGGGCGGCACGGTCGTCGCGACGGCCGCGCTGGACTCCCGGGGTCCGGCCCACCCGCCCAACCCGCGATGGCTCGCCGACCGCTACCCGTCGGGCAGCACCGCGCAACTGCGCCGCGTGTACGTGCGCCCCGAGAGCCGCCGGCGCGGTCTGGCCCGGCGTCTGGTCGGCGAGTTGCTGGACTTCGCGGTCGCCGACGGCGGCTACGACGCCGCGTATCTCCACACCGACCCGGCGGTGCCCGGCGCGGAGGCGTTCTGGCGGTCGCTGGGCAAGGTCGTGTGCGACGAGCGTGCGGAGCCGGGCGGCGGCCAGGGGATCGTGCACGTCGAGGTGCCCCTGCCCTGAACGGCTACCCCTGGCCCAGGCACCCCCACCCGTTGATGGAAATGATTGTCATGTAATCTCTCGCCGGTACCCCCGCACCACCTGGGAAGAACGAGGACCATGCGCTCTGTCCGCCGCCGCCGTCGGCTCGCCGCCGGCCTGCTACTCGCCCCGCTCGTCACCGGCTGCTTCGCCTCCGGCGGCGGCACGTCCTCGTCCGAATCGGCGGCCGGTTCACGGCTCCGGGTCGCGCTGGCCTTCCCGCCGGCCGAGAACTACTCCCCGTACGGCGCCGACGCCACCCTCCTCAGCCGCCTCGGTGTCACGGAAGGGCTGACCAGGCTGGACACCGACGGCACCGCCGCACCCGCACTCGCCGCGTCCTGGACCCGCGAGAACGACCGCGCCTGGCTGTTCACGCTGCGCGAGGCGACCTTCCAGGACGGCACCGAGGTGACCCCGTCCGCGGTCGCCGCCGCCCTCACCCACGCCACCAGGGCGAAGGTCGCCCCCGCCGCCCTCTCCGGGGTCCGCCTCACCGCCGAGGCCGCGGGCGACCGTCGCGTACGGGTCACCACCGCCCGGCCCGACTCCGTCCTGCCGCTGCGCCTGGCCGGCCCCGGCCTCGCCGTGCTCGCACCGAAGGCGTACGGGAAGACGGGCGCCGTCAGCCCGGTCGGCACCGCCACCGGGCCCTTCACCCTCACGAGGACCGGCGGCACGACCACGGCGACCCTCGACCGCTTCGCCGATCACTGGGCCGGACCCGCCCGCGCCACCGGCATCGACGCCCGCTTCATAGCCGACGGCACCGCCCGCGCCAACGCCCTGCGGACCGGCGAGGTCGACATCGCCGAGGCGATCCCCGTGTCGCAGTCCGCCTCGCTCGACCGGGGAACCGCCCGCGAGACGGCCACGACCCGCACCACGAGCCTCTTCCTCAACACCCGGACAGGCCCGTTCAAGGACGCCTCGGTACGGGCCGCCGCCCGCGCCGCGGTCGACACGTCCTCGCTGGCACGTGACGTGTACGAAGGCCACGCCGACCCCGGCGCCGGTATCTACGGCCCCGCCCTGACCTGGGCCGCCGACAAGCGCACCGCACCGACCGGACGGGCGAAGGCGGCGGACGCCCCCGCGTCGACGGTCACCCTCGCCACGTACGACAACCGGCCCGAACTGCCCGAGGTCGCCCAGGTGCTGGCGCAGCAACTGAAGAAGGCCGGATTCCGGGTCGAGCTGGAGGTCCGCGAGTACGCGCGGCTCGAAAGCGATGTCCTGGCCGGGAAGTTCGACGCGTTCGTCTCCGCCCGCAACACCATGCTCGACACCGGCGACCCCGTGTCGATCCTCTCCAGCGACTACACCTGCGACGGCGGCTACAACCTCGCCCTGCTCTGCGACAAGGACGTCGACCGGGCCGTCGTCCGGGCCGAGAGCGAGACCGACACCGGGAAGCGGCGGGCCGCGGCGATGACCGCCGAGGCCGCGATCCTGGGCACCGACGCCGTCGTCCCGCTGGTCCACCAGCGCATCGTCACCGGCGTCGGCACCTCGGTGCGGGGCGTGCGCCTCGACCCGTACGAGCGGGCCCTGGTCGGCACCGCGACCCGGCGCTGAGCCGCCACCATGCACATACGCCGTACCGCCGTGTGGGGCGCCGGACCCACCCTGCTCTGGCGCACCGCCCTCACCGCGCTCCTGCTCTGCGGAATCGGCCTGCTGCCCTGGCTGTCCCGTACCGACCCGGCGCTCACCGTCCTCAAGGCGCGATCGGCGGAGCGCGAACCGACCCCCGAGGTGCTGGCCGCCGTCCGCGCCGAACTCGGCCTGGACGCGGGGCCGCTGCGGCTGCTCGGACGGTGGCTCGGCGGGCTCGCGGACGGTGACGCGGGGCGCTCCTGGATCTCCGGCGCCGACGTCCTGCCCGCCGTCACCCGCGCGACCGGCGCCTCGCTGCTGCTGATGGGCGGGGCGCTCGTGGTCGCCGTCACGGTGGCGGGGGCGCTGTGCGCGCGCACGCTGCGGGCGGGAGCGCGGCGCAAGCCGCACGGGCACCGGTCCCGTGGCGGGGCCGCGCTGCTCGCCGCACTGCCCGAGTTCCTGACCGCGTCGGTCCTGGCCACCGTGGTGGGCGTCCACCTCGGCTGGCTGCCGGCCCTCGGCTGGTACGGGCCGCGCTGGATCGTGCTGCCCGCACTCGCCCTCGGCCTGCCCGCCGGGGCCCTGCTCGGCCGCCTCCTCGACGACCTGCTGCCCGGCGCCTACGCCGAGCCATGGGCCCGCTCCGCCACCGCCCGCGGCCTGCCGGGCCGCCGCATCGCCTACCAGGCGCTGCGGCGCTCCGTCCCCGGACTGCTGCCGAACCTCGGCCTGTTCGTCGTCGGACTCACCGGCGGCGCGGTCGCCGTCGAGCAGATCTTCGACATCCCCGGACTCGGCAGGACCACCCTCCAGGCCGCCCTCGCCCAGGACCTGCCCGTCCTCCAGACCGGCACCCTCGCACTGCTCCTGCTCGCGGCGGTCACGGGCGGGGCCGCCCGCCTCGCCGCCCGCCTCCTCACCGGCCCCGCCCTGCGGGACGGCGCCCTGCCGACCCTCCACCGACCCGCACCCACGGCACCCGGCCGCGCCCTGCCCGCCCTGTTCTACGCCGCCGTGTTGCTCGCCGTCATCGCGTGCGGCCTCCCCCGCGACCCCCTGGCCCTCGACACCTCCGACCGGCTCCAACCCCCGTCCTGGGCCCACCCGTTCGGCACCGACGCCCTCGGCCGCGACCTCCTCGCCCGGATCGCGCACGGCGCCTTCGACACCCTCGCCCTGGCCCTCGCGATCAGCGCCACCGCCCTGCTCACCGGGGTGCTCCTCGGCCTGCTCCCGCGCTTCTCCGGCCCCCTCGTCGACACGGTCAACGCCCTGCCTCCCGTACTCGTCGCCCTCCTCGTCACCGCCGTCGCGGGCAGCGGGCCCTGGACACCGGCGCTCGCCGTGGCCGCCGTCGCCTGGGCACCCCTCGCCGCCCACACGGCGGCCCTGCTCCACCAGGAACGGGCCACCACCCACGTACTCGCCACCCGGGCACTCGGCGCCGGCCGCCGCCACGTGCTGCGCCGCACCCTGCTGCCCGCCGTCGTGCCGGCCGTCACCCGCCACGCCCTGCTGCGGCTCCCCGCCGTCGCCCTCGCCCTCGCCGCCCTCGGCTTCCTCGGCCTGGGCAGCCAGCCGCCGTCCCCCGAATGGGGCCTGCTCCTCGCCGAGAACCAGCCGTACGCCGAACGCGCCCCCTGGGCCGTCCTCACCCCGGCCGCCGTCCTCGCCGTCGTAGGCGCACTGGCCGTGACAGCGACCAGCCTCCGAAGGCCGCGACGTGACCCCGGTGCGTGAGGGCGCCCGGCGGAGGAGCGCCCCGCGCGAGCGGACCTGGCGCCACCTCTCGCCCCTCCTGCGGCTGCTGATCCTCACTCAAGGCGCCTTCAACATCGGCTTCTTCGCCGTGCTGCCGTTCCTCGCGGGCCACCTCGCCACCGCCATCGGGCTGGCGGGCTGGCTCGTCGGCCTGGTGCTCGGGCTGCGGACCTTCAGCCAGCAGGGGTTCTTCGTGGTCGGTGGCGCGCTGGCGGACCGGTACGGGGTACGGCCTGTGGTGCTCACGGGCTGCGCGCTGCGCATCGCCGGGTTCGTCTGGCTCGGATACGCCGGGAGCCCGGCGACGGTCGTCGCAGCCGTGCTCCTGATCGGCTTCGCGGCAGCCCTGTTCTCACCCGCCGTGGAGTCCGAGGTGGCGCGGCAGGCGGTGTGCTGGGAGAAGGCGGGCCACGGCTCCCGTACGCGGGTACTGGCGCTGTTCACCGTCGCGGGCCAGGCCGGCGCCTTCGTCGGACCCCTCATCGGCGCACTGCTGCTCGCCGTGGACTTCCGAACCGTCTGCCTCGCAGGCGCCGCCGTCTTCGTCCTCGTCCTCGCGGGCCACGCCCGCCTGCTGCCGCGCCACATCCCGGGCCGGCCGCCGACGAGACAGCGCGGCGGCCTCCGATACCTGCTGCGCAACCGCCGATTCCTGGCCCTGTGCTGTGCGTACGGCGCCTATCTGCTCGCGTACAACCAGCTTTATCTCGTCCTGCCGGGCGAGGTGGAGCGCGCGGCGGGCTCGCAGGCGCCGCTCGCCTGGCTCTTCGCGCTGTCCTCGCTGCTGGTCGTCGCCGCCCAACTGCCGGTCACGCGCTGGGCGTCGGACCGCCTCGACCTGCGCCGCTGCATGGCCGCCGGGCTGCTGCTCATCGCGGCGGGATTCGTCGTGGTCGCGGTGGCGCGGCCCGCCGCGTGGACGGGCGTACCGGGGCTGATGCCTTCGGCGGGCTTCGTCGTCCTGCTCACCCTCGGCCAGATGCTCGTCGCGCCCGCCGCCCGCGCCTGGGTCCCCGACCTCGCCGAGGACGGCAGACTCGGCCTCTACACGGGCGCCCTGTCGTCCGTCTCGGGCCTGATCGTGCTCGCGGGCAGCGCGGGCGCCGGTTCCCTCCTGGACACCGGCCTCCCGCCGGCCGTGCCCTGGCTCGCGCTCGCCGTGGTCCCGCTCGCGTCGATCGCACTACTGCCGCACACCCGGCGGTGAGGCGCTGAGGCGGTGGGACGATGGGACGTGGAGCGGCCGGCCGGATCAGGTGACGGGCGCGTCCGTCGTACGTCCGAGGGAGGCACGTTGTCCGCACACGAGACGTCCCGGGTGCTGGTCGAGATCGACGCGCGCGTGGCCGCCGCGCCGGAGGCGGAGCGCGGCGCGCTGTGGCGCCTGACGGAACAGGGCCGGCAACTCGACGCCAACCTGGTGAGGCTGCCCGCGGGCGCGGCGGTGACCGGGCACGCGGAAACCGATCTGGACGTCCTGCTGGTTGTCGTCGCGGGCGAGGGACGGCTCGACAACGGAGCCGACGCGCAGACGCTGAGGCCCGGTGCCGTGGCATGGCTCCCGAGGACGAGCCACCGCGCCCTGTCGGCGGGCCCGGACGGCCTGGTGTATCTGACGGCTCACCGACGACGTCCGGGGCTGAGCATCGGCGGAAGCACCGCCTCGCGGAGCGCCGAGGCGGAGGGCGGCGAGGCGGCGTGCGCCCTGGACCGGGTATGTCCGGCCTGCGGCGCCATGAGAGCAGAAGCGGAAGCCCGTTACTGCCCTTGGTGCGGCGAACAATTGTGACGGGCCTGCCCGATGCCCGGAGACAGTCGGAGCGGTGGCCTTGGAGGGCTTCGCCGAGCTGACGGCCGCGATGCGCGACGCGACGCATGCGCGGTGCGGTGCGGTGCGGTGGCCGGCGAGCCGGCCAACCCGACCCCGGACACGGAAACGGCGCCGACCGAAGCTCGGTCAGCGCCGTTGTGTGAAGGAGAAGAAGTGTCCGAGGGGGGACTTGAACCCCCACGCCCGATAAAGGGCACTAGCACCTCAAGCTAGCGCGTCTGCCATTCCGCCACCCGGACCGGTGGTGCGCCGGGGCTGGCCTCGGCGACGGGGAAACCATAGCAAAGAATCGGACGGCCCTGATCACCCCGCCGGGCCGGGCGTAAACAGCGCATGACGGGCCGGGACCGGCCTTGGGCGCGGGCGGTCGGCGAGGGAGGATATGGGGAACCACCAGCGGCGACAGCGGGAGGAAACCAACGTGAGTGAGTCGAGCAGGGCCGGCGAGTCCGGGCCCGTCGCCAGGTCCGTCTCCGGCGAGGACGAGGTCGTCGACCTCTGCCGCGAACTGATCCAGATCGACACGAGCAACTACGGCGACCACTCGGGACCGGGTGAGCGCAAGGCGGCCGAGTACATCGCCGAGAAGCTCGCCGAGGTCGGCCTGGAGCCGAAGATCTTCGAGTCCCACCCGGGCCGCGCGTCCACGGTCGCCCGGATCGAGGGCGAGGACCCGTCCCGCCCCGCGCTCCTCATCCACGGCCACACCGACGTCGTACCGGCGAACGCGGCGGACTGGACGCACCACCCGTTCTCCGGCGAGATCGCCGACGGCTGTGTGTGGGGCCGGGGCGCCGTCGACATGAAGGACATGGACGCGATGACCCTCGCGGTCGTCCGCGACCGGCTGCGCAGCGGTCGCAAGCCCCCGCGCGACATCGTCCTCGCCTTCCTCGCGGACGAGGAGGCCGGCGGTCTGTACGGGGCGCGGCACCTGGTCGACACGCAGCCGGAGCTGTTCGACGGCGTCACCGAGGCGATCGGCGAGGTCGGCGGATTCTCCTTCACGGTCAACGAGAAGCTGCGGCTGTACCTCGTGGAGACCGCGCAGAAGGGCATGCACTGGATGCGGCTCACCGTCGAGGGCACGGCGGGCCACGGCTCCATGACGAACAACGACAACGCGATCACCGAGCTGTGCGAGGCCGTCGGCCGCCTCGGCCGCCACCAGTGGCCGGTACGCGTCACCAAGACCGTACGGTCCTTCCTGGACGAGCTGTCGGACGCGCTCGGCACCCCCCTCGACCCGGAGGACATGGAGGCCACGCTCGCCAAGCTCGGCGGCATCGCCAAGATGGTCGGCGCCACCCTCCGCAACTCGGCGGCCCCGACGATGCTCGGCGCGGGCTACAAGGTGAACGTCATCCCCGGCGAGGCCACCGCCCACGTCGACGGCCGCTTCCTGCCGGGGTACGAGGAGGAGTTCCTCGCCGACCTCGACCGCATCCTCGGCCCGCGCGTCAAGCGTGAGGACGTGCACGAGGACAAGGCCCTGGAGACCAGCTTCGACGGCGACCTCGTGGACGCCATGCAGACCGCCCTCCAGGCCGAGGACCCGATCGCGCGCGCCGTGCCGTACATGCTCTCCGGCGGCACCGACGCCAAGTCCTTCGACGACCTCGGCATCCGCTGCTTCGGCTTCGCGCCGCTCAAGCTGCCGCCGGAGCTGGACTTCGCGGGCATGTTCCACGGGGTCGACGAGCGCGTGCCGGTCGACGGGCTCCAGTTCGGCGTCCGGGTACTCGACCGTTTCATCGACGCCTCCTGACCCTGAATGGTGCGCTGAAACGACACTCCAATAATCGGCTGTACGTACGGAACCGCCTTGAAAGGGTGAATGCGACCATACGCTCGTAGCTCCATTACTCCTTCCTCGTTACAGGTGGTGCGGTCCGAGGCTTGGGACCGCATTGCCAACAAGGAGGAATAATGATCAAGAAGGTCGTCGCCGCAGCGGTTGCCACCGGTGGACTCGTTCTCGCGGGTGCGGGCATCGCCGCTGCCGACGCCGGTGCCCAGGGTGCCGCCGTGAAGTCTCCCGGCGTGCTCTCGGGCAACGTCATCCAGGCGCCCATCCACGTGCCGGTGAACCTGTGCGGCAACACGGTTTCCGTGATCGGGCTGCTGAACCCCGCCTTCGGCAACGTGTGCGTCAACAAGTGACGCCGCGCCTCACTCGGTGAGGCTCTGGCTCCTGGCCCCGGAGTGCGTGCCATGCACTCCGGGGCCGCCGGTTCTCCCCGTGAGTTCTCCGCGTACGTGTGACGGAGCGCGTACGCGTTTTCGGAAGCGACAAGGCGACAAGGCAGGGAAAGCAATGCGACAGGGCACCCGCAAGGGCCTGATCACCGTGGCGGCTGCGACGGGCGTGCTCGCCGTGACCGGTGGCTACGCGCACGCGGACTCCGGCGCGAAGGGCGCGACGTCGGGCTCTCCCGGCGTCCTGTCCGGGAACACCGTGCAGGTCCCGGTGCACGTCCCGGTCAACGCGTGCGGCAACACGGTCAATGTCGTCGGGCTCCTCAACCCGGCGATGGGCAACAAGTGCGCCAACACCTCCGGCGGCCGGCATTCGCACAAGCCGTCCGGCGGTTCCCAGACGGGCGGCCACGCCAGTGGTTCGCCCGGCGTGGGCTCGGGCAACCACGTCCAGGTCCCGATCGACGTACCGGTGAACATCTGCGGGAACGCCGTCACCATCGGCGGCCTCGGCAACGCGGTCACGGGCAACGAGTGCGGTGAGGGAGGCGGGGGGCCGTCGAACCCGCCGGGGAAGCCCGGTAAGCCGGGGGAGCCCGGTAAGCCGGGGGAGCCGAGTAAGCCGGGGGAACCCGGTAAGCCGGGGGAGCCGAGTAAGCCGGGGGAACCCGGTAAGCCTGGAGGGTCGGGAGAGCCCGGTAACCCCGGCACCCCCACCACCCCCGCCGGACATCTCCCGGCAGGCGGTTCCGTCGGTCCCGGCAGCCCCAACCACCCGGGCACCCACACCGTCACGCAGCCCCGGGCCACGGACCAGCTCGCGCACACCGGCAGCGGCCTTCCGCTGGGTGGTGCGCTGCCGCTCGCCGCGGGCGCGGTGCTCGGCGGTGCGGTGCTCTACCGCAGGGCCCGCGCGCACGCCTGACCCACGGCGCCACGCATGATGCTCGCGTGACGCACGCACACGGTCACCGTCGGTGAAAACGGAGGGGCCCCGCATGCGCGGGGCCCGATCCGTTTCAGCCTCTTTCCGTCACCAGGTGGCGCGCGCCTGGCGGATGATCCGCCGGCGCAGACGCACCCTGCGGCTGCCGTCAGGGTGCAGTCTGAGACGGTCCAACTCCCAGTGTCCGTACTCCGCATGGTCGGTCAGCAGGCGCGTCGTGTCCTTACGGGACACTCCGCGCGGGACGTACACGTCGACAAATTCGTATTCCGGCATCGCATCTATTGTGCGGGCACGGGCCCGGTACGGATAGCGTCTGCACTATGTCTGATGCTGCGCAGCCCACGGCTGCCGAGGTACGCGCCGCCGCCGAGGCGGTCAAGGCCGCACTCGACCGCCACCTTGCGGCGGTCGAGCGGCGGTCGGGTGAGGACGACCCGACCGTCTACGAGGCGTTCAACGAGCTGGCAGTCGCGGCCGAGGAGTACGACGAACTCCTCTACGACCGCTACGACGAGGTCACCCCCTTCGAGATCCCGGGCACCGAGGACGCGCTGCCGCCGTACACGGGACCCGAGGAGCCGAACGCGCTCAGCGTGCTCATCCGCCGCGACTACGCGGTGGTGGAGCCGCAGCGGCTGCTGGCACAGGCACAGCGCGTGGAGGCGGCCGAGACCGAGGGGGCCGGCCTGTCCGACGTGGCCGGGTCCACCGTGCACGGGGCGCTCGGGGTCCTGTTCGGCGAGTTCGAGCCGGACGAGATCGCCTCACGGCACAAGGAGTTCGGTCTGGAGGAGGGCGACTCGACGCTGTGGGTGACCGCGGCCGACGAGCCCGCCGAGCCGGGGGAGTGGCTGGAGAACCCCTTCGACCAGGCCGACCCGCAGCACGTGGTGTGCCGCTTCGACGTCAGCGCGGTCTTCGACGACGAAGCCGACGACGACCTCGACACGGATCTCGACACCGATGTCGGCCCGCGCGCACGCCCGGACCGGGATCCGGATCTCGACGCCGATGTGGACGCGGACCTCGACACCGAGGTCGACGACGAGGGCCTGGAGCGCCTCGACGCCGACCGCTGACCCCCGCCGCCGGCGGCGCCGGTGACACACGAGGTGCCCGTACCCGCGTACTCCGGGGGACGGGCACCTTCGCGTTGCCGTCCGGGCCGCCGCCCGCGCTACTGCCCCGTCGTCGGTACCTGTGTCCGCAGCAGCACCGGCAGCCGGGTCACCCGTGGTGCGGGCAGGGCCTCCGCGACCGCGCGCGGCAGCGCCTGCTCCACGCCGTGCACCACGGACAGATGCCGCTCACCTCGCCCGAAGGCCGTGTACACCCAGGGTCTGGTCAGCACCTGCGCCGCGTCACCGGGCAGCACCACCACCACGGCGGGCCACCGCTGCCCCACCGCCTGATGCGCGGTGAGCGCCCACCCGTGCCGCACGGTCTGCTCGACCCGCTCCTTCGGTACGACGACGGGCCCGCCGTCGCACTCCAGGTGCAGGCCGTCCGCGTCGGCCTTCACGACTCGCCCCGGCACCGCACGGCCCGGCGCGGGGGCGTACGCGATCCGGTCGCCCGGGTCGAAGCCGCCGAACCGGCCGGGGCCCGGGTTCAGCCGCTCCTTCAGCGCCGCGTTCAACGCGCGCGTGCCCGCCGCGCCCCCGTGCCCCGGCGTGATCACCTGGGTGCGCTCGGGGGGTACGCCGATGGCCCTCGGCACCGAGTCCGCGACGAGCTGGACCGTACGGTGGACGGCCTCGCCCGCGTCCCGCACGGGGACGATCACGACCTCTTTGCCCGGGGCCTCGACCTGGTTCAGCTCGCCGATCCCGATGCCCGAGACCAGTTCGCCGACGGGTCCGGGGTCCGGGGTGCGGGAGGCGATCTGGGGGCAGACGCGGGCCGCGAGCAGATCGGCGAAGACCCGGCCAGGGCCCGCCGACCAGAGCACCGCCGGGTCGCCGCTGAGCACGAGCCGTGCGCCGTCCGGCAGCGACTCGACCAGCATCGCGGCGGTCTCGACGTCCAGTTGGGGCGCGTCGAGGACCACGAGCAGGTCGGTCAGGAGCGCGCCTTCGGCATCGCGCCCCGGGCCCTCGGCGCCGGACAGCAGCCCCGGCACGGTCACGACGGCATCGGCCGGTACGGAACCGGCCGGTACGGAATTGGGAACGGAACCTTCCGTCGCCTCGGGCACGGCCTCCAGGAGGGCCGCGAAACGCCGCCTGCCGTCCGCCGTGTGCGTGGCCGCGAGGACTCGCAGCCCCAGGCCGTGCGCCGCCGTGACCAGCGCGGCGGGCTCGGCCCTGGCCGCCTCGCCCCCGGTGTGCAGCACCAGCCCGTGCCCACCGCAGGCCCGGATCAGCTCGCCCGCCGAGCCGGAACCCGCGCGCGAGCCGGACCGCGATCCCGAACCGGAACCGGAGGCAGCCGACTCCCAGTCCGCCGCCTCGGAACCGCTCTCCTTGGACAGCGAGTTGACCACGCGCGCGAGGCCGTCGGCGAGGCTCTCCTCCGCGAGCGCGTAACGCTCCAGGCCGACCAGGACCCGCACCGGACGCTCGGGCTCCGCCTCATCCGTCCCCTCCGCCCCGCCGGCGTCGTCCGCCCCGTCCGTCTCGGCCGCAGCCGCCACCGCTGCCGCCGCTGAGCCAGAAGTCGCGGCAGGCGCGCCCGGTTCGGTGTCCAACGCGTCCTGGAACACCAGGACTTCACCCTCCGCGACCGCACTCTGCACGGCCGCCTCCGGGTCGGGCACCGAACGCCGGGTGAGCGCGGAAGCGAGCGCGGGCGCCTCCAGTGCCGTGTGTCCGGTGAGCGCGGCCTGTTCCAGGAGCCAGACCGTGAGGGCACGGCCGCGCCGCTCGTCGTCCGGGCCGCACTCCGCGCCGAGGAGCGCGCGGGCGAACCCGTCGGCCTGCTCGGGGCGCACCCCCGGCACCCGCAGCAACTGCCAGGGGTCCTCACGCAGCAGGTCTTCCGCTCCCTCGCCGAGCGCCGCGGCGGCCGGCAGGGCCAGCGCCTCGGGGGCACCGCCCGCCGCCAGGACGGCCCGCACGGCTTCGACCGCTTCGGGTACGGGCGCGGCGGCGCCGGTGTGCGCCGCCGCGACGGGCCTCGGGGCGGGCGCGGGCGCCGGGGCGGGCCTGCGCGGGGCGGCCGTCGGCTCGGCGAAGCTGGCGGCGGGCTTCTCGCCGCTCTCGACCGCGCGGACGGCGGCCAGCAGATCGGCCGCCGTGCCGCTCAGTTTGGCGCCGCTGTCGATGGGGCCCTTCTTCTCGGCCTTCCGCTGCTCGATCCGCTCCCGGATCTCCCGCTGCGCCGCCAGCTCGGCCTCGGCCTCGGACACCTCACCACCGGCCGCCCCCGCTCCGCCGGCACCCTCCACGGCGTCACTGGACCCGTCGGCCTCTTTGGCCTCCTCGGCCGCGTCATCCGTCTCGCCCACGTCGGCCCCTTCGGCTCCCTCGACCTCCTCGGCCCCCGCGCCGGTCGCATCCGGTCCCTCAGCGGCGGCGGCGGACTCCGTACTCACAGCGTGCTCCAGTCCTGGTCGGGGTAGTGGTGCACGGGCGCCGACACATCGTCGAGCGCACCGCGGATCTCGTCAGGAAGACTAAGGCTCTCCACTGACAACGCGGCCGTGAGCTGCTGCGCCGTGCGCGCGCCCACGATCGGGGCGACCACGCCCGGCCGGTCGCGCACCCACGCCAGGGCCACCTGGAGCGGGGTCGCCGCGAGACCGTCGGCGGCGGTCGCCACGGCGTCCACGATCCTGCTCGCCGCGTCGTCCAGATACGGCGCCACGAACGGCGCCATGTGCTCGGACGCGCCGCGCGAGTCGGCCGGTGTGCTGTGCCGGTACTTGCCGGTCAGCACCCCGCGGCCCAGCGGCGACGACGGCAGCAGCCCGACACCGAGGTCAAGGGCGGCGGGCAGCACCTCGCGCTCGACACCGCGCTGGAGCAGCGAGTACTCCATCTGCGTACTGGCGAGCGGGGAGCGCGCACCGGTCCCGGCGAGCTGCCAGGTGGCCGCCTTCGCGAGCTGCCAGCCACAGAAGTTGGACACGCCCGCATACCGCGCGCGTCCGCTGCCCACCGCGATGTCCAGGGCCTGGAGCGTCTCGTCCAGCGGGGTCGCCTGGTCGAAGGCGTGCAGCTGCCAGAGGTCGACATGGTCCGTGCCGAGCCGGGCCAGCGAGGCGTCGAGCGCGCTCAGCAGATGGCCGCGCGAACCGTCGAACCTGCGGTCCGGGTCCGGCACACTGCCCGCCTTGGTCGCGATGACCAGGTCCCGGCGCGGCACGAGCCGTTCTATGAGCCGTCCGAGCAGATACTCCGCCTCGCCGTCGCCGTACACATCGGCCGTGTCGACAAGGGTGCCGCCCGCTTCCCAGAAGACCTTCAACAGGTCCGCGGCGTCGTTCTCGTCGGTGTCACGGCCCCAGGTCAGGGTGCCGAGCCCGATCCGGGACACACGCAGGCCGGTACGGCCGAGATGCCTCTGCTCCATGGGCGCTGAGATTACTGGCCGGATGTCCCAGGACGCGGAGCCTGTGGACAACCCACGCCGAACCCGTACGGGAACCCCCTGTGCGAGTGGCGCCGATCCTGCCCTGACGGATCCGGCGGGACCGCGCTAGGGTCTGCCGCAAGGGACGTTACTGACGAGTAAGGGGATCGGCCATGCAGCTCGGGATCAACCTCGGCTACTGGGGCGCCGGGATGGACGCGGACAATCTCGCCGTCGCCAAGGAGGCCGACCGGCTCGGCTACGCGGTCTGCTGGGCCGCCGAGGCGTACGGCTCCGACGCCGCGACCGTGCTGTCCTGGGTCGCCGCGCAGACCGAACGCATCGACATCGGCTCCGCCATCTTCCAGATCCCCGCGCGCCAGCCCGCGATGACCGCGATGACCGCCGCGACCCTCGACTCGCTCTCCGGCGGCCGGTTCCGCCTCGGCATCGGCGTCTCGGGCCCGCAGGTCTCCGAAGGCTGGTACGGCGTCCGGTTCGACAAGCCGCTCGCCCGCACGCGGGAGTACGTCGAGATCGTCCGCAAGGCCATGACCCGCGAGCGCCTGTCGTACGACGGTGCCCACTGGACGCTGCCGCTGCCCGGCGGCCCCGGCAAGCCGCTGAAGCTGACCGTGCACCCGGAGCGCGAGCACATCCCGCTGTACATCGCCGCGATCGGCCCGAAGAACCTGGAGCAGACCGGCGAGATCGCCGACGGCGCCCTGCTGATCTTCCCGGCCGCCGAGCACCTGGAGGAGACCGCGCTGCGCCACCTCCGCGCGGGCCGCGAGAAGGCCGGGAGGACGATGGACGGCTTCGACGTCGTCCCGACGCTGCCGCTGGCCCTCGGCGACGACAAGGACGTGCCCGCGCTCGCCGACATGTTCCGCCCGTACACCGCCCTGTACGTCGGCGGCATGGGCAGCCGCAAGCAGAACTTCTACAACCAGCTCGCCCAGCGCATGGGCTACGAGCGGGAGGCCGCCGAGATCCAGGACAAGTACCTGGACGGCGACAAGAACGGCGCCGCCGCCGCCGTACCGCACGAGCTGATCGACTCGACGACGCTGCTCGGCTCCGTGGACCGCATCGCGGACCGGATGAAGGCGTACGCGGCGGCCGGGGTCACCACGCTCACGCTGGCACCCGCGGGGCTGACCCTCGACGACCGGATCGCTTCCCTGCGGGCGGGCTCCGACGCCCTGGAACGGGCGGGCCTCGCCTGATACGCCGACCCGCCCGACGCGCTGCGAACGCTCAAGGCGGGGGACCGGTGGTTTCCGCGGCCGTGGTGGGGGCTCGGGGGTCTTCCCCGCCACGGCCGTCAGGGAGAACAACGCGCCACCACCCGCCCGGTTACGCCCCTTCGCGCGCGTGGCGCTTCGTTCATTTGGCGGAGCGCGGGCACAGTGCTGTTGCCGTCGCCGGTGTCCCGCATTTGACTCGGTCCTTGCGGGACACCGCAGGGAGGTGGCAGAGATGCTTTCGGCAAAGAGCCTGTTCGAGGAGATCCTCCACGACGACGAGTCGTTCCGGCTGTTCTGCTCCATCGCGGCGAGCGGTGAGTCCCAGGGCGGCTGGGAGAACGGCCGGATCGCGGCGCTCGTCCCCGAGAGCGAGCGGACCCTGGCCCCCAAGGTGGCCCGGCACGGCGCCGACGAGGACAAGCACGGACGCATCTTCCACGCACTGATGAAGAAGCGCGGCCTCACCCCCGTCGACATCCCCCACGAGACCGACTACACGATGCTCCTGGAGAAGCACGGCATCGGACTCGCCCACGATCAGCTCAGGCGCGACCAGCCGCTCGGCGTCCAGGACATCGTCACCTACCTCGCACACAGCCGGGTCACCGAACAGCGCGCGTCGGAGCAGATGGACCTGCTGCGCAGATACTTCGCCGACCACCCCGACATCGGCCGCGCGGTCAGGATGATCTCCCAGGACGAGGACAACCACCTCGCGTACTGCCACGAGGAGCTGCTGCGCTTCGCGTACGCCGGGCACGGGCAGGCCATCCAGCGGACCCTGCGGACCTGCGCACTCGCCGAGATCCGGATCTACCGCGACGTCAGCCTCGCCGTCATGGACCACATGGGACGCCTCCTGGGCTGGACCCGGGCCAAGTCCGCGCTGCTCGCCGCCGGCATCCACGCCGTGTACGCGTACGAGCGGGCCGTCGGCTGGCGGCGGATGGTGTCCCTGCGGATGCCCGAGCGGCGCGACGCGCTGGGCGGCCCGGCGACCACCATGGCCGACATCGCGTGACCCCGCGCGCGTAGATCACGGCACAACCCCGCGCGCGTGACGCAACAGCCTCAGAGCCAGCCGTTCCGCTTGAAGAGGCGGTACAGGCCGATCTCCAGGAGCACCATCAGCAGGATCACCGCCGGATACGACACCACCCAGTGCAGCTCCGGCATGTGGTCGAAGTTCATGCCGTAGATCCCGGCGATCAGCGTGGGCACGGCGGCCATGGCGGCCCACGAGGAGATCTTCCGCATGTCGTCGTTCTGCCGGACGCTGATCTGCGCGAGATGCGCCGACAGGATGTCCGACACCAGCCGGTCAAGACCCTCGACCGATTCGTTGACCCGGGTCAGATGGTCGCTGACATCGCGGAAGAACGGCCGCGCGGTGTCGCTCACGAACGGCACGGGTGTCTCGAAGGGACCCAGCCCCGCGAGCCGCCCGAGCGGCGCGGCCAGCGGCCCCGTCGCCCGCCGGAACGCCAGGATCTGCCGCTTGAAGGTGTAGATCCGCGACGCCGTGGCCGCCGAGCCTCCACCGTCGGGCGAGAACACCTCCGCCTCCAGCTCCTCCAGGTCCGTCTGCAGCTCCGACGCCACGTCCAGGTAGTGGTCGACGATCGCGTCCGCGATCGCGTACAGCGCGGACGTGGGGCCGTTGCTCAGCAGCCCCGGCTCCGCCTCCAGCCGGTGACGCACCTCCCCGAGCGGCGCTCCGCCACCGTGCCGCACGGTCACCACGAAGGAGTCGCCGAGGAAGAGCATCACCTCGCCGGACGACACCGTGTCGCCCTCCGGCTCGTACACCACCGGCTTGAGCACCACGAACAGTGAGTCGTCGTACACCTCCAGCTTCGGCCGCTGGTGCGCGTTCAGGGCGTCCTCGACCGCCAGCGGATGCAGCCCGAACTCCTCCCTGACGTGCGCGAACTCGGCCGGCGTCGGCTCGTGCAGCCCGAGCCAGAGAAACGCGTCACCGGTGGCCCGCGCCTCGTCCAGGGCGTCGGAGAAGTCGGCGGGCCCGTCGGTGCGGCGCCCGTCCCGGTAGATGGCACTGTCGACAATCACGCAGCGACGTGTTCCCGAAGCCCGCCGACGGCACACCCGCCCCGTCCGCCTACCCTGGCGTCATGCCCACGCTGATTCTCGTCCGGCACGGACGCTCCACCGCCAACACCGCGGGCCTGCTCGCCGGGTGGACGCCCGGCGTCGCCCTGGACGAGCGGGGCGCCGCACAGGCCGCCGCGCTGCCGGCCCGGCTCGACGGCGTGCCCGTCGCCCAGGTCGTCACCAGCCCCCTGCAACGCTGCCAGGAGACCGTCGCACCGCTCCTCGCGGCCCGCCCCGGCACCCCGGTGCACACCGAGGACCGGATCGGCGAATGCGACTACGGCGACTGGTCCGGCCGCAAACTCGCCGAGCTGAACGACGAGCCGCTGATGCAGGTCGTCCAGCAGCACCCGTCCGCCGCCGCCTTCCCCGGCGGCGAGTCGATGCGCGCGATGGCCACCCGCGCCGCCGAGGCCGTCCGCGAGTGGAACGCGCGCGTGGCCGACGAGAACGGCGCCGACGCCACCTACCTGATGTGCTCGCACGGCGACATCATCAAGGCGCTCGTCGCCGACGCGCTCGGACTGCACCTCGACCAGTTCCAGCGGGTGTCCGTGGAACCGTGCTCCGTCACCGTCATCCACTACACGCGCCTGCGCCCCTTCCTCGTACGCCTCGGGGACACCGGGGACTTCGCGTCGCTGATGCCGCGCGAGAACCCGCAGGACACCTCCGCCGGGGAAGGAACCGTGGGAGGCGGTGCGGGCGCACCGTGATCGTCGGCCGCAGTAGGGTGAAGCGGTCGGAGTAGGCCAGTTGCCGTCACGGTCGCCATCCGGCAGCCGATCCCGCACTCGATTCCCAAGGGAGACAGGACGTGTCCCGTCAGGTGTTCCTCTACGACCCCCCGGAGCGGTTCGTGGCCGGCACGGTCGGACTCCCCGGACGCCGTACGTTCTTCCTCCAGGCTTCCTCCGGTCCGCGGGTGACGAGCGTGGCCCTGGAGAAGACCCAAGTGGCCGCGCTGGCCGAGCGGATGGACGAACTCCTCGACGAGGTCGTCCGGCGCAGCGGCGGCAGCGCGGCGGTCCCCGCGGTCGTGCCGACCGAGGTGGCGGACACCGCGCCCCTCGACACACCCGTCGAGGAGGAGTTCCGCGTCGGCACCATGGCACTGGCCTGGGACGGCGACGAACAGCGCATGATCGTCGAGGCCCAGGCGCTGGTCGAACTGGACGCCGAGTCCGACGAGGACCTCGCGGAGGCCGAGGAACGGCTCCTCCAGGACGAGGAGAACGGCCCCCCGATGCTCCGCGTCCGGCTCAGCGGCGCCCAGGCGAGAGCCTTCGCCAAACGCGCCCTGGACGTCGTCAACGCGGGCCGCCCGCCGTGCCCCCTGTGCAGTCTGCCGCTCGACCCGGAAGGACACGTATGTCCGCGCCAGAACGGATACCGCCGCGGAGCGTGACCGCCACCGACCTGCTCAGCCGCGGCGAGCTGACGGTACGCGGACGCATCCGCGAGGCGTCGAACGCGGTCCTGTTCTGCGCCGTCGCCCACGACGGCGAGCGGGCCGAGTGCGTGTACAAGCCGGTCGCCGGGGAGCGGCCCCTGTGGGACTTCCCCGACGGCACGCTCGCCCAGCGCGAGGTCGCCGCGTACGAGGTGTCCGAAGCGCTCGGCTGGGGGCTCGTACCGCCGACCGTGCTCCGCGACGGGCCCTACGGCGAAGGCATGTGCCAGCGCTGGATCGAGGCGTCGTCCGACGCGGAGCTGCTGGCCCTGGTCGACGGCGAGGAGCCGGAGCCCGGCTGGAAGGCCATCGGCTTCGCCGACGTCGGCGAAGGCCGTACCGCACTGCTCGTGCACGCCGACGACGCGCGACTGCGCCGGCTCGCCGTCTTCGACGCCGTGATCAACAACGCGGACCGCAAGGGCGGCCATCTCCTGCCCGACGCCGACGGCCGCCTGTACGGCATCGACCACGGGGTCTCCTTCAACGCCGAGAACAAGCTGCGCACCCTCCTGTGGGGCTGGGCGGGGGAGCCGCTGACCCCGGAGGCGGTGGAGGCGCTCGGGGCGCTGCGCGCGGCCCTGGAGCCCGGCGCGCCGCTCGCCCTGCGCCTCGCGGAGCTGATCACCCCGGTGGAGGTCGACGCCACCCTCGCGCGCGTGGACGCCCTGCTCGCCACCGGGAAGCACCCCGAGCCGTCCGGAGAGTGGCCGGCCATCCCCTGGCCGCCGGTGTAGCACGGGCGTTCGGCCCCCGCTCCGCCCCCGACCCCGCCCCCCGACCCGCCTCCGTGTACCACGACCGTTTCGGGCCGTTCGGACCAGGTCCGGTTCGTATCCGGAAGCAACGTCCGGTTACGCTCATGACATGTATGCCTGGCCCGCTTCTGAGGTTCCCGCCCTGCCCGGACGGGGCCGCGACCTCCGGATCCACGACACCGCGACCGGGGGTCTTGTCACCCTCGACCCCGGTCCCGTCGCCCGTATCTACGTCTGCGGCATCACGCCCTACGACGCCACCCACATGGGGCACGCGGCGACCTACAACGCGTTCGATCTCGTACAGCGCGTCTGGCTGGACACCAAGCGGCAGGTGCACTACGTGCAGAACGTGACCGACGTGGACGATCCGCTCCTGGAGCGCGCCGTCCGCGACGGGCTCGACTGGGTCGCGCTCGCCGAGCGCGAGACCGTCCTGTTCCGCGAGGACATGACGGCCCTGCGGATGCTGCCGCCGCGCCACTACATCGGTGCCGTCGAGGCCATACCGGGCATCGTGCCGCTCGTGGAGCGGCTGCGGGACGCCGGCGCCGCCTACGAACTCGAAGGCGACATCTACTTCTCCGTCGAGGCCGACCCGCACTTCGGTTCGGTGTCGCGCCTGGACGCCGCCGCGATGCGTCTGCTGTCCGCCGAGCGCGGCGGCGACCCGGACCGGGCGGGCAAGAAGAACCCGCTCGACCCGATGCTGTGGATGGCCGCCCGTGACGGAGAGCCGAGTTGGGACGGCGGCTCCCTCGGCCACGGCAGGCCCGGCTGGCACATCGAGTGCGTGGCCATCGCCCTCGACCACCTCGGCATGGGCTTCGACGTCCAGGGCGGCGGCTCCGATCTCGCCTTCCCGCACCACGAGATGGGCGCCTCGCACGCCCAGGTCCTGACCGGCGAGTTCCCGATGGCCAAGGCGTACGTGCACGCGGGCATGGTCGCGCTCGACGGCGAGAAGATGTCCAAGTCCAAGGGCAACCTCGTGTTCGTGTCGGCGCTGCGCCGGGCCGGTGTCGACCCGGCGGCCATCCGGCTCGCGCTCCTCGCGCACCACTACCGGTCCGACTGGGAGTGGACGGACACCGTCCTCGACGACGCGGTCGCGCGCCTCGGACGCTGGCGCGCCGCCGTCTCCCGCCCGGACGGCCCGGACGCCGAGCCGCTGGTCGACGAGGTCCGTACCGCCCTCGCACACGACCTCGACGCCCCGGCCGCCCTCGCCGCCGTGGATCGCTGGGCCGCGCTCCAGGAGGAGCGCGGCGGCACCGACGAGGGGGCGCCCGGCGTGGTCTCCCGCACCGTCGACGCGCTCCTCGGAGTCGCGTTGTAGCGCGACCGCCCCCGGGGAACGGGTCATGTGGTGAGGTAGGAGGGTCAGTTGACCCTCTGGCCGGCGGTTCGCCGGCCTCCGTGGAAGGACGCACCATGACCCGTTCCTTCGCACGTCGTGATCTGCTCGGGGCCTCGGCCGCCGCCGTCGTCGGCCTCGGCCTCGCGGGCTCCCTCGCACCATCCGCCCGCGCGGCCGGTTCCGACGACGGCGCCTGGCCCCGCCAGTTCCCGCTCCCCGACGGCTTCCAGCCCGAGGGCGTCACCATCGGCCCCGGCCCGTACGCCTACTTCGGCTCGATCGCGAACGGTGACGTCTACCGCGCCTCCCTCGCCACCGGCCGGGGCGGCGTCGTCAGCGCGGGGCTCGGCCCGGCGCACCCGGTGATCGGGCTCAAGTCCGACGGCCGCGACCGCCTGTTCCTGTGCGGCGGGGCCAGCCGCGAATTACGTACGGTCGACCGGCGCACCGGACGGATCGAGGACATCCGAACGGTCGGCTCCGACGGCACCTTTGTCAACGACGTGGTGCTCACGCCCGGCGCCGCCTGGTTCACGGACTCGTTCGCGCCCCAGCTCTACCGGCTCTCGCTCGACCGGCACGGCGCACCCGGCGCGGTACGGACCGTGCCGCTCACCGGCGACTGGCAACAGGGCGCCGCCTTCACGGCCAACGGCATCGCCCGCACCCCGGACGGCGGCGCACTGCTGGTGGTCAATCAATTCGTGGGCGGCGGCGGACTGATGCGCGTCGACCCGCGTACGGGAGTGGCCCGCACCGTCGATCTCGGCGGGTCCCTGCTGCCCAACGGTGACGGGCTCCTGCTGCTCGGCCGCACCCTGTACTGCGTGCAGCAGCGGCAGAACGCGATCGACGTGTTCCGTCTGAACGCCACCGGCACGCGGGGCACCTTGCTCACCCGCATCACCGACCCGCGGTTCCGGATCCCGACGACCGTGGCGGCCTGGGGCGACCGGCTGTATCTGCCGAACGCGCGCTTCGGCACTCCGCCGACGCCCACGACGGACTACGACGCGGTGGCGGTGGACCGGGTGGATGGGGTGGACCGGGTCTGACGCCGGTCGCCCCGTTCCGTCTCAGTCGTCCGCGTCGTCGTCCGGCTTCCGGTCGGTGCCGGAATCGGAGTCGGAGTCGGCGTCCGCGTCGGCCCCCGTATCGTCCTCGCTCGCCCTGGCCGGGCCCCCGTCGTCCGTCTCCGTCTCCGGACGGGACGGCTTCGCGGGCCTGGCCTGGCCGCTCGGGGCGTCCCGCAGATACGCCGCCGTGTCGCCGCCGTCCGTGGCGAGCGGCCCGGCCGCCCCGGGCCCCGCGGGGCCGCCGTCCCTGCGCCGCAGGTACCGCTCGAACTCACGCGCGATGGCCTCGCCCGACGCCTCCGGCAGCTCGGCGGTGTCCCGGGCCTCCTCCAGCGTCTGGACGTACTCGGCGACCTCGCTGTCCTCGGCCGCGAGCTGGTCCACGCCCACCTGCCAGGCCCGTGCGTCCTCCGGCAGCTCACCGAGCGGAATCCGCAGGTCGATGAGGTCTTCAAGACGGTTCAGCAGCGCCAGCGTCGCCTTCGGGTTCGGCGGCTGCGACACATAGTGCGGGACGGCCGCCCACAGCGAGACGGCCGGGACCCCGGCGTGGGTGCACGCCTCCTGGAGGATGCCGACGATGCCCGTCGGACCCTCGTACTTGGTCTCCTCCAGGTCCATGGTGCGGGCCAGGTCCGGATCGGACGTGACCCCGCTGACCGGGACCGGACGGGTGTGCGGGGTGTCACCGAGCAGGGCGCCCAGGACGACCACCAGCTCGACGCCCAGTTCGTGTGCGAAGCCCAGCAGCTCGTTGCAGAACGAGCGCCACCGCATCGACGGTTCGATACCGCGCACCAGCACCAGGTCGCGCGGCTTCTCACCGCCGACCCGGACCACCGAGAGCCGGGTCGTGGGCCAGGTGATCTTCCGGACACCGTTGTCCAGCCAGACCGTCGGCCGGTTGACCTGGAAGTCGTAGTAGTCCTCCGCGTCCAGCGCGGCGAAGACCTCGCCCTTCCACTCCCGGTCCAGATGCGCGACGGCAGTGGAGGCGGCGTCGCCGGCATCGTTCCAGCCCTCGAACGCGGCCACCATGACCGGGTCGATCAGCTCGGGAACCCCCTCCAGCTCGATCACCCACTGCCTCCTTCGGATCTGCCCTCACGTACGCCCCAACCTTACGACTCCGGCGGGGTGCCGCCGCAGCCCCCTCGCTGGGGCAATGACCGGACTCTGCCCCGGTGGAGCGCCCGGAACACCCCGAACAGTCACCCGAGCTGTACGGGGTACGGGTCGGCCCTGACCTCGGGGGACGCCGCTCAGAGGGTCGAACGCAGCCACTGTTCGACGCTGGCGATGTGCACGGTCGCCCAGGACCGCGCGGCCTCGGCGTCCCGGTCCCGCAGCGCCGTCAGGATCGCGCGGTGCTCGTGCAGGGTCCGGCTGACCGCGTCCTCCTGGGTGAGCCCGCGCCAGATCCGGGCCCTGGTCGTGGGCCCCGACAGGCCGTCCAGGAGCGAGCAGAGCACCGAGTTCCCGGAGGACTGCACGATGCCCCGGTGGAACTCCAGGTCGCACGCGACCAGTTCCTCGACGGACGGTGCCGCCCCGAGCGCGTCCAACTGCGCGGCCAGCGCGTCGATCTCGGCCTCGCCGATCCGCGTACTCGCCATCGCCGTCGCGGCCGGCTCCAGGATGCGGCGTACGGCCAGGAACTCCAGGACCGTGTCGTCCCGGTGGAAGTCGACGACGAAACTCAGCGCCTCCAGGAGGAGTTGGGGATCGAGGCTCGTGACGTACGTGCCGTCACCCTGCCGTACGTCCAGGATGCGGATCAGGGACAGCGCGCGCACCGCCTCCCGCAGGGAGTTGCGGGACAGCCCCAGCTCGGCCGCCAGCTCACTCTCCTTGGGGAGCCGGTCGCCGGGCCGGAGCGCGCCGGAGACGATCATGCCCTTGATCTTCTCGATGGCCTCGTCGGTGACAGCCATGGGGACCTCGCCTCGCCATTCGTCCGATACATCCGATGTATCGGACGATTATGACGCCTGCCGAGTCCCTTGGATACGGGGGTCCGGATGGTCCGGACGCGGGGTCCCCTCTCAGGGCGTGCCGTCCAGTACGTCCCGTACCCTCGCCCGCACCTCGTCGGTGTCCAGGCCGCGGATCGTCAGGGTGGTGCGGCGGCGCAGGACGTCGTCAGCGGTGGCCGCCCACTCGTGGTCGCGGGCGTAGACGACCTGCGCCCAGATCTCGGGGGCGTCGGGGTGCACGCGCTCGCCGAGCGCCGGGTTCTCGTTGGCGAGGCGCGCGATGTCGAAGGCGAGCGAACCGTAGTGCGTGGCCAGGTGCTTCGCGGTGTCGGCGGCCATGCGCGGGCCGGGCGTTCCGCCGTCCACGAGGAGCCGGTGCGCGACCGCGCGCGGGTTGGCGACACCGGGCAGCGGCAGCCGCCTGGGCAGCCGTGACATGGGTTCCATGTCGTCGGCGAGCGGCTGCCCCGGCAGGGCCGCCAGCTTGTTCATGACCGTACGGCCGATGTGCCGGAAGGTCGTCCACTTGCCGCCGGCGACGGACAGCATCCCGCCCCGGCCCTCGCTGACGACCGTCTCGCGCTTCGCCTTCGAGGTGTCCCCGGGCCCGCCGGGCAGCACCCTGAGACCGGCGAAGGAGTAGGTGACGAGGTCCCGGGAGAGCTGCTGGTCCCGCACCGAGTGGGCGGCCTCGCCGAGGATCTGCGCGGTGTCCCGTTCGGTCACGGTCACCTCCGACGGATCGCCGTCGAACTCCTCGTCGGTGGTGCCGAGCAGCAGCATGTCCTCCCAGGGGAGGGCGAAGGTGATGCGGTACTTGTCGATCGGGGTCGCCAGCGCCGCCTTCCACGGCGAGGTCCGCCGCAGCACCAGGTGCACCCCCTTGGACAGTCGGATCGACGGCGCCGCTCCCGGGTCCTCCATCCGGCGCAGATGGTCGACCCACGGCCCCGTCGCGTTCAGCACGAGCCGCGCGGATATCCCGAACTCCGTACCGTCCCCGCGGTCCTTGAGGTCCGCCCCCGTGACCCGGCCCCGGGTGAAGCGCAGCCCGGTGACCTCGGCGTGGTTGAGGACGGCCGCGCCCGCCTCGACGGCCGCGCGGACCGTCATCAGCGCCATCCGGGAGTCGTTCATCTGGCCGTCCCCGTACACCGCGACGGCCTTCAGGTTCTCGGTCCGCAGCTCCGGCACGTCCCGCACGGCGCGCGCGGGGGACAGCAGATGGCCGACGCCGTCACCGAACGCGGAGAGCGCGGAGTACGCGAAGACGCCCGCCCCGAGCTTCGCCGCGCCGTGCGGCCCGCCCTTGTACACCGGCAGGTAGAACGTGAGCGGGTTCGCCAGGTGCGGTGCCACCTGGGTGGACACCGCACGGCGCTCGAAGTGGTTCTCGGCCACCAGCTTCACGGCGCCGGTCTGGAGGTAGCGCAGACCGCCGTGCAGCAGCTTGGACGAGGCCGACGAGGTGGCTCCGGCGAAGTCTCCGGCGTCCACCAGGGCCACCCGCAGACCCGACTGGGCGGCGTGCCAGGCCGTGGAGATACCCAGGATGCCGCCGCCGATCACCAGGAGGTCGTATGTCGCCTTCGACAGCTGTTCCCGGGTCTCGGCCCGGCTCGGGTGGGAGCCGGCCAAGGGGTGCAGCCCGAGCGCCGGGTAGGCGGGGCCGTTCTGGAGGGTGGGCAGGGTGGTCATCGCGTGGTGCTCCTCGTCAGCGGGGTACGGCCGGGGTCCCGGCCGCGCCCTCAGCTCTCGTCTTCTTCTTCGAGCCAGCCCATGGTCCGCTGCACGGCCTTGAGCCAGTCCTTGTACTCGCGCTCCCGCTTGTCCGCGTCCATGTGCGGGGTCCACTCGGCGGCCCGCCGCCAGTTGGCCCGCAGCGTGTCGGTGTCCGGCCAGAAGCCGACGGCCAGACCCGCCGCGTACGCCGCGCCGAGGCACGTCGTCTCGGCGACCATGGGCCGCACCACCGGCGCGTCCAGGAAGTCCGCGAGGGTCTGCATCAGCAGGTTGTTGGACGTCATGCCGCCGTCGACCTTCAGCGTGGTCAGTTCGACGCCGGAGTCCTTCGTCATCGCGTCGGCGATCTCCCGGGTCTGCCACGCGGTCGCCTCCAGGACGGCCCGCGCGATGTGCGCCTTCGTGACGTACCGGGTGAGACCGGCGATCACCCCGCGCGCGTCGGAGCGCCAGTACGGCGCGAACAGACCCGAGAACGCCGGCACGAAGTACGCCCCGCCGTTGTCGTCGACCGACGACGCCAGGGTCTCGATCTCGGCGGCCGAGTTGATCAGGCCCATCTGGTCGCGCATCCACTGCACGAGGGCGCCGGTGACGGCGATGGACCCTTCGAGCGCGTACACGGGCGGCTGGTCGCCGATGCGGTAGCCGACGGTGGTCAGCAGACCCGAGTACGAGTTGATGATCTTGCCACCGGTGTTCATCAGCATGAAGGTGCCGGTGCCGTACGTGGACTTGGCCTCGCCCTCGCTGAAACAGGTCTGGCCGAACAGGGCGGCCTGCTGGTCGCCGAGCGCCGACGCGACCGGGATACCGCCGATGAGGTCGCCGAGCGGGCCGCCGGTGACCTCGCCGTACACCTCGGACGACGAGCGGATCTCCGGGAGCATCGCCATCGGTACGCCGATGGAGGAGGCGATCTTCGGGTCCCACGCCATGGTGTGCAGGTTCATCAGCATGGTGCGGGACGCGTTGGTGACGTCGGTGACGTGGTGGCCGCCATTGACCCCGCCGGTCAGGTTCCAGATGACCCAGGTGTCCATGGTGCCGAAGAGGATGTCCCCGGCCTCGGCGCGCTCCTTCAGGCCCTCGACGTTGTCGAGGAGCCACCGCGCCTTGGGCCCCGCGAAGTAGGTGGACAGCGGCAGACCGGTCTCGCGGCGGAACCGGTCCTGGCCGACGTTGCGGCCCAGCTCCCGGACGAGCGCGTCCGTACGGGTGTCCTGCCAGACGATGGCGTTGTGCACCGGGAGGCCGGTGTTCTTGTCCCACAGCAGCGTCGTCTCACGCTGGTTGGTGATGCCGATCGCCTTGATGTCGTCGCGGGTGATGCCCGCCTTGGAGATGGCCCCGGCGACCACGGTCTGGACGTTCGCCCAGATCTCGGTGGCGTCGTGCTCGACCCAGCCCGGCCTGGGGAAGATCTGCTCGTGCTCCTTCTGGTCGACGGCGACGATGCGCCCGTCGCGGTCGAAGACGATGCAGCGGCTGGACGTGGTGCCCTGGTCGATCGCCGCGATGAAGGGGCCTGCGCCATGCGAGTGACTGCCCGCTTCGGCCGAGGTGTTCGCGTGGGGTGCGTCGGTCACGATGTGCTCCTGGTTTCTCGGGTGTCGTCCGGGTCGGAACGGGGCGGCCTACTCCTACTTGAAGGCGATGTTGTAGATACCGCCCGCGATGGCGCCGCCAATCAGCGGACCCGCCACCGGGACCCATGCGTAGGCCCAGTCGGACCCACCCTTGTTCGGAAGCGGCAGAAGCGCATGCACAATGCGCGGTCCGAGGTCGCGCACCGGGTTGATGGCGTACCCCGTCGGGCCGCCGAGCGAGAGGCCGATACCGACCACCACCAGCGCGGTCACCAGGGCGCCGAGCACTCCGAGGCCGTTGCCCTCGTCGTTGAGGCCCTGGGTGAGGATGGCGAGGACCAGGACGACGGTCGCGATGATCTCGGTGGTGAGGTTCTGGACGGCGTTCCGGATCTCCGGCGCGGTCGAGAAGATGCCGAGGACGGGGCCGGGGCCGCTCCGGGACGACTTCAGCGCGGAGGTCTGCGCGGAGGTCTGCGCGGAAGTCTGCGTGGAGTTCTGCGTGGCGGGCGCGAGGGTGTCCTGCGCGCCGGGGCCGCCGACGATCTCGCGGTCGGTGAGATGGGCCTGGAACTGGCCGTAGTAGGTCAGCCAGACCAGTACGGCGCCGATCATGGCGCCGAGGAGCTGCGAGGCGAGGTAGAGCGGTACGTCGCTCCACTTGGTGCCGCCCTCGATGGCGAGACCGAGCGTGACCGCCGGGTTGAGGTGGGCGCCGGACACCCCGCCGGCCAGATAGGCGGCGGTCAGTACGCCGAAGCCCCACCCGAAGGCGATGGCGAGCCAGCCGGCGTCGCGCGCCTTCGAACGCTTCAGCGTGACGGCGGCGCACACACCACCGCCCAACAGGATGAGTACGGCGGTTCCTATGGTCTCGCCGATGAAGATGTCGGAGCTGGACACCCGCGACTCCTTTGTCCTTCGTCCAGGGATCGTTGCCGGCCCTTGGCGTTGCCACACCCTAGCGCGTATTGCCGTTAGCTGTTCGACAATGCCGACCGGTGGACGGGAGTCTTGCTGTGGGGTCGCGGGCGCGTCAAGGGTGCAGTTATCGAAAACGCGATCGTTATTGATCGGGAAAGGCGATCGGTGACGGTGATTGGTGAGCGCGATCGGCGACGGCGATCGGTTACGGGACATGGGTGAGCCCGGAGACGGACGGGTGCCATGAAGAAACGAGCGGCGCCTTCAGGGGGGCCGTGGCCCTCAGAAGCGTCGCGCTGCGGCCCTCAGAACCGGCTGGCGCCCAGATCCCGTGACACGGCGCGCGCACAGTCCCGTACCGCCGCGATCAGCTCGGGCCGCAGGTCGCCGTCGTCCCTGCAGACCCGCTCCACGGCGCCGGTGACCCCGACCGCGCCGACCGGCATCCGCCGCCGGTCGTGAATGGGCGCCGCCACCGAGGCGACGCCTTCCCAGGTCTCCTCTATGTCCGCCGCGTAACCCCGCGCGCGGGTCAGGCCGAGGACGCCCTCGAAGTCGTCCAGGCCGGTCACGGTGTGCGCCGTGAACGACTTCCGCTCGACCTCCAGGGCCTGGCTGTGCGCCACCGGGTCGTATGCGGCGAGCACCTTGCCGAGCGCCGTGGAGTGCAGCGGCTGCATCGCCCCGACCTCCAGGACCTGGCGGCTGTCGTCGGGCCGGAAGACGTGGTGGACGATCAGGACGCCGTGCTGGTGCAGAACGCCCAGGTACACGCTCTCGCCGCTGGACCGGGCCAGGTCGTCGGTCCACACCAGGGCGCGGGCCCGCAGTTCGTGCACGTCGAGGTAGCTGTTGCCCAGGCGCAGCAGCTCGGCGCCCAGCTGATAGCGGCCCGACGCGGGGTCCTGCTCGACGAAGCCCTCCGCCTGGAGGGTGCGCAGGATGCCGTGCGCCGTGCCTTTCGCCAGGTCGAGCGAGGAGGCGATGTCGGAGAGGCCGAGCCGGCGCTCGCCGCCCGCGAGGAGGCGCAGCATGGCCGCCGCCCGTTCCAGCGACTGGATGTTCCGTGCCATCGCGGCTCCCTCCTCCGTCCTCGTGGAATGGTGCCGCCCCGCTGTGCGGCTCCGAACACGGCCCGGAAGGGGCGTTCGGCAATGCTGAACAGTATCGGTCGTTGCCGACCCTCCGCCAATGGGCGGAAGCCCTGCGTTCGACCCGTGCCGCACTCCGCCACCGCCCAGGTCGCCGCCCCCTTCACCACCCCTCACCGCCGTCCCGCGTCCTGGACGCTTCCGCCCCGCAGCGCCGGTCCCGGCTACTCTGGCGGGGTGCGCCTTCCACCGGAAGCCGCAAAGCCGACAGCCGTCGCACTCCTGGGAGCTTCTTCATGGCCTCGTCGCCGACCCCTTCGACTCCGTCCCCCGCGCCCACCGCGAGCCCCGCGTCCGCCGCCCCCTCCGCCCCGTCCGCCGGCCCCTCCGCGCCGACCGCGGCAGCCGCGAGCCGGACCCGGACGGACGCCCTCCGCGCCGCGCTCGCGAGCCGCGTGGTGGTGGCCGACGGTGCGATGGGCACCATGCTCCAGGCGCAGGACCCCACTCTCGACGACTTCGAGAACCTAGAGGGTTGCAACGAGATCCTCAACGTCACGCGCCCCGACATCGTCCGCTCGGTCCACGAGGCGTACTTCTCCGTGGGCGTCGACTGCGTCGAGACCAACACCTTCGGCGCCAACCTCTCCGCACTCGGCGAGTACGACATCCCCGGTCGCGTACACGAACTCTCCGAGGCCGGCGCCCGGATCGCCCGCGAGGTCGCCGACGAGTTCACCGCCGCCACCGGACAGCAGCGCTGGGTCCTCGGCTCCATGGGCCCCGGCACCAAGCTCCCCACCCTCGGCCACGCCCCGTACGGCGCCCTGCGCGACGCCTACCAGCAGAACGCCGAAGGCATGATCGAAGGCGGCGCCGACGCGCTGATCGTCGAGACCACGCAGGACCTCCTCCAGACCAAGGCCGCCCTCCTCGGCGCCCGCCGCGCCCTCGACCTCACCGGCACCGACCTGCCGCTGATCTGCTCCGTCACCGTCGAGACCACCGGCACCATGCTCCTCGGCTCCGAGATCGGCGCGGCCCTGACTGCCCTGGAACCGCTCGGCATCGACATGATCGGGCTGAACTGCGCCACCGGACCCGCCGAGATGAGCGAGCACCTGCGCTATCTCGCCCGGCACGCGCGCGTCCCCCTGTCGTGCATGCCGAACGCCGGTCTGCCCGTCCTCGGCAAGGACGGCGCCCACTACCCGCTCACCGCGCCCGAGCTGGCCGACGCCCAGGAGACGTTCGTCCGCGAGTACGGCCTGTCCCTGGTCGGCGGCTGCTGCGGTACGACGCCCGAGCATCTGCGCCAGGTCGTGGAGCGGGTCCGCGGTGTCACGCCGCCCGAGCGCTCCCCGCGCCCCGAGCCCGGCGCCGCCTCGCTCTACCAGACGGTGCCGTTCCGCCAGGACACCTCCTACCTCGCGATCGGTGAGCGGACCAACGCCAACGGCTCCAAGAAGTTCCGTACGGCCATGCTCGACGGCCGGTGGGACGACTGCGTCGAGATGGCCCGCGACCAGATCCGCGAAGGCGCGCACATGCTCGACCTGTGCGTCGACTACGTCGGCCGGGACGGCGTCGCCGACATGGAGGAACTCGCCGGGCGCTTCGCCACCGCGTCCACGCTGCCGATCGTCCTGGACTCCACCGAGATCGACGTGCTGCGCGCGGGCCTGGAGAAGCTCGGCGGACGCGCCGTCATCAACTCCGTGAACTACGAGGACGGAGACGGCCCCGAGTCCCGCTTCACCAAGGTCACCGCGCTCGCCAAGGAGCACGGCGCCGCCCTGATCGCCCTCACCATCGACGAGGAGGGCCAGGCCCGCACCGCCGCACACAAGGTCGCCATCGCCGAACGCCTCATCGGCGACCTCACCGGCACCTGGGGCATCCACGAGTCCGACCTCCTCATCGACACCCTCACGTTCACCATCTGCACCGGTCAGGAGGAGTCCCGGGGGGACGGCATCGCCACCATCGAGGCGATCCGCGAACTCAAGCGCCGCCACCCCGACGTGCAGACCACGCTCGGCCTCTCCAACATCTCCTTCGGCCTCAACCCGGCCGCCCGTGTCGTCCTCAACTCCGTGTTCCTCGACGAGTGCGTCAAGGCGGGCCTGGACTCGGCGATCGTCCACGCCTCCAAGATCCTGCCGATCGCGCGCCTCGAAGAGGAGCAGGTCACGACCGCGCTCGACCTGATCTACGACCGGCGCGCCGAGGGCTACGACCCCCTCCAGAAGCTCATGGAGCTGTTCGAGGGCGTCAACATGAAGTCGATGAAGGAGGGCAAGGCCGAGGAACTCGCCGCCCTGCCCCTGGACGAGCGCCTCAAGCGCCGCATCATCGACGGCGAGAAGAACGGCCTCGAAGCCGACCTCGACGCCGCCCTCACCGAGCGCCCCGCCCTGGACATCGTCAACGACACCCTCCTGGACGGTATGAAGGTCGTCGGGGAACTCTTCGGCTCCGGCCAGATGCAGTTGCCGTTCGTGCTCCAGTCCGCCGAGGTCATGAAGAAGGCCGTCGCCCACCTCGAACCGCACATGGAGAAGTCCGACTCCGAGGGCAAGGGCACGATCGTCCTCGCGACCGTGCGCGGCGACGTCCACGACATCGGCAAGAACCTGGTCGACATCATCCTGTCGAACAACGGCTACAACGTGGTCAACCTCGGCATCAAGCAGCCCGTCTCCGCGATCCTGGAGGCCGCCGAGGAACACAGCGCCGACGTCATCGGCATGTCGGGCCTCCTGGTCAAGTCCACGGTGATCATGAAGGAGAACCTGGAGGAGCTGAACCAGCGCGGACTCTCCGCCGAGTATCCGGTCATCCTCGGCGGCGCCGCCCTGACCAGGGCCTACGTCGAGCAGGACCTGCACGAGATCTACCAGGGCGAGGTTCGCTACGCCCGTGACGCCTTCGAGGGCCTGCGCCTCATGGACGCCCTGATCGCCGTCAAGCGGGGCGTCCCGGGCGCCGCACTGCCCGAGCTGAAGCAGCGCCGCGTACGGGCCGCCGCCACCGCCGTCGAGGAGCGCCCCGAGGAGGGCGCGGTCCGCTCAGACGTCGCCGTGGACAACCCGCTGCCGACCCCGCCGTTCCTCGGCACCCGCGTGATCAAGGGCATCCAGCTCAAGGAGTACGCGTCCTGGCTGGACGAGGGCGCCCTGTTCAAGGGGCAGTGGGGCCTCAAGCAGAGCCGCGCGGGCGACGGACCCACGTACGAGGAGCTGGTCGAGACCGAGGGCCGGCCCCGGCTGCGCGGCTGGCTGGACAAGCTCCAGACGGAGAACCTGCTGGAGGCCGCCGTCGTCTACGGCTACTTCCCGTGCGTCTCCAAGGGCGACGACCTGATCCTCCTGGACGAGCAGGGCAACGAGCGCACCCGCTTCACCTTCCCGCGCCAGCGCCGGGGCCGGCGCCTCTGCCTGGCCGACTTCTTCCGCCCGGAGGAGTCCGGCGAGACCGACGTCGTGGGCCTCCAGGTCGTCACCGTCGGCTCACGGATCGGCGAGGCCACCGCCGAGCTGTTCGAGGCCAACGCCTACCGGGACTACCTGGAGCTGCACGGCCTGTCCGTCCAGCTCGCCGAGGCCCTCGCCGAGTACTGGCACGCACGGGTCCGCTCCGAGCTGGGCTTCGCGGGCGAGGACCCCACCGAGATCGAGGACATGTTCGCCCTGAAGTACCGCGGCGCCCGGTTCTCACTCGGTTACGGAGCGTGCCCCGAGCTGGCCGACCGGGCGAAGATCGCGCGGCTCCTGGAGCCGGAGCGGATCGGCGTGGTGCTCTCGGAGGAGTTCCAGCTGCACCCCGAGCAGTCCACGGACGCCCTCGTGATCCACCACCCCGAGGCCAAGTACTTCAACGCCCGCTGAGGCCCGAGAGGGCCCGCTGAGGCCCGCGGGACCCCGTGGCGACCCCGTGGGGCCCGGCGGGGGCCTGCCGGGGCCCCGCCGGGAAGCGTTCAACGCGCGTTCACCGGCACACGTCGTACACTTGTCGGTCCAGTGCAGGCCGGTTGCCTTCTCCCGTGGAGTGGCGGCCGGCCTTCTCGTCCCTCATGGAGGTGTGCCCGGATGACCAGTACGGTCCCCGCTCTCGGTACCCGAACGGCCGAAGGCTCAGCGCTGCAGGCCGTGCTCCTCGACATGGACGGCACCCTGGTCGACACCGAGGGGTTCTGGTGGGACGCCGAGGTCGAGGTGTTCGCCGGCCTCGGGCACGCCCTGGACGAGTCGTGGCGGGACGTCGTCGTCGGCGGGCCCATGACCCGCAGCGCCTGTTTCCTCATCGAGGCGACCGGCGCCGACATCACGATCCCCGAGCTGACCCTCCTCCTGAACGAGGGGTTCGAGCACCGCATCAACGGCTCGCTGCCCCTCATGCCGGGCGCCGCCCGCCTCCTCGCCGAGCTGGCCGCCCACGAGGTGCCGACCGCCCTGGTGTCCGCCTCGCACCGCCGCATCATCGACCGGGTGCTGCACTCGCTGGGCCACGCGAACTTCGCACTGACCGTCGCCGGTGACGAGGTGGAGCGCACCAAGCCGTACCCCGACCCGTATCTGATCGCCGCCGCCGGGCTCGGCGCGGACCCCGCACGGTGCGCCGTCGTCGAGGACACCGCGACGGGTGTCGCCGCCGCCGAGGCGGCCGGCTGCCGGGTCGTGGTGGTGCCGTCGGTCGCACCGATCGCGGCGGCGGCCGGGCGGACCGTGGTGACCTCGCTCGAAGAGGTCGATCTGCCCTTCCTCCGGGGTCTGGTGCCCCTTTCCTGACCTCGCCCCGATCCCGCCCCCATCCCGCGTCGAACCCTGTTCAGGCCCCGCCCGACCGGGCCATTGCATGCAATGGGCATCGGTCCGGGCGAATTGCCTTTCCGGGCAATGAAGTTGAACGTGTGACCTTTCCCACGTTGCGGAGTCTCGACAGAGGGGTGATCCTGTGCCGTCGGCCCCGGTGTGGGGGCATTCCGTGTGCCTTTGTGTCCTGATTGATGAGAAGGTGCACGAAACCTTCCACTGTCGGGTTTTCGGTGTGTCCACACCCGGTTTCACTGCGTGATGAACAGCCGCCCGCAGCCAACTCCGGTCCCGTGGGGCGGCCGTGGCCGGTCGCACTAATGTCGTCGCGAGAACATCGCCGTAACCCCCGTGTCCCGTCACCACACCCCCGTTGCCGGGTTGCGGGATCGACAGCTCTGGAGAACGTCGAGCATGAACCGCAAGAGTTTGGTGCTGCCGGCCGTCATCGGCCTGCTGGCCCCGGTCCTCGCAGCGTGTGGCGGTACCGACAGCGGCAGCAACGGCGACAGCGCCATCGTCGTCGGCACCACCGACCAGTTCGCGGCGTCCAAGAAGGCTCCGGCCCCCTTCGACCCGGCATACGCGTACGACGCCGGATCGTGGAACGTCCTGCGGCAGACCATCCAGACGCTCATGGCGCTGCCCCGCGGCGGCGGCGAGCCCGTACCGGAGGCCGCCCGTCAGTGCGGCTTCACCGACACGGGCAACGAGCGCTACGAGTGCACCCTGCGCGACGGCCTCAAGTTCTCCGGCGGCGACGCCGTCACCGCGGCCGATGTGAAGTACTCCATCGACCGGGTGCGCGCCATCAACGCGGACAGCGGAGTCTCCGGCCTCCTCGCCAACATCGACACCGTCGAGACCCAGGGCGAGAGCAAGGTCGTCTTCCACCTCAAGACGGCCGACGCGACGTTCCCGTTCAAGCTGGCAACCCCCGTCGCCGGCATCGTGCACCCCGCCGACTACTCCAAGTCGAAGCTGCGCAACGGCTTCGACATCGACGGCTCGGGCCCCTACAAGGCGTCCGCGCAGGTCAAGGACGATGTCGTCGTCAAGGTCGTGTTCACCAAGAACACGAACTACAAGGGCCAGTTGAACCCGAAGAACGGCAAGGTCGAACTCCGCTCCTTCCTGGACGCCGACGACATGGGCACCGCCCTCGACAAGGGCGACATCGACATGATGACGCGCACCATGTCACCGGCCCAGATCCAGAAGCTGTCGGACGACCCGGGCAAGAACATCAACCTGATCGAGACGCCCGGTCTGGAGATCCGCTACCTCGGCTTCAACACCGACGCCCCCGGCGCCCGCACCAAGGCCGTCCGCCAGGCGATGGCCCAGCTCGTCAACCGCGGTGAACTCGCCTCCAGCGTCTACGGCTCGATGGCCGAACCGCTCTACTCGCTGGTCCCGGCCACCATCACCGGGCACGCCAACTCCTTCTTCAACAAGTACGGCGACCCGAGCGTCGACAAGGCGAAGCAGATCCTGGAGCAGGCCGCCGTCACCACGCCGGTCAAGCTCACGCTCAACTACACCACCGACCACTACGGCGAGGGCACCAAGAAGGAGTTCGAGCACCTTCAGAAGCAGCTCAACGCCAGCGGCCTCTTCCAGGTGGACATCAAGGGCACCAAGTGGGCCGAGTTCCGGCCCAACGAGCTGGAAGGCAAGTACGCCGTCTACGGCCTCGGCTGGTTCCCGGACTTCCCCGACGCCGACAACTTCGTCGCCCCCTTCCTCGACGAGGGCAACTTCCTCGCCTCGCCCTACGCGAACAGCAAGATTCGTAACGAACTGATTCCGGAGTCGCGCCGAGAGGCCGACCGGTTGACGGCGTCGAAGAGCCTGGAGAAGATCCAGAGCATCGTCGCCGACGACGTACCCGTGCTGCCGCTGTGGCAGGGCAAGCAGTACGTCGCCGCACGCGACGACATCCAGGGGGTCGAGTGGGCGCTCGACTCCTCGTCGAACCTTCAGCTGTGGGAGCTGAGCCGAGGCGTGAAGGGCTGATGCCCGGCTGCTGCCCCTTGTACCGACAAGGCAGATCGTGAAACTTCGCACCACCCCGTGGCCGGTCCTGTCCGTCGTGGCAGGGCTGGCCGCGGCCACGCTGACCGGATGCGGTTCCGAGCAGGGCGGCTCCGGAGGCAAGGGGATCGTCGTCGGCATGTCCGACGACGTCCAGGCGACCGACCCCGCCTCCGGCTACGACCCCGGCTCCTGGCTGCTGTTCAACAACGTCTTCCAGTCGCTGCTGAGCTTCCCGATCGCCGGAGTGGAACCTGAACCGGAGGCCGCGAAGCAGTGCGGGTTCACGGACACGAAGACCAAGGTCTTCAGCTGCACCCTCCGCGACGGCCTCACCTTCAGCAACGGCGACCCCCTCACATCGGCCGACGTGAAGTTCTCCTTCGACCGCATGATGAAGATCAACGACGACGCCGGACCGGCCATCATGTTCCCGATGCTGGACAAGGTCGAAACCCCGGACGCCAAGACCGTCGTCTTCAAACTCAACGTCCCCGACGCCACCTTCCCCAGCAAAATAGCCTCCGGCGCCGGATCGATCGTCAACCGCCGTGACTACCCCGCGGGCAAGCTGCGCACCGACGGCAAAGCAGTCGGCTCGGGCCCGTACAAGCTCGACTCCTTCGACAAGAACCGCGCCGTCTTCTCCGTCAACCCGGACTACAAGGGCACCGCCCACGTCAAGAACTCCGGGGTCACCCTCCGGTTCTTCCACGGCGACCAGAGCGCCCTCAAGAAGGCGCTCCTCGGCAAGGACGTCGACGTCGCCTACCGCGGACTCGCCGCCAAGGACATCGCCGACATCGAGCGGGACACCAGCACCAGCCAGGGCATCGACATCGTCGAGGGCACCAGCGCCGAGGTGCAGCACCTGGTCTTCAACATGAAGGACCCCGTCGTCGGCAAACTCGGCGTCCGCAAGGCGATGGCCTATCTGATCGACCGCGAAGCCGTCGTCCAGGAGGTCTACGACAGCACCGCCCAACCGCTGTACTCGATCATCCCGGCGGGCATCAGCGGCCACAACACGGCCTTCTTCGACCTCTACGGCGCCCGCCCCCAGCGCGCCAAGGCCGAGGCCGCGCTGCGCGCCGAAGGCATCACCGAGAAGGTCGAACTCACCCTCTGGTCCACGCCGTCGCGCTACGGCCCCAGCACGGACCAGGAGTTCGAGACGATGGCCAAGCAGCTCAACGCCAGCGGCCTGTTCGACGCCAAGGTGAAGTCCGTCGACTTCAGCCAGTACGAGCGGGACGTCCACAACGGCAAGTACGGCGTGTACGTGAAGGGCTGGGTGCCGGACTACCCGGACCCGGACAACTTCACCGCCCCGTTCTTCGGCGAGGGCAATGTCCTCGGCAACAACTACGAGAACCGGACCATCACCCACGACATCATCCCGGCCACCGCCGCCGAGAGCGACCGCGGCGCCACCGGCGAGGACTACGACCGCCTCCAGCGGCTCGTCGCCCGGGACATCCCGATCATCCCGCTCTGGCAGGCCAAGCAGTACGCCGTCGTCGGCGACAGCGTGTACGGCCTGGAGAACTGCCTCGACGCGTCGACGGTGTTCCGGTTCTGGGAGATCAGCAAGGGCTGACCCGGCCCACGTACGAAGAACGGCCGCCCTTGCGGGGGCGGCCGTTCCGTATGTCCCGGGGTGACTGCGTGCCCTGGTGGCCTACTGGGCGCCCGGCCGCACCAGCCCGCTCTCGTACGCGTACACCGCCGCCTGCACCCGGTCGCGCAGCCCCAGCTTCGTCAGCACATGGCCGACATGCGTCTTCACGGTCGTCTCGCTCACGAAGAGGTCCGCCGCGATCTCCGCGTTCGACAGCCCGCGCGCCACCAGCTTCAGCACCTCTACCTCACGCTCGGTGAGGGTGTGCAGGGTGTCCGGCACCGGGTCGTCGCCCGACGGCAGATGGTCGGCGTACTTGTCGAGCAGCCGCCGCGTGATGCTCGGCGCGAGCATCGCCTCGCCCGCGGCCACCACCCGGATCGCCTGGACCAGCTCATTGGCCGGCGCGTCCTTGAGCAGAAAGCCGCTCGCGCCCGCCCGCAGCGCCTCCACCACGTACTCGTCGAGATCGAACGTGGTCAGCACCAGAACCTTCGCCGGACCGTCCTTGCCGGGCCCGGTGATCTGCCGGGTCGCCTCGACGCCGTCCATACGCGGCATACGGATGTCCATGAGGACCACATCGGGCTGGAGCGCCCGCACCTGGTCGAGAGCTTGGAGGCCGTCTCCGGCCTCGCCGACGACCGCCAGGTCCGCCTCCGCCTCCAGAATCATCCGGAAGCCGGTGCGCAGCAGCGGCTGGTCGTCGACCAGTAGGACGCGGATGGCCACGTAGATCTCCTTCGCTAGGGTCTTTCGTTTGGATCAGGTCGGATCAGGGAGCGGGGTCTGGTGCCGTGCATCGCAAGGCGGAGGAGGGAGTCAGGGCGGCGCCCTGGCGACCGACGACAACGCGGCGAGGTGCGGTGCCAGGGCCCGCGAGCCCGGCATGATCCAAACGAGAGGCCCTAGTCCGGCCCCATTCTGCCCTGCTCGGTGCCGGCCGACTCGGGCGCCCTGACCGGCAGGGGATACGGCGGGGGAGTGCCGCCGAATTCCGGACAGCGGTCCCGGTGGTCGCACCAGCCGCACAGCTTGGTCTGCCGGGGCCGCCACTCCCCGGTGTCGGTGGCCTCCCGGATCGCGTCCCACAGGGCGTGCAGCTTCCGCTCGACCCGCTCCAGATCCGCCACCACCGGGTCGTACGTCAGGACGTCGCCGCTGCCCAGATAGACGAGCTGGAGCCGGCGCGGGACGACGCCCTTCAGCCGCCAGACCACCAGGGCGTAGAACTTCATCTGGAACAGGGCGCCGTCCGCGTACTCCGGGCGGGGGGCCTTGCCCGTCTTGTAGTCGACGATGCGGACCTCGCCCGTCGGCGCCACGTCCACCCGGTCGATGATGCCGCGCAGCCGCAGACCCGACGGCAGCTCGGTCTCCACGAACAGCTCACGCTCGGCGGGCTCCAGCCGGGTCGGGTCCTCCAGAGTGAACCAGCGCTCGACGAGTTGACCGGCCTCCGCGAGCCAGCGCTCCAGACGCACGGCGCCCGACTCGCCCGCCTCGCCTGTCTTACCGGCACCCGGTGCCTCCGTATCCGCGCCGTCCGCCTGCTCCGGGGCGTCGGCGAACAGCTCCGCCAGCTCCGGCCTCGCCTCCCGCAGCCGGTCCCACTGGCCCGGGATCAGCGCCTTCGCGCGCGGGGCGGTCCGCTCGGCGGCCGGCGCGTCGAAAAGGCGCTCCAGGACCGCGTGCACCAGCGTGCCCCGCGTCGCCGCCGGGCTCGGCTTCTCCGGCAGCCTGTCGATCACCCGGAACCGGTACAGCAGCGGGCACTGCATGAAGTCGCTCGCGCGCGAAGGCGACAACGACGCCGGGCGCGCGGGGGTCCCCGGATCGCCGATGCTGGTTTCCATGGAGACAGACCCTACGGCCCGTCACTGACACCCCGACGCATACCATCGACGGCAGACCCTCCCGCCCTGCATGATCGGGAGTGAGGGACGCATCGAACGAGGGGACATCGTGAACGAGAGCGGCGGGAGCGGGCAGCCGCAACCGGGCAGCAGCGACGCGGACGACCACCGCGAGGTCCGCCCGCGCCCCGGCGACCCGGACGACACGCCGACCACGGACCGCCCGGAGCACAACCCGGCCGACGGCCCGCCCCCCGGCACGCCCGAGCCCCCGGCCCCGGAACGGACGACACCGTCCACACCTCCGGACCCGGCCCCGGGCCCGCCCGACCTGCACAAGAAGCCCGAAACGGCCGGACCGGACGCGGCGGCCCGGCCCGACCACACCCGGGCGCAGGGCGACGGGCACGAGCACGCCCACCGTCCGGCCGACCCACGCGACAGGGCGCCCGGCTACCCCGTGGCGCACACCGACCACCACGACGGACCCCAGAACCAGGGACACGGCCAGGGACACGGTTCGGGCCGGGGACAGCACCACCAGGGCCCCGGGCTCGGACAGGGGCCGGGGCAGGACCAGGGCAAGCCCCAGCGGGCCCGCGAACCCGGCGGCGGCATCCTCATGGGCCGCCCCTTCGGCGTCCCCGTGTACGTCGCCCCGAGCTGGTTCCTCGTCGCCGCCCTGATCACCTGGGTGTTCGGCGGCCAGCTCGACCGCGTCCTGCCCGAATTGGGCGCCGCCCGCTATCTCGTCGCCCTGTTCTTCGCCGTCGCGTTCTACGGCTCCGTCCTCATCCACGAACTCGCCCACACCGTCGCCGCCCTCCGCTTCAAGCTCCCCGTACGCCGCATCCAGCTCCAGTTCTTCGGCGGGGTCTCGGAGATCGAGAAGGAGGCCGAGACACCCGGCCGCGAATTCGTCCTCGCCTTCGTCGGACCGCTGCTCTCCCTCGTACTCGCCGGAGTGTTCTACGCCTCCATGCAGGCCGTCGAACCCGGCACGGTCCCCGGAGTGCTGCTCGCCGGGCTGATGATCTCCAACCTGATCGTGGCCGCCTTCAACCTGCTCCCCGGCCTGCCCCTGGACGGCGGCCGGATGCTGCGGGCCGTCGTCTGGAAGATCACCGGCAGGCCCATGAGCGGCACCGTCGCCGCCGCCTGGGTCGGCCGCGCGCTCGCCGTCTCCGTCCTCATCGGCCTTCCCCTGCTCACCCAGTCCGGCGCCCTCGGCCCCACCAGCCAGAACATGGGCGGCATGGACACCGTCACGGACGCCCTGCTCGCCGCGATCCTCGCCGCGATCATCTGGACCGGCGCCGGCAACAGCCTCCGCATGGCACGACTGCGCGAACACCTGCCCGACCTGCGGGCCCGCACACTGACCCGCCGCGCGGTCCCCGTCGAGACCAGCACACCGCTCTCGGAGGCCCTGCGCCGCGCCAACGACGCGGGCGCCCGCGCCCTCGTCGTCGTCGCGCCCGACGGCGAACCCCTCGCCGTGGTGCGCGAGGCCGCCATCGTCGGCGTCCCCGAACACCGCCGCCCCTGGGTCGCCGTCAGCGGCCTCGCACAGGACCTCACCGACGGCATGCGGGTCTCCGCCGAACTCGCGGGCGAGGAACTTCTCGACGTCCTGCGCGCGACCCCCGCCACCGAATACCTCGTCGTGGAGGAGTCCGGGGAGATCTACGGGGTCCTGTCGGCGGCCGACGTCGAGCGCGCCTTCGTCAAGGCGATGGCCCGCCCCAACTGACCCACCCGCCCCACCCGCCCCGCGCCCGGGACGTCCGGCCGTGGTCCTCCGGCCCTGTGACGCCCGGTAGGCTGGTCACATGTCCGAACCGACCGGTGCCGCCCGCCGCCGCGGGCCCTTCAAGGTCGGGGACCAGGTTCAGCTGACCGACCCCAAGGGCCGCCACTACACGTTCACGCTCGAAGCAGGGAAGAATTTCCACACCCACAAGGGTTCCTTCCCGCACGACGAGCTGATCGGCGCTCCCGAGGGCAGCGTTGTCCGCACCACGGGAAACGTCGCCTATCTGGCACTGCGCCCCCTGCTCCCCGACTATGTCCTGTCCATGCCCCGCGGCGCCGCCGTGGTCTACCCCAAGGACGCGGGGCAGATCCTCTCGTTCGCCGACATCTTCCCCGGCGCGCGCGTCGTCGAGGCGGGCGTCGGCTCCGGCTCCCTGAGCAGCTTCCTGCTCCGGGCCGTCGGCGACCAGGGCATGCTGCACTCCTACGAGCGCCGTGAGGACTTCGCGGACATCGCCCGGCAGAACGTGGAGCGCTACTTCGGCTCCCCCCACCCCGCCTGGCAGCTCACCGTCGGCGACCTCCAGGACAACCTGTCCGACACCGAGATCGACCGCGTCATCCTGGACATGCTCGCCCCCTGGGAGTGCCTGGAGGCCGTCTCCAAGGCGCTGGTGCCCGGCGGCATCCTCTGCTGCTACGTCGCCACGACCACGCAGCTCGCCCGCACCGTCGAATCCATCCGCGAGATCGGCGGCTTCAACGAGCCGACCGCGTGGGAATCGATGGTCCGCAACTGGCACATCGAAGGCCTCGCCGTCCGCCCCGACCACCGCATGATCGGCCACACCGGCTTCCTCCTCACCGCCCGCCGCCTCGCCGACGGTGTCGAACCCCCGATGCGCCGCCGCCGCCCGGCGAAGGGCGCCTACGGGGAGGACTACTCCGGTCCCAACGCCGACGGCGGCGTACCGACGACGTAACCGGTCAACGGCTGGGTGGTGCGGGTGAGTTCCCGGTTCCCATGGGGAACTCACCCGCACTTCCGTCTCCTTGAAGGGCGCGGTGGCCCCCGGCGTTCCGCGACGCCGTGACGTGTGGCACGATGCTGGCCACCCCCACCGGCACAGCCCTCACAGGAGACACTCCTCGTGCAGCAATCCGTTGTTCCGGAACTCGCGCACACGCAGACAGGCCCCATCCACTGGGTCGCCACGGCCGCCGCCCTGGCCGCCGTCGTCGCGGGCACGTCCTTCCTCCAGCCCGACGCCGCCACCGCCGCCCAGAACGGCCCGAAGACCCACTCCAGAGCCGCCACGGGACCGGCACCCGACCCGGCAGACGTCACCTTCCCGCTCGACTGCGGCCCGGTGGAACCCGTCGTCCTGGAGAAGGCGTCCGGTGACCTCGACGGGGACGGCCGCCCCGAAACCGTCGCCGTGGTCCGCTGCGACGCCGGCATGGGCACCCCGCCCAGCGGCCTCTACGTGATCACCCGCGGCACCGACACCACCGCACCGCCCCGCGTCGTCGCCACCCTGGTCGACCCGAAGGACCGGTACAACGTCACCGACTTCACCGTCCGCTCCGGCGCCGTCACCGCCACCCTCCTCGGCTACTCGTCGCCCGAGGTGCCCAACTGCTGCCCCGACGAGCAGGAGAAGGTCAAGTGGCAGTGGAAGAACGGCGCGTTCGTCCGCTCGACACCGTCCGAGGCCCGCAGCGTCTGAGGCGGGTCGGGCGGACCGGCCGGGAGACCGCCGTACCCGACGGCCCTTCGTGACGTGGCGTGTTCGTATGGTGACGCTTCGTGCAGCGTGCGGTTACGCCGCGTCGGGCCCGTAAACCTCGACCTTGTCCGAAGCGCGCCGGACATGGATGCAGTCGCCAGGACACTCCTTCGCGGAGTCCGCGACATCACGCAGCAGCGGCAGCGGAACCGGCGCCGTGGCCCCCGGCGTCTGGAGCAGCTCGTCCTCCGCGCTCTTCACATACGCCAGACCGTCGATGTCCAGCTCGAAGACCTCCGGCGCGTACTGCACACAGATCCCGTCGCCCGTGCACAGGTCCTGGTCGATCCAGACCTCCAGATCGTCACTGCCCTGGCTGCCGGACCGGTCGTCGTGCTGCACGGTCGTATCTCCTGCCGTATCCCGCGTGTGTTGGACGGTTCGACGATACAACCGCCCCCCGACTCGCGACGGCGGCGACCTCGGGATCCCCCAGGCACCCGTAACGGTCACCCTGCGTCGCCGCCCGCGCGCCCTGAGTCGGCCGGAACGCACGGCGGACAAGCGCCCCGCGCGCGGGGCGGAAGATCGCCCCGGGCCCCCGGCCGGCCGGTCGAACCGTGCTCCTTGAGCACAAGTCGGCCGTCCTCTGATGGGTGTTGAACAGTTCGTGGGCATACCGGCCCGCTTTCCGATGTTGTTGGATGGGTATTCCACTGGCGTGAGGGAGAGCGCAAGGGTGAAGATCGGACACACCCCGACCGTCTTTGTGATCTAGGGGTTTCAATCGACACCCACCCAGGTAGGGTCTGGAAGCGTCCAGCTCCCCTTGGAGGAGGTGAGGACCGTGGCAGCCCACGACGACGACATGAACCGCGGCATCCGCCCGGGTCGGGGGTCCGACGACCCCGCCGGTCAGATTGCCTATCTTGAGCAGGAGATCGCCGTCCTGCGACGCAAGCTCGCCGACTCTCCGCGGCACACGAGGATTCTCGAAGAGCGAATCGTCGAGTTGCAGACGAATCTGGCGGGCGTCTCCGCTCAGAACGAGAGACTGGCGAACACGCTCCGTGAGGCCCGCGACCAGATCGTGGCCCTCAAGGAAGAAGTCGACCGGCTGGCACAGCCACCCGCGGGCTTCGGCGTCTTCCTGGAAGCGAACGAAGACGGCACCGCCGACATCTTCACCGGAGGCAGGAAGCTCCGGGTGAACGTCAGCCCCAGCGTCGACCTCGACGAGCTGCGGCGCGGCCAGGAAGTGATGCTCAACGAAGCGCTCAACGTGGTCGAGGCCATGGAGTACGAGCGGCACGGCGACATCGTCACCCTCAAGGAGATCCTGGAGGACGGCGAGCGCGCCCTGGTCGTAGGCCACACCGACGAGGAGCGGGTCGTCAGGCTCGCCGAACCCCTCCTCGACATCACCATCCGCCCCGGCGACGCCCTCCTGCTCGAACCCCGCTCCGGCTACGTCTACGAAGTCGTGCCCAAGAGCGAGGTCGAGGAACTGGTCCTCGAAGAGGTCCCGGACATCGGCTACGAACAGATCGGCGGCCTGGGCAACCAGATCGAACTGATCCGGGACGCGGTCGAGCTGCCCTACCTCTACCCCGACCTGTTCAAGGAGCACGAACTGAGGCCCCCGAAGGGCGTCCTGCTCTACGGCCCTCCCGGCTGTGGCAAGACACTCATCGCCAAGGCCGTCGCCAACTCCCTCGCGAAGAAGGTCGCCGAGGTCACAGGACAGGCCTCGGGAAAGAGTTTCTTCCTCAACATCAAGGGCCCCGAACTCCTCAACAAGTACGTCGGTGAGACCGAGCGCCAGATCCGGCTCGTCTTCCAGCGCGCCCGGGAGAAGGCCAGCGAGGGCACCCCTGTCATCGTCTTCTTCGACGAGATGGAATCCCTCTTCCGCACCCGCGGCTCCGGCGTCAGCTCGGACGTGGAGAACACCATCGTCCCCCAGCTCCTCGCCGAGATCGACGGCGTGGAAGGCCTGGAAAACGTGGTCGTGATCGGCGCCTCGAACCGCGAGGACATGATCGACCCCGCCATCCTGCGGCCCGGCCGGCTCGACGTGAAGATCAAGATCGAGCGGCCCGACGCCGAGGCCGCGAAGGACATCTTCGCCAAATACCTCACCGAACGCCTCCCGCTCCACGCGGACGACCTCGGCGAGCACGGCGGCGACCGCTCGGTCACCGTCCAGGGCATGATTCAGACAGCCGTCGAGCAGATGTACGCCGAAACCGAGGAAAACCGCTTCCTCGAAGTGACGTACGCCAACGGCGACAAGGAAGTCCTCTACTTCAAGGACTTCAACTCCGGCGCCATGATCGAGAACATTGTCGGCCGCGCCAAGAAAGCAGCCATCAAGGCATTCCTCGAACAGAACCAGAAGGGCCTCAGGGTCTCCCACCTCCTCCAGGCCTGCGTGGACGAGTTCAAGGAGAACGAGGACCTGCCGAACACCACCAACCCGGACGACTGGGCCCGGATCTCCGGAAAGAAGGGCGAGCGGATCGTGTACATCCGCACCCTTGTCACCGGAAAGCAGGGCGCCGACACCGGACGCTCCATCGACACAGTGGCGAATACCGGTCAGTACCTGTAAAAGCCAGGACGGCTGCGGGTCTCCTTCACGGGTACCCGCAGCCGACTGCTTTGCGGGGGTGCGATCGGCTGACACCGACCAGCAATGACGCAAATGATCTCCCCACCAGCGCAAAGGCGTTCTAGGCTCTTTCGTACCGCCGGGTCGCGCAGTGCGGGGACGGGCACCGCACACGCACCGGAGCACCAGCGGTACTTGAGCGCCGCCCCCGCCTGGGGGCGCCGCCGGGCAAGGAGGGCCGCATGACCGTACGGCGAGTAATGGGCATTGAGACGGAGTACGGGATCTCCGTCCCCGGCCACCCCAACGCCAATGCCATGCTCACCTCGTCCCAGATCGTCAACGCCTACGCGGCGGCGATGCACCGGGCGCGCCGCGCCCGCTGGGATTTCGAGGAGGAGAACCCGCTGCGGGACGCACGAGGCTTCGACCTCGCGCGCGAGGCCGCCGACTCCAGCCAGCTCACCGACGAGGACATCGGCCTCGCCAATGTCATCCTCACCAACGGTGCGCGTCTCTACGTCGACCACGCCCACCCCGAATACAGCTCCCCCGAGGTCACCAATCCGCGGGACGCCGTCCTCTGGGACAAGGCCGGCGAACGGATCATGGCCGAGGCCGCCGAACGGGCCGCCCAGCTGCCCGGCGCCCAGCCGATCCACCTCTACAAGAACAACACCGACAACAAAGGCGCGTCCTACGGCACGCACGAGAACTACCTGATGAAGCGCGAAACCGCGTTCTCGGACATCGTGCGCCACCTCACACCGTTCTTCGTCTCCCGCCAGGTCGTCACCGGCGCCGGACGCGTCGGCATCGGCCAGGACGGCCACGAGCACGGATTCCAGCTCAGCCAGCGCGCCGACTACTTCGAAGTCGAGGTCGGCCTGGAGACCACACTCAAACGGCCCATCATCAACACCCGGGACGAGCCGCACGCCGACGCCGAGCGGTATCGGCGCCTCCATGTGATCATCGGCGACGCCAACCTCTCGGAAATCTCCACCTACCTCAAACTGGGCACCACCTCACTCGTCCTGTCCATGATCGAGGACGGCTTCATCGCGGTCGACCTGGCGGTCGACCAGCCGGTGCGCACACTCCACCAGGTCTCCCACGACCCCACCCTCCAGCATCTCGTCACCCTCCGCAGCGGACGCACTCTGACGGCCGTACAGCTCCAGATGGAGTACTTCGAGCTGTCCAGGAAGTACGTCGAGGAGCGGTACGGCGCGGACGCCGACGACCAGACCAAGGACGTCCTCACCCGCTGGGAGGACGTCCTCAACCGCCTGGAGAACGACCCGATGAGCCTGGCAGGGGAGCTGGACTGGGTCGCCAAACGGGAACTCATGGAGGGCTACCGGCGCCGTGACGACCTCGACTGGGACGCCGCCCGGCTGCACCTGGTCGACCTCCAGTACGCCGACGTACGGGCCGAGAAGGGCCTGTACAACCGGCTCGTGGCGCGCGGCAGGATGCAGCGGCTGCTGGACGAGCCCGACGTCGAGCGGGCCCGTACGAAGCCTCCGGAGGACACCCGCGCGTACTTCCGCGGCCGGTGCCTGGAGCAGTACGCGGACGACGTGGCCGCGGCCTCCTGGGACTCGGTGATCTTCGATCTGCCGGGCCGTGACTCGCTCCAGCGGGTGCCCACGCTGGAGCCGCTTCGCGGAACGCGTAATCACGTGAAGGAGCTGCTCGACCGGTGCCGCACGGCGGAGGATCTGGTCAAGGTTCTATCCGGAGGCTGACCGGCGGCTGAAAGGTGCCCCGTCCGGGAATCATCGTGGTGGCCCCCGGACGTTGTAGGAACGCAGGGGCCGATGTCGGACCCTGCTTGTAGGGTCTGATCTTGACCGATCGAACTGAGCGGGCGAACCGAGCGGGGTGAGGGTGATGGCGACCAAGGACACCGGCGGCGGACAGCAGAAGGCCACGCGGACGACGGAGGACGTCGAGGAGCAGGCGCAGGACGCGCAGGCCTCGGACGACCTCAAGGAACGCCAGGAGAAGCTGAGCGACGACGTCGACTCGGTTCTTGACGAAATTGACGATGTCCTCGAGGAGAATGCCGAGGATTTCGTGCGTTCCTTCGTTCAGAAGGGTGGTCAGTAGGTCGTTTTTCCTTCGTTTCGAAGGTTCGGGGGGTTCGGTGGTGGAGCAGGAGGCGAAGCGTTGCTCGCGGTGCAAGCAGTCCAAGCCGCGGGCGGCGTTCGCCAGTAACAAGGCGGCCCGCGATGGACTTCAGGCCTACTGCCGGGAGTGCTGGGCGGAGTACCACCAGGCCCGGCAGGTGGCGAAGGGGAAGAACGTCCGACCGCGGGTGAAGACCCCGGAAGGGCACAAGTTCTGCCGGAGCTGCAAAGAGGTCAAGCCGCACGGCGAGTGGCATCGCAACGCCTCCGCTTCCGACGGTTTGTCGACGAGTTGCAAGGCTTGCCGGGCGACCAAGGGGCGGGCGGGGCATCTGAAGCGTCAGTACGGCATCACCGAAGCGGAGCGCGATGGGTTGATCGCTTCCCAAGGTGGCGTCTGCTGCATATGTTTGTCGGCTCCGGCCGCGCATGTGGATCACTGCCATAAGACGGGTAGGGTCCGTGGCGTACTGTGCTTCAGCTGTAACGCTGCGCTGGGACAGTTCAAGGATCAGCCCGAGGCCATAAGGCGGGCTGCGGCATACGTGGAAGGAAACGCGTGGAAGCCAACACTCGTAGCACCGGGCGTCTACCGGCTGCCTTCCTGACGCCAGGGTCGTCGTCCTTCGTGGACTTTCTCTCCACGCATCAGCCCGAAATGCTCCCGGGCGGGCGGGCGTTGCCCGTGAAGGGGGCCGTCGAGGCGCCGCACGGCACGACGATCGTCGCGACCACCTTCCCGGGTGGCGTGGTGCTCGCCGGCGACCGGCGGGCGACCATGGGCAACATGATCGCCCAGCGCGACATCGAGAAGGTCTTCCCGGCGGACGAGTACTCCGCGGTGGGTATCGCGGGCACCGCCGGTCTCGCCGTGGAGATGGTCAAGCTGTTCCAGCTGGAGCTGGAGCACTTCGAGAAGGTGGAGGGCGCCCAGCTCTCCCTGGAGGGCAAGGCGAACCGCCTGTCCACGATGATCCGTTCCAACCTCGGTATGGCCATGCAGGGTCTCGCCGTGGTCCCGCTGTTCGCGGGCTATGACGTGGACCGCGGCAAGGGCCGCATCTTCTCGTACGACGTGACGGGCGGCCGGTCCGAGGAGCACGGCTTCGCGGCCACCGGCTCCGGCTCGATCTTCGCGCGTGGGTCGATGAAGAAGCTCTATCGCGAGGACCTGACCGAGGACCAGGCGACGACGCTCGTCGTCCAGGCGCTCTATGACGCGGCGGACGAGGACTCGGCGACCGGTGGTCCCGATGTGGCCCGCCGGATCTATCCGATCGTGACCGTGATCACCGACGACGGTTTCCGCAGGGTGACGGAGGAGGAGTCCTCCGCGATCGCCCGTTCGATTCTGGAACGGCGCCTGGAGCAGCCCGACGGCCCGCGCGCGGCGCTGCTCTGACGCCTGGCCTTCCCGGCCCCCTGGCCCGAAACCGTAATCGCGACTGACAGAAAGGGACGGACAGCCGGTGTCGACGCCGTTCTATGTCTCACCCCAGCAGGCCATGGCCGACCGGGCGGAGTATGCGCGCAAGGGCATCGCCCGGGGCCGCAGCCTGGTCGTCCTCCAGTACACCGACGGCATCGTGTTCGTCGGTGAGAATCCGTCCCGCGCGCTGCACAAGTTCAGCGAGATCTACGACCGCATCGGTTTCGCCGCGGCCGGCAAGTACAACGAGTACGAGAACCTCCGTATCGGCGGCGTCCGCTACGCCGACCTGCGGGGCTACACCTACGACCGTGACGATGTGACGGCGCGCGGCCTGGCCAATGTCTACGCCCAGACGCTCGGCACCATTTTCTCCAGCTCCGCCGAGAAGCCGTACGAGGTGGAGTTGGTCGTCGCCGAGGTCGGGGACGGTCCCGAGGGTGACCAGATCTACCGGCTGCCGCACGACGGCTCGATCGTCGATGAGCACGGTTCGGTCGCGGTCGGCGGGAACGCGGAGCAGATCAGCACGTATCTGGACCAGCGCCACGAGGACGGCATGTCGCTGTCGGCGGCGCTGAAGCTCGCCGTGCAGGCCTTGTCGCGGGACACCAACGGGAGTGAGCGGGAGATCCCCGCGGAGCGCCTTGAGGTGGCCGTCCTGGACCGTACGCGCCCGCAGAAGCGGAAGTTCAAGCGCATCGTCGGCCCGCAGCTCTCGCGTCTTCTGGAGGCGAACGGGGCGGCTGTTCCGGCGGTCGAGGAGTCCTCGGCGGCGGACGACGACGCGGACTCGGGTTCGGGTAAGGACTCCGGTTCCGGTTCCGGTTCGGTGTCCGGCTCCGACGGCGACTAGCGCGTACCCCCTGTTCCTCCCGAGCCCCGGTCGGCTTCTGTCGGCCGGGGCTCGGTCATTCCCGGGCTCAGTGGGGCGGTGGTGGGGCCGTGGAGCCGCGTACGACCAGGGTCACCGGCAGGGCGACGGGCGGGGGGCGCTGGCCGTCGAGTACGGACAGCAGGGCCCGCATGCCGTGCTCGCCGAAATTTTCGGCGGGCAGTCGGACCGTGGTGAGTTCCGGTTCCACCGCGGACGCCAGGGTGAGGTCGTCGAATCCGGTGACCGACAGATCCTCCGGCACTCGCAGCCCGAGTCGGCGCGCGGCTTTGCAGGCGCCGGCGGCGAGCATGTCGTCGTCGGTGACCAGCGCCGTCGGCCGGGGTCCGCCCGAGGTGAGGGCCGTCTCGGTGGCCATCCGGGCGGCTTCCACGGTCAGGGGCGCCGCCACCTTGCGTACCGACACGCCCGTGCCGCGGGTGGTGTCCGTCAGGGCGCGGGCGCGTTCGTCGAAGGTCCAGGACGGCACTGCGGATGCCAGGTGCAGCAGGTTGCGGTGGCCGAGGGTCAGCAGGTGTTCCGTCACCTGGCGCATGCCGTCGGCGATGTCGAGGTTGACGACGGCCGCGCCGGGGCTGCCTGCCGGGTCGGAGTCGAGCATGACGAGGGGTAGTTCGTCGCCGTGGATCGTGGCGAGCGCGTCCGAGGCCATGGATGAGGCGATGACACCGTCGAGCGCGGCGCGTGCCGAGTCGAACGGGTCGCGGGCGGGCCCCACGCCCTCGGGGGAGGGGTACAGGACCACGCCGAGGCCGTGCTCGGCGGCGACCCGTGACGCGCCGGTGTAGACGCGGGCGAAGAACTCGTTGGTCAGTGCCGGTACGACGAGCAGCGCGGTGCGGGTCCTGCCGAGCCGTAGGTTGCGGGCGGCGAGATTGGGCCGGTAGCCGAGGTCGCGTGCGGCCGTGCGTACTCGTTGGGCGGTGGCTTCGGCGACCCGGCCGCGCCATTTGTCGCCCAGGACCAGCGACACGGCGGCCTGTGAGACTCCGGCGGCCCGTGCCACGTCCCGGCTGGTCACCGCCCGGCCTCCGCTCCCGCCGGCCGCCGCCCCCTTCGAGGCCGTCCCCGAGGTCGTCACGTGTGCCCTCCGCAGTGCTGGAATCCGTCCGTGAGGTGGACCGGCGGACTGGGGCCATGGTACGTATGACCCCGGAAGTTATACGTAACACTGCTTCCCGTGCTCCCCGGGAACACGGGAAGCACGGGAACACCACGCAGGGCCGATCGAAGGCAGGCACGCCCATGGCCGCGGGATACGCGGAGATCCTCAGAACGCGCTACGCGGCGCGGCTGCTCACCGGCACCCTGGTGGGCCGGCTTCCCAACGCCACGGCGCCGATCGCGATCGTGCTGTTCATCCGTGCGGAGGGCGGCACGTTCAGCCTGGCCGGGGTGCTGGCCGCGGTGTATGGCGTGTCGAACGCCGTGGGACAGCCTGTGCTCGGCCGCCTGGTCGACCTGTACGGGCAGCCGCGCGTCCAACTGCCCGCGGCGCTGGTCTCGGCTCTCGGCATGGTCGCGTTCGCCTTCACGGGCACTTCGGCGCTTCCGCTGTCCTATCTGGCGGTGGGTGTCGCGGGCCTCTTCACGCCGCCGCTGGAAGGCGGTCTGCGGGCGCTGTGGCCGAGCGTGCTGCGGCGTGAGGACCGGGTCCACACGGCGTACGCCATGGATGCCGTCGCCCAGGAGGTCATGTTCACCGTCGGGCCGCTCCTGGTGACCCTCTGCGTGTCTTTGTGGTCCGCGCAGGCGGCCCTGCTGGTGATCAACGCGATCGGCGTCGTGGGCGCCCTCTCCGTGGTCGTGTCGCGGCCCTCGCGCGCGTGGCGCTCGGCACCCCGCGAGGCCCACTGGCTGGGCGCCCTGCGCTCCCCGGGCCTGCTGGCGCTGCTCGCCGCCTTCCTGTGCGTCGGCACGGCCCTCGGCTCCATCACGGTCGCCGCGCTCTCCTATGCGGACGGGCACGGCGGTGACGCCGCGTACGGCCGGATGATGGCGGCGATCGGCCTCGGCGCCCTCGTCGGTGGACTGGTCTACGGGGGGCGGCAGTGGTCAGGAACGCCCGAACGGCGGCTGCGGGTCCTGGTGGCTCTTCTGGCGGTCTGTTACGTGCCGCTCGTGGTGATGCCGGGAGAGGTCGCCATGCTGGGCCTGATGGCCCTCGCGGGCGTGTTCCTGGCGCCGTCGATCGCCTGCGCGTTCGTCGTCGTCGACCGGCACGCGCCGCGCGGCACGGTCACCGAGGCGTTCTCCTGGCTGGTGACGATGTTCACGGTCGGCGCGTCGGTCGGCACGGCCGCCGCGGGGCCCGTCGTGGAGTGGGGCGGCCCCCGCTGGGCCTTCGCCGTTCCGGGCCTCGCGGGGTGCGGCGCGCTGGTCGTTCTGCTGGCCACCGGACGGGTCCTCGCAGCTACCGGGCGTACGGCAGGTGTCGCGGGGTCATCGGAAAATGATCGAAACGGTGCGGCCGAACCCGGTTTCAGTGCAGGGCATCAGGCGTAATGTTCAGTCATGGACCGCCGCATTTTCGGGCTGGAGAACGAGTACGGCGTCACATGTACGTTCAGGGGACAGCGCCGTCTGTCTCCTGACGAGGTGGCGCGGTACCTCTTCCGCCGTGTCGTGTCATGGGGCCGCAGCAGCAATGTCTTTCTGCGGAACGGCGCCCGTCTGTACCTCGACGTCGGATCACATCCGGAATATGCAACCCCCGAATGTGACAATGTGACCGAGCTGGTCACGCACGACAAGGCCGGCGAGCGCATTCTGGAAGGTCTGCTCGTCGACGCCGAACGCCGCCTGCACGAGGAGGGAATCGCGGGCGACGTCTATCTCTTCAAGAACAACACGGACTCGGCAGGCAACTCCTACGGCTGCCATGAGAACTATCTGGTGGCCCGCCACGGAGAGTTCTCGCGCCTCGCGGACATCCTCATCCCCTTCCTCGTCACCCGGCAGCTGCTGTGCGGCGCGGGCAAGGTGCTCCAGACCCCGCGCGGCGCCGTCTACTGCGTCAGCCAGCGCGCCGAGCACATCTGGGAGGGCGTCAGCTCCGCCACGACCCGCTCCCGGCCCATCATCAACACCCGCGACGAGCCGCACGCCGACGCCGAGCGCTACCGCAGGCTGCACGTCATCGTCGGTGACTCGAACATGTCCGAGACGACCATGCTGCTCAAGGTCGGCGCCACCGACCTGGTGCTGCGCATGATCGAGGCGGGCACCGTGATGCGCGATCTGACCCTGGAGAACCCGATCCGGGCGATCCGCGAGGTCAGCCACGACATCACGGGCCGCCGCAAGGTGCGTCTGGCCAGTGGCCGGGAGGCGTCCGCCCTGGAGGTGCAGCGCGAGTACTACGAGAAGGCGCTGGACTTCTGCGAGCGGCGCGGCATCCGCACGGGCGTGGTCGAGCAGGTCCTGGAGCTGTGGGGCCGCACCCTCGACTCCATCGAGTCCGAGGATCTCGACCGGATCGGCACCGAGATCGACTGGGTCATGAAGTACAAGCTCATCGAGCGCTATCGCGCCAAGCACAACATGACCATGTCGCACCCCCGGGTCGCGCAGATAGACCTCGCCTACCACGACATCCACCGCCGTCGTGGTCTCTACTACCTCCTGGAAAAGCGCGGACAAGCCGCCCGTATCTGCAACGACTTGAAGATCTTCGAGGGCAAGTCGGTGCCACCGCAGACCACTCGGGCGCGCCTTCGCGGTGATTTCATCCGGCGTGCGCAGGAACAGCGCCGGGACTTCACGGTCGACTGGGTGCACCTCAAGCTCAACGACCAGGCGCAGCGCACCGTGCTGTGCAAGGACCCGTTCCGTTCCGTGGACGACCGGGTGGAGAAACTCATCGCCGGAATGTGATCAACCGTCCGGACCCTGTTCCGGAACGCAACGCGGGGCGCCGTACCTTCCCGGTACGGCGCCCTTCGCTACCCGTAGAGTTGCGCGCACGCCATCAACAAGATCGATCGATACGAGGCCCCCACCGTGCGCCGACGTTCTCTTCTCCTCGCCGTTCCGGCCGGACTGCTCACGCTCGCCGGATGTGGTGACGAGTCCGACAAGAGCAAGTCCAGCAGCAGTTCGTCCCCTTCGCCGTCCGGTTCCACCGAACCCACGGCGAAGATCGTGAACGGCCCGGTGCCCGACATCACCGCGGGTACCAAGTTCGGTGAGAAACCCACCGTCGCGAAGGGCACGGGCACCCCGTCGTCGGATCTCGCGGTCAAGACGGTCATCGACGGCTCGGGCACCGTCGTCGCCAAGGGTGACTACCTCCAGGCCGACTACCTCGGCCAGATCTGGGACACCGCGAAGGTCTTCGACAACTCCTACGACCGCGGCGCTCCGACCCTCTTCCCGATCGGCGTCGGCCAGGTCATCCCGGGCTGGGACCAGTCGCTGGTGGGCAAGAAGGTCGGCAGCCGGGTCGAGCTGGCCATTCCGCCGGCACTCGGCTACGGCAAGGACGGCAACGCGCAGGCCGGTATCAAGGGCACCGACACGCTGGTCTTCGTCGTCGACATCGTGGAGACGTACAACGCGAAGAGTTCCGCCAAGGGCAAGGACGTTCCGCAGGGCAACGCGGACCTGCCGAAGGTCGGGACCAACACCGACGGCAAGGCGCCGTCCATCGACGTACCGAAGAAGGCGGCGCCCACCAAGCTCGTCTCGGAGTACGTGATCGAGGGCGACGGCGGTGTCGTCAAGGACAGCGACCAGCTCCTCGTGCAGTACAAGGGCGTGCTGTGGGCCGACGGCAAGGAGTTCGACTCCTCGTACGCGCGGGACCAGCTCGCGCAGTTCTCGCTCCAGCAGGTCGTCAAGGGGTGGGCGCAGGGGCTGACCGGCAAGAAGGTCGGCAGCCGGGTGCTGATCGTGGTCCCGCCCGCCCTTGGCTACGGCGACAACCCGCCGCAGGGCAGCTCGATCAAGAAGGACTCCGTGCTCGTCTTCTCCGTCGACATTCTGGCGAAGATGTAAGACTGTCCGCGTTGCCGATCCGTACCAAGCAGGAGCATTTGACGTGAGCATCGACAAGCCCGAGATCGACTTCCCCGAGGGTCCGGCCCCGACGGACCTCGAAATCGTGGACATCTGGGAGGGCGACGGCCCGGTGGCCAAGGCGGGCGACACCGTCTCCGTCCACTACGTCGGCGTGGCCTTCTCCAGCGGCGAGGAGTTCGACGCGAGCTGGAACCGCGGTACTCCCCTTGAGTTCCAGCTCGGCGTCGGCCAGGTCATCGCCGGCTGGGACCAGGGCGTACAGGGCATGAAGGTGGGCGGCCGTCGCAAGCTGACCATCCCCTCGCACCTCGCTTACGGCGAGCGTGGCGCCGGTGGTGGCCGTATCGCCCCGGGCGAGTCGCTGATCTTCGTGTGCGACCTGGTCGCGGTCTGACCGCGGCCGTTACCGATCACTTACGGTCAGGTGTGGGGCCCATGCCTTCGGGCGTGGGCCCTCCGCTTTTGCCACGGCACTTCGGGGCGGTACGGTCATCGGGCGGAAGCGAACGAGAGGACGTAAGGCGTCGATGGCCATCTCCAAGGCCGAGCGGCTGATGAATCTGGCGCTGTGTCTGCTCGGCACGCGGCGTCCGCTCAGCAAGCGCGAGCTGCGTGACTCCATCGAGGCGTATGTCGAGGCTTTCCGGCCGGGCAAGGGCGCGGCCGGTTCCGACGAGTCCTTCAGCCGGATGTTCGAGCGTGACAAGGACGATCTGCGCGAACTCGGCCTGGTCATCGAGACCGTGGAGAACCTCGACGGCGAAGTCGGCTATCTCGCCCGCCGTGACAGCAACCGGCTGCCGCCCGTCTCGCTCGACGCCGAGGAGGCCGCGGCTCTCGGCCTCGCCGCCAAGGTCTGGCAGCAGGCCCGGCTCGCCGGGGCCGCCAGCGGCGCCCTGCAGAAGCTCCGCGCCGCCGGACTCCCCGAGGACGTCGATCCGTACGAGGCACACAGCGCGCTGGAGCCCCGGATCCCCGTGCACGAGGCCGCCTTCGAACCGCTGATGCTCGCCTGCCGTGACCGGCGGACCGTGCTGTTCGACTACCGCAAGGCGACCGCCGCGCGCCCCGAGCCCCGGCAGGTCGAACCCTGGGCCCTGGAGTGCTGGCGCGGCCACTGGTATCTCGCGGGCTGGGACCGTGACCGGGGCGCCGAGCGGGTCTTTCGGCTCTCGCGCATCACCGGCCGGGTCCGCACCCGCGCCGGGAAGTACACCGCCGCCGTACCGGATGTCGTCACCGTGCGGGAGACCGTGGCGAGCTGGGCGGGCGAGACCGCCGACCGCAGCGCCCGGATCCGGCTGCGGACGGGCTCCGGGTACCCCCTTCGGGCGAAGGCCGAGTCGGTACGGGAACTCGGTGACGGGTGGGACGAGTTGGAGATTCCGTACGGGCACGGGCTGGACGCGTGGCTCGTCGAGTTCGGACCCGATGTGGTGGTCCTGGAACCCGCCGAGCTGCGGTCCGACGTGCTGGACCGGCTGCGCGCCGTGGCCAGGGGCTGAGGGGGGAGACCGACGACCGTGACAGCGAAACCGACCAGACCCGCGCGCCCGGCGAACGCCATCGACCAGACCCGCCGGATGCTGTCCCTCGTCACCTATCTGCGGGAGCGGCCCGGCGCCCGCGTCGAGGACGTCGCCCGCGCCTTCGGGATCACCGAGGACGAGCTGATCTCCGATCTCGACGTACTGCCGCTGTGCGGGACCAGCTTCCGGGGCGGGGACCTCCTCGACATCGACACGGACGGCGACCGCATCTGGTGGCGCAACCCGGGCGCCCTCAGCGCGGAGGCCGCCGCGCCGCTGCGGATCTCCGCCGACGAGGCGACCGCCCTGCTCGTCGCCGCGCGCGCCGTGACGACCCTGCCGGGGCTGCGCGAGAGCGACCGGCAGGCGCTGGTGCGGGCCACCGCCAAGCTGGAGACGGCTGCGGGCGAGGCGGCGGGCGCCAGCTCCCGGCTCTCGGTCACCTTCGAGTCCGAGGGCGGTGTCTTCGCCGATGTCGACCGGGCGATCTCCGAGCGCCGCCGGCTCTGGATCCGGTACTACTCTCCCGCGCGTGACGAGCTGACCGAGCGGGAGATCGACCCCATCCGGCTGGTCAGTGTCGGACACACCTATGTCGAGGCGTGGTGTCGCCGCTCCGAGGCCCGGCGTACCTTCCGGCTCGACCGGGTCGCCGAGATCAAGGTGCTCGACGAGCCGTCCGCGCCGCCCGAGATAGAGCTGCGCGATCTGTCGGAGGCTCTGGTGCAGCCCGCCGCCGAGGACCCCGAGGTGATCGTCGAGGTGAGTCCCGGGGGCCGCTGGGTCGCCGAGTACTACCCGCACGACAGTGCCGAGGAGTTGGCCGAAGGGGGGCTGCGGATCACTCTGCGCACGCCCGATCCGGCGTCGCTGCGGAGGCTCGCGCTGCGGCTCGGCAGGGACGGGCGGATCGTGGCGCCGCAGGATCTCGCGGACAGCGCGCGGCAGGCGGCGCGTGAGGCGCTCGCGGCCTATGAGGAGGCCGGGGCGGCGCCCGCGGAGGCGGGGACGGCGCCTCGGGGGGCCGTGTCCGGAGGGACCTACGACCGGCAGGAGCCAGGACGTTGAGCGATTCACCGATGTCGCCCACCAAGGTACTGAAATCTCATGAAGTAGCCGGAATGGCCGAGATGTCTGGAATGCCGGGAATGCCAAGCCTGTCGTGTGAGGCTCCCGCACTCTTCAAGGCCGCCTGCCCCGACTGCCGCGCCTACTTCGAACTCTCCGCCGGGGCCCTGCGCCTGGCCATCGGCGCCTCCCACCGCACCACCTTCTACTCCTTCACCTGCCCCGAGTGCGGCGCCGCCGTCCGCAAACCCGCGGGGGACCGCATCGTCGAACTCCTCACCGGCGGCGGGGTCCGGACGCTCCGGCTCCACTCGACCGTCTAGGCTCGGCGCATGTTCTGGGCGATGCTCGCGATCGCAGTCGGCTTCCTCGGCCTCGCCGTGCTCGGCGTCCTCGCCGTCCGCGTCTTCCTGGAGGCCCAGCGCCTCGGCCGCCAAGTCGCCGACGCCGCAAGCCGGATCGGCCGCGCCGCCGACGACCTCGAACGGGCTGCGGCCGGCGCCGCACGCGCCGGCCATGACGCCCTGTGAGCGTGACGATCAAGTCGGTGCCGTGACCTGTTGGGTGCAGAGGGTCGGCAGGTAGGCTGCACTCGCACGGCCCGACGAACGAGGCGCGGGCCGCGAACTGGGAGTACGCACAGGGATTGCCCAGCGTTAACCCCTGCGCGTTACGATCGCTGCCAGCACGGCGGTCGGACGTCAGTCCGACCGATCGGGCAGCACCCCGCCCACGCCGCCTCGGTGAGAAGGTAAACGCTTATGTTCGGAAGGCTCGGCCCGCTTGAGATCACTCTGATTCTCGTCGTCATCCTGCTCCTCTTCGGCGCGAAGAAGCTTCCTGACATGGCCCGCTCCCTCGGCAAGTCCGCCCGCATCCTCAAGAGCGAGGCCAAGGCGATGAAGTCGGAGGGCGGCGACCAGGCCACCGCCCCAGCCGACCCGCCGAAGCAGGAGCAGCCCGCCGCACCGCGGACGATCCAGGCCGCGCCCGGTGACGTGACCAGTTCACGCCCGGTGACCGAGCCGACGGACACGACGACGCAGCGCTGACGCAGGGCCGGTCATCACCGGCCTGCCGCACGAGATGAGGACGTGGGTTGCTCAAGTCTGCCCGCAAGAAGGAGAAGGATCCCGAGGGGCGGATGCCCCTCGCGGAGCACCTGCGTGAGCTACGCAACCGGCTCGCGAAAGCCGTACTGGCCATCATCGCCTTCACGATCGTGGCCGCCTTCTTCTACAAGGACATGATCGAGTTCTTCACGAACCCGATTCTGAACTCCGTCGGATGCGAGGCCACCTTCTCGGAGCTGGCGCAGCAGCGGAGCGGCACCTGTGCCCGCATCGTCCTGAACGGTCTGCTCACCCCGTTCACGCTGGCACTGAAGGTCTCCCTCACCGCCGGTGTGGTGTTCGCGTCGCCGGTCTGGCTCTACCAGCTGTGGGGGTTCATCGCCCCGGGTCTGCACCGCCACGAGAAGAAGTACGCGATGGCGTTCGTCGCCACCGGAGCCCCGCTGTTCCTCGGCGGTGCCTTCTTCGCGTACAAGACGCTGCCGACGATGGCGAAGGTCCTGCTCGAATTCTCGCCAGCCGACCTCGACAACCAGCTACCGCTCGACGATCTGCTCGACCTGATCACCCGCATGGTGATCGTCTTCGGGCTCTCCTTCGAACTGCCGCTGCTCCTGGTGATGCTCAACCTGACCGGCATCCTCACCGGTAAACGGATGCTCGGCTGGTGGCGCGGCATGATCATGGGCATCACGATCTTCGCCGCCGTCGCGACGCCCAGCACCGACCCGCTGACGATGATGATGCTCGCCGGACCGATCTGGGTGCTGTACTTCCTGGCCACTGGATTCTCGCTGCTCAACGACCGGCGCAAGGCCCGGGTCGAGGCCGAGGGGCCGGGCGACGACGAGGCGTCCGACCTGGATCTCACGGTGGAGGACATCGACGATGTCGAGCCCGTGTCCGCCCGTCGGGCGCTGCCCGAGCAGGCGTCGTCCGACCGGGACCGGGGCGATCGGATCAACGGCTTCGATGATGTGACGTGAGTCATATATGAGTCATGTGCGAGTCGTACGTGCGGGACAGGTGAGTGACAGGTGAGCTGACTCGCCGGAACCGTGGAACGGCCGGCCGCGCCCCCGGGGGTGTGGCCGGCCGTTTTCGTCGCTGTCCGTGGGGCACCGCGCTGACCAGTACGTACGTGCCGATCCCGATAATGATCGTCCTCTGTCGGAGGGGGCGGGTAGGCTCGAAAGCACGATGACAGAGGACCTCTCCCCGGCCGAGCGGTACGCGGCGTCACGCCGGCGCGCCGCCGAGCAGGCCACCGCACTCGCCGGATTCCGCGAGATGTACGACTTCGGCCTCGACCCCTTCCAGATCGAGGCGTGCCAGTCACTCGAAGCGGGCAAGGGCGTCCTCGTGGCCGCGCCCACCGGCTCCGGCAAGACGATCGTCGGCGAGTTCGCCGTCCATCTGGCGCTCGGCCAGGGCAAGAAGTGCTTCTACACGACGCCCATCAAGGCGCTCTCCAACCAGAAGTACTCCGACCTCTGCCGGAGGTACGGCGCGGACAAGGTCGGCCTCCTCACCGGCGACAACAGCGTCAACGCCGACGCCCCGGTCGTCGTGATGACGACCGAGGTCCTGCGGAACATGCTGTACGCGGGCTCGCAGACCCTCCTCGGCCTGGGCTATGTCGTCATGGACGAGGTGCACTACCTCTCCGACCGGTTCCGCGGCGCCGTCTGGGAGGAAGTGATCATCCACCTCCCCGAGTCGGTCACCCTGATCTCCCTCTCGGCGACCGTGTCCAACGCCGAGGAGTTCGGCGACTGGCTCGACACGGTCCGCGGCGACACCGAGGTCATCGTCTCCGAGCACCGGCCTGTCCCGCTGTTCCAGCACGTCCTCGCCGGACGCCGGATGTACGACCTGTTCGAGGAGGGCGAGGGCCACAAGAAGGCCGTCAACCCCGACCTCACCCGAATGGCGTCCATGGAGGCCGGCCGGCCCTCGTACGGCAGGGACCGGCGGCGCGGCAGGAACATGCGCGAGGCCGACCGCGAGCGGGACCGCAGGCAGCGGTCGCGGGTGTGGACCCCCGGCCGGCCCGAGGTCATCGAGCGGCTCGACTCCGAGGGGCTGCTGCCCGCGATCACGTTCATCTTCAGCCGCGCGGCCTGCGAGGCGGCCGTACAGCAGTGTCTGTACGCGGGGCTGCGGCTCAACGACGAGGACGCGCGCGCGAAGGTCCGCGAGATCGTGGAGGAGCGCACCGCGTCCATCCCCTCCGAAGACCTCCATGTCCTCGGGTACTACGAATGGCTGGAGGGCCTGGAGCGCGGTATCGCGGCGCACCACGCGGGCATGCTGCCCACCTTCAAGGAAGTCGTCGAGGAACTCTTCGTACGCGGCCTGGTGAAGGCCGTCTTCGCGACCGAGACGCTTGCCCTCGGCATCAACATGCCGGCCCGCTCGGTCGTCCTGGAAAAGCTCGTCAAGTGGAACGGTGAGCAGCACGCCGACATCACACCCGGCGAGTACACCCAGCTCACCGGGCGCGCGGGCCGCCGCGGCATCGACGTCGAAGGTCATGCCGTCGTGCTGTGGCAGCGCGGGATGAACCCCGACCATCTCGCGGGCCTCGCCGGCACCCGTACGTATCCGCTGCGCTCCAGCTTCAAGCCCTCGTACAACATGGCCGTCAATCTGGTGGAGCAGTTCGGGCGGCACCGCTCGCGGGAACTCCTGGAGACGTCGTTCGCGCAGTTCCAGGCCGACCGGTCCGTCGTCGGGATCTCCCGCCAGGTCCAGCGCAACGAGGAAGGGCTCGACGGCTACAAGGAGTCGATGACCTGCCACCTCGGCGACTTCGAGGAGTACGCGCGGCTGCGCCGTGAACTCAAGGACCGCGAGACCGAGTTGGCGCGGCAGGGTGCGGTGCAGCGGCGGGCCGCCGCCGCCGAGGCCCTGGAGAAGCTCAAGCCCGGCGACGTCATCCATGTCCCGACCGGGAAGTACGCGGGTCTGGCGCTCGTCCTCGACCCCGGGCTGCCCGCCGGGCGGTCCAACGGTCACCGGGGCCTCGACCAGCACGACGGGCCCCGGCCGCTCGTCCTGACCGCCGAGCGGCAGGTCAAGCGGCTGGCCTCGATGGACTTCCCCGTGCCCGTCGAGGCGCTGGAGCGGATGCGGATCCCCAAGTCGTTCAATCCGCGCTCGCCGCAGTCCCGCCGCGATCTCGCGTCCGCGCTGCGCACCAAGGCCGGGCACATCGTTCCCGACCGGCACCGCAAACAGCGGGCCGCCGCCGCGGACGACCGGGAGATCGCCCGGCTGCGGACGGAGATCCGCGCCCATCCCTGCCATGGCTGCTCCGAACGGGAGGACCACGCGCGGTGGGCCGAGCGGTATCACCGGCTGATGCGGGACACCACGCAGTTGGAGCGGCGGATCGAGGGCCGCACCAACACCATCGCCCGTACGTTCGACCGGATCGTCGCGCTCCTCACCGAACTCGACTATCTGCGGGGCAATGAGGTCACCGAGCACGGCAAGCGGCTCGCCCGGCTCTACGGCGAGTTGGACCTGCTGGCCAGTGAGTGTCTGCGGGCCGGGGTGTGGGAGGGGCTGAATCCGGCGGAACTCGCCGCGTGTGTCTCCGCCCTGGTGTACGAGGCGCGGGTCGGGGACGACGCGATGGCGCCGAAGCTGCCGTCCGGGCAGGCCAAGGCGGCGCTCGGTGAGATGGTCCGGATCTGGGGGCGGCTCGATGCCCTGGAGGAGGACTTCAAGATCAGTCAGGCCGAGGGGGTCGGGCAGCGTGAGCCCGATCTCGGGTTCGCGTGGGCCGCGTACATGTGGGCGTCCGGGCGGGGGCTTGACGAGGTGTTGCGTGAGGCCGAGATGCCGGCGGGGGACTTCGTCCGGTGGTGCAAGCAGGTCATCGATGTGCTGGGGCAGATCTCGGCGGCGGCGCCTGTGGGGGCGGAGGGGTCGACCGTGGCGAAGAATGCGCGGCGGGCTGTGGATGGGTTGCTGCGGGGGGTGGTGGCTTACTCGTCGGTGGGGTGATGTTGGTTTTGGGTTGGGGGAGGGGGCGCCGGGGGGGGCGAGGGGTTGGGTAGTGGGTGGGGCTTCGGTGTGTTGGGTGTGGGTCCGCGCGTTGGGCTTTGGGGTTGGGGGAGGGGGCTGGTTTGGGGAATGGCCAGATCTTGGGTGGGTGGGGGTGATCTGGCCATTTTTTGAAGATGGGTCCCCCCGGGGGGCTCAGGCGGGGGGTTGCGTGATTGGCGGTAGGGGGCGTTCCGCCACCAGTTGGGTGCCGCTTGTTCTGCCGGTGGGGTGGAAGTCGAGGCCCCGGTAGAACGGTTCGGGGCCGCCGGGGCGGGGGTTGTACGTCACCGTGGCCGTACTGCCGCCTCTGCGGAGGATCTCCTCGCAGACCGACTCCACTGCGAAACGGCCGTATCCATGACCCTGTTGGTCCGCCGCTATGTTCAGGCGCCAGATGCCGTCCCGGGCGGTGTCGGACGGGTCGTCCGGGTAGAAGCGGACCCCGAAGAAGGCCATGACGAAGCCCACGAGCCGGTCGCCGTCGAAGATCAGGCGGGGCCAGGCGACCTCCGGCTGGGCGTACGCCTCTGCCAGTGACCAGGCGACGGGGGAGACGAGATCCTGCTGGTCGGGGCGTACGGACAGGCGGCAGGCCGCCTCGACGTTGGCCGGAGTGATCTCTTCCAGGCGGAGCGATGAAGACATGGGCGGACCCTAGATTCCCCTCAGGGCGGAACGCCACCTGCTTTTCGTCCGGCGGCGCGCTTCTACCCTGGACAGGTGACCCCTCAGGTGCCGAACCCAGCCCGTGTCGTCCCGCTGCGCCCCGCCCCGGTGGCCGCCCGGCCGGAAGCGACGCCCGCCCCGAGAGAACCGCTGTGGAGGGACCTCGTCGGGGACGTCCTCCGGCGTGAACGGCTCGCGCAGCAGCGCACGCTCAAGGACGTCGCCGAAGCGGCCCGTATCTCCATGCCGTACCTCTCCGAGCTGGAGCGGGGGCGCAAGGAGGCCTCGTCCGAAGTCCTCGCCGCCGCTGCCCGCGCGCTCGGCCTCGACCTCGCCGGTCTGCTCGCCCTGACCCACGGCGAGCTGGTGCGCCTCACCGCCGTGAGGCACACCACCGGCCGCAGGCCGCAGAGCGCGCCGAACACCTCGCGCTACGGCGGGATGTGCCTGGCCGCCTGAGCCGACACGGTCCAGGGGTCAGGTGGCTCGTACGACTCTGCGGCCCAGGACCTCGTCGGCGAGGCCGTACGCCACGGCCTCCTCGGCGCTGAACACCTTGTCCCGGTCCATGTCCGCGCGCAGCGTCGCCACGTCGTGCGGTGTGTGCCGGGACAGCACCTCCTCGACCTGTGCGCGGATGCGGAGCATCTCCTTCGCCTGGAGGCTGAGGTCCGAGACGGTGCCCTGCCGACCGCCGCTCGCGGGCTGACCCAGCAGCACCCGCGCGTGCTCCAGGACGAACCGCCGACCCGGGTCGCCGCCCGCAAGGAGCACCGCCGCGGTCGACGCCGCCTGACCCACGCAGAACGTCGAGATGGGTGCCTGGACGAAGGTCATCGTGTCGTAGATGGCCATCAGCGAAGTGAAGGAGCCGCCGGGCGAGTTGATGTAGATCGCGATCTCGGACTCGGGGCTCGCCGACTCCAGGTGGAGAAGCTGGGCGATGACGACGTTGGCGACGCCGTCATCGATCTCCGTGCCGAGGAAGATGATCCGTTCCGAGAGGAGCCGGCTGTAGACGTCGTAGGACCTTTCGCCCTGCGTGGTGCGTTCGACGACCGTCGGGATCGTGTACTGGCCCATGTCAGAGTCCCATCCGTCGCCGGTCGCCCGCCGGACGGACCGTGTCGAGTGAGTCGACCACCCGGTCGACCATGCCGTACTCCTTGGCCTGTGCCGCGGTGAACCAGCGGTCGCGGTCCCCGTCGCGGGAGATCGTCTCGACGGACTGGCCGGAGTGTTCGGCGGTGATCCGCTCGATGGACTGCTTCATGAATTCGAGGTTCTCCGCCTGGATCGCGATGTCGGCGGTGGTGCCGCCGATGCCGGCGGACGGCTGGTGCATCATGATGCGGGCGTTCGGCAGGGCGAAGCGCTTGCCCTTCGCGCCGACCGTGAGCAGGAACTGCCCCATGCTGGCGGCGAACCCCATCGCGAGGGTCGACACGTCGTTGGGGATGAGCTGCATCGTGTCGTAGATCGCCAGACCGGCCGTCACCGAGCCGCCGGGGCTGTTGATGTACAGGCTGATGTCCGTACGGGGGTCCTCGGCGGACAGCAGCAGCAACTGGGCGCAGACCCGGTTCGCGGAGACCTCGTCGACCTGGGTGCCGAGGAAGACGATCCGCTGGGTGAGGAGCTGCGCGGCGAGATGGTCGTCGAACCGGGTCGGAGGCGTGTCGCCGTCCTCGGCTCGTGGGGTCAGGGCCGGGTTCCGGCCGGTCGTCAGTGGCGCCATCGGTCCTCCTCGGAGTGGCGCGGCCCCTGATCGCCGCGCGTTCACTCCACTGTCGGCCGGGCGGTGCCCCCGGCCGAGGAATCTCGGCCCGCAGCAGATTCGCCGACGGCAGACAGCGCCGCGCGCCAGCCCCCGTACGCCGTGATGTCCTTCGCGCCGTCGAGGGCGGCGGGTTCGCAGAAGAAGCCGGGGACGGAGGTGCCGTCGGCGAGTTCGATCCGGCCGATGGTCATCGGGCGGGGCAGCGCGGCGGTCAGCCGGCCCAGACCTTCGGCGGGCAGGCGCCACACCTCCGCCTCGATCGGCGCGCCGCCGCCCGGACCGACGTACACCAGACCCGGCTTGGGCGGTGTCGTGGCGAGGGCGTGGAGGCGGTAGACGGGTGCCGTGCGTGTCGTGCGCTCCCAGCGGGCGCCGAGGGCGAGGAGGTGGGGGTTGAGGGGCTGGCCCGTGAGGTGGGCGCCGACCACCGCGACCCGCGTGGGCTCCGCCAGCAGCCGGGCGAGCTGTCCGAGGCGTTCGTCGGTGTGGGCGGGGCCGATCAGCATCACGCCGAACGGCAGCCCGCGCACCTCGCCCGCCGGGACCGCGACGGCCGCCAGGTCGAACAGGTTCGTGGAGTTGGTGAAACGGCCCAGGCGGGCATTGGCGCCGAGCGGGTCGGCGGCCACGTCGGCGAGCGTCGGATGGCCCGGTGCGGTCGGCAGGAGCAGGGCGTCCGCGTCGCCCAGCCGAGTCAGGGCCTGTGCGCGCAGTACGGCGAGACGGTCCCGGTCCGTGAAGAGGCGGTGGGCGGGGACGGTGCCCGCGCGGGTGATGATTCCGGCGACCGTGGGATCCAGGTCCGCCGAACCCTGAGCGACGAACTCGCCCACCGCCGTGTACCGCTCGGCCACGAACGCGCCCTCGTACAGCAGGACCCCGGCCTCGGTGAACGGCGCCGTATCGACCGTCCGCACCTCGGCGCCCGCATCACGCAGCCGGTCGACCGCCGCCGCGTACGCCTCCGCCCAGCCGTCGTCCAGCTCGCCGAGCCCGTCCGGTCCGGCGACGGCCACGCGCCAGGGGCCGGGGGCGCGCGGTGGCGGCGCGGTCGCGGGGCCGGTGATCAGATGGGCCAGGGCCTGTTCGGCCTCCGGGAGCGTACGGGCGAAGACGGACACGCAGTCCAGCGACGCGCACGCCGGGACGGTGCCGTCCACGGGGACGAGACCGCGGGTCGGCTTGAGGCCGACGATGCCGTTGAAGGCGGCGGGTACCCGGCCGGAGCCCGCGGTGTCGGTGCCCAGGGCCAGATCGGCGATGCCGAGGGCGACCGCGACCGCCGAACCGGAGCTGGAGCCGCCGCTGATGCGGGTGGGGTCGTGGGCGCACCGGACGGCGCCGTACGGGGAGCGGGTGCCGACCAGGCCCGTGGCGAACTGGTCCAGGTTCGTGGTGCCCAGGACCAGGGCGCCGGCCCCGCGGAGGCGGGCGACCGCCGGGGCGTCCGTCGTGGGGTGGTACGCGTAGGAGGGGCAGCCCGCCGTGGTGGGGAGGCCCGCCACGTCGATGTTGCCCTTCACGGCGAGGAGGGTGCCGGCGAGGGGGAGGTGTTCGCCTGCGGCGGTACGGGTGTCCAGATACCGGGCCTCCTCGGTCAACGTTTTCTCGTCGCGGAGGGTGATCCAGATTTCGGGGCGACTTTCCTCTCGGATGCGGGTGTAGGCGGCGGTGACTCGGTGAACTGTGCGTCCGGGCATCGGGGTCCTTGGGGTTGGTTCTTCGGGCGCGGCCCGGTGGTGGGTCTGTGCCCACCCGTCCCGCCCAGCGGGACAGCTGCCCACAGACAGGTCAGGGACTTGTGCGGCGGCTGCGCACAGGCGGGGTGGGGGCTTCTGTGGTGGGTGCCTACGGATGGGGCAGGGGCTTCTGCGGTGGGTGCCCACGGACGGGGCAGGGACTCTGTGGTGGGTGCGCACAGGCGGGGTGGGGGCTTCTGTGGTGGTTGCCGACGGACGGGGCAGGGGCTTCTGCGGTGGTTGCCCACGGACGGGGCAGGGGCCTCTGCGACAGCTGCCCACAGACAGGTCAGAGCGACGGGGTGAGGATGAGTAGTGGCGTGCCTGGTTCTACCTGGGCGCCCGGGGTCGTGAGGATTTGGGTGATGGTGCCCGGGTGTGGGGCGTGGATTCGGGATTCCATCTTCATTGCTTCCAGGGTCAGGAGGGGTTGACCTTCCGTCACCGTGTCGCCGGGGGACACGTTCACCTGCCAGACCGACGCCGCGAACTCCGCCTCGATCAGCCGGCCGCCCTCCGGCACCGTCACCTCGGCGGCCGTCGGCACCGGAGCCGCCGCCGACTCGGCGCGCGTGAACTCGCCCGCCGCCTCCCACGCCGCCCGCTCCCTGCCGAACGCGACGGCCTGATCGGCTCGGAACGCCAGGATCTCGTCCTCGTTCTCGGCTAGGAACCGGCGGTGCTCCGCCAGCGAGAACGTCCCTTCCTCGATCCGGGGGACGAAACGGCCGGACACGATGTCGGCGCGCAGGTCGAGGAGTTCGTCCGGGCCGACCGGGTACCACTTGACGCGGTCGAAGAAGCGGAGCAGCCAGGGCGAACCGGGGGCGAAGGCGCCGCGCTGCTGCCACCCGGACCACACCTGCGTGGTCCGGCCGACGAACTGGTAGCCGCCGGGGCCCTCCATCCCGTACACGCACAGATAGGCGCCGCCGATACCGACGGAGTTCTCGGCGGTCCAGGTGCGCGCCGGGTTGTACTTGGTGGTGACCAGGCGGTGGCGCGGGTCGAGCGGGGTCGCCACCGGGGCGCCCAGATAGACGTCCCCGAGACCGAGGACGAGATATTCGGCGTCGAAGACCGTGCGGTACACGTCGTCGACGGAGGCGAGACCGTTGACGCGACGGATGAACTCGATGTTCCAGGGGCACCAGGGCGCGTCGTCACGGACCCCGGCCATATAGCGGGCGATCGCCTCCCGGGTGGCCGGATCGTCCCAGGACAGGGGGAGGTGCACGGTCCGCGACGGCACCACCAGGTCATCGTCCGAGGGCAGACCGGACACGATCCGCCGTACCGTGTCGAGGAGTTCGGACTGCGGGACGGCATCCGGATCGGTCTGGATCTGGAGGGAACGGATTCCGGGCGTGACCTCGGTGACGCCCGGAAGCCGCGCGGCCTCCACGGCCCGCATCAGCGCGTGCACCCGCATCCGCAGGGCGAGATCGAGCTGCATGGGCCCGAACTCGACGAGGAGATTGTCGTCGCCGCCGCGCCGGTACGTGACGTCGTCGTGCCGGGCCAGGACGCCGCCGTCGGTGAGGGCGGCCCGGTCCGCGACGGGCCGTGCGGCGGGCGCGGCGCGCAGCCGGGCCGCCGCCTCGACGGTCACGGGCACGAACCGCACGGTGTCGCCGGGGCGCAACTGCCCCAGCTTCCAGCGCTGCCCCTTGACGACGGTCGCCGGACAGACGAAGCCGCCGAGCGACGGACCGTCGGGGCCGAGGAGCACCGGCATGTCGCCGGTGTAGTCGACCGCGCCGACCGAGTACGGCGTGTCATGGATGTTCGACGGGTGCAGGCCCGCCTCGCCGCCGTCGGCGCGCGCCCAGCGGGGCTTCGGGCCGATCAGCCGTACGCCGGTGCGGGCCGAGTTGAAGTGGACCTTCCAGTCGGCCGCGTAGAAGGCGTGGATGTCGTCCTCGGTGAAGAACTCCGGTGCCGCGTGGGGTCCTTCGGCCGCGCCGATCTCCCAGACCGACCCGAACACGGGCCGCCGGTCGACCGGTACGCGTACCCCCAAAAGGTCACCGGTACGGGCCGGACGCAGGACGTCGCCCGTCCGCAGCGCCCGCCCGCCGTGCCCCCCGAACCGGCCCAGCGTGAACGTCGACGCCGACCCCAGGAAGTCCGGTACGTCGAGCCCGCCACCCGCGAACAGCACATACGTCCGCAGCCCGTGCTCCGACGGCGCCCCGACCGCGAGGCTGGAACCGGCCGGCACCGCCACCGGCTCCCACCGCGCCACCGGGACCCCGTCCACGGTCACCTCGGCCGGGGCGCCCGTCACACACACCGTCGTCGGATGGGTGAAGCGGAGCGTCGGGCCCTGGAGGGTGCATTCGAGGCCCGGGGCGCCCTCGGGGTTGCCGAGCGCGCGATTGCCGAGCCGGAACGACAGGTCGTCCATCGGCCCGCACGGCGGAACCCCGACCTGCCAGTACCCCGTACGGCCCGGCCAGTCCTGGACCGTCGTCAGCGTCCCGCCCGCCGTCACCTCGATGCGCGGCGTCGGATCGGTGACACCCGCCAGGGTCGCCGTCGTATGCGCGGCCGTGCGGAACGAGCCGTCGGCGAGCGCCGCCCGCACCAGACCGAGGTTCGTCTCGATGCCGTCCACGCGGGTTGCGGCGAGCGCCGTGTCGAGCCTCGCCAGGGCATCGGCCCGGTCGGCGCCGTGCGCCACGACCTTCGCGAGCATCGGGTCGTACGCGGTCGTCACCTCGGTGCCCGTCTCGATCCAGCCGTCGACCCGGACGCCGTCGGGGAACGCCACCCGGGTCAGCAGGCCCGCGCTCGGCCGGTGGTCGCGGGACGGGTCCTCGGCGTAGATCCGGGCCTCCACGGCGTGCCCGCGTGCCGGACCGGGGTCCCGTACCACGCCCGTGTCGCCCTGGGCGAGGCGCAGCATCCAGGCGACCAGGTCCACACCGTGGATCTCCTCGGTCACCGGATGCTCGACCTGGAGCCGTGTGTTGACCTCCAGGAAGTACGCCTCCTCGCGCGCCGCGTCGTAGACGAACTCGACGGTCCCGGCCGACCGGTAGGCCACGCTTGCGCACAACTCCCTTGCGGAAATGGTCAGTTGCTCGCGGACCGCGTCGGGCAGGCCGGGCGCCGGGGCCTCCTCCACGACCTTCTGGTTGCGGCGCTGGAGGGAACAGTCGCGGTCCCCGAGGGTGACGACGCGGCCTTCGCCGTCGCCGAACACCTGGACCTCGATGTGCCGGGCCCGCTCGACCAGCCGTTCGAGGAACACCCCGGCCGACGCGAAGGAGGCGGCGGCGACCCGCTGTAGGCGGTCCCACGCCTGCGTCAGCTCGTCGGGGGAGTGGCACGCGGACATTCCGATGCCGCCGCCCCCGCCGGTCGCCTTCAGCATCACGGGGTAGCCGATCCGGTCCGCCGCCGCGAGCGCCCGGGGCAGCCCGTCGAGCAGTCCGGTCCCCGGTGCGAGGGGCACGCCGGCCGCCTCGGCCGCCGCGCGCGCCGTGTGTTTGGCGCCGAACAGCTCCAGTTGGCCGGGCGTCGGTCCCACGAACACGATCCCGGCGTCCTCGCAGCGCCGCGCGAAACCGGCGTCCTCGGACAGGAACCCGTACCCCGGGTGCACGGCCCCCGCACCGGAGTCCTTCGCCGCCCGCAGCACCGAATCGGCGTCCAGATACGACTCCTTGGCGGGCGCGGGCCCCAGCCGCACCGCCGAGTCGGCGAGCCGGACGTGCGGGGCGCCGCGATCCGCGTCGGAGTACACGGCGACCGTACGCAGTCCCAGCTCACGGGCGGTACGCAGGACGCGTACGGCGATCTCCCCGCGATTGGCGACAAGCAGCGTGTCGAAGGTGTCGAAGGTGTTGACCGTCATGCGGTGGCCCCGGTGTCGTCGGCGGTCACGGTCATCTCCACCGGTGTCGGCTCGAAGCCGTTGCACGGGTTGTTGATCTGGGGGCAGTTGGAGACCAGGACGAGGACGTCCGTCTCGGCGCGCAGGGTCAGCCGCAGGCCCGGCGCGGAGATGCCGTCCACGATGCCGAGGGTGCCGTCCCGTTCGACGGGCACGTTCATGTACCAGTTGACATTGGGGACGAGGTCGCGGGCGCCGAGTCCGTAACGCCCGCCCTCGGCGAGGAAGTTCTCCACGCACGCGTGCTGGGACCAGGTGTGATGCCCGTATCTGAGCGTGTTCGACTCCTTGGAGCAGGCGCCGCCGACCGTGTCGTGCCGGCCGACCTGGTCCTCGGTGACCGTCATCAGCGGGGTGTGCTCGTTCGACATCAGGACACTGCCCGTGGTGAGGAAGAGGGAGCCCTGTGCCTGGAGGGTGTCGGGGGCGCTGTAGCGGACGGCGGTGTCCCCGGCGTCGTACACCAGGAAGTCGACGGCCTGGTTGCCGCGCAGATCGGTGACGGTCAGCGAGGCGCCGGCGGGCAGCACGGCCGACCAGGGGGCGCGCGCCGGGACGACGGAGGAACGGCGGCTCACGACGGGGGAAGGGCTGGTCACGGTGGCGGAGCGGCTGTTCATGCGATCCCCCTGGAGGCCAGGAACCCGGCGGTGTTCAGGAAGGCCCGGCGGCCCTCCGGCGTGGCCTCCCACAGCGGATCGCCGGGCGCGGTCGGCGCGGCCCGCCAGGCCAGCACCTCCAGCGGCCCCGAGACATAGGCGGTACGGGGGTCCAGGGGGTGCGGCACATTCGCGAGGAGCACGGTGACGTCCTGTTCGGCGCGGAGCGTGACGCTGCCGCCGGGGCCCACCGAGCCGGTGAATTCGAGGGTGCCGTCCTCGCGTACCGTCACGCCCTGGAAGAAGGAGAGCGACGGCGGCAGATCGCGGGCCGACAGGCCGTTCTTGGCCGCCGCCAGCTTGAACAGCTCGCGCCCGGCGGGTGAGCCGGACTGCGGTGAACCGTCCCCGTACCGGCGGGAGTTGCGGACCAGCGTCGACGTGCCGCACAGCGCGTCATGGCGTCCCGAGGTGTCCGCGGTCACGGAGGCGAGGACGCGGCCCTGGCCGGAGAGGAGCAGCCGGTGCTCGCCGAGGTAGGCGTTCCACTGCACCTTGACCGTGTCGGCGGTGTTCAGGCGCTCCCAGGGACGGTCGGCGGCGAACAGCAGCAGATGCGCGCAGGCGTCCCCGGTCAGGTCTGTCAGGCGCAGCTCCGTGCCCCGGGCCAGGACCCGGTGCGTGGAGCCGCCGCCCGCGACGGTCTCGGCCCAGACCAGATGACCGGCTGCGCACGGGGGATCGGGCCAGGCGCTCGCCGGGACGACCGGCATGGCGTCGGCGCGGTTGCCCTCTTGGGCGCGGGCGTGGTCGCGTGCTCCGTGGGTGGTCGCTGTCGCCATCGCGTGACCTTCCGGCTCGGCATTTCTGTCGGTCGACAGAAATTAGGAGCCGGCCGGGTCGCCGCCATTGCCCCGGCGTTGCCGCGTGGTTACCGATCCCTCACCGCGCTCACCGGCCCGGCGGCGGCACCGTCCTGGTGTGCGAGGATCGGACACATGGGGACCGGTGAGGCGAGGGACATGGGCCAGGGGCCCGAGGACGCGGGCCCCGCCGGGTCCGTCGTACGCCGGGTCGGCCGCCCGCGCGCCGACCGGCGCCCCGACAGCGGCCTGTCCCCCCGCGACGAACTCCTGAGCGCGGCGGCCGAGTTGTTCACCACCCGTGGCTACGCGGCCACCACCACCCGGGCCGTCGCCGAACGCGCGGGCATGCGGCAGGCCACCATGTACCACTACGTCTCCGGCAAGGAAGACCTGCTCGCCGAACTCCTGGAGTCCACCGTCACACCCTCCCTCGCGCTGGCCCGGCGGCTCCTCGCGGACGACTCGGAACCGGCGGCCGAGCGGCTCCGCCGGCTGTGCCGGTCCGACGTGGAACTGCTGTGCGGCGGTCCGCACAACCTCGGCGGTCTCTATCTGCTGCCCGAGGTGCGCGCCGAACGCTTCGCCGGGTTCCACGCCGTACGGGCCGAACTCAAGGACGCCTACCGGCAGTTGCTCGCCGAGACCCCGCCCGGCGGCGCGCTCGCGAAGAGTGAGCTGGAGCTGCGGACCGACCTCGTCTTCGGGCTCATCGAGGGTGTCATCCTGGTCCACCGGTCCGATCCGGAGCGCGCCGTGTCGGCGTTCGCCGAAGCCACGGCGGACGCGGCCCTGCGTATCGCAGGACTCTGAAAGCGACGCCCTTAGACAAAGCCGCGCCCTTGGACAAAGCCGCGCCCTTGGACAAAGCCACAACCAGCAGCCCCCGAGATCCCCGCAAGATCCACACAACTCGTTCCGACCGCCTTTCGGCGCCCCCTTGTTCACCCACGCAGGGGACCGGCTATCGTACGACCGCACTTCCTTACTCCACGTGTGCGAACCGTCTCCCAGCGTGCAAATGGGCCGAGTCTAACCGCCCCCGCACCGGCATTTCCGGTGCTTGCGGAATATGACACGGCGATGTTCCGGCGGGACTAAGCTCGCCCGCAGCGCGCTGAGTTGAGCAGGATTCGCGCGTTTGTTTGTCATCCAGCCAACCCCCAGACCTCCCCCCGACACCTCCCCCAGCCGACTGTCTTAGAGGGCATACATGGTGAGTGTTCAAGCGCCTCCCGGTGGCCGAGAAGTTCCTTACGTCCGCGTGCTGTTGCTGCCGGCGGTCCTGATGGCCGCGGTGACAGGGGCCTCCGTCGCCCTGGTCACGGAGCCGGCCCGGCTCGCCGTCGGACTCTGCGGCGCCATCGGCACGCTCCTGGTCCTCGCGGTCGCATCCGAGGTCGTGCGCCGCGGGCGCGCGCTGCGGAACCTCCGCGCCGAGCACGCCCGCCGGATCGAGCACCTCGAAGGGCGGATCGCCGCCCATGACGCCGAGACCGCCCACCTCGGCCGGCAGCTCCTGCCCGACGCGCTGTTCCGGCTCCGCCAGGGCGAGTCGCCGAACGAGGTCATCGCGGCCGTCGTGGACGGCGACCCCGCCTACCGCGACCTGCCCGACGCCCAGCGCCGACTGCTGCGCGACGTCCTGACCATCGTCGACAACGAAGAGGCGATGCGTGAGTCCACGCAGCGCGCCTTCGTCAACGTCGCCCGGCGCGTCCAGGCGATCGTCCACCAGCAGGCCGCGGAGCTCCGCGAGATGGAGGAGGACCACGGGCGCAACCCCGAGGTCTTCGACGACCTGCTGCGCATCGACCACGGCACCGCGCTGATCGGCCGGCTCGCCGACTCCATCGCGGTACTCGGCGGCGCCCGCCCCGGCCGCCAGTGGCCCAAGCCCGTACCGCTGTTCAGCGTGCTGCGCGGCGCGATGTCCCGGATCCTCGAATACCGGCGCATCGACCTGCACTCCATCGCCAAGGTCGCCATCAAGGGCACCCATGTGGAGCCCCTGATCCACGCCTGCGCGGAGCTGCTCGACAACGCGACGCGGTACTCGCCCCCGCAGACCCGGGTGCACGTCACCGCCGTCGAGGTGCAGACCGGGATCGCCATCGAGATCGAGGACGGCGGCGTCAGCCTCAGCGAGGAGGCCCGGCTGCGCGCCGAGCGCATGCTCGCCCAGGCCCAGGCCGGTATCGACCTGAAGGACCTCGGTGAGACCCCGCGCCTGGGCATGGCCGTCGTCGGCCGCCTCTCGCAGATGTACCACATGCAGATCTCGCTGCGGCAGTCCGCGTACGGCGGCGTCCGCGCCGTCCTCATCGTGCCGCGCGACATGCTCACCACCGGCCCCGCGCCCGGTCTCGCCCACGGCATCGGCGCCACCGCCGTGCCCCGCGTGAACGACGACGGGTCGCCGATGGAAGAACTCAAGCGCAAGGCGAAGAAGCGCCGCCCCACCACGGGCCCCCGGCGCCCCGTCGACGACCTGCCGCTGACGGCGACCATGGACGACGACGTGCCCGTGGTCACCGAGTGGACGCCGAACGGGCTGCCGCAGCGCCGCAGCCGCGTCAAGACCCCGCTCAGCCAGCGGTATGCGGAGGCCGCCGCCGCGCAGGCGGCGGAGGCCGCCGGTGAACCCAGCCCGTGGAACATGCCGCCGCCCCCGTCGTCCGACCCTGCGGACGATCCCGAACCGGGCCTGTGGGTCGAGGCGTTCATGAACGGCATCAAGGGTCCCGGTGGTACCGGGCACGACCCGTGGGACGGCCCGCAGCCGCAGGCACGCCCGGAGCACGACGACGTGGTGGACGAGGGGGACCGCAAGTGATCCAGCAGCGAGCCAATTTCGACTGGATGCTCAAGGAACTGGCGGACGGCGTGCCGCAGACCCGGCAGGTCGTGGTGCTCTCCGCCGACGGCCTCCGGATCGCCCGCTACGGCGGCGAACCCGACGCCGCCGACCGGCTCGCCGCCGCCTGCGCCGGGCTGCAGAGCCTCGCCTCCGCGGTCGCCGCGGAGATCCCGGACAGCGACGGCCGGATGCGGATGGTCATCATCGAGGTCAGCGGCGGCTACTTCTATCTGATGGCCGCGGGCGCCGGCGCCTACCTCGCCGTCCTCGCCGACGAGACCGTCGACGCGGGCCTGATGAGCAACCGTATGCGTGATCTCGTGGTCCGGATCGGCGCCCACCTGACGAGCCCGCCGAGGCGTGACGGGCAGACCGTATGACTCCTCCGCAACGCGCTCGCCGCACTCCGTTACCCGGTCAGGAGAAGGACCCTGAACGGCTGTACGTCATCACGGGCGGCCCGGAAGGTGCGGAGCGGGCCGAACTCGACCTCGTCACCCTGATCGTGGCGCGTGCCGACCCGCCGCCGACCGCCCAGCCCGAGCAGGCCACCGTCCTGAGGCTGTGCAAGTCCCCCTTGTCCGTGGCCGAGCTGTCGGCCTACCTCAATCTGCCGTTCAGCGTGGTGACCGTGCTGCTGACCGAGCTGCTGGCGGCCGAACTGGTCCAGGCGCGCGCCCCGATCGTGCGTTCCGCGCTGCCCGACCGTTCCCTTCTCGAAGCGGTGATGCATGGACTTCAAAGGCTCTGAGACGATCACGGGTCCCCGCGAAGAGGACCATCTGCCGGACACCGCGTCCGCGGCCGTGAAGATCGTGATCGTGGGCGGATTCGGGGTCGGCAAGACCACCATGGTGGGCGCCGTCAGCGAGATCCGCCCGCTGACCACCGAAGAGACGATGACGCAGGCCGGTATAGGAGTCGACGACAACTACGGCTCCGACACCAAGACCGCGACCACCGTCGCGATGGACTTCGGACGGATCAGCATCACCGACCAGTTGGTGCTGTATCTGTTCGGCACTCCGGGGCAGGAACGCTTCTGGTTCCTGTGGAACGGCCTCTTCGAAGGAGCGCTCGGCGCCGTCGTGCTCATCGACACGCGGCGCCTGGAAGTCAGCTTCGACGTCATAGGGCGCCTGGAGGAGCGGGGCGTGCCGTTCGTCATCGCCGTCAACGACTTCCCCGACGCGCCGAGTTACCCGGTGGAGGAGTTGCGTAAGGCGCTCGACCTGTCCGACGACATCCCCATCGTCAAATGCGACGCCCGCAAGAAGGCGTCCAGCCGGGATGTCCTCATGACGCTGATGCACTTCCTGCATTCGCTGACGGTGACCTCCGCCTGAGCGCAGCCCCTCTGCCGACCCGCCCCTCATGTCCGCGTACCCCCATCCGCATATCCACATATCCACCGGACCCCGGAACCTCGGAGCGACCCCCGTGACGACTCCCTCCCACCGCTTCCCCGGCATGGACGACACCGGCCCGAACCCACCGCCGGGCTGCCCCGCGCACGGCCTGACGTCCTCCTCCGGCACACCCGGCCGGCGCCGGCTGTACGGCCCCGAGGCGGACACCGACCTCGCCGGCCTCTACGAGAAGCTGCGCGCCGAGCACGGCCAGGTCGCGCCCGTGTTCATCCACAACGACGTACCGATGTGGGTGGTGCTCGGGCACAGCGAGAACCTCCACATGACGAGCACGCCGTCGACGTTCAACCGCGACGCGCGTATCTGGTCGGCCGTCCGCGACGGCACCGCCGGGCCCACCCACCCGCTGGCGCCCGTCTTCTCCTGGCAGCCGATCTGCAGCTTCGCCGAGGGCGCCGAGCACCAGCGGCTGCGCGGCGCGGTCACCGGCGCCATGTCGACGATCGACCACCGGGGCGTACGCCGCTACATCAACCGCTACAGCCAGCGCCTTGTCAACGACATCTGCCAGGAGGGCCGCGCCGACCTGGTCAGCCAGTTCGCCGAGCAACTGCCGATGGCCGTGATGTGCGAGATCCTCGGCATGCCCGAGGAGTACAACGAACGCATGGTGCAGGCCGCCCGCGACATGATCAAGGGCACCGAGACGGCCATCGCCAGCAACGAGTACGTGATGGGCGCGATGATGCATCTCGTCGCGCGGCGCCGCGCCCAGCCCGAGGAGGACTTCACCAGCGCACTCATCGGCCACGAGTCCCGCCTCACCGACGACGAGGTGGCGCAGCACCTGCGGCTGGTCCTCATCGCCGCGTACGAGGCGACGGCCAACCTCATCGCCAACGTCCTGCGCATGGTCCTCACCGATCCGCGGTTCCGCGCCCAGCTCAGCGGCGGCCAGATGACGGTGCCCGAGGCGGTGGAGCAGACCCTGTGGGACGAGCCGCCGTTCACCGCGATGGTGGGCTACTTCGCCAAGCAGGACACCGAGCTGGGCGGCCAGCACATCCGCGCGGGCGACGGCCTCATCATGGGCATCGCGCCCGGCAACGTCGACCCGTCGATCCGGCCCGACCTCGCCGCGAACATGCAGGGCAACCGCTCCCACCTCGCGTTCAGCGGCGGGCCCCACGAGTGCCCCGGACAGGACATCGGGCGCGCCATCGCCGACACCGGCGTCGACGCGCTCCTGATGCGGCTGCCCGATGTGCAACTCGCGGTGGACGAGGACGACTTGGAGTGGCGGTCGTCCATCCTCTCGCGGCACCTCGTGGAGCTGCCGGTCACCTTCGCGCCGAAGCCGCCGCAGGACGTGATGGCCCGGCCCAGCATGGGCGGCGCGCAGACCGCGCGTACCGACTGGCAGGTGTCGAGCCCGTCGTCGGCCGACGTGCCCCGGCAGGAGCGTCCCGCCCCGCCGGCGCCTCTGCCGCCGCAGGTCGCGGCGCCCACGCCCGACGAGCCCGCTGTCCCGGCGCCGCGCGGTGCCTGGGCGCGGCTCGTGCGGTGGTGGCGCGGCTACTGACCGGTGCCGGTCGTCCCTGGAGGCGCGGGCCACGCCTCCAGGGTCCGGCCGCTGACGAACCGGTGGGCCCGTCCCGTGACCGGATCCGTGAACTCCAGTACCCGTGCGAGGAGTTGCAGCGGACGCCGGAAGTCACCGTCCGGCACGGGGCCGGCCACCACCGGGTACACCGGGTCGCCGACGATGGGCACGCCCAGCGTGCTCATGTGCACCCGTAGCTGATGGGTACGCCCCGTGCGGGGCAGCAGCCGGTAGCGGCCCAGGCCCGCCCGGTGCTCGACCAGTTCGACACGGCTCTCCGCGTTCGGCTCACCGGGCACCTCGCGGGCGGCGATCACCCCGCGCTCCTTCTCGATCCGGGAGCGCACGGTACGCGGCAGCGTCAGCTCCTTGTCGTACGGGGCGACGGCCTCGTACTCCTTGTGGATCCGCTTCTCGGCGAACAGGGTCTGGTAGGCGCCGCGTTCGGCCGGGCGCACCGTGAACAGGACCAGGCCCGCCGTGAGCCGGTCGAGACGGTGGGCGGCGCCGATGTCCGGGAGGTTCAGGTCGCGCCGGAGCCGGGCGAGCGCCGTCTCGGTGACATGGCTGCCGCGCGGGGTGGTCGCGAGGAAGTGCGGCTTGTCGACGACGACGATGTGCGCGTCCCGGTACACCACGTCGAGCGGGAACGGCACCGGCACCTCGGGCGGCAGGTCCCGGTGGAACCACAGCCACAGACCGGGCGTGTACGACGTGTCGGGCCGTACGGGGGTGCCGTCGGCGGTGACGAAGGCGCCGTCCCGCAGCATGCCGTCGATCACCTCGGCGGGCGGTGCGAGCCGGTCCACCAGGTGGTCGCGGACGGTGTCCCACGTCCCGTCGGCGGGCAGCCGCAGCCGGACGGCGTCGACCCCCTCGCGCTGAGGGAGGGGGGAAGGGGGAACGGGGCGGGAGCGGGTCATCGGGTCCAGCGTAGCCATCGGGGGCGGTGGGAAATTCGGTGTCGGGCGGTCGTGGCCCGGTGGCACGATGACCGTATGCCGTCCTTGATCCCCGATGTCCTCCCTCCAGGAACGTTCGCCGGCCGCGAGCAGCCCGTACTCCCCGTGGCGTCGGGCCTGCGGGTGCGGCCCTGGGAGCCGAAGGACGCGCCGGCCGTGTTCGCGGCGTTCCAGGACCCGCTGATGCACCAGTGGCACGCGCGCGCGGCGGACTCCGAGGACGAGGTGCGCGGCTGGATCGAGGAGTGGCGTACGTCGTGGACCGGGGAACGGCACGCGTTCTGGGCCGTCGCCGACGCGGAGTCCGACGAGATCGCCGGCCGGGTCGCCCTGCGGTGCGTCGCCCTGGAGGACGGCGCGGCCGAGATCGCGTACTGGACCGTGCCGGCCGCCCGGGGACGCGGGGTCGCCCCGATCGCCGTCACCGCACTGTCCCGGTGGGCCCTCCACGACATCGGCTTCCACCGCATCGAACTCCTGCACGCCACCGGAAACGAAGCCTCCTGCCGCGTCGCCGACAAGACCGGGTTCGCGCTGGAGGGCACCAAGCGGTCCGCCCTGCTCCACCAGGACGGCTGGCACGACATGCACCTCCACGCACGCGTACGGGCTGACGCCGCACCGCCGCCGGGCTACGGTGAATCCATGCCAGGTTGACGCTGACACCGCACGCCTGCCCGCCCTCGGGCGCCTCCTGCCCGGTGCACCCCACCGGAACCCAGGAGACGAACCCGAGGAGGAGCAGGACATATGAACACCGGAACACTGATCCGGCGCATCACCGAGAGCGAGGGCCCGACTGTGGCCGCGCTCTGGAACCGGATGGCCCAGGAGACCCCCGACGGCGGTCCGCTGCCCCCGGGCGGTGAGGCCCGCATCGGCCGCATGCTCAGCACCGCCGCCTGGCACCACCAGGCGTTCTGCCTGGTCGCCGTGGTCGACGGCGCCGTCATCGGCTATGTCAACGGCGCCCTGGACCACGGCGACGGTCTGCTGCCCCCGCCGCTGGGCCGCGTCGAATGCCTCTACGTCGTCCCCGCACACCGAGGCCACGGCACAGGCCGCGCCCTCGCCCGCGCCGCCCTCGCGCACCTCAAGGAGCGCGGCGCGGGAACCCTGCGGGTCGAGGTCTGCGCGGACGATCTGCGGGCGCGCGCCTACTGGGAGCGATTCGGCTTCGAGGCGGACACCGTGACGCTGTCGCGCTACGACGACGCCGGGTCCGGAGCCCTGGACGCGGACCCGGCGGGCGCGCCGGAGGGCTGAGGCGCGGCGGGTGAACGGTGGTCGGCGCGGCGCCGGTACATCCGGTAGGCCGCCCCGGCGGCGAGCGACACGGTCAGGAACAGCACCGTGAACCACTGGAAGTACCAGTGCCCGCCCGCCGGGTCGTACACCTCGGCGCGCGGCCACGCCAGATTCACCGTCATGAACAGGCCGTACAGCAGCGCGAGTACGTTGACCGGGACGCCCCAGCGGCCCAGCGAGAACAAGGGGCGCCCGGTCTCGTCGGTGCCGCGGCCTGCGTAGTCGCCGCGCAGCCTTCGTACCAGGAGCGGGCCCGTCACCATCGCGTACGCGAGGTACAGCATCACGATGCACGTCGTGCCGAGGGCGAGGAACGCCTCGGGGGACGCGAAGTTGAGCAGCAGCAGCGCCCCGGCGACGGCGCCCACGGCGAGGGCGGGGCCGCTCGGCATCCCGGTGCGCGGGTCGACCTTCGCGAGCAGCCGGGAGCCCGGTAGCTGACCGTCGCGTGCCATCGAGAACAGCATCCGGCACGCGGCGGTCTGCATCGCGAGGGTGCCGACCGCGATCGCCACGACCACGTCGGCGAGCAGCAGCCGGCCCACGCCGTCGCCCAGGCTGCTGGTGAGGACGTAGCTCATCCCGTCCACGGCGAGCCGCCCGTCGGTGAGGCTGGGCGCCGCGAGCAGCCCGCCGAGCACCAGGAGCCCGCCGAGCAGGCCCGCCGCGCCGAGCGCCGTGAGAATCGTCCGGGGCGCGGTGCGCCGGGGATGCCGGGTCTCCTCGCTCATCTCACCGGCGCTGTCGAACCCGATCATCACGTACGCGGCCGTGAACGAGCCCACCAACAAGGCACCGAACAGGCCCGATTGGGCCGCGCCCGAGGTGTGGAACGTGATGCCGGGGGAGCGTTCGGTGTGTGTGAGGAGCAGGGCGGCGATGAGGACGGCGCCGACGATCTCGGCGGTCACCCCGACCCGGTTGATCACGGACATCACCCGGTTGTCGACCACATTGACCAGCGTCGTCAGCGTCAGCAGGACGACGCCGAGTATCGCCGCGTTCGCCGCGCCCGATGCCGACGTCGGTGACGGGTCGCCGCCGACGAGTTGGAAACCGGACCACAGCGGCGGCATCACCATCTGGAGCGCGAGCGCGGCGGCGGCCACCACGACGATCTGCCCGATCACCATGATCCACCCGGCGAACCAGCCGAAGGTGAGGTTCGAGAGGCGGGACGCCCACTGGTAGATGGCGCCCGAGATCGGATAGCGCGCCGCGAGTTCGGCGAAGCACGCGGCCACCGCCAACTGGCCCACCAGGACGGCCGGCCAGGCCCAGAAGAACACCGGGCCGCCGAACGCGTAGCCCACCGCGAAGAACTGGAACACCGTCGTCAGTACGGAGATGAAGGAGAACCCGGCGGCGAAGGAGGCGTAGCGGCCGAGGCTGCGGTGCAGCTCCTGGCGGTAGCCGAACTCGCCGAGGGAGCCGTCGTCGTGGGGGGTGGTGGCCTTCGCGGGTGCGGGCTTGGAGTGGGGCTCGGGCGGGTCCGGGCGTACCTCTGAGGGAGCGGTGGACGTCACGGCGGCACCTGCTTTCGGCGATTCCTGTCGGTTGACAGAAATTAGGGAGACGCTGTTTCGGCCGCGTGTCCCGTCCGTGTCGGGCCGGCGCCCAACTCCTCACGCCAGGCGGGCGGCGCGGGCCTCCAGGTAGCGGCGCTCGGCGAGGCTGGACGTGCCGTCGGCGGCGCGCCGGTAGAACGCCCGCGCCGCCGGGTGGTCGCCGGCCCGCTCCAGGAGGTGCGCGCGGACCGCGTGCAGCCGGTGGTGGTCGGTGATCCGGTCGACCGAGGCCTGGGCACCGGCGTGGTCATGGGCGCGGTGCCCGCGGAGCGGGCCGGTTCGGCCGCGTCGATGTCGGAGACCGGCAACTTCTTCGGCGCGTCGCTCGGCATGGCGGTGCTCGGCGCGGTGGGCGCCGGCCTCTATCGGCAGCGGATGGCCGATCCGGTGGCCGACGCGACATCGGCCGGGCTGCCCGAGGGCGCGGCGCACCAGGCGAGGGAGACGGTGGCCGGGGCGGTCGGCGCGGCGCAACGCCTCCCCGACCGGGCCGCGTCCGGCCTGCTGCGGGCGGCGCACGACGCGTTCACCGGCGGGCTGTGCGCGGCGGGGGTCGTCGGGGCGGTCATTTTCGTGGGGCTCGGGGTGTGGTTTTTGTGGGTGCATCGGTGGGTGCGGCGGGGGTGATGGTGGGGGTGTCGGGGGCGTTGGCGGGGGTGGCGGGTGTTGGCGGGTGCGCGTCGGGGCCGGTCCCGGTTCGGTCGTGCGTGGACCCGGCGTGTGTGGACCCGGCGTGTGTGGCCTGGTCGTTCACGGCCCCGTCGTGCGTGGCCGTTTCCAGCGTGGTGGGCTCGGCGAGGGTGCGCAGGAGGAGCCAGCCGAGGGCGGGCAGGGCGATCAGTGGGGCGAGGGCGGTCTGGAGTGAGGTGGCGTCGGCGGCGGCGCCGATGAGGGGCGTCGCGATGCCTCCGATGCTCACGGTCAGGCCCAGGGTGACGCCGCTCGCCGTGCCCACGCGCCGGGGCAGATAGTCCTGGCCGAGGGTGATGTGCAGGGAGAACGGGAGATACAGCCCGGCCGACGTCAGGGCGATGCACCCGTACAGGAGCGGGCCGGGTACGAGGACGACGCCCGCGACGGCCGGGACGGTCAGGGCGTACGACCATTGGACGACCGGGACACGGCCGTAACGGGTGGCGAGTTTTCCGCCCGCCACGGTGCCCACCGCGCCGCCGAGGTAGAGGACGACCAGCGCGACCGTGCCGGAGACGTCCCCGCCGCCGGCGCGCTGCCGCACGTACAGCGAGATGAACGCGCTGAGGCCGACGAAGACGATCGAGCGGCACACGACGGCCCCCGACAACTTCAGGAAGGACGCCCAGTCGTCCTGGCCGATCACGTCTCCCGCGCGCGTGGATCCCGTCGCCGTGGCGCGGGCCTTGACGCCCCGGAGCGCGGCCAGCGTCAGCGCCGCCCCGGCGAGCGCGGGGACGATCAGCAGGGGCGACGCGCGCAGGCCGCCCACGGCCATGACGCCCCAGACCAGGAAGGGTGCGGCGGCGAAGCCGAGGTTGCCGCCGAGGGAGTACCAGCCCATCGCGGAGTGGCTGCCACCGCTGACGAGACGCGCCACGCGCGCGGCCTCCGGATGGTAGGCGGCGACCCCGATTCCGGAGACCGCGACGACCGTCAGGGTCACCCCGTAGGAACCGCTGACTCCGGCGAGCGCGACCCCGGCGCCCCCCGCCAGCGTGCTCACCGGCAGCAGCCACGGCATGGCCCACTTGTCCGTGAGGACCCCGAACAACGGCTGCACCACCGACGACAGCAGGGACGCGGCGAGGACGACGGCGGAGGCGGCGGCGTAGGAGTAGGCGCGTTCGGAGACGAAGAAGGGCACCAAGGCGGCGACGGCGCCCTGATAGATGTCCACGCCGGCATGCCCGAAGGAGAGCAGTGTGACGGACCCGGACCGTGACGGGGGCCGGGGCCGGGACTCGGACTCGGCGCGTGACATCTGGTGCGCGGGCACCTTGTGTGAGGACACCTTGTGTGAGGACACCTTGTATGGGGACACGTCGCCATCGTCGCCAGGGCGCGATGTGGCGCGCTTCCAATAAAATGCCAAGGTATGCCGAACATCCGCCACTCCGCCCGGCGCTCCGTCCGCCACACCCCCGAGGCGCCCACCCGCACGCAGGCGCTGGCTCCGGGGGAGAGCATCGACGCCCACCGCCACGACGACCACCAGATCATCTACGCGGGCTCCGGCGTCCTGGCCGTCACGACGGACGTCGGCACCTGGTTCGCCCCCGGCAACCGGGCCATCTGGGTCCCCGCCGGATGCGTCCACTCCCACCGCGCCCACGGCCACCTCGACCTGCACCTGCTCGGCCTGCCCCCCGACGCCAACCCCCTCGCCCTCGACGCCCCCACGGTGCTCGCCGTCGGCCCGCTGCTGCGGGAGCTGATCCTCGCGTGCACGAGGGACCCGCGGGACGACAGCGCGGAGGCGTCGCGCCTGCGGGCGGTCCTCCTCGACCAATTGCGCGCCTCCCCGCAGGAGCCCGTCCAGCTGCCCGCCCCCACCGACCCTCGCCTCAGGGCCGTCTGCGGAGTCCTGCACGACAACCCCGCCGACCCGCGCACCCTGGCCGCGCTGGCGAGTGGCGCGGGGGCGGGGGAGCGGACCCTCAGCCGCCTCTTCCGTGAAGAGCTGGGCATGACCTTTCCGCAGTGGCGTACGCAGCTTCGGCTCTACCACGCCCTGCGGATGCTGGCGGACGACGTGCCGGTGACGGCGGTGGCCCATCGCTGCGGATGGTCCTCCACCAGCGCGTTCATCGACGTGTTCCGCCGCGCCTTCGGCCACACGCCGGGCACCTACAAGCGGCGGCCCTGACCGCTTCAGCCAACCCCTTGCGCTGCACCCTGCGTCGAGCCTTGCGCCACGCCATGCCTCCCGCTTTGATTCGCGATACATCGTGTATTGACGCCAGTCGTGAACTCGCGATATGTTCGTACTCGGATATTCGGTTACGAGGATGCTGGCGATCGATGTCGGTGTCGTACGCGTGTGGGCGGGGGAAAGTGAGGTGTCACCGATGGCGTCGCAACGCCGCAAGCTGAGCAATCCGCTGGCGCTGACCGTGATGGTCGCGCTCACCGAGAAGCCCATGCATCCGTACGAGATCGCGCAGACCCTGCGGCGCCAGGGCAAGGACCAGAGCACGAAGATCAACTACGGCTCGCTGTACACGGTGGTGCAGAACCTGGAGAAGCACGGCTTCGTCGAGATCACCGACGTGCAGCGGCAGGGAAACCGCCCCGAGCGCACCCTCTACGGCCTGACGGACGCGGGGCGCGAGGAGATGACCGAGTGGCTGTCCCAGTTGCTCGCCGTCCCCGCCCGTGAATACCCGATCTTCGAGACCGCCCTGTCCCTGATGGGCGTCATACACCCGGACGAGGCCGCCCAACTCCTGGAGGAGCGGCTGGCCAAGCTGGAGGTGGAGGCGGCGGGGGTCCGCGGCGGCCTGGCGAAGCTGTACGAGACGGTGCCCCGGCTCTTCCTGGTGGAGGTCGAGTACCAACTTCACATGATCGAGGCCCAGGTGGAGTGGGTCGGCGGATTCCTCAAGGAGATCCACACCGGCTCTCTGGACGGCGTCGACGCCTGGCGCCGCTTCCACGAGACCGGCGAACTGCCACCGGAGTTCGGCGAACTCCAGGATCCGACCTGAGGGAGGTCCCAGAGAGACCCCGGAGGGGACCTGGAGAGATCCCGAAGACATCCCGGATCGGTTCCGGAAAGTCCCCGCGTCACACAAAGCCCGTGAAAAAGACCCCGGCAGGAGCTGTTGCAGCAGTCCCCGCCAGGGTCACGAACCCCGGACCGGACCCACGGTGAAGCAGGCCAGGCGATCGAGGTGCGGCACACCCAGGATAGCCCGGCGCTCTTCCCGCGGTTTCGGCTCGGCCCGTCCGAGACAACCGCTCACACAGGAGAGCTGTCGACATGAGTACACGTGCGCCCGCGGTCGAGGCGCGTCAACTGATCAAGACCTATCCCGGCGAGGTCACCGCCCTGGCCGGTATGGACATCACCGTCGAGCCGGGCACGGTCTTCGGGCTCCTCGGGCCCAACGGCGCCGGCAAGTCCACCACCATCAAGATCCTCACCACCCTCGCCCGCCCCGACTCGGGCGCCGCCACCGTCGCGGGACACGACGTGCTGCGCCACCCGGACCGGGTGCGCCGCGCGATCGGCGTCGTCGCCCAGAAGTCCGGCGCCGACCCGGTCGCCACCGGCCGCGAGAACCTCCGCCTACAGGGCAGGCTCCACGGCATGCGGGGCCCGGCCCTCAACCGCCGCGTCGGTGAACTGCTCGACCGTTTCAGCCTTGTTGACGCGGCGGACCGCCAGGTCAAGGGGTACTCCGGTGGCATGCAGCGGCGCCTGGACGTGGCGCTCGGACTGGTCCACCGGCCCGAAGTGCTGTTCCTGGACGAGCCGACGACCGGACTCGACCCCGAGGCACGCACCGCGATGTGGGACGAGATCGCACGGCTCACCGGCGACGAGGGCCTGACCATCCTGCTCACCACGCACCACCTCGAAGAAGCCGACCGGCTGGCCGAACGTATCGCCATCGTGGACCGCGGCCGGGTCGTCGTCGAAGGCACCCCCGACCTCCTGAAGGGCGAACTGCGCGGCGACGCAGTCCACCTGGAGCTGCGCGAAGCCGTCGGCGACGGCGGGGGCACCCTGCTGCGCGGCGCGCTCGGCGGTCTGTCCGGGGTGCACGAGGTACTGATCGACGGGCGCCGGGTCAGCGCCCGCGCCGACGACGGAGCGGCGGCCGTGCCCGCGCTGCTCACCGCGCTGGAACGGATCGGGGTCGCCGTCGCAGCGGCCACCGTCGCGCGCCCGTCCCTGGACGACGTCTATCTGCGCTACGCCGGACGCCGCTACTCCGAGGCCGAGGCCGAGTCGGCAGCCGCAGTGGGCGCCGTCGCGCACGGTGGCGCCGAGCCGGCCCCCGTCGGAGGTGCCCGATGAGTACGGCGACCCTGACCCAGACCTGGTACATGACGCAGCGTCAACTGATGGCGGTGCTGCGGCAGCCCGCGTATCTCGTGCTGATGCTGATCCAGCCCGCGGTCTGGCTGTTCCTCTTCGGGAACCTCTTCAAGAAGGTCGTCGAGCTGGGTGGCTTCGGCACCACCAGCTACCTCGACTACCTGGTGCCCGGCATCGTGGTGATGAGCGCCCTCAGCTCCAACATGTGGGCCGGGATGGGCACGCTGGAGGAAATAGAGCGCGGCACACTCAACCGCTTCCTGGTCACACCGGTCAGCCGCAGCGCCCTGATGAACGCGAACGTGGTGCAACAGGGCCTGACGACCGCACTCCAGTCCCTGGTGATCGTGGCGCTCGGCAGGCTCGGCGGCGCCGACTACCCGGGCGGGGCCATCGGCGTGGTGGTCCTGATCGTCGCCTCGGTCCTGCTCGGCACGGTGTTCGGCGCGCTGTCCAACGTCGTCGGCATGCTGGTGCGGCAGCGCGAATCGATCATCGGCATCAACACCTTTCTGCTGCTGCCGCTGACGTTCCTGTCGTCCGCCTTCATGGCGCCGTCGCAGATGCCCGGCTGGATGCGGGACATGGCCGACTTCAACCCGCTCAACTGGGCGATAGTCGCCGGGCGTTCGGCGATGGCCGCCGACGCGGACTGGGGGACCGTCCTCACCAGGGGCGGTGCGCTGCTCGCCGTCGCCGTGGTGGCGGTGTGGCTGTCGACGCGGACCTTCCGCGCGTACCAGCGGTCCGTGTAGCGGCCGGGGCGGGGGCCCGGTGCGGGGTGCCGGCACCGCGTACCTGCGTGGGGTGCCGGTGCGGCGTGCCGGGAGTCGGTCAGGGGGCCGCGGGCTCGGTGGTCTCCTGCTCGGCCTCGACCCGCGCGTTCCACTCCCGCTTCGACGCCTGCCAGCCGTCCTCGTTGTGACCGACGCGCCAGTAGCCCGAGATCGACAGGTCCTCGCGGGGTACGCCATGGTCGATCCGCAGCAGCCGGCGCAGCTCCTTCACGAAGCCGGCCTCGCCGTGGACGAACGCCTGCACCCGACCCGAGGGGAAGTCCAGGGCACGTACGGCCTCCAGCAGGGCCTCGCCGACCGGACGCCCCTCGCGGTGCAGCCAGACGACCTCGGCCGCCGAGTCGATCTTCTGCTCCTCCTCGGGCCCGGACACCTCGATGAAGGCACGGACCTCCGCACCCTCGGGCATCGCCTCCAGGGCGGTGGCAATGGCGGGCAGCGCGCTCTCGTCACCGGCGAGCAGATGCCAGCCGGCGCCGGCGTCCGGTGCGTAGGCGCCGCCGGGGCCGAGGAGCCGTACCGTGGCGCCGGGCTGTACGGACGCGGCCCACGGTCCGGCGAGACCTTCGTCGCCGTGGACGACGAAGTCGAGGGTGAGTTCGCGGGTGGCCGCGTCCCAGGCGCGCACGGTGTACGTACGGGTCACGGGCCACTGGTCGCGCGGCAGGTCCGCGCGGATCTGCTGGATGTCGAAGGGCTCCGGATAGGTCACGCCCTCGGGCGCGAAGAGCAGCTTCACATAGTGGTCGGTGCACTCGCCCGCCGAGAACTCGGCGAGCCCGTCACCGCCGAGCACCACACGCACCATGTGCGGGGTGAGCCACTCGGTGCGCACGACCTCTCCCAGGTGGGTGGTCGGCGCCTTGCGTGCCGGTCGCTCTGCCATGCGGCCTCCCCTGATCACGAATTACTTAGGTTTACCTAAGTTAACACCTCGTCCTGTGAGAAGGGAGCCTCATGAGAAGGGAGCCTCAAGGGGAGAAGCCTCGGGGGAGGGGCGTCACGTCTGGAGTGTGGTGAGCAGCCGGTTGAGGGAGCCGCCGAGGCCCCAGCGGGTCGCGAGCGTGTCGAGGGCCGCCGGGTCGCGCGGGGCGTGGGGGAGCGCCGTGTCGACCGGGGGCAGCGGTACGTCGTCGGCGACCTTGACGACCGTCGGCGCCACGGCGATGTACGGGCGGGACTCGTGCAGCCGTTTGCGCTGCGACGGGGTGAGGCGGGCGGTGGGCTTGTCGACGGCGGCCATGATCCCGGCCAGGTCGCCGAACTCGGCGAGCAGCTTCGCCGCCGTCTTCTCGCCGATGCCGGGGACACCGGGCAGACCGTCGCTGGGGTCGCCGCGCAGCGTGGCCAGATCGGCGTACCCCGAACCGTCCACGCCGTACTTCTCGCGGAGGACCGCCTCGTCCGTGAGCTGGAGGGTGCCCACGCCCTTCAGGGGATACAGGACGCGGACGCCCCGCGCGTCGTCCACGAGCTGGTAGAGGTCGCGGTCGCCGGTGACGATGTCGACCGGGCCCGAGGCGCGGGCGGTGAAGGTGCCGATCACATCGTCCGCCTCGTACCCCTCGACGCCCACGCGGGCGATGCCCAGCGCGTCCAGGACGGCCTCGATGACCGGCACCTGCGGCGACAGGGTGTCCGGGACCTCCTCCGTGTCCGGGCCCGACTCGGTGACCTCGGCGACCCGGTGCGCCTTGTACGACGGGATGAGGTCGACCCGCCACTGCGGGCGCCAGTCGGCGTCCATGCACGCGACCAGATCGTCCGGATGGTGGTCCTTGACCAGCCGGTCGATGAATTCGAGCAGCCCCCGCACCGCGTTGACCGGGGTGCCGTCCGGGGCCCGCACGGACTCCGGGACCCCGAAATAGGCCCGGAAGTACAGGGAAGCGGAGTCGAGGAGCATGAGCCGTCGCGTTCGCTGAGTCACGTCCGCATCATGCCGCACCCCACCGACAGCCGCCCTCGGCCGCCCGCACCGGACAGAAAGGGACGAACTGTGAACTGGGCCACTCCTGTGTTTGCCCCGGTCGAAGCGGGGCAGGCGCGCACCCGGAGCGAACCAGGACCGTTTTCAGCCAGACGCGAGCCCGGTGAGGCGGGCGGAACCCGCGGCTCCACGGCCCGCCGGCGGGGGAGGCGGGCCGTCATGGTTCGACCCGAGAGGTTTATGTGTCCAGGCTTGAAGCCGAACACCTGTTCAAGGTGTTCGGCAGACGACCCGATGCCGCCGTGGAACGGCTCCGCACTGGCGGAGACCGTGAGGAACTGCGCGCCGACGGGACCACCGCCGCCGTCATCGACGCGTCCTTCACCGTGGAACCCGGCCAGATCTTCGTCGTCATGGGATTGTCCGGGTCCGGCAAGTCCACATTGCTGCGCATGCTCAACGGACTGCTGGAGCCGACCGCGGGCCGGGTCCGCTTCGACGGTCAGGACCTGACGGGGCTGAGCGCGCGCGATCTGCGCGGTGTCCGCTCCCAGAAGATCAGCATGGTCTTCCAGCACTTCGCCCTCTTCCCGCACCGCAGCGTCCTGGAGAACGCCGCGTACGGCCTGGAGGTACAGGGCGTCGCGCGCGCCGAGCGGGAGCGGCGGGCCACCGAAGCCCTGGAACTCACCGGGCTCGCGGGCTGGGAGGAGTCCTGGCCCGACGAGCTGTCCGGCGGAATGCAGCAGCGCGTCGGCCTCGCCCGCGCGCTCGCCACGGACGCCGACCTGCTGCTCATGGACGAGTCGTTCAGCGCGCTCGACCCGCTGATCCGGCGCGACATGCAGGACCAGCTCCTGGAGCTGCAGAAACGGCTCAAGAAGACCATCGTCTTCATCACGCACGACCTCAACGAGGCCATGCGTCTGGGCGACCAGATCGCCGTCATGCGCGACGGACGCATCGTCCAGACCGGCAGCGCCGAGGACATCCTCGTCACCCCGGCCAACGACTACGTCGCCGCGTTCACCCAGGACGTCGACCGCTCCCGCGTCCTCACGGCCGCCTCCGTGATGACCACCGACCTCGTGGGCGATGAGGGCACCTGCACCTGCGAGACGGCGACCGTCGACACCCCGTTCGGTGAGCTGTGCGCGATCAGCGCGCGCGTGTCCCACGCCGTCTCCGTCCTCGACAAGGAACGGCACATCGTGGGCGTCGTCCCGCAGCAGCGGCTCGTCGGCTTCCTCGGCGACCAGAACGGCGCCCCCGGCCCCTGTGACGCCCCGCGCGACCAGGGCAAGAAGGTGATCGCCGGTGCCTAGGATCCACCTCGGCGACTGGGTCGACAGCAGCGTCGAATGGCTCGTCACCCACATGTCCTGGCTCTTCGACGCCGTCAAGACGGTCGTCGAGGGCATGTACGACGGCGTCAACGCGGTGCTCACGGCGCCCGAGCCGCTGCTCCTCGCGGGCATCTTCGCGCTGCTCGCCTGGTGGCTGCGCGGCCTGGTCGCGGGCGTCCTCGCCTTCGCCGGATTCGCGCTGATCGACTCGATGGACCTCTGGGAACGGGCGATGTCGACCCTGTCCCTGGTGATCGTCGCCACCGTCATCGCCCTGGTCATATCCGTGCCCCTCGGCATCTGGGCGGCCCGCTCGAAGACCGTCAGCTCCGTCGTGCGCCCGGTCCTCGACCTCTTGCAGACCATGCCGTCGATGGTCCTGCTGATCCCGGCGATCCTCTTCTTCGGCATGGGCGTACCGGCCGGAGTCATCGCCACCCTGATCTTCGCGCTCGCCCCCGGCGTCCGCATGACCGAGCTGGGCATCCGGCAGGTCGACGCGGAACTCGTGGAGGCCGCCGACGCGTTCGGTACGACACCCCGCAACACCCTGCTGCGCGTGCAACTGCCGCTCGCGCTGCCGACGATCATGGCCGGCGTCAACCAGGTCATCATGCTGGGCCTGTCCATGGTCGTCATCGCCGGCATGGTCGGCACCGGCGGTCTCGGCGGCGCCGTCAACGAGGCCATCGGCCAGCTCGACATCGGCCTCGGCTTCGAGGCCGGCCTCGGCATCGTCGTCCTCGCCATCTACCTGGACCGGATGACCGGCGCGCTCGGCAGCCAGATCTCCCCCCTGGGCCGCCGCGCCGCCGCCAAGGCGCGCGCCGCCGAGGGCCTGAAGATCTGGAACCACCGGCCCCGCCCGGCGGTCGCCGTCGTCGGCGTGATCGTCCTGGCGCTGGTCGCCGGGGGCATGGGCATCTTCGGCTCCAGCCCGTCCCAGACCGCCGAGGCGTCCGGGAACGTCGGCAAGGGCAAGCAGCTCAAGATCGGCTACATCCCGTGGGACGAGGGCATCGCGTCCACGTACCTCTGGAAGGAGATGCTCGAACAGCGCGGCTTCGAGGTCGAGACCACCCAGTACACCGCCGGGCCGCTCTACACCGGGCTCGCGCAGGGGCAGATCGACTTCGAGACGGACTCCTGGCTGCCGGTCACGCACGCCGAGTACTGGAAGAAGTACGGCGACAAGCTGGAGGACATGGGCTCCTGGTTCGGCCCGACCTCGCTGGAGATCGCCGTGCCCTCCTACGTCGACGGCATCGACTCGATGGAGGACCTCAAGGGCAAGGCGGACACCTTCAAGGGCCGCATCGTCGGCATCGAGCCGAGCGCCGGCATGATGGGCCTGCTCAAGGACAAGGTCCTGGGGGACTACGGCCTGGACAAGGAGTACAAGGTCGTCGACGGCTCGACGCCCGCGATGCTCGCCGAGCTGAAGCGCGCGTACGCCAAGAAGGAGCCCATCGCGGTCACGCTCTGGTCGCCGCACTGGGCGTACAGCGACTTCGACCTGAAGAAGCTCAAGGACCCGAAGGTGTCGTGGGGCAAGGGCGACGGTGTCCACACGCTCGCGCGCAAGGGGTTCGCGAAGGACAACCCCGAGGTCGGGGCGTGGCTGAAGAACTTCAAGATGACCGAGAAGCAGCTCACCGGACTGGAGGCGGAGATCCAGAAGGCCGGCAAGGGCAAGGAGCAGGATGCCGTCCGCACCTGGCTGAAGGCGAACCCGGGCCTGGTCGACAAGTGGGCGCCGCTGCCCGGCGGTTCGACCACGCAGGGCAAGAACCTGAGTGAGGCGGCCCGCCCGCTGAACGTGGCGTGGTTCCCCTGGGAGGAGGACATCGCCGTCACCTATCTGTGGAAGGCGGTCCTGGAGGACCGCGGCTACCGCATGAACCTGAAGCAGTTCGCGGTCGGCCCGATGTACACGGCACTGGCGGCGGGACAGCTCGACGTCCAGTTCGACGGCTGGCTGCCGTACACACAGAAGAAGTACTGGGACAAGTACGGCGACAAACTCAACGACCTCGGTACGTGGTACAGCCCGACCTCCCTTGAGGTCGCGGTGCCCTCGTATGTGAAGGGCGTGAAGTCGCTGGAAGATCTCAAGGGGCGCGGCGGGGAGTTCAACGGCAGGGTCATCGGGATCGAGCCCGGCACCGAGACCATGAACATCCTCAAGAACAAGGTCCTGCCCGGCTACGGCCTGGACAAGGAGTTCAAGGTCGTCGACGGCTCGACGCCCGCGATGCTCGCCGAGCTGAAGCGCGCGTACGCCAAGAAGGAGCCGATCGCGGTCATGCTCTGGACCCCGCACTGGTCCTACAACGAGTACGACCTGACCAAGCTCAAGGACGACAAGGGCCTGTTCGGCAAGGGCGACACCATCCGTACGGTCGCCAGCGAGAAGTTCCCCGAGCAGTACCCGCAGCTCACCGAGTGGTTCAAGAAGTTCAAGCTGAGCGAGGCCGAACTCGCGGGGCTGGAGAACGAGATCCACAAGCGCGGCGCCGGCAAGGAGGAAGAGGCCGTCAAGGCCTGGCTGGAGCAGCACCCGGAGATGCCGGAACGCATGGCTCCCACGGCCTGACCCGACCGATCCGCACCCGAGGGGTGGCCCGCCTCACGGCGGGTCGCCCCTCCGCCGTTTTCCCGGGCGGCGCCCCGGACCGGCTGGAGAGCTGCTGTACTGGCGACGGCTGTTTGCCGAACATGCGTAGGGTGCAGAACACCTGACAGGACCGTAAACACCTGACAGGACAGCACACACCTGACGGGACCGCGAGCGGACCTCACGGCGCGACAGCGGCACGGCGGCAGCGGCACGATGGCAGAGGAGGGAGCCGGAGCGATGGACGACAAGGAGACACCGCGGGTGGGCGCGGCCGTGCGGCGGCGGCGCCGGGCCCTGGAACTCACCCTCGCCGTCGTCGCCGCGCGCAGCGGTCTGTCGGTGCCCTTCCTGAGCCAGGTCGAGAACGAGCGGGCGCGCCCCAGCATGCGCTCCCTGGAGAAGGTCGCCGACGCCCTGGGCACCACGGCCGTCGAACTCCTCGCGGCGGGCGATCCGGCGGCCACGGTCGACGTCGTACGGGACACCGACGGCACGGCCCAGGGCACCGCGCGGGACACCGCCCCGGCGCCCGACGCCCGCTCCCGCTCACTGGTCCGCGGCCACCACCAGTTGCACGCGATGGAGTTCACCGGCGACCATGACGCGGGCCGCGAATTCCAGCACCGCAACGACGAGTTGCTGTACGTGGCGGACGGCGCCGTGGAGATCGAGGCCGAGGGCAGGGCGTACCGGCTGGGGCGCGGCGACACGCTGTACCTCACCGGTGGGGTACGGCACCGCTGGCGGGCCACGGTCCCGGACACCCGGGTGCTGGTCGTCGCGGTCGCCGAGCACATCGACGCGGTCGCCGACCGTCACCGCCCGTGAATCACCGCCCGTGAATCACCGCCCATGAATCACCGCCCGTGAAACACCGTTCGTGAATCGGAGCACCATGCCCCCGCCGGACCGCCCCCGTGTCGTCTCCCTCGTGCCCTCGCTCACCGAGGCGGTCGCCGAGACCCTGCCGGGGGCGCTGGTCGGGGCGACGGACTGGTGCAGCCACCCCGCCGGGCTCGACGTGACCCGGATCGGCGGCACCAAGAATCCCGATGTGCCCGGCATCCTCGCGCTCGCCCCTGACCTCGTGATCGCCAACGAGGAGGAGAACCGCGCCCCCGACCTGGACGCCCTGCGCGCGGCCGGGACCGAGGTGCTGGTCACCGAGGTGCGGACGCTCCCGCAGGCGTTCCGCGAGCTGGACCGGGTGCTGAGGGCGTGCGGTGCCGATTCCCGGCCCGGCTGGCTCGACGCCGCCGAGGACGCCTGGGCCCGGCTGCCGGAACCGGCATCGCGCACGCGCGCGGTGATCCCCGTCTGGCGGCGCCCCTGGATGGTCGTCGGCCGGGACACCTTCGCCGGAGACGTCCTGGCCCGGCTCGGCGTCGACAACCTCTACGCGGACCACGCGGAGCGCTATCCGAAGATCCCGATCGGTGAACTGCGGGCGAGGGGCGCCGAGTTGGTGGTGCTGCCGGACGAGCCGTACCGGTTCACGGCCGACGACGGCCCGGAGGCGTTCGATGTGCCCGCCGCGCTCGTCAGCGGACGCCATCTCACCTGGTACGGGCCGTCGTTGGAGCGGGCGCCCGACGTCATCCGCGCGGCGCTGCGGGCCGCGGCGGCGCGCTGAGCAGCCGGCCGGCCGCCAGCCCCCGCACCGTCTGCACGGCCGCCACCGCCCAGGCCGCCACCAGCACCGCGTACAGCGCGACCGCGAGCCCGTCGTAGGCCGCGAGACCCGTGTGCGCGCCCAGCGCCCCGGCGCCCGTGACACAGGTGCCGACGGGGAACGTGAACGCCCACCACGTCATCGCGAACCGCATCCCGCGCCGCCAAGCCCGCAGCACCAGCGCCGAGGCGAGCGCCAGCCACAGCAGCGCGAAGCCCATGACCGGTACCCCGTAGAGCACGGCGAACACCGAGAACCCGTGCGCGTACGGGCCCGGGACGGTTCCCGGCGCCGCGTCGGCGATCTTCTGCACGGCCGTCGTGGACTGGCCAAGGGGCCCCAGGACCAGGAACAGCGTGGGGGTCAGCGCGAGCGGCAGCGGGCCCGCCGTCACCAGCCGGGCGAAGATCACCGGAAGCATCACCAGGGTCGCCAGCAGACTCACCCCGAACAGCGCGAAGCACGCGAGGAGCAGCGTCTCGCGGGGCTGCCCGGCCGGCAGATACGGCACCAGGAGCGGGCCCAGGGCCGCCGACACCATCGGCGCCACCACCGGCAGCAGCCACACCGGGGTCGCCTGCCCCGGCTCGATCCGGTGCCGCGCCACCATCAGGTACGGGATCGCCACCGCCGCCGCCAGACCGATCACCGTCCCGGCCGTGAACAGCACCACGTCCAGCGAGACCGCCGCCCGCTCGCCGATCCAGTCCCGGCCCACCACGAGAGTGCCGCCGCCGACCGCGAGGAGCGCCATCGACAGACAGCCGTAGAAGGGCGCCATCGCCGGGTCGAGGAGGTGCGCGCGGGCCTGGTCGCGGTGGTGCGCCCAGTGCAGGGCGCGGGCGGCGAGCAGCGCGATGAGCATCAGCAGGGACAGCGCCCACACCCCGGTCAGCGCGGTCCGCAGCCCCGGCACCCGGCCCACCGGACCCGGCAGCCCCGCCCCGGCGGTGGCGACGATCGCGGTGCCCATGACGGAGGCGTACCAGTTGGGGCCGAGATGCCGGACACCGGTGCGCAGCCGGAACAGGGGGCCGGGGGCGGTCGAGGGGGTGGCGGCGGGGGTACGGGGCTGGGCGACGGTGACCATGAACCCCACGCTCCCGCCCGGACCGGACCCGCACCAGGGACCACGCCCCTATGGGCACATAACCTGGACTTATGACTGACCCGCCCGACCCTCTCGACCCGCCGGAATCGCCCGACCCGCTCGCCGAGCCGGACCCGCTCAACCCGCCCGCCGCGCCCGCCGCGCCCGACCCGCCCCCGGCGCCCGCCCCGGCCACCCGCCCCGACCGCCCCCCGCTCGCCCACCGCGTCCCCGACCTCGGCGCCCTGGAGCTGCTGCTCGCGGTCGCGCGGCTCGGCAGTCTGGGGCGGGCGGCGCGGGAGCTGGGGATCACCCAGCCGGCGGCCAGCGGCCGGATCCGGTCCATGGAGCGGCAGCTCGGCGTGGCCCTGGTCGACCGGTCGCCGCGCGGCTCCCGGCTCACGGACGCGGGCGCCCTGGTCACCGACTGGGCCCGCCGTGTGGTCGAGGCGGCCGAGGCGTTCGACGCGGGCGCCCAGGCGCTGCGGGCCGACCGGGAGTCCCGGCTCCGGGTCGCCGCGAGCATGACGATCGCGGAGTATCTGCTGCCGGGCTGGCTGATCGCGCTGCGCACCGGGCGGCCCGGCACGGCGGTCTCGCTGCGCGCGGGCAACTCGGCCGCCGTCGCCGCCCGCGTCCTGTCCGGCGCCGCCGACCTCGGGTTCGTGGAGGGCCTGAGCCTGCCGCCGGGCCTGGACACGGTCGTCATCGGGCACGACCGGCTCGTCGTCGTCACCGCGCCCGGCCACCCGTGGGCCCGGCGCGGCCGGATCCTGGACGGTGCGGAGCTGGCCCGTACGCCGCTGATCCTGCGCGAGGAGGGTTCCGGCACCCGGGAGGTCCTGGACACCGCGCTCGGCGGCCTGGCCCGGCCCCTGATCGAGCTGTCGTCGACCACGGCGGTGAAGTCGGCGGCCGTCGGGGGAGCGGGCCCGGCGGTCCTCAGCGAACTCGCCGTGGGCGAGGAGCTGGCGGCCCGCCGACTGGTCCGGATTCCCCTGGAGGGCGTACGCCTCGCCCGGGACCTCAAAGCGGTCTGGCCCACCGGGCACCGCCCCACGGGACCCGCCCGCGACCTGCTGTCGCTGACCCGGAGCGGCCGTGTCTGACCCGCGTACGGCGGAGCGGAGCCGCGCCGCTCCGGCCGTAATTCGATTGGCGCGGACCCGGGGGACGCAGGACGATGCGTCCATGACCCCTACCGCGCCACCGGCCAGCGGCGCCCGTATCCCTTGGGAGCATCTCCCGGGCCGGGTCCGGGACGCCGTCGCGGACATTCTCGGTGACCCGGTCGCGACCGCGGCGACCCAGCGCGGCGGTTTCTCGCCGGGTGTCGCCGCGCGGGTGAGCACGGCATCGGGCAGGGCCGCGTTCGTGAAGGCCGTGAGCACGGCGGCCAATCCGATCAGCCCGACCATGCACCGCGCCGAGGCCCGGCACGCGGCGGCGCTCCCCGACGACATCGCGGCGCCCCGGCTGCTCGGCTCCTACGACGACGGCACCTGGGTCGCCCTCGTCTTCGAGGACGTCCCCGGACACCAGCCCCATGTCCCCTGGCGGGACGACGAGTTCGGGCGCGTCCTGGACGCCGTGCACGGCCTGTCGGCCGCCCTGACCCCGTCCCCGGTGGACGCCCCGCCCGTCGTGGACCGCGTCGCGGGCGACTTCCGGGGCTGGCGCGACCTCACCGACGCCGACGACATCAGCGGACTCGACCCGTGGGTCGCCCGGCATCTCGGCGCCCTCGCGGAGTTCAGTGCGCCCTGGCCCGAGGCGGTGGCCGGCACCACCCTCGCGCACGGCGACCTGCGCGCCGACAACATGCTGCTCACCGACGAACGGGTGGTCTTCGTCGACTGGCCGCACGCCTCGCTCGCCGCGCCCTGGTTCGACCTCCTGGTGATGCTGCCGTGCGTCCGCGCGCAGGGCGGCCCCGACCCCGAGGCGACGTTCACCGGGCATCCGCTGGGCCGCGCCGCCGACCCCGACGCGGTCACCGTGGCCCTCGCCGCGCTCGCCGGTTTCTTCGTGTCGCACGCCCGCAAGCCCGCCCCGCCGGGGCTGCCGACGGTGCGGGCCTTCCAGCACGCGCAGGGCGTCGCCGCCCTCGACTGGCTCAGGACGAGGCTGGCTTTGCGGCCCGTACCAGGGCTCGCATCACTCTGAGGTCCTCGCCCATCTCCGGGTGCCACTGCACACCGAGCACCCAGTGCGCGCCGGGCAGTTCGACGGCCTCCACGGTCCCGTCGCGCGCGTGCGCCGACGCCACCAGACCGGAGCCGAGCCGGTCCACGGCCTGGTGGTGATAGGTCGGTACGGCCGACTCCGACGGCACCAGATCCCCGTACCGCGTGCTCGCGACCGGGGTCACGGGGTGGGTGCCGAAGACGCCGGTGTCCTCGACGTGCCCGTCGAGATGCTGGACGAGGGTGCCGCCGAGGGCGACGTTCAGCAACTGCATGCCCCGGCAGATCCCCAGGAGCGGGGTGCCCGACGCCAGCGCCGCGTCGATCAGGGCGAGTTCCCAGGCGTCACGGTCCCGCGCGGGCGGTCCCGTACGCGGCTCAGGGGCGGCGCCGTACCGTACGGGCTCCACGTCCGGGCCGCCCGCGATCACCACGCCGTCGAGCCGCGCCACCGTCGCCGCGGCGGCGGCCGGGTCGTCCGGCGGGAGCAGCGCGGCGAGCCCGCCCGCCGCCTGTACGAGGCGCGGGTAGCCGATCGGCAGCAGCGCGGCCTCCAGCTCCCACACACCCCAGCGCGCGCTCTCCCGATACGTGCTGACCCCGATCAGCGGCCTGCTCACGCCACCCTCCTCCACTCGGCCCTCCAAACACCCGTCACCGACCCGTCACCGGCCCCTCACCTGTCGCGTGCCAACTCTGCCTCGGCGGCGGCCAGCGCCGCGAACTCCTCCTCCGGGGCGCGCGCCACCAGACGCTTACGGCTGTACAGGCCGAAGTAGGCGACGGCGACCGCGTACACGCCGAGCGCGATGAACGCGGCCACCACGTCCACCAGGAACGTCGCCACCAGCGCCGCACAGGCGAGCACCAGCGCCACCGACGAGGTCAGCGCACCGCCGGGCGTACGGTACGGCCGCGCGAGCCCCGGCTCCCGGCGCCGCAGCACGATGTGCGACAGCGACATCAGCGCGTACGAGATGGTGGCGCCGAACACGGCGACGTTCAGCATCCGGGCGCCGTCGCCCGTCGCGGCGGCCAGCGCGAAGCCGATCGCGCCGGGGACCAGGAGCCCCAGCCAGGGCGCTTTGCGGCTGCTCGTCAGGGACAGGAAGCGGGGCAGATAGCCCGCCCGGGAGAGCGCGAAGAGCTGGCGGGAGCCCGCGTAGATGAGCGAGAAGAAGGACGCCACCAGGCCCGCGAGGCCCGCGTAGTTGACGATCCGGCTCAGCACGGTGGCCTCGCCGTCCGGCTGCAACGCCTCGACCAGCGGATTGCCCGCCTCCTGGAGGGCGTCCGAGCCGCGCGCGCCCGCCGACGCGAAGAACGTGAGCAGCGCGAGGACCACCAGGATGCCCATGGACCAGCGGATCGCGCGGGGCAGCGTCCGCGCCGGGTCCTTGGTCTCCTCGGCGGCCAGCGGCACCCCTTCGACGCCCAGGAAGAACCACATCCCGAACGGGAACGCCGCCCAGATCCCGAGCAGCCCCATCGGCAGCCACGAGTTCGCGCCGAACGCGTCCGGCTCCACGGCGATGTCGTTCAGCCGGGACGCGTCGAAGTCCATGAAGGCGCCCACGGCGAAGACGAGCAGCGCCGCCACCGCGATCCCGGTGACCACGAAGCTGAACCGCAGCGCCTCGCCGACGCCCCACAGATGGATGCCGATGAAGACGGTGAAGCACGCCAGATACACCGGCCAGCCCGAGGTCAGCCCGAACAGGCCCAGGGATTCGACGTAGTCACCGATGAAGATGGAGATCGCGGCGGGCGCGAGGACGTACTCGATGAGGATCGCGGTGCCGGTGAGGAAGCCGCCCCAGGGGCCGAGGGCGCGGCGGGCGAAGCCGTAGCCGCCGCCCGCCGTGGGCAGTACCGAGGACAGTTCGGCGAGCGAGAACACCATGCAGGCGTACATCACGCCCATCAGGGCCATCGCGATGGCGAGGCCGCCGAAACCGCCCTGCGCCAGGCCGAAGTTCCAGCCGGAGTAGTCGCCGGAGACGACGTACGCCACGCCGAGTCCGGTCAGGAGCAGCCAGCCCGCGCTGCCGCGGCGCAGGGTTCTGCGGTCCAGATAGTCGTCCGCCGGTTCGGCGGAACGTTCTCGGGTGGAATCCAGGGACATGGCACGACTCCCCACGGGGCGGGCGGTGGACGCGGCTCAATGGAACGGAGCCATACCTTTGCGGTGCGGGGCGTCAGAAAGCAAGACCCGTGCGTTACGTCGCCGTAAACGGCCGCTCCGGCACCCGCCGGCTCACGTCAGGAATCCCCGCAGCAGCGCCGCCGTCCCCGCGCAGTGCTCGCGCATCATCTCCCGCGCCCCGTCCGCGTCCCCGTCGAGCACCGCCTCGACCAGCGCGGTGTGCTGGCGCTGCGAGTGCTCCAGGTTGCGCACCAGGAGCGGGATGCAGTCGAGCAGGTCGTTGACAGTCGCCCGGACCGCCGCGTACTGCGCGGTCAGCGTCGGCGACCCGCTCAGCTCGGCCAGCGTGAGATGCAGCAGCGTGTCCAGCCGCCGGTAGTCGGCGAGCGGCGCGTCGTGCGTCCGGGCCAGCGCGTCCCGCAGCCGCGCCGCCTGCTCGTCCGTCAGGCCGTGCGCCGCGCACAGCCCCGCTGCGCCGACCTCCAGGACCTCACGGAAGCGCAGCGCGTCCTCGACGTCGATCTGTCCGATCCTGCGCCGCAACTCCTCCTCGCCCGGCTCCTCGCTCCTCGGCAGGACGAACGTGCCGCCGTACCGCCCGCGCCGCGACTCCACCAGGCCCTGGTCCTGGAGCACCTTCAGGACCTCGCGCAGCGTCACCCGGCTGATGCCGAGCCGGTCGGCCAGTTCGCGCTCCGCGGGCAGCCGCTCCCCGCCCGGCACCAGACCCAGCCGTACGACCTGGAGGATCTGCTCAAGCGCCTCCTCGAAACCGTTCCCCGCGCGCACCGGCCGGAGTATCGGCGTCAGGCGGTCCTCGGCATCCGGACGCATTCGCCCGCACCCCCTTCCCAAGCAAAGGTTCTCGGCAATACCTTATGTTGCCCCGGCTGACCGAAGGAGGCCCGTCCCGTGGCAGACCGCACACCACCGCTCGGCGTCGAGGAGCTGCGCGCCCTCGTCGCCGCCGGTGAGATCGACACTGTCGTCCTGGCGTTCCCCGATATGCAAGGGCGGCTCCAGGGCAAGCGGTTCGCCGCCCGCTTCTTCCTCGACGAGGTGCTGGAACACGGCACGGAGGGCTGCAACTACCTCCTCGCCGTCGACACCGAGATGAACACCGTCGACGGCTACGCCATGTCGTCCTGGGACCGCGGCTACGGCGACTTCGCCATGCACCCGGACCTCGCCACGCTGCGCCGCGTCCCGTGGAACGAGGGCACCGCGATGCTGATCGCGGACCTCGCCTGGAACGACGGCGGCCCGGTCGTCGCCGCCCCGCGCCAGATCCTGCGCCGCCAGCTCGACCGGCTCGCCGCGCTCGGCCTGACCGCGCAGGTCGGCACCGAGCTGGAGTTCATCGTCTTCAAGGACACCTACGAACAGGCCTGGGACTCCGGTTACCGCGGCCTCACCCCGGCCAACCAGTACAACGTCGACTACTCCGTACTCGGCACAGGCCGCGTCGAACCGCTGCTGCGCCGCATCCGCAACGAGATGGCCGCCGCCGGCCTCACGGTCGAGTCCGCCAAGGGCGAGTGCAACCCGGGCCAGCACGAGATCGTGTTCCGCTACGACGAGGCCCTGACCACCTGCGACCAGCACGCGATCTACAAGACCGGCGCCAAGGAGATCGCCGCCCAGGAAGGCGTCTCGCTGACCTTCATGGCGAAGTACAACGAGCGCGAGGGCAACTCCTGCCACATCCACCTCTCGCTCACCGACGCGGACGGCCGCAACGTGATGGCGGGCGACGGAGCCCATGGCGGCCACGGCACCGACGGCATGTCCGAGCTGATGCGCCACTTCCTCGCCGGGCAGCTCGCCGCCCTGCGCGACTTCTCCCTGCTGTACGCGCCGAACATCAACTCCTACAAGCGCTTCCAGCCCGGCTCCTTCGCGCCGACCGCCGTCGCCTGGGGCCACGACAACCGCACCTGCGCCCTGCGCGTCGTCGGCCACGGACCCGCCACCCGCTTCGAGAACCGGCTCCCCGGCGGCGACGTCAACCCGCACCTCGCCGTCGCCGGACTCATCGCGGCAGGCCTGTACGGCGTCGAGCAGAAACTCGAACTCCCCGACGCCTGCGCGGGCAACGCGTACGCCGCCGACTACGCGCACGTCCCCACCACGCTGCGCGAGGCCGCCGAACTCTGGGAGAACAGCCCCGTGGCGAAGGCCGCGTTCGGTGACGAGGTCGTCGACCACTACCGCAACATGGCCCGCGTCGAACTCGACGCCTTCGACGCCGCGATCACCGACTGGGAGCTACGCCGCTCCTTCGAACGCATGTGAGGAACGTCTTGTCGAACCCGTACGACCTCCAGGTGCTCAACCCGGCCACCGAGGAGGTGATCGCGACCGTCCCCGGCGCCACGGCGGCCGATGTCGACGCGGCCGTGGTCCGCGCCACGGCCGCCCAGCGCACCTGGGCCGCCCTCGCCCCCGCCGACCGGGCCCGGCTGCTGCGCCGCTTCGCCGCCACCGTCGACCAGCACATCGAGGAGCTGGCCCGCCTGGAGGTCACCGAGGCCGGCCATCTCATCGGCAACGCCCGCTGGGAGGCCGGCAACGTCCGTGACCTCCTGGACTACGCGGCCGGGGGAGTGGAACGCCTCAACGGGCGCCAGATCCCGGTACCCGGCGGCCTGGACATCACGATCCTCGAACCCCTCGGCGTCGTCGGCGTCATCGCGCCCTGGAACTTTCCGCTGCCCATCGCGGCCTGGGGCACCGCGCCCGCGCTCGCCGCCGGCAACGCCGTCCTCCTCAAGCCCGCCGAGACCACCCCGCTGACCGCCCTGCGGCTCGCCGAACTCGGCCTGGAAGCCGGACTTCCCGAAGGGCTGTTCCAGGTGCTGCCCGGCGCGGGCGACATCGCGGGCGAAGCCCTGGTCGAGCATCCAGGCGTCGCCAAGATCGTGTTCACCGGCTCCACCCGCGTCGGCAAACGGATCATGGCCAAGTGCGCCGACCGGGTGAAACGCGTGACCCTCGAACTCGGCGGCAAGAGCCCCAACATCGTCTTCGCCGACGCCGACATCGAGGCCGCCGCGACCGCCGCGCCGATGTCCTTCCTCGACAACAGCGGCCAGGACTGCTGCGCCCGCACCCGCATCCTCGTCCAGGCATCGGTGTACGACCGCTTCCTCGACCTCCTCGCCCCCGGCATCACCTCCGTCGTGGTCGGCGACCCGGCCGACGAGAAGACCCAGATGGGCCCGCTGATCTCCCGCGCCCAGCTCGACCGGGTCCGCTCCTACCTCGCCGACGACCAGCCCGCCATCAGGGGCACCGCACCCGACGGACCCGGCTTCTGGTGCGCCCCGACCGTCCTCACCGGCCTCGCCCCCGACGCCCCCGCCGCTCGCGAAGAGGTCTTCGGACCGGTCGCCGTCGTCCTGCCCTTCACCGACGAGGACGACGCCGTACGCCTCGCCAACGCCACCGACTACGGGCTCGCCGCCTCGATCTGGACCCGCGACGTGGGCCGCGCCCTGCGCCTCTCGAAGGCCGTCGCCGCCGGGAACCTCTCCGTCAACTCGCACTCCAGCGTGCGTTATTGGACCCCCTTCGGCGGCTACAAACAGTCCGGGCTCGGCCGCGAACTCGGACCCGACGCCCTCACCGCCTTCACCGAAACCAAGAACGTCTTCCTCAGCACGGAGGCCTGAACGACCATGACCGACACCGAGAACATCTGCCGCCGCCTGGTGGGCCGCACCGCCGTCATCACCGGCGCCGGCAGCGGCATCGGCCTGGCCACCGCGCGCCGCCTCGCCGCCGAGGGCGCGCACGTCGTCTGCGGCGACATCGACGAGACGGCGGGCAAGGCCGCCGCCGACGAGGTCGGCGGCACCTTCGTGAAGGTCGACGTCACCGACGCGGACCAGGTCGAAGCGCTGTTCAAGACGGCGTACGACACCTACGGCTCGGTCGACATCGCCTTCAACAACGCGGGCATCTCCCCGCCCGACGACGACTCCATCCTGGAGACCGGACTCGACGCCTGGAAGCGCGTCCAGGAGGTCAACCTCACCTCCGTGTACCTGTGCTGCAAGGCCGCTCTCCCCTATATGCGCCGCCAGGGCAAGGGCTCCATCATCAACACCGCCTCCTTCGTGGCCCGGATGGGCGCGGCGACCTCACAGATCTCGTACACCGCGTCCAAGGGCGGCGTCCTCGCGATGTCCCGGGAACTCGGCGTCCAGTTCGCACGCGAGGGCATCCGCGTCAACGCCCTCTGCCCGGGGCCCGTCAACACCCCGCTGCTCCAGGAACTGTTCGCCAAGGACCCGGAGCGGGCGGCCCGGCGCCTCGTCCACATCCCGGTGGGCCGGTTCGCGGAGGCCACGGAGATCGCTGCCGCTGTTGCCTTCCTGGCGAGCGACGACTCGTCGTTCGTGAACGCGACGGACTTTCTTGTGGACGGGGGGATTTCCGGCGCGTACGTGACACCGCTCTAGGGGGTCCACCGGAGGGCTCTCGGCCGGCTGCGGGTCCGTCGTGGCCGGTCGCGCAGTTCCCCGCGCCCCTGAAGAGGCGCGGTGCCGCGCCTCCCGGGTGCGGGCCACGGACCCGTGTACGGTCCGGGTCCCATGCACAAACCCATGCACAAACCCATGCACAAGCCCATGTACAAGAGAAGAGCCCTCGCGTCGACACTGGCCGCGGCTGCCGCACTGGCGGCCGTGGCCCTCCCGTCCCCGGCCATCGCCCACGCCCCCACCGCCCGCCCCTGCCCCCGCCTCTCCACGGACCTCCCCTGGTACGGCGAGAACCGCGCCCTGCTTCAGCGGGTGATCGACGAGCGCGGCGTCTGCGCCGGGACGGGGCGCGGGGGCCGTCCGGTCGCCGCCTTCGACTGGGACAACACCGTCACCAAGAACGACGTCACCGACGCGACCCTCGGCTGGGCGCTGCGGCACGACAAGATCCTCCGCCCGAAGAGCTGGCGCGATGCCGGCCAGTGGCTCACGGAGACCGCGGACCGGGCGCTCACCCGGGCCTGCGGCACCTCCGTACCCGTCGGCTCCCCGCTCCCCACCTCGGCGAACACCCGCTGCGCCGACGAGATCTGGGAGCTGCGCGAGAACGGCCGCACCATGAGCGGCGCCGCCGGATTCGCGGGCGACTGGAACCACCGGCGCACGGTGCCGCAGTACGCCTGGGTGCCCCAGCTCTTCGCCGGCCGTACCGTCCGCGAGCTGACCGGATACGCCGAGCGGGCCCGTACGGAGGCACTGGCCGCGCCCGTCGGCGCCACCCGGACCGTCGGCACCCATGAGATCTCCGGTTACGTCCGCTACTACGACCAGCAGCGTGACCTCATCCGCACGCTCCGGCGCGCCGGGTTCGACGTGTTCATCGTGTCGGCGGGATCGGAACCGGTGACCGAGGTGTGGTCCCGGGGCGTCGGCGTCGACGCGGACCACACCCTCGCCATCCGCTCGGTCCTCGACCGCCGGGGCCGCATCACGCCCCGCAACGAGGGCTGCGGCGGGGTGCCGGCGGGCCGGGGCGACGCCATCCCGTACATCGACGGGAAACGGTGCTGGATCAATCAGGAGATCTTCGGCGTACGGGGCGCCGCCGCCTGGCAGCGGCAGCCCTGGCAGCGGCGGATCGCGCTCGGCGCGGGTGACGCCGACACGGACGTCACGTTCGTCGGCGACGCGACCGGCGCGCACCTCGTCCTCAACCGGAACAAGGCCGAGCTGATGTGCCGCGCGTACGACGACGCCGACGGCCGCTGGATCGTCAACCCGATGTTCCTCGCCCCGCTGCCCCGCAAGCCCGGCGGCTATCCGTGTGCGACGACCGCGTACAACGAGCCCCGGGGAGGCGGCGGTCCGCTCCTGCGCGGCGACGGCTCGACGGTGCCGGACCAGGCGGACACGGTGTACTGAGGCTCGCGCGGCACCTTAGAGTTTCCGCATGACCATGTCGCCTCCGCCCGGCTGGTACCCGGATCCGTCGGCACCCTCCGTACAGCGCTGGTGGGACGGGACCGGATGGACGGAACACCGGCAGCCGCCTGCGGAGGCGCCGGTTCCGGCACCCCCGGGTGGCGGGCGGCGCGCCCGGCTGGTCGCGCTCACCGTCGCCGGAGCGGTCCTCGTGGCGTCGATCGTCACCGGCGTCGTCGTGCTCGGCGGCGGGGACGACACCCCCGATCCGAAGGCGGTGGACTCCCCATCGGGGGAGCCGTCCTCGTCCGGGGCGTCCGAGCACGAGAACACCCCGACCCCGTCGCCGTCCACATCCGAACCCTCGGCCGACGACCCGGCGGTGGTCGTGGACGAACTCAACGGCATCACCCTGCCCCTGCTCGACGGCTGGGTCCGGCCGAAGTTCACCACCGACGACACCATGGTGATGTCCACCGACGGCACCTACGACTGCCCCGGCGACAGCGGCGTCTGCCGCCACGGCGCCGTGATGTCCCGCACGGTGACCGCCAACGACGAGAAGTCCCCGCGCGTCCTCGCCCTCCAGGACATCGAGGACGCGGCCGACGACTGGTACGACCGCGACACCATCGACCGCCGCCCCTTCCACGGCATCACCTCGCACCAGCAGGTCAAGGCGGGCCAGGTCGCGGTGGCCGGACGGACCGGGTACTACGTCCGCTGGCGGGTGAAGACCGAGCTGGGGCCCGGGGGTTACGTGCAGTCGCTCGCGTTCCCTTCGAGCGTGGGCACCGAGTCGATGGTCATGATCCGATACGCCTTCGACGCCGGACCCGACGGGCCGGCGCTCGCCGACATGGACAGGATCACCAAGGGCATCCGGTCCGTGCACGACGCGGACACCGGCGGCGGCGTCGGCCAGAGCATGGAACCCCTGCCGTAGCCCCGTTGGCGGGTGGCATCAGGGGAAGCGGCATCAGGGGAGCGGTATCAGAGGAAGGTGTGTCCCTCGCCCCGGTACGTCGGCACGGTCGCCGTCACCCGGTCGCCCTCGATCAGCCGCACCTCGTCGAACCGCTCACACAGTTCACCGGCCTTCGCGTGCCGGAACCACACCTTGTCCCCGATGAGCAGATCGTCGGCGGGAGACCCGATCAACGGGGTCTGCACCTCGCCCGGCCCCTCCTGCGGGTCGTAGCGCAGCCCCTCCGGCAGATACGGCACCGGCAGCCGGTCGGCGCCCGCGGGCCCCGACGCCGGATAGCCGCCACCGAGCACGGTCACCACACCCACGCCCGGCCTGCGGACGACCGGCTGTGCGAAGAGGGCGGCCGGACGCCCGCTGAACGACGTGTAGTTGTCGAACAGCCGTGGCACGTACAGACCCGAGCCCGCCGCGATCTCCGTGACGGCGTCCTCGGCCGCCGTGTGCTGCACACTGCCCGTACCGCCGCCGTTGACGAACTCCAGATCCGGCGCCACGGCCCGCACCGCCCGCACCACCTCCGCCCGCCGCACCGCCAGCTCCCGGCGCGCGGCGCTCTGCATCAGCCGGATCGCCCGCGACCGCAGCGGCCGGCCGGCCACCGCGTCGCCGACACCGGCGACATGACCCTCGTACGCCATGATGCCCACCAGCCGGAAGCCCGGCGTCCGGGCCACCGAGCGGGCCAGCTCCGCGAGTTGGGCGGGGGAGCGCAGCGGGGAACGCAGGGCGCCGATCCGGACCCGGCCGCCGAACAGCCGTAGCGAGGTGTCGAGTTCCAGACAGACCCGGATCTCCTCGCGCCCGCCGTCGCGCGCCGCGTCGATGAACCGCAAATGCGCCGGGTCGTCGATCATCACCGTCACGGCCGCCGCGAGCTTCGGGTCGCCCGCGAGGTCCGCGTACGCCGCCCGGTCGGCCGACGGATAGGCGAGCAGGACGTCATCGAACCCGGACCTGGCCAGCCACAGCGACTCGGCCAGCGTGAACGACATGATCCCCGCGAAACCGTCCCGGGCCAGGGCCCGTTCCAGCAGGGCGCGGCAGCGCACGGACTTGCTCGCGACCCGGACCGGCTTACCGGCCGCCCGGCGGACCAGATCCGCGGCATTGGCGTCGAAGGCGTCCAGATCGACGATCGCGACGGGGGCGTCGAGATCGGCGGTGGCCCGGTCGTAGCGGGCCCGATCGGCGGTACGGGCAGTCATGACCGAAGCCTGCCAGACGTGATTACCCCTGGGTAGGGGGACGTTCCGGGCAGAACAACCCTGGCCTGCGGACCGGTTCCCGCAGAGCGGGGATCAGCCCGTAGAGTGACGCGCACGCGGGAACGGAACCGGCTTGTCGGAGCGGTCCGCCCGCGGGCGCGCCACCTTCACCGGCGGCGCGCGCACAGGGTCCCGCGTGCGGACGCCCGGACGTGGGAAGCCTTGGCGTGGGCCCCGCCCCGGCGCCCGGTGCACGCCTCGGCGTATGGCTCCGGGGTACGGGACCGGGTGCGGACGTCCGGGTACGGCGCCCGGTACGGGTTCCGGGCAGCGCGCCCGGGTCCAGCAGTCCGGCCGGGTGGAGGCCCGGCCGCGAGAAACGGGGGGTGCATGAGCACGGAAGCGCGTCGGCCCCCCTTCCCTCCGCGCCCCGCGACCCCGCCACCTCCGCCCCGGCCACCCCGGGTACCACCACCGGCACCGTCCCGCGCACCCGGCACCTCCGGTGGCGCGCACGAGGCGGACGAGACCGGGCACGGGGACACCCCGTCGGCGCCGCGCTTCCCGACGCTCCTCCCGCGCCCCGCCACCCCGGCCGACGAGACACCGCCCCGGCCGTCCGCGCCGCCGGCATCGCCCCCAGCGCCCACCTCCCCGCCGCCTCCGTCGCCCTCGGCCCGCTTCCCGGACCTGCCGCCGCCCGTGCGCCCGGCCGCCGGCACCCCCCTGGCCACCCCGCCCCCCGTCCGTCCCCCGGCCCGCCCCCTCCGCCGCACCGTCGGCTCCGTCGACCTCACCCCAGGGCCCGGCGCCGGACGCCCCTTCGTCACGTTCGCGCCGCCCGGTACCGGACCCGGCATCCCCGACGACGACACCACCCGGCTGCGCCCCGTCGGTCCCCGGGTCCGCCCCCGCGCAGCCGCCGCCGCGGCCTGTGTCGTCCTCGGGCTCGGGCTCATCGGCGGCGCTGTGACCGGGAGTTGGCTGACCGGCGACAGCACCGCCGCCGCGGACAGCCGCAACGCCTACGCCGCCGCCGACAGCCTCTGGCACAGCACCCCCGTCGACCAGCTCTTCCCACCCGTGCTCAAAGGCGAGGGCGCGGGACCCGGCGGCGCCGACCGCACCTGGACCCGGATCGCCGTCGCACCCGACAGCACCTGTGCGAACGCCTTCGACCCACTGCTGCGCAAGGCACTCGCCCCGGCCGGCTGTCTGCGGCTGCTGCGCGCCACGTACACGGACGCCACCCGCAGCCATGTCACCACCGTCGGGCTGCTGTTCACCAAGGCCGACGCCGACGGCATGAAGACCCTGCGGGAACGCTTCACCGCGGAAGGGCTCGACCGGCGCAGCGACCTCATGCCCCGCCCCTACGCGGCCAAGGGCACCCTCGCCGAAGGGTTCGGGGACCGGCAGCGGGCCTCCTGGACGCTGTCCGTACTCTCCGACGCGCCCGTCGTCGTCTACGCGGTCTCCGGCTTCGCCGACGGACGGACCGTGACCGATCCACAGCCCGCCGCCGACGCCATGAAGGCCGGCACCACCACAGCCCCGGCCCAGGCCGGCCTCGGCCACGAGGCCCAGGGCATCGCCGACCGCGTCGAACGCGGCCTGCGCAAAACCGTCGCAGCCGCCACGGAGAAACCCACATGACCCCCCACGTCCGAGCCGCACGCATCGCCCGGCCCGCCCGCGCCGTCGCCACAGGCACCGCAGCCGCCCTGCTCGCCGCCGTCGTCGCCCTGCTGCCCGCCACCGCCGCCCACGCCGACAGCATCCGCGCCCGCGAATGGGGCCTGGAGGCGCTGCACGCCGAGCAGGCGTGGCGGACCACCAAGGGCAAGGGCATCACCGTCGCCGTCCTCGACACGGGCGTGGACGACCAGCACCCCGACCTGGAGGGCAACGTCGTGCCCGGCAAGGACCTGGTCGGCTTCGGCGCCTCGCGCGGCGACCGGTCCTGGGCCCGGCACGGCACCGCGATGGCGGGCATCATCGCCGGTCACGGCCATGGCGCGGGCGCCGAGGACGGCGTCATGGGCATGGCGCCCGAGGCCAGGATCCTGCCGGTCCGGGTGATCCTGGAGGACGGCGACCCGTCCCGCAAGAAGGCCCGCGACAACCGGGGCGGCGCCCTCGCCGAAGGCATCCGCTGGGCCGCCGACCAGGGCGCCGACGTCATCAACCTCTCCCTCGGCGACGACTCCGAGTCGGCCCACCCCGAACCGGCCGAGGACGCCGCCGTCCAGTACGCCCTCAAGAAGGGCGCCGTCGTCGTCGCGTCCGCCGGCAACGGCGGCGAGAAGGGCGACCACATCTCGTACCCCGCCGCCTACCCCGGCGTGATCGCGGTGACGGCCGTCGACCGCTACGGCACCCGCGCCTCCTTCTCCACCCGCCGCTGGTACGCGACCGTCAGCGCGCCCGGCGTCGACGTCGTCCTCGTCGACCCGGACCGCCGCTACTACGAGGGCTGGGGTACCAGCGCGGCGTCCGCCTTCGTGTCGGGCGCGGTCGCCCTGGTCCGCGCGGCCCACCCCGACCTGACCCCGGCGCAGATCAAACGGCTCCTGGAGGACACGGCCCGCAACGCTCCCCACGGCGGCCGTGACGACTCACGCGGCTTCGGCCTGGTCGACCCGGCCGCCGCGATCGCCGAGGGCGGCAAGCTGAAACCGGAGCTGCGGGCCGCCGCGTACGGCGAGACATACTTCGGAACCGGCCCCGACGACCCGTCCGACACCTCGGTCACCGGCTGGGCAGGACCCCTCGCCGGCGGCCTGGGCGTCGCCCTGCTCGCCACGGCGGTCTACCTGTGGCGAGGCCGCCGCCGACCCGGCCACCGCCCCCTCGTCTGAGCCCTCTCAGACCCGCGACTTGGCCAGCGCGCCGACCGCCGTCACCGCCGCGTGCTCGACCAGCGCGACGCCCTTGTCCATCGACGCGTTGCCGTCCGACAGGACCGCCACCAGATACGGGTGCCCGTTCACCGTCACCCACCCGATGCTGTTGATGTCCCACAGGCCGGTCGCGGTCCGGGGCAGCCACCCGTTCTTCAGCGCCCAGTCCGTGTCGGCCGCCGCCGAGACCCCCCAGTCCTGGTCCGCCGCGATCCGCCCCATCAGATCCTGGACGTACGCGCGCGACGCCTTGGTCAGCACCGCGTCACCCGTCCCGGTCGCGAACACCGCCCGCAGCAGCTTGATCTGATCGTCGGCCGTGGTCCGCGTCAGCCCCCACCGGCCGCCCGCGCCGCCCTTCGTCCCCGTCAGCCCGAGACGTGCGTTCGCCGCGTCCAGGCCCTTGGCCCCGCCGATCGTCTCCCACAGCGCGTTCGCCGCCGCGTTGTCGCTGCTGCGGATCATCGCCGTCGCGTGCGTCCGCTCCTGGGCCGTGAGCGGGCGCCCCGCGTCCTGCGCCCGCAGCAGCACTGCCGCCAGGATGTCGACCTTCACGATGCTCGCCGTGTCGTACGCCGTCCCGGCCCCGTACCGCGCGACGCTCCCCGCCCCGTCCAGCGACGCCACCGCCACCGAGTAGCGGGCCTTCCCCTCGGTCGCCACGCCCGCCAGTGCCTTCGCGAGCACCTTGTCCGGATCCACCGCACCCCCCTTGCCCGTCGCCGTGGTCGCGCCCGCCGTGGGTGCCGACACCTGGGCGGCCGACGACGTCGGGACCATGGAGGTGGACGCCACGGCCTGCGCGCGGTCCATGGCGGAGCAGCCTATGAGGGAGCCGATGAGCGTGGCGAATGCGCACGCCGCGAGGGGAAGCCGGTGCCGGTACATGCCCGGATGCTTCGTGCCGTTTCTGTGTAAATCATGAGAGAGAGGTCAGGAACCGCTGAGAAAAATGAGCGGCCACCGGGACAGGTCCCCCGGAAAACCGCGGGCCGCCCCCCTCGGTAGGGTCGACCATCGTGGCGAACAAGAACATCCCCGACCCCGGCTTCTCCGACGACGACGGCTCCGCCGACCCCCGGCTGACCGCGGCACTCGCGGCCTGGGCCCAGGACCGCACGGCCCACGGGCCCGTCCTGGCCGCGCTCAAGGGGGCCCGCCTGCTGGTCCCGGTCGTCTCCGTGCTCGGCGAGGTCGAACAGGACGAGAACGGGCTGCGCCGCGAGAAGACCAGCGACATGGCGGTCCCCACGCTCAAGGCGGGCGACCGCACCGCCCTGCCCGCCTTCACCTCGACCGGGACACTGGCCCGCTGGGACCCCGAGGCCCGCCCCGTCGCCGTACCCCTGCACCAGGCCCTCCAGGCCGCCGCGCACGAAAAGGCCGACACCGTCGTCCTCGACCTCGCGGGACCCGTCGCCTACGAGATCACCGGACCCGCCCTGCTCGCCCTCGCCGAGGGCCGCACCAGCGGCGATCCGCTCGCCGACCCCGCCGTCACCGGCGCCGTCCGCGCCGCCGTCGCCGCCGAGCCCGCCGTGCTCCGCGCCCACCTGGGCCCCGGCACCGCCGACGGCACCCTGGCCCTCGTCCTCGACCCGACGGCCGCGCCCGCCGACACCGTCCGGCGGATCGCCGGGGCGCTCGCCGCCGACGACACACTGAGGGCCCGCCTGGTACGCGGCCTCGACCTGGCACTCCTGCCGGCCGGCAGCACCCCACCGGGCGAGCCCCTCTACGTCAGATGACCGGCCGGACGGCCGGCCGGATGACTAGCCGTACACCGGGCCCGTGTACTTCTCGCCCGGACCCTGACCCGGCTCGTCCGCGACCAGCGACGCCTCACGGAACGCCAACTGGAGCGACTTCAGACCGTCCCGCAGCGGCGCCGCGTGGAACGAGCTGATCTCCGTGCCGCCCGCGTCCATCAGACCCGCCAGCGAATGGATCAGCTTCCGCGCCTCGTCCAGGTCCTTGTGGGCCGCGCCGTCCTCCGCGAGGCCCAGGTTCACCGCGGCGGCGCTCATCAGGTGCACCGCCACCGTCGTGATCACCTCGACCGCGGGGACGTCCGCGATGTCACGGGTCATGCTGTCGAAGTCGGGGGCCGGACCATCGGTACGCTCGGCCTGGCTGTCAAGGGTGGCGTCACTCATGCCCCACACGATAGGCCCAGCCCCGCACGGCATCCGAGTGAGGTCCGGGCGGCCGGGTGACGGCCCGGCGCCGCGATTGGCCCGCTCCGGCGCGAACTGCTAACCTGGTGTAACGACCGGTCGGACGCGCCCCCAGCATGTCAGCGCGCCCGGCCCACAAGTGGAGGCTCCGCTCTCCCACCTGACCGCCCTCACGGGTGTCGGGTCACCGGTCAGGCGACCCCGTCCAGTGCGACGCGGCCCGCCCGATGTACGCCCCGCGACCGAGCGGCGGTGTTCCGGTACGCAAGGAGCCCCGCTGTGATCGTCCGGGGCATTTTTCATGCGCCGGCTCGGTTAGGTCTTTACGAACACAGACGTTACGCGGCTGTCCGCCAGACCGTCGCGTAGGTGCTACCGAGGAGGATCCATCAGCGCCGAGCCCCGCATCAACGACCGGATTCGCGTTCCCGAGGTGCGACTTGTCGGTCCCAGCGGCGAGCAGGTCGGGATTGTCCCGCTTGCCAAGGCCCTGGAGCTTGCGCAGGAGTACGACCTGGACCTGGTCGAGGTCGCGGCGAACGCCCGCCCGCCCGTGTGCAAGCTCATGGACTACGGGAAGTTCAAGTACGAGTCGGCCATGAAGGCCCGTGAGGCGCGCAAGAACCAGGCGCACACGGTCATCAAGGAGATGAAGCTCCGGCCGAAGATCGACCCGCACGACTACGACACCAAGAAGGGTCACGTCGTCCGGTTCCTCAAGCAGGGCGACAAGGTCAAGATCACGATCATGTTCCGTGGTCGCGAGCAGTCCCGGCCGGAACTGGGTTACCGGCTGCTGCAGCGGCTCGCGGAGGACGTCCAGGACCTCGGCTTCGTGGAGTCGAACCCGAAGCAGGACGGCCGGAACATGATCATGGTTCTCGGTCCGCACAAGAAGAAGACCGAGGCGATGGCCGAGGCCCGTGAGGCCCAGGCGGCCCGGAAGGCGGAAGCGAAGGCCCACCCGGGTCGCTCGCAGAACGCCGCCGAAGAGGACTTCGCCGAGGCCGAGGCCCCGGCCGAGGCTTCCGCCGAGGCGTGACCCCGGGGCGTATGCCCCGGGTGCCCAGGACGCGAGTCCCGGGAGTCCAGGGACACCAGTCCAGGGATGCCCACCGATCCATATGACGTTCCACCGTGCCCGGTTTCACGACCGGGCACCGGAACGCCCCTGACGAGGAGAGACGGCGCCATGCCGAAGAACAAGTCGCACAGCGGTGCCAGCAAGCGCTTCAAGATCACCGGCTCCGGCAAGGTGCTCCGCGAGCGCGCCGGCAAGCGCCACCTGCTCGAACACAAGTCGTCCCGCGTGACGCGTCGCCTCACCGGCAACGCCGAGATGGCCCCGGGCGACGCCAAGAAGATCAAGAAGCTTCTCGGCAAGTGACGTCGCGGCCCCCGGTGACGGGGGCACCGCGACGCCAGGACCGGGACCCAATCGATACCGGGCCGTGTGACGACCACCACGGCCCCGCTACAAGGAGTTAACAAGTGGCACGCGTCAAGCGGGCAGTCAACGCCCACAAGAAGCGCCGGGCGATCCTCGAAGCCGCCAGCGGCTACCGCGGTCAGCGTTCGCGCCTGTACCGCAAGGCCAAGGAGCAGGTCACCCACTCCCTGGTCTACAACTACAACGACCGCAAGAAGCGCAAGGGCGACTTCCGTCAGCTCTGGATCCAGCGGATCAACGCCGCTGCCCGCGCCAACGGCATCACCTACAACCGCTTCATCCAGGGTCTGAAGGCCGCCAACGTCGAGGTCGACCGCAAGATCCTCGCCGAGCTGGCCGTCAACGACGCCAACGCGTTCGCGGCGCTCGTCGAGGTCGCGCAGAAGGCCCTGCCGAGCGACGTCAACGCTCCCAAGGCTGCGTGACGCCGCGCCGGCTCAGCCGGACGAAGACGTTCAGGGACCCGCGGGCTTCGTGTCTGCGGGTCCGCTGTGTTGTGTGGTGCGGTATCGGCACCTCTCCCCGCTCCAAGACGAGGTGACTCGCGATGCCCGGCGCAACGCCCGAGCTGATCTCCCCCGGCTCCGCCCGAGTGGCCGCCGCACGGCGGCTGGCCCGGCGGAACTTCCGGGGCAAGGAGCGGCTGTTCCTCGCTGAAGGGCCGCAGGCCGTACGGGAGGCCGCCGCGCACGCCTCGGCCGCGGGCGCCACGCTCGTCGAACTGTTCACCACCGTCGAGGCCGCCGAGCGGTACGCCGACATCGTCGCCGCCGCCCGTACGGTCGGCGCCCGCGTCCACCTCGCCGACGAAGCCGTGATCGCGGACATCTCCACCACCGTCACCCCCCAGGGGCTCGTCGGCGTCTGCCGCTTCCTCGACACCCCGTTCCCCGAGATCGTCGCCGCCCGGCCCCGGCTCGTCGCCGTACTCGCGCATGTCCGCGACCCCGGCAACGCCGGCACCGTGCTGCGCTGCGCCGACGCCGCGGGCGCCGACGCCGTCGTCCTCACCGACGCCTCCGTGGACGTCTACAACCCCAAGGCCGTCCGCGCCTCCGTCGGCTCCCTGTTCCATCTGCCCGTCGCCGTGGGCGTCCCCGTCGACGCCGCCGTGCGGCGGCTGAAGGACGCCGGCGTGCGGATCGTCGCCGCCGACGGCGCGGGCGACGACGACCTCGACACCGAACTCGACCGCGGCACCATGGGCGGCCCCACCGCCTGGATCTTCGGCAACGAGGCATGGGGCCTGCCCGAGGAGACCCGCGCCCTCGCCGACGCCGTCGTCCGCGTCCCCATCCACGGCCGCGCCGAGAGCCTGAACCTCGCGACCGCCGCGGCCGTATGTCTCTACGCGTCCGCACGCGCCCAGCGCACGGACGGCGGCTGCCGGGCCTGAGCACACCGCCCGTACCACGCCGCTGAGTGACTGGTAGCCGACGACCGGCGACTAGTAGGGTGACCAACTCGGTCGCCCACTGCACCGGTTCGAGAGGTGGGGTACGGGAACATGTCTGTCGGCACCAGTGGCGCCACGGAGGCCCACGCTGCCTCCACGGCGCTCGGCATCGCGCCGGACGACCTCCCCGACGGACTGGTCGTCGCCGACGAGGCCGGCCGTGTCGTCACCTTCAACGCCGCCGCCGCCCGGATCACCGCCGTCCCCGCCCACACCGCGCTCGGCACCCCCCTGGAGCGCGCCCTCCCGCTGGAGGACCTGGAGGGCCGCCGCTGGTGGCAGCTCACCGACCCCTACGGCGGCCTCGCCATCCGCGTCGGACAGCCCGAACGCAACCTCCTGCTGCCCGGCGGCCGGGAAGTCCTCGTCTCCGCCCGCTACCTGCGCACCGTACCCACCGGACCCGTTCGCCGGGTCGTCGTCTCGCTGCGCGACACCGAGGCCCGCCGCCGTACCGAACGCAGCCACGCCGAACTCATCGCCACCGTCGCCCACGAACTGCGCTCCCCGCTGACCTCCGTCAAAGGCTTCACCGCGACCCTGCTCGCCAAATGGGAACGGTTCACCGACGACCAGAAGCGGCTCATGCTGGAGACCGTCGACGCCGACGCCAACCGCGTCACCCGGCTCATCGCCGAACTCCTCGACATCTCCCGCATCGACTCCGGGCGCCTGGAGGTCCGCCGCCAGCCCGTCGACATCGGCACCGCCGTCGGCCGCCACATCCAGGCCCACGTCGCCGCCGGACAGCCCGCCGACCGCTTCCTCGTCCGGCTCCAGCAGCCCCTGCCCGACCTGTGGGCCGACCCCGACAAGGTCGACCAGGTCCTGAGCAACCTGCTGGAAAACGCCGTGCGCCACGGCGAGGGAACCGTCAGTATCGACGTGGAGCCCGCACCGAGCCCCCGCGAACCCGGCAGCGCCGGCACCGCGGTCACGGTCAGCGACGAGGGCCCAGGCATCCCGGAGGAATCCATGAACCGTGTCTTCACCCGCTTCTGGCGGGGCAGCAAGCGCGGCGGCACCGGGCTCGGCCTGTACATCGTCAAGGGCATCGTCGAGGCCCACGGCGGCACCATCACGGTCGGCCGGGGGCCCGCCGGAGGCGCCCAGTTCCGATTTACGTTGCCCGTGAGCGCTCCGGCCTATCTGAGCTGAGCCGCCGCCCACGGGCCTCCGCGTACCCCGAGAGCCACCCGGGAGCCCGCACCCCGGGCCACCACGCCCGTTCCCTGGGTGCCTCTCACCCCCGTTAGACTCGGCCTTTGGCACCTTGCGTCCCCAGATCCGAGACGAAGCGTCTCCAGTTCAGGGACGGCGCGCCCTTGAGCCGGGACGGGGACCATCCGCCAGCCAATCGGAAGCACGGGAAGAGATGTCGGCACCGAACAAGTCGTACGACCCTGTTGAGGTCGAGGCACTGAAACCGGAAGAGATCGAGCGCATGCGGGACGAGGCGCTCGCCGCCTTCGCCGCCGCGGGCGACCTCGAACAGCTCCAGGAGGCCAAGGTCGCCCACACCGGCGGCACCTCGCCGCTGGCCCTCGCCAACCGCGAGATCGGCGCACTGCCCCCGCAGGCCAAGGCCGAGGCGGGCAAGCGCGTCGGCCAGGCCCGCGGCGCCGTGAACAAGGCGCTCGCCGCCCGGCAGACCGAGCTGGAGGCCGAGCGGGACGCCCGCGTCCTGGTCGAGGAGGCCGTGGACGTCACGCTGCCCTACGACCGGGTCCCGGCCGGCGCCCGCCACCCGCTGACCTCGTTCATGGACCGTGTCGCCGACGTCTTCGTCGCCATGGGCTACGAGATCGCGGAAGGCCCCGAGGTCGAGGCCGAGTGGTTCAACTTCGACGCCCTCAACTTCACGCCCGACCACCCCGCCCGGCAGATGCAGGACACCTTCTTCGTCCAGGGCCCGGGGGAGACCCACGGCGACGAGTCCGGTGTGGTGCTGCGCACCCACACCTCGCCCGTGCAGGCCCGCGCGCTCCTCGCCCGCGAGGCGCCCGTCTACATCGTCTGCCCGGGGCGCGTCTACCGCACCGACGAGCTGGACGCCACGCACACCCCGGTCTTCCACCAGATCGAGCTGCTCGCCGTCGACGAGGGCCTGACCATGGCCGACCTCAAGGGCACCCTGGACCACATGGTCCAGTCGCTGTTCGGCTCGGACATGACGACCCGGCTGCGCCCGAACTACTTCCCCTTCACCGAGCCGTCCGCCGAGATGGACATGCTCTGCTACGTGTGCAAGGGCGCCTCCGTCGGCCACCCCGACCGGCCCTGCCGCACCTGCTCCAGCGAAGGCTGGATCGAACTCGGCGGCTGCGGCATGGTCAACCCGCGCGTGCTCGTCGCCTGCGGGGTCGACCCCGAGAAGTACAGCGGCTTCGCCTTCGGGTTCGGGATCGAGCGGATGCTGATGTTCCGCCACAACGTCGAAGACATGCGAGACATGGTCGAGGGTGACATCCGGTTCACCCGGCCGTTCGGGATGGAGATCTGATGCGGGTCCCGCTTTCCTGGCTGCGGGAGTATGTCGACCTCCCCGCCACCGAGACCGGCCGTGACGTACAGGCCAAGCTCGTGTCCGCGGGCCTTGAGGTCGAGACCGTCGAGCAGCTCGGCGCCGACCTCAAGGGCCCCCTCGTCGTCGGCCGGGTGCTGACCATCGAGGAGCTGGACGGCTTCAAGAAGCCGATCCGCTTCTGCACGGTCGACGTCGGCCAGGCCAACGGCACCGGGGAGCCGCAGGAGATCGTCTGCGGCGCCCGGAACTTCGCCGTCGGCGACAAGGTCGTCGTCGTGCTGCCCGGCGCGGAGCTGCCCGGCGGCTTCGCGATCGCCGAGCGCAAGACGTACGGGCATGTGTCGCGCGGCATGATCTGCTCCAGCGACGAGCTGGGCATGGGCGACGACGGCACCAAGGGCATCATCGTCCTGCCGCCCGAGCACGAGGTCGGCACCGACGCGATCGCGCTGCTGGAACTCGTCGACGAGGTCCTCGACATCGCCGTCACACCCGACCGCGGCTACTGCCTGTCGCTGCGCGGTGTCGCCCGCGAGACCGCCACCGCGTACGGCCTGCCGCTGCGTGACCCGGCGCTCCTCGACGTGCCGGGGCCGAACGCGTACGGCTACCCGGTCGAGGTCGCCGACCCGCGCGGCTGCGACCGCTTCACCGCGCGCACCGTCACCGGACTCGACCCCGAGGCCCGCTCCCCGATCTGGCTGCGCCGCCGCCTCCAGAAGGCCGGGATGCGGCCCGTTTCCCTCGCCGTCGACATCACGAACTACGTGATGCTGGAGCTGGGCCAGCCCCTGCACGCCTACGACCGGACCCGGATCGAAGGCACCATCGGGGTGCGCCGCGCCACACCCGGCGAGAAGCTCACCACCCTCGACGGCGCGCAGCGGGTCCTCGACCCCGAGGACCTGGTGATCACGGACGACCGCGGCCCGATCGGTCTCGCGGGCGTCATGGGCGGCGCCGACACCGAGATCGCCGACCCGGTCACCGACCCGGAGACCGGTGAGACCACCGGCTCCACCGAGGTCGTCATCGAGGCCGCCCACTTCGACGCGCTCTCGATCGCGCGCACCGCCCGCCGCCACAAGCTGGCGTCCGAGGCGTCCAAGCGCTTCGAACGGGGCGTCGACCCGCTCGCCGCGTCCGCCGCCGCCCAGCGCACCGTCGACCTCCTCGTCCTCCTCGCCGGCGGCACCGCCGACGCGGGCGTCACCGAGGTCGTCGCCCCGCACGCACCGCGCACCCTGACCATCCCGGCCGACCACCCGGACAAGGTCGCGGGCGTCGCGTACGGCCGCGAGACCGTCGTACGCCGACTCCAGGAGGTCGGCTGTGACGTGTACGGGCAGGACGAGCTGATCGTCACGCTGCCGTCCTGGCGGTCCGACCTCACCGACCCGAACGACCTCGCCGAAGAGGTCATCCGCCTGGAGGGCTACGAGAACCTGCCCTCGACGCTGCCCAAGCCCCCCGCGGGCCGCGGCCTCACCGACCGCCAGCGGACACACCGCCGCGTCGGCCGCGCGCTCGCCGGAGCCGGATATGTCGAGGCGCTGAACTACCCCTTCCTCGGTACGCAGGTCTTCGACCAGCTCGGCCTGGCCGCCGACGATCCGGACCGCCGGGTCGTCACGCTCGTCAACCCGCTCTCCGACGAGGAGCCCGCCCTCCGTACGACGCTGCTGCCCGGTCTGCTCGCCGCGCTGCGGCGCAACGACGGGCGCGGCAGCCACGACCTCGCCCTGTTCGAGACCGGCCTGGTCTTCCACCCGCGCGAGGAGCAGCGGATCGCGGGGCGGCTGCCCGTCGACCGCCGCCCCACCGACGAGGAGATCGCGTCGCTCACCGCCGCGCTCCCCGTCCAGCCCCGGCATGTCGCCGTCGTCCTCGCGGGCGCCCGTGAGCAGGCCGGCTGGTGGGGCAAGGGGCGCCCCGCCGACTGGGCCGACGCGGTCGAGGCGGCACGGACCGTCGCCGCCGAGTCCGGCACCGAACTGATCGTGCGGCAAGGGCAGTACGGTCCGTGGCACCCCGGCCGGTGCGCCGAACTGGCCGTCGTCGTGGACGGCGCCGAGCGGATCGCCGGGCACGCGGGCGAACTCCACCCGCGCACCGTGAAGGCCCTGGGCCTGCCCGACCGCACGTGCGCCATGGAGCTCGACCTGGACCTCGTAGAGGGGGCGAGCGCAGGCGTCCCGCGGGGACCCCGGATCTCCACCTTCCCGGTCGCCACCCAGGACGTCGCACTCGTCGTGGACTCCTCGGTCCCGGCCACCGACGTGGAGCGGGCGCTGCGCGAGGGCGCCGGTGAACTCCTGGAATCCCTCCGCCTGTTCGACGTCTACACCGGTGAACAGGTCGGCTCCGGCAAGAAGTCCCTGGCCTACGCCCTCCGCTTCCGGGCCGCCGACCGCACCCTGACGGTCGAGGAGGCGACGACGGCCCGCGACACGGCGGTCACCGTCGCTGCGGAGCGCTGCGGAGCGGTCCTGCGAGGGGCCTGATCCCGCCACCCGGGAGCCCGCCCCGCACAGCACGTGCGGGGCGCGCTCCCGTGTCGTCGGCTCCTGTGTCCGGCGGCCCGCGGGCCGTGGTGGCCGTTCCGCGGCTGTTTCATTCCTTCGGGTGACAAGTCCGGGCGAGGTGGCCCGATCGGGGCATGCGGTGGACACAATCGATCCGGTCGTACTAGGGGGGCCGGCGGCATGATCCGTAGTAGGGCTGGGGCTCCCGCTGGGGCGAGGCTCCCGACGAGGACCCGGGCCGCCTTCCGCGCCCTCGTCCGCGCGGGCCCCCTCCGGGTCCTGGCGCTTCGGGGCGACCCCCGGCGGCTGCGCCGGGGGCTCTCGCTGGGGCTGCCGACTCTCTGGGGCGCCGTGGCGATCACGTACAAAATGGCCTGTCCGCTGGCCCAGGAGACGGGGCTCGGTGCGCGGATCGTCAGCAGCGCCGTCTTCTTCGCCGTCGGCACCGGCCTCGTCCTCCACATCCGTCACACCCTGCTCAGGGAGTTGCGGCAGATGCGGAAGATCGCGCACGCCGCGCAGAACGTCCTGCTGCGGCCCCTGCCGCCCCGCGTCGACGGGCTCGCCGTCGCCGGCGGTCAACTCTCCGCCGACCGGGGCGCGGGGGTCGGCGGCGATCTGTACGAGGTGCTGACCACCGAGCAGGGCGTACGCGTCGTGATGGGCGACGTCCGGGGGCACGGGCTCGGCGCCCTGTCCACCGTCGCCGCCGTCCTCGGCAGCTTCCGTGAGGCCGCGCACGACGAGGCCGAACTCGCCGGAGTGCTGCGCCGCCTCGAACGCGCGCTCGCCCGCCACCTGCGGGAGCGCTCACGCGCCGAGCACCCCGCGGGCGGCGGAGCGGAGCCCGACAGTCCGCTCGCCGAGGAGTTCGTCACCCTGCTGCTCCTGGAGATCCGGCCCGACGGCGAGGTCGTCGCCCTCAACTGCGGCCATCCCTGGCCCTATCTGCTGTCGTCCACGCCGGGACCGCGCGGCCCGCGCGGACGCGCGGAACGGCTCGCGGGAGGCGAACCCCTGCCACCGCTCGGCCCGTTCCCGCTCCCCGCCGATCTGCCGCTGGTGCGCTGCGGGCGGCTGCGCCCCGGCGAGGCGCTGGTCCTGCACACCGACGGCGTCGAGGACGCCCGGGACCGGCGCGGCCGGTTCTTCCCGCTGCACACCGCGCTCGCCGAGGCGGTACGCGTGCGGCCCGTCGTCCCGCAGGCCCTGATCCACGCCGTGTTCGCCCAACTCCTGCGGCACGCGGGCGGGTTGCCCGCCGACGACGGCGCGCTTCTGGTGCTGGCCAACGACCGCAGGCGCGTGGTGGTCCAGCAAGGCGAACCGATACGCCGGCCCGCGCAGCGGGCGACCTGAGCGCGGGGCGCGCCGTCCGCCCGGCCGCGTGTGTCGGGCAGGCGGCGAAGGGGCGGACGGCGCGGACGGCGGGGCCGCCGCACTGTACGAGGGGGAGCCGGCGGCCCGACCGGCCTCTCTGACGAGGTGCCTGAAGTCAATCGCCCCCGACACCCCCGGCGACAGAGCGCGCACGCTGCGGATGCGCGCACTCGCTTCACACCCCGTGTGAACTCCGCTCCACTGAGCGTCACAGTCCACTACGCTGTCCGCACCGAGGCACCGGAGGGCATCATGCAGCCCAACACCCTGCTCGACGCGATACTCGACGAGGCCGGTGTCTCGCACGCGGGACTCGCCGCGCACGTCAACCAGGCGGGCCGCGCCAGAGGACTCGCCCTGCGGTACGAACACACCGCCGTCGCCCGGTGGTTGAAGGGCCAGCGGCCCCGGGGCCAGGTGCCCGACCTCATCTGCGAGGTGCTCGCCGCCCGGCTGCACCGGCCCGTCACCCTCGACGACATCGGCCTCGGCGTCCCCGGCCGTCCGGCCGCCGTCCACGGCTCCACACTGTCCGGCTTCGTGGAGCGCGCCACCGCCCTGTGGCGCTCCGACGAGCAGCAGCGCCCGCACCTCTTGGGCGCCCCCGCTGTCACCGGAACGCCCGCCGTGATGCCCGTATGGGAGTGGGAGAACCCGCCCGAGGACGTCGATGTGTCGCGCGGCGGACGCCAGCACGTCGGCATGGCCGACATCGAGATGCTGCGGGCCGCCCGCGCGCACTACGAGCAGATGTACCGCAAGGCCGGCGGCATAGCGACCCGCACCCGCATCGTCGGCTTCCTCACCTCCGAGACCGCGCCCCTGCTGCGCGGCGGCTACACCGACGCCACCGGCCGCCAACTCCACCGCGCCACCGGCGGGTTGGTCGCCATCGCCGGGATCTGCGCGTACGACTCCGACGCGCACGGCCTCGCTCAGCGCTACTTCCACCAGGCGCTGCGCCTGGCCAAGGCGAGCGGCGACCGGGGTCTCGGCGCGTATGTCATCGCGCTGCTCGTCAACCAGTCGCTGTTCATGCGCGAGCACCGGCAGGCCGTCGCCTTCGCGGAGGCCGCCCTGCGCGCGGCGGGCCGGCACATCACACCCGCGCTCGCGTCCGACCTGTACGCGATGCAGGCGAAGGCGTACGCGCACCTCGGCGACGGGGCCGGCGCCCTGGCCTGCATCCGACGCGCCGAGTCAGCCGCCGACCGGATCCGCCGGGGCCACGAGCCCGACGAGACCGGATACGTCCAACCGGGCCTGGTCAACGTCCAGGTGGCGGAGGCGCTGCTCAGCCTGGGTGATCTGCGGGCCGCCGCCGAGCACGCCGAAGCGGCCGTGGACACCCCGGCGCACGACCGGGGCCGGGTGCACCGGCTCGCCATGCTCAGCCAGATCGAACTGCGCCAGGGCCACGCGGACAAGGCCGCCGCCACCGCCGTCGACATGGCCGAACAGGCCCGGGGCATGGAGTCCCAGCGGCTGCGCGACCGGCTGCGCGAGGTGCGCGCCCAACTGATGCGCGGCGGCTGCGCGGGCACAGCGGAGGCCGCCGAACTCATCGACAGGGCGCTCCGCGTACCCCTGTAGGACGCCTGTGCGGGGCGCTCCGCGCCGTGGCCCCGGCGGCGCGCCGCACGCACCGCTCTGAGCACGGCATACCCCTGCCCTCTCGTTCCTGCTGCGATATTGCCACTTACTCCCAGGAAGGTGGCAGAACCGTGCAGTGGACGAAACAAAGCGAACAAACTGTGTATGAGAACCGCTGGTTCAGCGTGAACCTGGCCGATGTCGAACTGCCGGACGGCCGGCATCTGGACCACTTCCTCATCAGGATGCGGCCCGTCGCGGTCGCCACGGTCGTCAACGACGCGAACGAGGTCCTGCTGCTGTGGCGGCACCGCTTCATCACCGACAGCTGGGGCTGGGAACTCGCCGCGGGCGTCGTCGAGGACGGCGAGGACATCGCGGTCGCGGCGGCCCGCGAACTGGAGGAGGAGACCGGCTGGCGGCCGGGGCCCTTACGGCATCTGATGAGCGTCGAGCCGTCGAACGGGCTCACCGATGCCCGGCACCACATCTTCTGGGCCGACGAGGGGGCGTACGTCGGCCATCCCGTGGACGACTTCGAGTCGGACCGCCGTGAGTGGGTCCCGCTCAAACTCGTGCCGGACATGGTCGCCCGGGGCGAGGTCCCGGCCGCCAACATGGCGGCGGCCCTGCTGCTCCTGCACCAGCTGCGCCTGGGACAGGACGGCCCACCGCCCGCCGGGGTCAGGCCCTGACGCCTTAACGGCCCAGGGCCTGCCACACGGTCACGACGAGGGCGCCGAAAGCGGTGAGTGCGGCGACCGCGGGCAGCGGCCACCGGGTGTGCTCCAGTGCGGTGACCCGTACGCTCAGCTCGTCCTGGTCCTTGGCGGTCTGTTCATCACGCTGGGTGAGCAGTGCTAGCCGTCCCTCCATATGGGCGAGGCCCACATCGAGACGGCGACGTAATTCCGCGACGTCTTCCGCGGCCATGGGATGGTCCTGGTCGGTGGTCACGAGTCCGCTCCTTTCGGTGGTCGTCACATCCCTTTCACATGCATCGAAAGTCAACACGCCTGGTGGGCGCGGCGGGAGCGTGTGCGGAGGGCATATGCGAGCCCGGTGCTCGCACCCCGTGCGAACGGTTCGGGCCCGGCACTCGTGAGAGCGCCGGGCCCGAGACGGTGAGAACTACGGAGCGTGGCCGGAAGCGGAGGCAGGGACCGCGATTTCCTCCGGCTCGGCCGCACGGAAGCGGCTGACCGCACGGATCCGGCCGACCGTGGAGAACCGGCCAGAGCGGTCAGGTGTACGGGCCGGCCGGGTCGGGCGTACGGGCAGAGCGGTCGGGCGTACGGGCCGAGCGGTCAGATGTACGAATGGAGCGGTCAGGCGTACGGATAGAAGCCCGAGCCGGACTTGCGGCCCAGGCGGCCCGCGTCGACCATCCGCTGGAGGAGCGGGGGAGCGGCGTACAGCGGCTCCTTGTACTCGGCGTACATCGAGTCCGCGACCGATGCCACCGTGTCCAGGCCGATCAGGTCGGCCAGCTTCAGCGGGCCCATCGGATGGGCGCAGCCCAGCTCCATGCCGTTGTCGATGTCCTCGCGGCTCGCGATGCCCGACTCGAACATCCGGATCGCGGAGAGGAGATACGGGATGAGCAGCGCGTTCACGACGAAGCCCGAGCGGTCCTGGGCGCGGATCGCGTGCTTGCCGAGCACCTTCTCGACCAGCGCCTGCGCCCGGCTGATGGTGCCCTCGGACGTGGTGAGCGCCGGGATCAGCTCGACGAGCTTCTGCACCGGGGCCGGGTTGAAGAAGTGGATGCCGATCACCTGGTCGGGGCGCGAGGTCGCCACGGCCAGCTTCACCAGCGGGATGGACGAGGTGTTGGAGGCGAGGATCGCGTCCTGCCGGGTCACCACCTGGTCGAGCACCTGGAAGATCTCGGTCTTGACCTGCTCGTTCTCGACGACCGCCTCGATCACCAGATCACGGTCGGCGAACTCGCCCAGGTCGGTCGTGAAGCTCAGCAGCCCCAGCGTCGCATCCCGCTCCGCCTCGCTGATCTTGCCCCGCTCGGCGGCCTTGGACAGGGAGTTGTACAGCCGGGTACGGCCGATCTCCAGGGCTTCGCCGGTGGTCTCGGCGACCTTGACGTCCAGCCCGGCCCGCGCGCACACCTCCGCGATGCCCGCCCCCATCTGGCCGCAGCCCACCACTCCGACGCGTGTGATGTCGGCGAGAGTGTCGGTCACTTCGTCCCCTTCGTGAACGTGTTAGGCAGGCAGCACCCTCGTAGGGTGGCGGCGCCCGCCCCGGCCTGCACCGTACTCCGGATCTCCGGACGGACATCCGACCGGGTCCGGGCATCCGGCCGGGTCGGGCATGCTGGGCGGCGGAAACCAGGCAAGACGTCAGGAGCGATGTATGGGGCGGATGACCCGAAGGGGCTTCGCGACGGCCGCGGGGATCGTGCTGACCGGGCTCACGGTCGCCGGGGACGCGGCGGCGGAGGGGGTCGTGGGCGCCGGGGCCGCCGGGCGGCGGCGCGGCAGTCCGGGGGCGGCGGGCGGTGTCCCGCAGGGCGGCGAGCTGCGCGGGATGTGGCTGGCGACCGTCACCAACCGGGACTGGCCCTCACGCCCCGGACTCCCGGCCGCCGAGCAGCGCGCGGAACTCCTGCGCTTCCTCGACGGCGCGGTGGAGCGCCGGCTGAACGCCGTGATCCTCCAGGTCAGGCCCACCGCCGACGCGCTGTGGCCCTCGCCGTACGAGCCGTGGTCGCAGTACCTCACCGGGGTCCAGGGCCGCGACCCCGGCTGGGACCCGCTGGGCACCGCCGTCACCGAGGCGCACCGCAGAGGCCTGGAGCTGCACGCCTGGTTCAACCCGTACCGGGTGGCCAACCACACCGACCCGTCGCGGCTGGTCGCGAGCCACCCCGCGCGCGTCCACCCGGACTGGATCGTGCCGTACGGCGGCAAGCTGTACTACAACCCGGGGCTGCCCGAGGTACGGAGCTTCGTCCAGGACGCGATGCTCGACGCCGTACGCCGCTATCCGGTGGACGCCGTGCACTGGGACGACTACTTCTACCCGTATCCGGTCGCCGGAGAGGTCTTCGACGACGACGCCGCCTTCGCCGCGCACGGCGGCGGCTTCCCGGACCGGGCCGCGTGGCGCCGCGCCAACGTCGACCGGCTCGTCACCGAGACGGCGGACCGGATCCGGCGGACCCGGCCGGGCGTCCGGCTCGGCATCAGCCCCTTCGGTATCTGGCGCAACGCGTCGAGCGACCCGCTCGGCTCGGACACCCGCGGCGCCCAGAGCTACGACGACCTGCACGCGGACACCCGTGGCTGGGTCCGCAAGGGCTGGATCGACTACATCTGTCCGCAGCTGTACTGGAACATCGGTTTCGCCGGCGCGGACTACGCGAAGCTGCTGCCCTGGTGGGCGGAGGTGGCCGCCGGCACCGGCGTCGGCCTCTACGTCGGTGAGGCGCTGTACAAGGCGGGCGACCCGGCGCAGCCCGCGCCCTGGCAGGACCCGGCCGAGCTGTCCCGCCATCTCACCCTCGCCGCCCGGCACCCGGAGGTGGGCGGGCACGTCTACTTCTCGGGCAAGGAAGTGCTGGCCGATCCGAGTGGGGCGATGGCTCGTGTGGTCGCCGACCACTACGGGCGCCGGGCCCGGCGCCCGGTCCGGTCGTAGACTGACGCCGACGGACAGGCCACGGAACACCGGCAACGGGCGGGCCGCCAGAGGGCCCCTCGCCACGGTACGAGGAGGGCGCTCCGATGCATGCAACCAAGGGTGACCATCTGCTGGTGCACGGCAGGATCGTGGGCCAGCACGACAAGGTCGTCGAGATCGTCGAGGTCATGGGGTCCCAGGGCGAACCGCCGTACCGCGTCCGCTTCCAGGACGGGCACGAGGCGGTCATGTCACCGGGTCCCGACTGCGTTGTCCAGCACCCGGACACGGCTCAGTAGGACGTTGTCCAGGGCCCTGACACGGCTCAGTAGGGCATAGGCCCTCAGGAGGACATCGGCCGCTCCACGGGAACGTCAGCCGCGTGCCCGTTGGGTGACCGCGATGCACACCAGCACCGCGAGCGCCGTCAGCGGCGCGGCCGGCGTGAGGTGTTCGCCGAGCAGGAACACCGACCACACCAGGGTCAACAGCGGCTGCGCGAGCTGGAGTTGGCTCGCCTTGGGGATGCCGATCACGGCCATGCCCCGGTACCAGACGACCAGCCCCACGAACTGTGATCCGGCCGCCACCCAGAGCAGCCCGGCGACGCTGTGCGCGGTGAGCTGGACCGGCTCCAGCGACAGCGCGACCAGCGCGCCGGGCAGGGTCAGCGGCAGACACAGGACGAGGGCCCAGGCGATGACCTGCCAGCCCGGCATCACCCGCGCGAGCCTGCCGCCCTCGGTGTATCCGGCGGCGCAGATCAGCAGCGCCCCGAAGAGGTAGGCGTCGGCGCCGGTCAGCGCGCCGCCGCTCTGCTGGACCGTGAACGCGATCACCGCCGCGGCGCCCGCGCACGCCGCGATCCAGAACGTACGGGACGGCCGGGTGCCGATGCGCAGCGCCGAGAACAGCGCGGTCGTCAGCGGAAGCAGGCCGACGACGACCGCCGCGTGCGCGGTGGTGGAGGTCTCCAGGGCGAGCGTGGTGAGCTGCGGGAAGCCGAGGACCGTACCGGCGGCGACGACGGCGAGTCCGGCCCAGTGGCGGCGCGCCGGTACGGGCACCCGCAGCGCGAGCAGACAGCCGCCCGCGATGACGGCGGCGATGACGCTGCGCACCGTGACGAGGGACCAGGGCCCGAAGCCTTCCAGGCCCCAGGCGGTGGCGGGGAAGGTGAGGGAGAAGGCGACGACGCCGAGGGCCGCGAGGAGCGTGCCGCCGCGGCGGGACGGGTTGTGGTCCGGGACGGGGTCCGCACCGAGGGGTCCGCCGCCGTGAACTGATATCGACCCGGCGGGAGTAGCGCTATCCTGTGCTGTCATGCACGAGCGTAGCAGTGTGGGTGAACTGGCGAAACGGCTGCGACAGGAGCTGGACCGCTACTCTCCCGATGAGAAGCTGCCGTCGAGTCGGTACCTGGTCGAACGGTTCCGCGTCAGCCCGGTCACCGTCTCGCGCGCCCTCGCCCAGCTCGCCGCCGAGGGCCTGGTCGTGGTGCGGCCCGGCGCCGGAGCCTTCCGCGCCGGACCCCGCACCCCCCTCGCGCGCGGCGGAGACACGTCCTGGCAGGAGGTCGCGCTCAGCGCGGACGCGGCCACCGAGGCGGTGCCCCGCGCGGTCGACGCGTCCGGGGTGCTGGTCACGCTCGCCGCCCCGCCCGCCGGAGTCGTCGAGTTCAACGGCGGCTATCTGCACCCGTCGCTCCAGCCCGAACGCGCGATGGCCGCGGCCCTGGCCCGCGCCGGACGCCGTCCCGGCGCCTGGGGCCGCCCGCCCGTGGACGGACTGCCCGAGCTGCGCGAATGGTTCGCGCGGGGGATCGGCGGCGCGATCACCGCGGCCGAGGTCCTGATCACCTCGGGCGGTCAGTCCGCCCTCACCACCGCCCTCCGGGCCCTGGCACCCCCGGGCGCCCCCGTCCTGGTCGAGTCGCCCACCTACCCCGGCATGCTCGCCATCGCCCGCGCCGCCGGGCTGCGTCCGGTGCCGGTCCCGGTCGACACCGACGGCGTACGGCCACGGCTCCTCGCCGACGCGTTCCGGGCGACCGGCGCGCGGCTCTTCGTCTGCCAGCCGCTGTTCCAGAACCCGACCGGCGCCGTCCTCGCCCCGGACCGCCGGGCCGAGGTCCTGCGGATCGCCCGCGCCGCCGGGGCGTTCGTCGTGGAGGACGACTTCGTACGCCGGCTCGTCCACCGGGACTCCGGGCCGCTGCCACCCCCGCTGGCCGCCGACGACCCGGACGGTGTCGTCGTCCATGTCTGCTCGCTCACCAAGGCGACCTCGCCGAGCTTCCGCGTCGGCGCGCTCGTCGCGCGCGGCCCGGTCCTGGAGCGGCTGCGCGCCATCCAGGTGGTCGACCACTTCTTCGTCCCCCGGCCCTTGCAGGAGGCGGCACTCGAACTCGTCGGATCGCCCGCCTGGCCGCGCCATCTGCGCGCGGTCTCCGAGGAGTTGCAGAGCAGGCGCGACCGGATGACGGCCGCCCTGCGGATGGCGCTGCCCGACCTCGCCGTCCCGCACATCCCGTCCGGCGGCTACCACCTGTGGCTTCGCCTGCCCGACGGCACCGACGAGGCCGCCCTGGCCGCCGCCGCCCTGCGCCACGGGGTCGCCGTCGCCCCCGGCCGCCCGTACTTCTGCGCCGAACCGCCCGCCGCCCACGTCCGGTTGTGCTTCGCGGGCGTCGCGGGCCTCTCCGAGATCACCGAGGGTGTACGGAGGGTGCGCGCGGCGTGGGACGAGGTACGGGGTCAGAGGGCGACGGACCCTTACCATCCGTAAAGCCTTGACCTGGACGTTTCAGCGGCCCCACGATCACGGCATGCAGGTTCGCGTCACGCTGATCGCCACCGCTCGCAGCTCCTCGCTGCTCGCGGAACGTTTCGACGACGACCGGCCGCTCGACCAGGCCGGATGGTACGAGGTGCAGCTCGCCGCCCAGGCCCTGGTCCCCCTCGGCGTCGCCGAGCTGCGCTACTGCTCACCGACCCCGCGCAGCCGCGCCACCGGCACCGCCCTCGGCTTCGCCCCCCTCGTCCAACCGGCCCTGAGCGACTGCGACATGGGCCGCTGGCGCGGCTGCACCCTGGCCGAGGTGACCGCGCATGAACCCGAGGCGGTCGACCAGTGGCTGGGCGACCCGCGGGCGGCGCCGCACGGTGGTGAGTCGCTGCTGACGTTCATCTCCCGGATAGGGCACTGGCTCGACACCCGCCCCGCCGAGGACGGGGTCCGTATCGTCGCCGTCGCCGAACCGACGGTGGTGCGGGCGGCCCTCGTCTACGCGCTCAAGGCGGCGCCGCCCACGTACTGGAGCATCGACGTGCTGCCGCTGTCGACGGTGACCCTCACGGGGAGCCCGGGGCAGTGGAGTCTGCGGCTCGACGGGGGACCGACGATGTAGCGCTGTCAGTGGCGTACGTGTTGCTGTCAGTGTCGTACGCGTTGTCGCGGTGGTACGTGGTGCTCAGGACGAGGTCCTTCGCCGGGCCGCGGACCCGCCACTCGGTGCGCCAGTCGTCGTCGCCGTCGACCGTGAAGGTGCCCCGGTAGAGGTCCGCCGCGCAGGGGTGGTCGGCCACCCAGTGGCCTGTGCGCAGGTCCAGGTCGTGGAAGGGGCGTCCGTCGGAGAACTCGACGCGGGCCGTGCCGGCGGGGTCGCCCGGGAGGTAGCGGAGGGTGCGCTCGGCGGGGCGGGCGACGCCCTGCCAGACGAAGGTGCCGGATTCGTGGTGCAGCAGGCCGGGGCGGCCATGGGCGGAAGCGGCCGGTTCCAGGGGTGAGAAGTCGGTGGTGCCGGTGAACCGCCCCGCCACCTCACCGGCCACCTCACCCGCCGCCCCGCCCGCCAGATCGCGGACCACCCGCTCCACCCGCCACCGCCCGGCGAGATACGCCAGCACGTCGGGCACGCTCCGGTACTCGCCCACGATCCCTTCCGTTTCCGCCGCGCAAAGCCGTTGCGCGCGGCACGTCCGAGCTTACGCACGACCCGGCCGGGGGGATCGGGGGCGCCGGATCAGCCCGCGTAGTCGCGTACGACCTGGCGGGCCAGCTTGGCGCGGGCGGCGGCCAGTTCACCGGCCACCGCGTCCGCCATGGCCCGGTCGACCGTGATCAAGGCCGCCGACTGCTCGCCGTCGGCGAGGCACCGGCGGCGCAGATGGGTCGGCGGGTGGGTCGCGTCCACGCTGTGGCCGCGCAGGGCGGCGACCCGGCGCAGCCGCTCGTACTCGCGCTCCGGCACCGACGCGGTGTGCGCGGCCAGCCGCTCCCACAGCCCGTCCGCCACCTCCGTACGGCCCCCCGAAACGCCCCTGGTCTGCGCGGCGACGGACGCGCGCCGCAGCTCGGTGCCGACCGCGCTCCCCAGCAGCAGGACATCCATCAGCTCCGTCGCGGCGGCGGTCGAACCGGCGCGGGCGGCCGTCCGGTCGGCGAGGTACTCGGCCCGCTGCGACGCCCGCATCGTCAGATGGTCGAGCAGCAGCAGAACGCCGCGTACGGCACAGCGCGGCAGGAACATCAGGGCGTTGGCGAAGCGCTCGACCAGGCTCGGCGACTCGATGGGCGACAGCATGTGCAGCCACAGCGCCAGCGACCGCAGGGCGCCGCCGATCACCCGCTGGTGCCGGGTGTCGCCGTGCGCGTAATGACCCACCTCGTGCCCAAGCACGGCGACGCGCTGCTCCCAGCTCATGACCTCCCACAGCCCGAGGCCGACCCGCAGCACCCGCCGCTGCCGGAGCCCGTACGTGGTGACGCTCGCGTTGAACTCGGAGCCCACCGCGACCGCGTCCACGCCACGGGTGCCCGCGACGGCCGCGACCTCGTCGATCAGCGCGAACAGCCGGGGCGCCTCGGCGCGCGAGAGGACGGGGGTGTCGTCGGGCAGCCGGCCGAAACGGGGCCGCAGCGCGAAGGCGACGATCAACAGCACGGCCCCGACGAGCGGTCGCACCACCGTGCTCCAGCCGAGGACCACCAGCAGCACCCCGGCGACGGCCAGGACCACCGTGACCAGATGCACGGCCAGCGCGATGCCGTACGCGACGACGCCCGCCGTGTCGCGGCGGGGGCGCGGATCGGGCGACGTCTCCATCTCGGCCAGCAGGTGCTCGCCGTGCCGGTGCGCGAGGCGGCGCCGTACGGCCTCCACCCGGCCCGGCGCCGGGTCCTGCGGGCTCGGATCCACATTCCAACCGCACCCGGCGCACCAGGCGACGAACCGGGGATCCTCCGGCACGTCCGCCCCGCACTCCGGGCACGCTCTCGCCCGTCCCACGACAGCACTCGACTCCACCACGACAGTCCCCTCCCCTTGACGGCCCCTCGCCGGGACCGCCCCCCACCAGCGCTCGTTCGAGCGGCCCGCAGCCTAGCGCGCCGACCCGGTCGACGGCCGCTGCATTGTCGTACCCCTGTGGCAGGGTGCCTGACGGAGACGCCGATCGAAGGAGCAGAGCCGTGTCCGGCACCGACGCAGTCCGTTCGTCCCTGGCCGCCGCGGCGGCCCTGCTCGCCCCCGCGCACCCGGAGGTGGCGGAGCGCGTACTGCACGCCCATGACGACCCGGCGGGTTATCTCCGCACGTACGCCGACGAGTTGGACGACCGGGGCATCGACGAGCCGATACCCGATCTGGCGTGGATCGCGCTGGTCGACGCCCTCGACAGGCACCGGCTGCTCGCCGAGTTCGACTGGAAGGAGGACCCGCGCGAGATCCGGGCCCGGCTCGGAACGCTCGCGTCCCGCCCGTCCGCCGACCCGTGGGTCCTGCTCGACGCAGGCGACACGAACCTGCCGACGTACGAGTTCCTGGAGGTCTGCGGCAGGCACTACCGGGAGGTCGGCGCGGCGCTCGCCGTCCTCGACATCGAGTCGGACTGCTATCCGGTGGTGTGCCTGCGGGGGGCTCGGGCGGAGGAGCTGACGTCGCTTGCGGAGAGTGCGGGGTTCCGGGCCTGGACGTTGGGCGAGGGGTAGGGCGAGGGGGCAGAGGGGTAAGGGGGGCGAACTTTCTGTGGCCGCCAGGCTGTTCGACTGGGGGTTCGGTGCGTTGTAGCGTTCAAAGGGCACTGTCGGCGGCGAACGGAGCAGGTCATGCACAGCGCAGGCGGAGACGATCGGATCGACACCTCGACCGCCCATTCCGCGCGGGTCTATGACTACATCCTGGGCGGCAAGGACCACTACCAGGTCGACGCGGAGGCGGGAGACGCCATGTGCCGGCACTGGCCGGCGCTGCCCGTGCACATGCGGGAGAACCGGCGGTTCATGCACCGCGCCGGGCACTACCTCGCCAAGGAGCAGGGCATCCGGCAGTTCCTCGACATCGGCACCGGTCTGCCCACCGCGCCGAACCTGCACGAGGTCGTGCAGGAGGTCGACCCGGCCTCGCACATCGTCTACGTCGACAACGACCCCATCGTCCTCGCCCACGCCCGAGCCCTCCTCCAGGGGTCGGCCGAGGGAAGGACCGCCTACGTCGACGCCGACATGCACGACCCGGACGCCATCCTCGACAGCCCTCAGTTCCGCGCGCTGATCGATCTGGACGAGCCGGTCGGCCTGATGATCATCGGGATTCTCCACTTCATCCTGCCCCCCGACGACCAGCGCCTCGTCCAGCGGCTGCTCGAACCGCTGGCGCCGGGCAGCTTCCTCGCGATGACCATCGGCACCGCCGACTTCGCTCCCGAAGAGGTCGGCCGGGTGGCCGACGAGTACAACCAGCAGGGCATGCCCATGGTGCTGCGCGACCTGCCGACGGCCACCGCCTTCTTCGACGGCATGGACCTGGTCGAGCCCGGCGTCACCCAGGTCCACACCTGGCGGCCGGGCCCCGAGCAGGACGGCGTCGACGACGCGGCCATCGCCATGTACGGGGCGGTGGCGCGCAAGCGCTGACGAGCGGGAGGCCGCGCCCACCGCGCTTCGTCATCCGCCGCCGAACCCCGTCCGACCCGGCCCGCCGCGTTCCGCGGCGGCATGCCACCAGCCGGGCGGGGACGGGCCGGTGACCTCGGAGGTGGGCTGGTCGGGATGCAGCCCCAGCCGCCGAAGGGCGTCGGCACGCACGCGGACGGTGAACCAGCCGTGCCAGTGGCCGTCGGCACCGACGCCGCACGACAGGTCCCAACGGATCTCCTCCCGGCCGAAGGGCATCCAGTCGATGCCGCGGTCACGCAGTCAAGCGCGCACGGCCGCCAAGGGCCGGGGACGGCCCGGCGCGTTCTCGTAGGCCGCGACGGTGATCCAGTCGGTGTTCCGATGCTCCATGGTGTTCATGATGACCGGCAGCCGCCCGGGTCTGCCAGCGGGTTGCGCGTGTGCTCGATCTACGTGCGCTCTACCTGCGTGCTACGTGGGCTGGACCGCGTCCAGCGCCGGAGCGATGACGGTGAACGCCCGGTCGAGCAGCGCGAGCGGGTCCTCCGTCGCGTCGCTGCCGCTCCAGCGGTGCAGTACGGCGTCGAAGGCCGTCAGCGCCATCCCGGCGGCCAGCCGCGGATACAGCTCGGCGGCGGGGTCCAGATCCAGGCGGTGCGCCAACTCCGCCGCCAGATCGTCGCGCCACTGCGCCTGACGCTCCAGGAAACGGGCGAGCAGAGCGGGCGTACGGAGAATCAGCTGGACCACCCGCAGGGCCCGCTCCGAGTGGTCCGCGCAGGCGGCGATGGGGACCGACACGGCGCGTAGCAGCGCCTCGGACGGCCGCTCCCCGGCGGGCCGGTCCGCCAGCTCCGCACGCATCCCCGTGCCCATGTCGGCCAGGAATTGGACGACCACGTCCTCCTTGGACGCGAAGTACCGGAAGAACGTGCGCTTCGAGACGCCCGCGGTGGCCACGATCTCGTCCACCGTGACCGCGTCGAACCCCTTCAGGGCGAGCAGTTGCAGTGCCGCCTCGGTCAACTCGTTCGAGACGAACTGCCGTTTGCGCTGGGCGAGGCTCACATCGGGGCGCGTATCGGCGCGGATACCGGGGCGGGCGTCACGGGTGACTTCCGGGCGGACTTCTGGGCGGGGGCTCACGGCGCCATCGTAACGCCATGCCTCCAGTGACACCTAGGCGCGTATTGACACCAAGTGCCACTGAGGGCAGCATGTGCCATATGATGAGCAAGCAGTGGACCGTGGACCGGATTCCGGACCAGACCAAGCGGGTGTTCGTCGTCACGGGGGCCAACAGCGGCCTCGGTCTGGCGACCACCCGGGCGCTCGCCCGGCGCGGCGGGCGCGTGATCCTCGCGGTGCGTGACGAGGGGAAGGGCCGCCGGGCGGTCGCGGAGATCACCGCCGAACTGCCGGACGCCGACCTGGAGGTACGCCACCTCGACCTGGCCGACCTCGACTCGGTCCGGGCCTTCGCGGAGCGCCTGCACACCGACCACCGGCACCTGGACGTGCTCGTCAACAACGCCGGAGTGATGGCACCGCCCCGCTCACTGAGCGCACAGGGGCACGAGGTGCAGTTCGCCTGCAACCATCTCGGCCACTTCGCACTCACCGGGCTGCTGCTCGACCTGCTGACCCTCGGGCACGACCCCCGGGTGGTCACGGTCAGCTCGGTCAACCACCGCTCACGCTCGGCACGGCTCCGCTTCGACGACCTCCACGGCGTACGCGACTACTCACCCATGGGCTTCTACAACCAGTCGAAACTCGCCAACGCCGTCTTCGGCCAGGAACTCCACCGGCGCCTCGCCGAGGCCGGCAGCCCGGTGCGCAGCCTGCTCGCCCACCCCGGCTACACCGCGACCAACCTTCAGAGCGGTACGCCGGTCGGCCTGTGGCGGGTGGTGCTCGGCCGTATCGGCAACCCGCTGTTCGCCCAGCGTCCGGACCGCGGCGCGCTGCCACAGCTGTACGCGGCGACCGAACCGGGCGTGGAGAGCGGCCAGTTCATCGGCCCCGACGGTCCGGCCGAACTGCGCGGTGCGCCCACGCTCGTGCGCCCGTCAGCCACGGCCGCCGACCCCGAGACCGGCCGCCGCCTCTGGGACGTGTCGGAGGAACTGACCGGCGTACGCTTCGCGTTCCCTGCCCCGGCCTGAGCGGCGTACGCGAGGAGAGGGGCCGGTGGGGTCAGTCGCCGGCCGTCAGCGTGTCGAAGAGTGGCCAGCCGTCGATCTCCCTCACCCCGCGGGGAACCGGCAGCACCTCACGCGCCACCGCCTCGTCCACGAATCGGCGTACGACGCCCGGCTCATGGAGGTTGAGCGTGACGCCGGCGGCGCAGACCGCCCCCGTATGCAACGGATAGCCGGCGACAGCGCGGCCGGGACCCCCGTAGAACACGAGACGCAGCATCGCGTCACTTCCTTCCGCGCGGAGGGTCAGCGCTTCGCGGCACTCCCGGCAGGTGTGCCGCACGGACCACAGCCAGGTCACCTCCCCGACTGTCAGGCGGCGCAGGCGGCTTCTCTTGCTCACCCGCCCACCCTACGGGCGCGACAGGATGCCCCCTGTGAACCCTCTCCTGTGCGGACTCGCCACCCACCCGGCCCTGCCGGACGAGCTGGTCGACCGCCTCATCGCGGTCGCGGACGCCGACATCGCATCGGACCTCGCCCTGCGCCCGGACCTCACCCGCGACCAGGCGGTCGCGCTGGCGGCACGCGTGCCGGACAGCGCCGTACAGCTCGCGTACGAGGGCCGGTCGACCGCCGCCGACATCGACCCCGCGACCCATCCGTACGCCGCTCTCGCCCTGCTCCACGAGGGCGCCGGGAGGCCGGAGTGGGCGCGTATGTTCGCGGCGGATCCGGATGCCGGGCGACGGGAGAAGCTGGCGGCCTGCCCCGGCCTCCCGGCCGACGTGGTGCGGACGCTCGCGGCGGACACGGAGGTACGGGTGGTCGCGGAGCTGGCGTTCTCGGCCGCGCCTGAGACGGCCGCCGCACTTGCCTCGCATCCCCACGCCGAGGTCCGTCGCGCGGTGGCGTGCAACGAGGGGACACCCCCGCCCGTACTGGCGGCGCTGCTCACCGGCGAAGGGCTGCCTCCCGCCCTGCGATGTCTGGTCTGCGACCGCGAAGAGACGCCCTACACCCACGATCCGCACTGCCCGCACCCCGACTGCGATCTGCTGCCGGGCGCCGCCTGCGACGGCTCCCACGAGTCCACCACGCACGACACAGGAGGCGGCCCTGCGGAACCCGGCCACGCCCACCTGGGCCGTCGTCGGATTCGCCGACCACCCTTCGATGATCCTGCGGTGGACGCTGGCCGGCCGCTCCGATCTGCCGTCGGAGGTGAGCGGGCGGCTCGCCGTCGACCCGGCGCCCGGCGCCCGGCGTCCGGGCCGACCTCGCCGGGAACCCCGCGATCGGCGACACCGTAATGCGTGGGCTGGCCGGTGACCCCGACCCCGATGTGCGCCGCGCCCTCGCCCACCACCCGCACGTACCGCTCGACGTCCTCGCCGACCTGGCCGGTGCCGTCAAGATCCGCGCCACCCTGCTCCCGAGGATCGCCGCCGCCACTCCCGCCGAGGTCGAGACGCTGGCCCAGGCGCCGAACCCGGCCGTACGGATGCTGGTGGCCCAGCGCCGCGATCTGCCGGCCGCGATCCGCGACGCGCTGGCCGGCGACCCCGACGCGAAGGTGGCCAAGTCCGTCGCCCCGCACCCGGGCCTCTCCGAGGCACAGCTGCGCGCCATGGTCGACCGGTACGGAGCCCAGGTCGTCGCCAAGGTGGCGACCAACCCGGCCGCGTCCCCGGCGCTCCTTGAGGAACTGACCCGGCACGGGCGGGCGGTACGCAAGGCGCTCCGCGAGATCGCCCGGCACCCCGACGCGACGGCCCCCGCCCTCCTCGCCTGCCTGGCCGACCGCGACGCGAGGCGCCGTGCCGCAGGCCACCCGGCCCTCCCGCCCCCGGTCGTCACGGGGCTGCTCACCGACCCCGACTGGCAGGTGGTGGAGGCGGCGGCCGGGAACCCGTCACTGCCGATCGACGTGGCGGCGGAGCTGATACCCGGCGCTGGGGGAGTCCGCGAGCGCTGATCACGGCGCCGGCGATCCGCCCGTCGCGCCGCCGTACGATGGCGGCCACCGGAAGAGCGGTGCACTCGGCGAGAGCAGTGATCCACGACCCCACGATCCGTGATCCGGTCAGGATCGGAGAAGCGTCGTGCGGCGCCGTCTCGTAGCGTCGACGGCATGCCGACGGAGGACCGCGCAGGCGGACCCGCCCCACAGATGGAGAGACGATGAGCAAGGCCCAGAGGACGGACGCGCGGGCGCCCGAGCGGCACGACGCCGACAGCCATGACCTGATCCGCGTGCACGGCGCGCGCGTGAACAACCTCAAGGACGTCAGCGTCGAGATCCCGAAGCGCCGGCTGACGGTGTTCACCGGGGTGTCGGGGTCGGGCAAGAGTTCGCTGGTCTTCGACACCATCGCGGCGGAGTCGCAGCGGCTGATCAACGAGACGTACAGCGCGTTCGTGCAGGGCTTCATGCCGACGCTGGCGCGGCCCGAGGTCGACGTACTCGAAGGGCTGACGACCGCGATCATCGTCGACCAGCAGCGGATGGGCTCCGACCCGCGCTCCACGGTCGGCACGGCCACCGACGCCAACGCCATGCTGCGCATCCTCTTCAGCAGGCTCGGCAAGCCGCACATCGGCCCGCCCGGCGCCTTCGCCTTCAACGTCCCCTCGGTCCGGGCGAGCGGTGCGATCACCGTGGAGCGCGGTGCCAAGAAGGCGGTGAAGGCGGTCTTCAACCGCACCGGCGGCATGTGCACGAATTGCGAGGGCCGGGGCACGGTCTCCGACATCGACCTCACCCAGCTCTACGACGACTCGAAGTCGCTCGCCGAGGGCGCGTTCACCATCCCCGGCTGGAAGTCGGACAGCTTCTTCACCGTGCGGGTCTACGCGGAGTCGGGGCTGCTCGACCCGGACAAACCGATCCGTGAGTTCACCCAGCAGGAGATGCAGGACTTCCTCCACCGGGAGCCGACCAAGGTGAAGGTTGAAGGGGTGAACCTCACCTTCGAGGGGCTGATCCCGAAGATCCAGAAGTCGTTCCTGTCCAAGGACCGGGAGGCGATGCAGCCGCACATCCGGGCGTTCGTGGACCGGGCGGTCACCTTCACGACCTGCCCCGAGTGCGACGGCACCCGGCTCAGCGCGGGCGCCCGGTCGTCGAAGATCAAGCGGATCAGCATCGCCGACGCCTGCGCGATGCAGATCAGTGATCTCGCCGCCTGGGTCCGCGGCCTCGACGAGCCGTCGGTGGCACCGCTGCTCACCACGCTGGGGCGGACCCTCGACTCGTTCGTGGAGATCGGCCTCGGCTACCTCTCCCTGGACCGGCCGTCGGGCACGCTGTCGGGCGGCGAGGCGCAGCGCGTCAAGATGGTCCGCCACCTCGGCTCCTCGCTCACCGACACCACGTACGTCTTCGACGAGCCCACCGCGGGTCTGCATCCGCACGACATCCAGCGGATGAACGACCTCCTTCTGCGGCTGCGCGACAAGGGGAACACCGTTCTCGTCGTGGAGCACAAGCCCGAGACGATCGCGATCGCCGATCACATCGTGGACCTCGGCCCCGGCGCCGGTACGGGGGGTGGCGGCGTCTGCTTCGAGGGCACCGTCGAGGGCCTGCGGACCAGCGGCACCGTCACCGGGCGCCACTTCGACGACCGGGCCGCGCTCAAGGACACCGTACGCACGCCGACCGGGGCGCTGGAGATCCGTGGCGCGAAGACCCACAACCTGCGCGATGTCGACGTCGACATTCCGCTCGGGGTGCTGGCCGTCGTCACGGGGGTCGCCGGTTCCGGCAAGAGTTCGCTCGTGCACGGGTCGATCCCCACCGGGGACGAGGTGGTGTCGATCGACCAGAGCGCGATCAAGGGCTCGCGGCGGAGCAACCCGGCGACGTACACGGGGCTGCTCGAACCGATCCGCAAGGCGTTCGCCAAGGCCAACGGTGTGAAGCCCGCGCTGTTCAGCGCCAACTCCGAGGGCGCCTGCCCCACCTGCAACGGCGCCGGCGTCATCTTCACCGACCTGGCGATGATGGCCGGCGTCTCCACCGTCTGCGAGGACTGCGAGGGGAAGCGGTTCGAGGCGTCGGTCCTCGACCACCACCTCGGTGGCCGTGACATCAGCGAGGTGCTCGCGATGCCGGTGACCGAGGCCCGGGAGTTCTTCGGCGCCGGCGAGGCGCACACACCGGCCGCGCACCGCATCCTCGACCGGCTCGCCGATGTCGGGCTCGGCTACCTCACCCTCGGCCAGCCGCTGACCACGCTGTCCGGCGGTGAGCGGCAGCGGCTCAAGCTGGCGACGCGGATGGCGGAGAAGGGCGGCGTCTACATCCTGGACGAGCCGACCACCGGCCTCCACCTCGCCGATGTCGAGCAACTGCTCGGCCTGCTGGACCGGTTGGTCGACTCCGGCAAGTCGGTCATCGTGGTCGAGCACCACCAGGCCGTCATGGCGCACGCCGACTGGATCATCGATCTGGGCCCGGGTGCGGGCCACGACGGCGGCACCGTCGTCTTCGAGGGCACACCGACGGACCTGGTCAAGGGCCGCGCCACACTGACCGCGGAACATCTCGCGATGTATGTGGGGGTCTGAGCGGGGGCGGCGGGGAGCGTGGGGCCCTGGAGGAGTCCAGGCCCCGGGAAAATGCGCTGTACGGGCCCCCGCTCGGGCGTCTAACCTCACGTCCCATCGGCGTGTAGCTCAGCAGCAGAGCACCGGGCTCTTCACCCGGAGGGCGCGGGGGCGGAACCCGCCACGTCGGCTTATGAACGACGACGCTGGGCAGCAGCATTCCGCCGAATCCGGAACAGAATCCGGAACCGGAACCGAGTCGGGAACCGGATCCGGAACCCACATCTCCGCGACCTACCCGCAGGGTCAGTTGGCCCGCGCCTTCGCGACCTCGCTGACCCACGGCGACCCGGACACCCGACGCCGCGCCGAGACCCGCGTCGCCCGCTGGCGCGCCGTCCTCGCCGGAATCGCCGACGGCACCCTGTCCATCGGCTCGCGTACGCCGGTCGCCGGGCTGCCCGCCTGGGTGACCCCGGAGGTCGTCCGGGGCGGCTTCGCGACGTCCGCCGCCCGTGCCGGAGGCCCGCTCCAGCCGTACGAGCGTGAGGCGGCGGCGCGGGCGGGGGTGCCCGAGCGGCGCGGGGCGCTCTTCGCGTACTGCCTCACCGAGCCGGGCCTGAACCGGCTCAACACCCTCCTCGACAGCGGCCGTTACGACATCGCCGTGCCCGAGGAGGCCGCGCTGCTCACCGTGGCGTGGCTGGTGCGGGCAGGCGACGCGACCGGTGCGCTGGACCTCGTCGACGAACTGGAACCGTTCGCCGACCGGCTCCGCTTCACACCCCGGCCGTCCGAACTGCCCGTGCCGGACGCGGAGGCGGTCCACCGGCGCACGGCCGGCGACACCGGCGCCGCCCTGGCCCTCCGGCAGCCGAACGAGGCGATCGAGACGCAGCGCGAGGCGCTGTCCGTCTGGCAGCCGTTCGGCGACGAACTCCTCGCCCACTGGCTGGAGACGGCCGGCGGCCGCGTGCTCGACCGCGCCCCCGACGATGCCTGGCGGCGGCGCGGTACGGAACTTCTCCGCCGGTACCGGGAGTTGGCCGCGACCCACACCCGCTGCACCAAGCACCGGGACCCGAAGGAGAACCTGGGCATTCTGCGCGGCGCCCTCGAAGTGGCCGTCACCGGGCGGCGGTTGGACCCGCGGCGGCTGGGGCTGCTCCGGCATGCGGTCGAGTCCATGGTGCGGCGGCGCGGACTGCCCGGGTCCGCCCGGCACACCGAACTGCGCACCCGCCAGGCGGCGCAGGCGGCCCGGCCCTCGTACATCTCCGTGACCCAGCTCGTGCTGCGCCGGCTGTCCGGCCTTCCGCGGGAGTCGGGCGTGGCCGACGTGGCACCGCTGGTCGCCGATGTGTCGGCGCGCGAGGCGGAGGAGACCGGGATACCCGCCGGGACACCGGTGCCCGCGCCGGTCCGGCATACGGTGGAGGCCGCGCTGAGCGCCCCGATCGGGACGCTCGTGGAGCGCGGTGTGGTGCCATCGGCCGAGGTCCTGGCCGAGTTGGTGCCGCAGCTCGTGGCCGTGACCAGCGCGCAGGCGTACGCGGACGAGGCGCTGCGTACCCTGATCGCCGCGAACTACCGGGCGTTCCGCAACCGCCGCTCCCTGCTCCTGCTCGACCTCGCGGGGCAGGTGCGGGTCGAGGAACTGCCCTGGGTGCGGGCGGCGGCCGGGCACCGCGCCGGCGGGGACGGCCGGGACGCGGCGCGCACCGCGCTGCGGCAGCTCGGCGAACTGGCCGTGCAGGCGTTCCCCGGCACCCTCCTGCCCAACCCGCTGATCCGGGAACTCGGCGTACTCGCCCGGCAGGCCGGACTCGACGCGCCTTTCGTGGAGGAACTGGCCGCCGACATCTTCATGGGCACCTTCGCTCCGAAGTTCCTCGCGGCGGCCCAGGTCGCCGCCGACCTGCTCGGCGGCACCCTGTACGAGCGGTACTACGACATCGACTACGCGGCCGTCCGTGCCCTCGCGCAAGCCCAGAGGGACGGGACGCAGACGCAGACGCAGACGCCGACGCGGGGGCGGGGGCCCCGGACCTCTCCCGGGTTCGCGGAGCTGTGCACCGGGCGGGCCGGTGGGTCCGGAGAATGGTCGGTCGCGGCGAACGGCATGATCGTCGAGCAGGCCCAGATCCTCACCACCCACAACCTGGCCACCCTGGTCGCCCGCGTCGGCATCCGCCCCGCACCCGGCTGGGAGGACCTGTCCCGCCGCAGCTTCACCACCGTCTGCCGGACGACGGCACGCGTCCACAACAACCGGCGGCCCCTGCCCATGATCAAGGACGCGGCGTACGCATGGCGCCAGATGGTGTTCCACCTGTCGCTGTGCGACCCGGCGACGCAGGCCCGGGTGATCGCCGAACTGACCGAGGAAGCGGCCCGGCACCCTGCCCACGTAGCGGCACGCCTCGCCCCCGCGCTGACCGGCCTGCGGCAGGCAGCGTCGGGCACCCCGACCGACACACCGCCCGGCCGCCGCCTCCTCGCCTGGACGACAAAACCCCACTGGCTCAGCCGACCACCCCGGACCTGACCCATCGCGATGGATCTCTGGCCGCTGTACTCCCAGAACGACTACGCGTCCTTCGGCTGTCTCTTCGGGGTGCGCAACTACGCGGGACATCGCCCCCTCGCCGCAGACCGTGGTCTTCCCGATGACCTGTCGAGCAGCCTGCGGGCGCAGTTGGAACCGTGGGTGGCGCAAGGTGCGATGACGGGGGCCACCTGGGTGAGCTGGGCCGACATCGCGGGCCTGGATCCGGCGTCCGGTCCCGAGTACTACGCAGGTCGGCTGACGTGGTCGTCGCCGTCGCTGCCCTCGACGCGGCGCCAGCAGCTCGTACCGGCCGCATGGCCCCCGGAACTGGTCGCCGAGGTGGGTCCCCGACCGCACGGGCTGGACGGCGCCGATTCCTGCACGGAGTGGATCACCGATGACTTGCGGTGCACGTACGAACCGCTGACGGCCGGTGCCGTCCTGGGCGGGGAGTCCCACTGGAGACACGTCTTCGCCGTGATGAAGGCCCTGGCGGAGCGCTTCGGTGCGGAGGATGTCCGTCTCGTGGCGGCCTTCGACTGAGGTGACTGAGGTGACTGAGGTGACTGAGTTCGAATCTCCTTGTCGGTGCGGACGGCGGTCAGCTCGGCCAGTACCTGGAGTTCCCGTGGCGAGAGTTCGCCGGGCCGCCGCGCGTCCGCTGCGGTTTCGTCGGGTGACGGGTCCGAGTGGGGGGCAGGGCCTCGGTGAGCAGGGGGGGACGTCCCTGAGCCGGAGACCGCCTCGGGCCGGGCCGCGGAGCACGCGGAACACCGGGTCGTGGTGGAGGCGTCACCGCCAGGCGGAGGCGGCGGAGAACTCCGCGTCCACTCAAGCCCCGCGTCAGGACGGTGCGAGGACGCAGAACTCGTGACCCTCAGGGTCGACCAGACACGTCCACGGGACATCGCCCTGACCGAGGTCGAGATCCGTCGCGCCGAGGCCCCGCAACCGGGCCACCTCCGCCTCCTTGTCGTCCCCGGGGTACGGCAGCAGGTCGAGATGGACGCGGTCCGGCACCGTCTTCACACCGGGCGTGCGGAGGAATTCGAGGTACGGGCCGACCTCCTCGGCGGAACGCAGCACCGCACGGTCGTCGGCCACCTCGTGCAGGGCCCAGTCGATCGCCGCGCCCCAGAACCGGGCCATGGCCCGCGGATCCACGCAGTCGACCACCACCGCGGCGATCGGCCCGGTGTCCCGGTAGACCTCCCGAGGCTCCAGCACGCACAGCTCGTTGCCCTCCGGGTCGGCGAGGACCGACCAGGGCACGGCGTCGCCCTGGCCCACGTCGGCGGGCGTCGCACCGAGCGCGAGGAGGCGGGAGACCAACTCCGTCTGATGGGCCGCGGAGGTGGTGGCGAGGTCGAGGTGCACACGGTTCTTCGTCGGTGTCTTGGGTTCCGGGACGGGAACGACGTCGATGCCGACGACGACCGGGTCCGGCCAGGCGAGGCCGCCGGCGGGTCCGACGTAGGTGGTCACGCCGGGGCTGTACGCACTCCAGCCGAGCGCCTCCGCCCAGAACCGGCCGACCGCCGGGGCATCAAGAGCCTTCACGTTCACTTGAACAGGTCGCAGCGCCATGCCGCCGATCGTATGCACCCGCTCCACCGACGCGACGGCATCTTCAGGCCAGGCCAGGTCCGCCCAGGTCCGGCTTTCAGATGATCAGGACCCGGCGCCCGCGCGCGTGGCCGGCCTGGCTGTCGACATGCGCCGCCGCGGCCTCGGCCAGCGTGTACGACTTCTCGACCGGGATCTGGAGTCTTCCGCGCGAGATGAGGTCGACGGCCTCGGCGAGCGCTTCCGGCACGCTCCCGGCCACGCCGGAGAATCGGACACCGAGCGCCGCCGCACCGAGATCGGCGATGGAGATCACCTTCTGCGGATCCCCGGTCAGCTCGACCAGCTCGGGTATCACACCCGAGCCGGCCAGGTCGAGAGCCGCGTCGACACGGCCGAGCTGCCGCACTCGCTCGACCCAGCCCTCGCCGTACGTCGTGGCGAGGGCGCCCAGGCCGCGCAGATAGCCCTGGTTCGCGGCCCCAGCCGTGCCGATCACCGTGATGCCGCGGTCGTGGGCGATCTGCAGCACCGCTGATCCGACTCCTCCGGACGCTCCGCTGACCAGCAGTGTCTGTCCGGGCCGCACGTCGACCTCGCGGATGATGCGCAGCGCCGTCTCCACCACGGAGGGGTACCCGGCCGCCTCTTCGAACGTCAGCCCCTCGGGCATACGGGCCCAGGCCGACAGCACGGCGAACTCGGCATAGGTGCTTGATCCTTCACCGAACACATGGTCGCCGGCCTCGACCCCCTGCACGCCCTCGCCGACCTCGTCCACCACCCCGGCGGCGTCCAGCCCGACTCCGGAGGGCAACTCGATCGGATGCGCCCCCAGGACCTGGCCTTCGCGGATCCTCCAGTCGACGGGATTCACGCCCACCGCCCGCACGGCGATGCGTACCTGACCGGGGCCCGCATGGGGTTCCTCGGCGTCCACGAGGCGCAGCACGTCCGGACCGCCGAACTCGGCGAAGCTCACTTTCTTCATGTGACAGACCGTAACACTAACGGTTAGTGTTTAAAAACGGTTCGGGTTTTGTACCTGGTAGTGTCAGATCATGACCGTGCCGACCGGGCGCCGTGAGCGCAAGAAAGCCGCGACCCGCCAGAAGATCGCCGACACCGCCCTGCGGCTCTTCCTGGAGCGCGGCTTCGACGCGGTGGGCATCCGTGACGTGGCCGCCGAGGCCGACGTGGCCGTCACCACGGTCTTCTCCCACTTCGCCTCGAAAGAGGCCTTGGTGTTCGAGCGGGACGAAGACTTCGAGCTACGCCTCGCGCGGGCGGTCGCGGGCCGGGCGGATGAGCCGCTCATCCCGGCGCTGCGCCGCGAGGTCCAGGCCCTGGTGCGACATTGCACGGCGGACAGCGCCACCCCGATCTGGCGCATGATCGACGCCTCACCCGCCCTGCGGGAGTACGAGGAGTCGATGAGGCTGCGCCACGCGGAGGCACTGGCGACGGCCATCGCCGCCGATCCCGCCCTGTCGCAGACCGCCACGGCCTGCCGGGCCATCGCCAGATTCGTGATCGACGCCTATGCGCTGGCCCGTGAGGCGGCCGATCCGCAGACCGCGCTCGACGAGATCTTCCGGATGATCGAGGCGGCATGGGCCGTCACCCCTCCCCCCGAAAGCCCCGAAAGCCCCGAAAGCCCCGGAAGCCCCGCCGGCGCAGCCGGACCGTAGCCGGCTTCGGGGGCGGCCCGGCACCCGGCACGGGTGAGAGGCAGGCCCCGGCCTGAGCCGGGACACGATAGATGGAACCAGCGTGGTGTGGTGACCTGGCGGTCTTGATTCTGCGGGACACGCTTGTTGGAACCATCTGGTCACGCTTCTTGCAACCTGCGGCGGTCTGTTCGGCAGGGCCTGGCCTGAGGGCCTGCGCGGCTCGGCGCCTCGCGCGCCGGCGACGGCGGCGGTACGGAGGTGGGCGCCTCGTGCGGTCGCAGCCGCACGAGGCTGCCCGGGTGCTTCAGTTGAGAGTCGTGCCTCAGCGGAAAGCGGCGATGTTGCGGGCGACCCAGCCGTTGAAGGGGTGCGGGGCACGGCCGAGGACTCGTTCCACATCCGGGCTGATCCGCAGTTCGGCCGGGTTCGGGGCGGAGATGATGTCCAGGGTGTCGTCGGCGAGTTCCATCGGCACGAACTCCGTCATCGCGGCTTTGGCCTCACTGCGGGTGAGTTCGTGAAACCGCACGGGCGAGCCGAGCGCGGCGGCGATCTCCTCCGCCTGCTGACGCGGCGTGATGACCTCTGGCCCGGTCAACTCGTACACCCCGCCGGTGTGCCGGTCGTCCAGCAGGCAGGCCGCCGCGACCTCGGCGATGTCCGCCGGGTCGACGACCGGCACCCCCACGTCGCCGAAGGGCGCGGCGACCATCCCTTGCGTGCGGACGGACTCCGCCCAGGCCAAGGCGTTGGAGGCGAAACCGCCCGGTCGCAGTACGGCCCAGTCCAGGCCGGACTCCCGCAACGCGTCCTCCACCGTGCGCATCGCGACCCGCGACGGGCCGAGCGGCCTGGTCGCCACGCCCTGCGAAGACAGCAGGACGACCCGGCGAACCCCGCTGGCCGCAGCCAGGCCGATGATGTCGGTCGGCCTGGCTGTGGGGGCGTGAAGGTCGCCGGACAGCAAGAGGAACAGAGCCTTTGCCCCGTCCAACATGGGTGCGAGGCCAGTCGGCTCGGCCAGGTCGGCCGCCACATGCCGGACTCCGTCCGGCATCGCCACCGCCCGCCGTGACACCGCCGTCACCTGCTCACCCGCCTCCGCCAGGGCCTGCGTCAAAGGTCGGCCCACATTGCCGGTAGCTCCGGTCACCACGATCATCTTCAGCTCCTAGTCCGTTGTGCGCTGCGGTAATTGACGCTAGGAGCCAGGCTTACTTTTCGTAAGAACATACCCAGAGGTAAGCTCCAGACATGAGGGAAGGTATGCAGGTGGAGCCAGCCGAGGCGGGCAATGGGTATGAGGTGTTTCACACCGACTGCCCCGCGCGTGACATGGTCGATCACGTGACCAGCAGGTGGGGTGTCTGGGTGCTCATCTCCTTGCGAAGCAACGATCTTCGGTTCTACGAGCTGCGCGACACCATCCGGGGCATCAGCGAGAAGATGCTCGCTCAGACCCTGCGCGCGCTGGTCCAGGACGGCCTGGTCTGGCGGAAGGTGGAGCCGACGACGCCGCCCCAGGTCACCTACGGGCTGACCGAGTTCGGTCAGGACATCGGCGAGCCGCTGAGGGACTTGTTCAACCGGATCACACAACGGCTACCGCCGCGAAGCGCGGGATAGTGGGTCAGGGGTCGGTCTCGAAGGCGAATCCAGCGTGACCTGGTCACATGGGTGACAGTCGTCGTGCACCTGGCCTCGATCCTGTCCTCCTCCCGCCTCCGCCAACTCAAGCGCTCACCCGCCACCTGAAGCGCTCAGTCACAGCCGGTCTGCGGTCCCACCCGGCGGCATTGCATAAACGTGCATAGATGCGTATAGTCATGCCCTCCAGGAGGAGGATTCATGGTGGTGCGTGTCGCGGTGGCGGGGGCCAGTGGGTATGCCGGTGGGGAGGTGCTGCGGCTGCTCGTGGGGCATCCCGGGGTCGAGATCGGGGCGCTGACCGGGAACTCCAACGCCGGACAGCGGCTGGGCGCACTGCAACCGCAGCTGCTCCCGCTCGCCGACCGCGTCCTCGCGGAGACCACCCCCGACGCCCTCGCCGGGCACGACGTCGTCTTCCTCGCACTGCCGCACGGCGCGTCCGCCGCCGTCGCCGAACAGCTCGGCCCCGATGTCCTCGTCATCGACATGGGCGCGGACTTCCGGCTGCGGGACGCCGCCGACTGGGAGCGGTTCTACGGATCGCCGCACGCGGGGACCTGGCCCTACGGCCTGCCCGAACTGCCGGGTGGCCGCGGTGCGCTGGAGGGGTCCAAGCGCATCGCGGTGCCCGGCTGCTACCCCACGGCCGTCTCGCTCGCCCTGTTCCCCGCGTACGCCGCCGGTCTGCTCGAACCCGAAGCGGTGATCGTCGCCGCCTCCGGCACCTCCGGCGCCGGCAAGGCCCCCAAGACGCACCTCCTCGGCAGCGAGGTCATGGGCTCCGTGTCCCCGTACGGTGTCGGCGGCGGGCACCGGCACACGCCCGAGATGATCCAGAACCTCAGCGCGGCGGCCGGCGAACCCGTCACCGTCTCGTTCACGCCGACGCTCGTCCCGATGTCCCGCGGCATCCTCGCCACCTGCAGTGCGCGGCCGAAGCCGGGTACCACCGCCGAGTCCGTCCGCGCCGCGTACGAGAAGGCGTTCGCCGACGAACCCTTCGTCCATCTGCTGCCCGAGGGGCAGTGGCCCGCCACCGCGTCCGTGTACGGCTCCAACGCCGTACAGATCCAGGTCGCGTACGACGCCGCCGCGCACCGCGTGATCGCGATCAGCGCCATCGACAACCTCACCAAGGGCACCGCGGGCGGTGCCGTCCAGAGCATGAACATCGCCCTGGGAATCGAAGAGACCACCGGACTTTCCACGATCGGAGTCGCACCGTGAGTGTCACCGCTGCCAAGGGCTTCACCGCCTCGGGCATCGCCGCCGGGATCAAGCAGAACGGCAATCCGGACCTGGCCCTCGTCGTCAACACCGGGCCCCGCCTGAGCGCCGCGGGCGTCTTCACCTCCAACCGCGTCAAGGCCGCCCCGGTCCTCTGGTCCGAGCAGGTGCTCAAGGGCGGCCAGGTCTCCGCCGTGGTCCTCAACTCCGGTGGCGCCAACGCCTGTACGGGACCTCAGGGCTTCCAGGACACCCACGCCACCGCCGAGAAGGTCGCCGCGACGCTCGGCCACAGCGCCGGTGAGGTCGCCGTCGCCTCGACCGGGCTCATCGGCCTGCTGCTGCCCATGGACAAGCTGCTGCCGGGCGTCGAGACCGCCGCCGCCCAGCTCAGCGAGCACGGCGGCGAGAAGGCCGCCATCGCCATCAAGACCACCGACACCGTCCACAAGACGTCCGTCGTCACCCGCGACGGCTGGACCGTCGGCGGCATGGCCAAGGGCGCGGGCATGCTCGCCCCCGGCCTCGCCACCATGCTGGTCGTCCTCACCACCGACGCCGACCTCGAAGCGCCGGCCCTCGACAAGGCGCTGCGCGCCGCCACCCGGGTCACCTTCGACCGCGTCGACTCCGACGGCTGCATGTCCACCAACGACACCGTGCTGCTGCTCGCCTCCGGCGCGTCCGGCATCACCCCCGACCAGGACGCGTTCGCCGAGGCCGTACGGCAGGTCTGCGACGACCTCGGCCGCCAGCTCATCGGCGACGCGGAGGGCGCGAGCAAGGACATCCGGATCGACGTGATCAACGCGGCGACCGAGGACGACGCCGTACTCGTGGGCCGCTCCATCGCCCGTAACAACCTCCTCAAGTGCGCCCTGCACGGCGAGGACCCGAACTGGGGCCGGGTGCTGTCCGCCATCGGCACCACGTCCGCCGCCTTCGCACCCGACGAGCTGAACGTCGCCATCAACGGCGTCTGGGTCTGCAAGAACGGCGGCGTCGGCGAGGACCGCGACCTGGTCGACATGCGCTACCGCGAGGTCGTCATCACCGCCGACCTCGCCGCCGGCTCCGAGACCGCGACGATCTGGACCAACGACCTCACCGCCGACTACGTCCACGAGAACAGCGCGTACTCGTCATGAGCACCCGCAAGCACACCGCGCTCCCCAAGGCGCAGATCCTCATCGAGGCGCTGCCCTGGCTGACCCGGCACCACGGCAAGACCGTCGTCGTGAAGTTCGGCGGCAACGCCATGATCGACGACGACCTCAAGGCCGCCTTCGCGCAGGACGTCGTGTTCCTGCGCCACGCGGGCCTCAAGCCGGTCGTCGTGCACGGCGGCGGCCCCCAGATCAGCGCCCAGCTCGACCGGCACGGCCTGGTCAGCGAGTTCAAGGCGGGCCTGCGCGTCACCACACCCGAGGCGATGGACGTCGTACGGATGGTCCTCGCCGGACAGGTCCAGCGGGAACTGGTCGGGCTGCTCAACCAGCACGGCCCCTTCGCCGTCGGCCTCACCGGCGAGGACGCCCACACCATCACCGCCGTCCGGCACCGCCCCGAGATCGACGGCGAACGGATCGACATCGGCCGCGTCGGCGAGATCACCCGGATAGACACCGGCGCGATCACCGCTCTCCTCGACGACGGCCGGATCCCCGTCGTCTCGTCCATCGCCCGCTCCGGCGACGACGGACACATCTACAACGTCAACGCCGACACGGCCGCCGCGGCCCTCGCCGCCGCCCTGAACGCCGAGACACTGATGGTCCTCACCGACGTCGAGGGCCTCTACGAGGACTGGCCCAGCAGCGACGAGGTCATCAGCAGACTCACCGCGAGCCAACTGGAGAAGCTGCTGCCCGAGCTGGCCAGCGGCATGGTCCCGAAGATGGAGGGCTGTCTGCACGCCGTACGGGGCGGCGTCCGCACGGCCCGCGTCATCGATGGGCGGGTCCAGCACTCGATCCTGCTGGAGATCTTCACCGACGAGGGCATCGGCACGATGGTCGTGCCGGACGAGGAGGGGGACGCATGACCGCCAACGACAACCTCACCCGGCGCTGGCAGGGCTCGCTCATGGACAACTACGGCACGCCGAGGCTGCCGCTGGTCCGCGGCGAGGGCACCCGGGTGTGGGACGCCGACGGCACCGGATACCTCGACTTCGTCGGCGGGATCGCCGTGAACGCGCTCGGGCACGCGCACCCCGCGGTCGTCCGGGCCGTGAGCGAGCAGATCGCCTCGCTCGGCCATGTGTCGAACCTGTTCGTCGCCGAACCGCCCGTCGCCCTCGCCGAACGCCTGCTCCAGCTCTTCGGGCGCGAAGGACGCGTGTACTTCTGCAACTCCGGCGGCGAAGCCAACGAGGGCGCCTTCAAGATCGGACGGCTGACCGGACGCCCCCACATGGTCGCCACCGAGGGCGCCTTCCACGGCCGCACCATGGGCGCCCTCGCCCTCACCGGCCAGCCCGGCAAGCAGGAACCTTTCCGCCCGCTGCCCGGCGACGTCACCCACGTCCCGTACGGCGACGCCGACGCCCTGCGGGCCGCCGTCACCGAGGACACCGCACTGGTGATCATCGAGCCGGTCCAGGGTGAGAACGGCGTCGTCGTGCCCCCGGCCGGCTACCTCAGGGCGGCCCGCGAGATCACCCGCGCCACCGGCACCCTGCTCGTCCTGGACGAGGTGCAGACCGGGATCGGCCGCACCGGGCACTGGTTCGCCCACCAGGCCCACGAGGGCGTCGAGCCCGATGTCGTCACACTCGCGAAGGCTCTCGGCGGCGGTCTGCCGCTCGCCGCGACCGTCGCCTTCGGCCCGGCGGCCGACCTGCTGAAGCCGGGCCAGCACGGTACGACGTTCGGCGGCAACCCGGTCGCGTGCGCCGCCGGACTCGCCGTACTCGACACCGTCGCGGCCGACGGACTCCTGGAGAACACCAAGCGGACAAGTGAGCGGCTGCGGGACGGAATCGAGTCCCTGGGGCATCCGCTGATCAGCCATGTCCGGGGCGCGGGCCTCCTGCTGGGTATCGTGCTCACCGGACCGCTCGCACCGCAGGCGCAGCGCGCGGCCCAGGACGCCGGCTTCCTCGTCAACGCGCCCGCACCCGATGTCGTACGGCTGATGCCGCCGCTGAACGTCCGCGACGACGAGGTGGACGCGTTCCTGGGGGCCCTGCCCGGCGTTCTCGACGCAGCCCACGGGGACGGACGAGCCGGAGAATGAAACGAAGATGAACCAGGCGCAGCAGGACAACGAGCACGCGGGCCCCGCCGTGCCGCAGACCCGCACCGCACGCCACCGCCGGATCGTGGACATCCTCAACCGGCAGCCGGTCCGCTCCCAGAGCCAGCTCGCGAAGCTCCTCGCCGACGACGGGCTGAACGTCACCCAGGCGACGCTCTCCCGCGACCTGGACGAGCTGAACGCGGTCAAGATCCGCAACAACGACGGCGACCTCATCTACGCGGTCCCGAGCGAGGGCGGATTCCGCACCCCGCGCGCACCGCTGGGGGAGTCGGCGAAGGAGGAGCGGATGCGGCGGCTCTCCGGGGAGCTGCTGATCTCGGCGGAGGCGTCGGCGAACCTCGTTGTCCTGCGGACGCCGCCCGGCGCCGCCCAGTTCCTCGCATCGGCCATCGACCAGGCCGAACTCCACGACATCCTGGGCACGATCGCGGGTGACGATACGTTGCTGCTGATCAGCAGGGAGGCTACGGGGGGTCAGGCGCTGGCGGACCATCTGCTGGGGCTCGCGCAGAAGGCGCACTGAAGGCGGTAGGCGGGTCGCCGAAGCTAATACCGGGTCAGGGCCGTCTCCCCGGACTCCGTTCCGATCGCGATGTGCGGTGCGCGGTCCGGGTGGGCCCAGGTCAGGATGCGGCGCATCGCCTCGTGCGGGACCGACACACAGCCCGCCGTCGCGCCCTCACCGTTGACGTGGAGGAAGATGCCGGCGCCCCTGCCCCGAACCGGACGGTCGTAGTTGAAGCCGATGACCAGGGCGTGCGCGTACTGGGCCGCGTAGGTGACGAGGTGTTCCGACTCGGTGGCCCGGCAGTCCGCCGGGCGCGGTTCGGTCCAGCGGTTGTAGGAGCGCGAGTCGTTGTCCTGGCACCACCAGGACGTCTCGCGGACCGGCCGGTACGGGGTCGCCGTCCCGTCGGGCGGGGGCTCGATGCCGAAGGCGAACGGCAGGTCGTACAGCCCGGTCGGTGTCGTATTGGTGCCCTGCTGGCGGGAGCCGCCCTCGGTGAGGCCCTTGGCGCCGAAGCGGGCCTGCGCCGAACCGGCCGCGACCCACTGTCCGTCGCGCAGATCCCACCAGGTGACCGTCCCGGTCGTGGAGTCCGTGCGCTCGGCCTGAGCGGTGATCAGCTGGCTGCCGCCACCGGTGTCCGCCATCCGCGCGGGCAGCGGTCCGGGGCCGCCGCCGGACGCGGGACCGGACGCGGCGCCGGGCGGGGCGGCGCCCAGGGTGAGCAGGGCGGCGGACAGGATCGCGGTGACACCGAGGCGCATGCCTCAGAACGTACGGCCCGGCAGCGGCAACGGCAGCCCGGGTAGGCCGTCCAGGCTCGTCGCCACGTGGTCCTTCTTCTCGAAGTAGGCGCTCAGTGAGGTGTCGTCCTCGCGCGCGAAGCGCTTGCCGTGCAGGTCGCGGTCCTCCTCGTACGCCATGAACGGCACCGCGTACCCACAGGTGTCGCGGATGAGGTCGGCGGTGACCACGATGACGGCGCGCAGTCCGTGCGGGGTGGGGTCGATGCCGGGGAAGTGCCCGACCAGCTCGGGGAAGCGGGGGTCGTCGCGGAAGACGGGCTCGCCCCGGCCGTGCACCCGGACGATGTTCGGCGGGCCCTGGAAGGCGCACCACATGAGGGTGATCCTGCCGTTCTCCCGGAGGTGCGCGATCGTCTCCGCATTGCTCCCCGCGAAGTCGAGGTACGCCACCGTGTGCGCGTCGAGCACCGCGAACGAGCCGCTGAGGCCCTTGGGCGAGAGATTGACGGTGCCGTCGCCGGACAGGGGCGCCGTCGCCGTGAAGAAGACGGGCTGCGCCTCGATGAACGTACGGAGGCGGCCGTCGATGCGTTCATAAGTCTTTCCCATGTCCACCGATTATCGAGCGATGTCGTTCGAATGTCTAATGGTTTGCGCGCCTAAGTATCTGCCCCTGGTGTGCCCGCCCGGCATCCGTCCGGGCGCGCCCGACGGGGCGGATTGACGAATCATGCAGGGCAGTGCATACTCATGCATATCAGCGAATGCACTTGTGAGGAGAAACCCGTGACCGAGCGCGTCGTACTCGCCTACTCGGGAGGCCTGGACACCTCCGTCGCCATCGGCTGGATCGCCGAGGAGACGGGCGCCGAGGTCATCGCCGTCGCCGTGGACGTCGGCCAGGGCGGCGAGGACCTGGACGTCATCCGCAAGCGCGCGCTCGCCTGCGGCGCCGTCGAGGCCGAGGTCGCGGACGCGAAGGACGAGTTCGCCGAGGAGTACTGCCTCCCGGCGATCAAGGCCAACGCCCTCTATATGGACCGCTATCCGCTGGTGTCCGCGCTGTCCCGCCCGACCATCGTCAAGCACCTGGTCGCCGCCGCGCGGAAGCACGGCGCGTCGACCGTCGCCCACGGCTGCACCGGCAAGGGCAACGACCAGGTCCGTTTCGAGGCCGGCATCGCCTCCCTCGCGCCCGACCTCAAGTGCATCGCCCCGGTCCGTGACTACGCGATGACACGGGACAAGGCGATCGCCTTCTGCGAGGAGAAGAACCTCCCGATCGCGACCACCAAGAAGTCCCCGTACTCCATCGACCAGAACGTTTTCGGACGCGCCGTCGAGACGGGCTTCCTGGAGGACATCTGGAACGCGCCGATCGAGGACATCTACGAGTACACGCAGAACCCGGCCGTCCCGCGCGAGGCCGACGAGGTCGTCATCTCCTTCAAGGAGGGCGTCCCGGTCGCCGTCGACGGCAGGCCGGTCACCGTGCTCCAGGCGATCCAGCAGCTCAACGAGCGCGCGGGCGCCCAGGGCATCGGCCGGATCGACATGGTCGAGGACCGCCTCGTCGGCATCAAGTCCCGCGAGGTGTACGAGGCGCCGGGCGCCATCGCGCTGATCACCGCCCACCAGGAGCTGGAGAACGTCACCGTCGAGCGTGAACTCGCCCGCTACAAGCGGCAGGTCGAGCAGCGCTGGGGCGAGCTGGTCTACGACGGCCTCTGGTTCTCGCCGCTCAAGCGCGCCCTGGACGGCTTCGTCAACGAGGCGAACCAGCATGTCACCGGCGACATCCGGATGACCCTCAGCGGCGGACGCGCCGTCGTCACCGGCCGCAAGTCCGAGCAGTCGCTGTACGACTTCAACCTCGCCACCTACGACTCGGGCGACACCTTCGACCAGTCCAAGGCCCAGGGCTTCATCGACATCTTCGGCCTGTCCTCGAAGATCGCCGCCAAGCGGGACCTCGCGTAACCGGATCCGACGTAACCGGATCAGCCGATAGCGTTTCCCCGCCTCCCCGCCCCGTGCGCCCACGCCTCGTGCGTCCGCGCCCGGCGGGGAGGCGGTCGCACATCAACTGCCGTGAGGAGCAGAGCACGTGAGCAGCAACAGCGGTGACGTCCGGCTGTGGGGTGGCCGGTTCGCCGACGGCCCCGCCGAGGCCCTGGCGAAACTCTCCGCCTCCGTCCACTTCGACTGGCGCCTCGCGCCGTACGACATCGCCGGATCGCGTGCCCACGCGCGCGTGCTGCACAAGGCCGGCCTGCTCACCGCCGACGAACTGGAGCGGATGCTCGCCGGACTCGACCGGCTCGAAGCGGACGTCGCCGACGGCTCCTTCACCGGGACCATCGCCGACGAGGACGTGCACACCGCCCTGGAGCGCGGCCTCCTGGAGCGGCTCGGCCCCGACCTCGGCGGCAAGCTGCGCGCGGGCCGCTCCCGCAACGACCAGGTCGCCACCCTCTTCCGGATGTATCTGCGCGACCACGCGCGCGTGATCGGCGGTCTGATCGCCGACCTCCAGGAAGCCCTGGTCTCCCTCGCCGACGCGCACCCGGACGTCGCCATGCCGGGCCGCACCCACCTCCAGCACGCCCAGCCCGTGCTGTTCGCGCACCATGTGCTCGCCCATGTGCAGGCGCTCTCCCGGGACGCCGAGCGGCTGCGCCAGTGGGACGAGCGGACCGCCGTGTCCCCGTACGGCTCCGGCGCGCTCGCCGGGTCCTCGCTCGGCCTCGACCCCGAGGCCGTCGCCCGTGACCTCGGCTTCGAGCACGGCTCGTCCGGCAACTCCATCGACGGCACCGCGTCGCGCGACTTCGCCGCCGAGTTCGCGTTCATCACGGCGATGATCGGCGTCGATCTCTCCCGGATCGCCGAGGAGGTCATCATCTGGAACACGAAGGAGTTCTCCTTCGTCACCCTGCACGACGCCTTCTCCACCGGCTCGTCGATCATGCCGCAGAAGAAGAACCCGGACATCGCCGAGCTGGCGCGCGGCAAGAGCGGCCGGCTCATCGGCAACCTCACGGGCCTGCTCGCCACCCTGAAGGCCCTCCCGCTCGCGTACAACCGCGACCTCCAGGAGGACAAGGAGCCCGTCTTCGACTCCTGCGACCAACTGGAGGTCCTGCTGCCCGCGTTCACCGGCATGATGGCGACGCTCACCGTGCATCGGGAGCGCATGGCGGAGCTGGCGCCCGCCGGCTTCTCGCTCGCCACCGACATCGCCGAGTGGCTGGTCAAGCAGGGCGTCCCGTTCCGCGTCGCGCACGAGGTCGCCGGCGAGTGCGTGAAGGAGTGCGAGGCGCAGGGCATCGAGCTGGACCAGCTCACGGACGAGCAGTTCGCGAAGATCTCCCCGCATCTGACGCCCGAGGTCCGGACGGTCCTCGACGTGCCGGGCGCGCTGGCATCGCGCGACGGGCGGGGCGGTACGGCGCCGTCGGCGGTCGCGGTGCAGCTCACCGAGGTCCGGGCCGACCTCGCCGTCCAGCGGACGTGGGCGGACGCCCGGCAGCAGGTCTCCGGGCGGCAGGCTTCCTGACCGGCCCCCTTACCCGAGGCGCTCGCCGGCCCACCCGGCGAGCGCCTCGAAGTCTGTCCGCGTCAGCCCCGTGCCCGGATGCACCCACCGCAGCAGCGCCGCGCCGCCGTGATGGTCCGTGACCCACCCCGTGTCGCGCGCGGTGATCTCGTCGTCCACCCAGGCGAACGGCCGCCCCGCCGCGTACGCCACCACGTACTGCGTCTTCCAGTACGTACCGTCAGGCGCCGCGCCGTGCATCTCCGGCCAGTCGATGTAGGGCAGCCGGGGCAGCCCCAGCTTCGGCCCTATCCACTCGTTGGCCTCGTCCTTCCACGTCGTCGCCCACGCCAGCTCGAAGCGCGTCGTCAGGCCGAGCAGCCGCTCTCCGTGGTCCGGATTGAGCAGTACCGGCAGATACGGCGACTGGGTCCAGCTCTCCGGACGCGTCCGGTACAGCGTGTAGCCGTCCGGTACCGGGCCCGACAGCGCCAGATACGGATTGAGCGGTCCGTCGATGTCGAGCAGCAGCAGCGGTTTCAACGGCTTCATACGCAGAAGCATCCCCCCGACAGACCCGCTCCTCTCCTGGCTCGTACGAAAATCCGATGAGACAATGATGTCTCATGTGCGTTACTCTCGTCTCATGTCCGTCGATCGCGAACAGATGCTGCGCAACGCCGCCGCCCTGCTCACCCGTAAAGCCACCGCCACCATGGACGAGGTCGCGCGGGCCGCCGGTATCAGCCGTGCGACCCTGCACCGGCACTTCGCCGGGCGCGACGCCCTCGTCCGGGCCCTGGAAGACCTGGGCATCCGCGAGTGCGAGGCCGCGCTGGACGCGGCACGGCTCGGTGAGGGCAGCGCGGAAGAGGCGCTGCGGCGGCTGGTCGGCGCGGTGGAACCCGTGGCCGGTCTGCTCGCCTTCCTCAACTCCGAGAACCAGCTCTTCGAGGGCGAGACGCAGAACGAGGGCTGGGCCCGGCTCGACGCCCGGATCTCGGCACTGTTCCAGCGCGGCCAGGAGAGCGGCGAGTTCCGTATCGATCTGACCCCGGCCTGGCTGACGGACGCGCTCTACGGCCTCATCAGCTCCGCCACCTGGTGCGTCCAGGACGGACGGATGGCCGCGAAAGACCTTCCATTCATGATCGCCGAGCTGTTGCTCGGCGGCGCACGACGGAGAGTGACACCATGACCAGCACGCAGCAGCGGACTCCCGGGACGGAGGCGGTGGAGTACCGGCCAGGTCGCTGGCTCGCGCTCTCCGTCCTCGTCCTCGCGGTGCTGCTCGTCGCGGTCGACGCGACCGTACTCGGGCTTGCCACGCCCTACATCAGCGAGGACCTGAAGCCGTCCGGCAACCAACTGCTCTGGATCGGCGACGTCTACTCGTTCGTGATCGCCGGTCTGCTGGTCTCCATGGGCAGCCTCGGCGACCGTATCGGCCGCAAGCGGCTGCTGCTCATCGGCGCGCTCGCGTTCGGCGGCGTCTCGGTGCTCAACGCGTACGCGACGACGCCCGAGATGATGATCCTCGCCCGTGCGCTGCTCGGTGTCGCCGGTGCGACGCTGATGCCGTCCACGCTCGCGCTCATCCGCAACCTCTTCCACGATCCGCGCGAGCGGAGCCTCGCCGTCGGTATCTGGGGTGCGATGGCGTCCGCCGGTACGGCCGTCGGGCCCGTCGTGGGCGGATTCCTGCTGGAACACTTCTGGTGGGGCTCGGTCTTCCTGATCAACCTGCCCGTGATGGCCGTCCTGGTCGTCGTCGGCTACAAGCTGCTGCCCGAGTCGAAGAACCCGAAGCCGGGTCCGTGGGACCTGATCAGCGTCGTCCTGTCCCTCGTCGGCATGGTCTCCGTGGTGTACGCGATCAAGGAAGCGGCCACGCACGGCCCGAACGGGGTCGCCGGGGCGACCGGTGTGCTCGGTGTCGTCGCGCTCGTCTGGTTCGTACGGCGCCAGCTCACGCTGCCCGCGCCGCTGCTGGACATGCGGCTGTTCCGGCACCGGGGCTTCTCCGGAGCGGTGCTCGCCGACCTGCTGACCATCCTCGGCCTGTCCGGCCTGGTCTTCTTCCTGTCTCAGTTCCTGCAACTGGTGCAGGGCAGGCGGCCGTTCGAGGCGGGGCTCGCCGAGTTGCCCGCCGCGGTGGGTGCGGTGGTCGCCGGGCTCGTCGCGGGCCGGGTGGCCCGGCGGTACTCCGTACGGAGCGTGGTGGCCTTGGGGCTCGCGGCGATCGGGCTCGCGCTGGCCGCGCTGACCGTGCTGAGCCAGTCCACCGGGTATCCGATGCTCGGGGCGGTCCTGCTCATGGTCGGTGTCGGTGCGGGATTCTCCTTCACCGTCACGGCCGACGTGATCCTCTCCAGCGTGCCCAAGGAGCAGGCCGGATCCGCGTCCGCCGTCTCGGAGACGGCGTACGAACTCGGCGCGGCACTCGGCATCGCGCTGCTGGGCTCCATCGTCACCGGTGTGTACCGCGACTTCACGGTCCCCGCCGGAACCCCGGCCGACGTCTCATCGGCGGCACACGAGTCGCTGGGCGGAGCGGTGGAGGCGGTACGGGGACTTCCCCCGCACACGGCCGAACCCCTCCTGGCCGCGGCCCAGGAGGCCTTCGTGGACGGCATGAGAATCGCCGCCGGCGCGGGAGCGGCGGTCCTGCTGGCAACGGCGATCGCAGCGTGGTTCCTGCTGCGGGGCCAGAAGCTGGAGGACGGGGTGGAACGGGCGGAGCACTGATCGCTGCCGCGGGGTGTCGGCGGAGGAGTGGCCGCTGTCGCGAGGCGTCGGGTGGGGTGGAGTCGGTGGAGCACTGACCGCCGCCGTGAATGCCGCCGGACTCGCACCGTCGTGGCGCGCCACCGCTCCGGCGGGATCACGGCTCCGCCGTGGGGGAGAGGCGCGTCCCGCTGTCGCGGCGGGGCCGTGATTCCTCAGCCCTCCACGGCGGGCCGCGATCCCACCGCGCGTGGCGCCAAGCCGCTACGGGCGCGGGTCCGGTGGAGCGGGTGGGGTGGTTCCTGACGGCGAAGCTGGGGGCCACCGGCGCGACGGCGCGCTACGACTGGGCGGGTTCGCTGGATTGGGTGGCGGAGCGGGGCGGGTGCTTCCTCGCGGCGGAGCCGCGGACCTACGGCGCGGAGACCAGCAACCATGTGCGGGCCCGGCGGCATGGGGGCGGGCGGGGCAGGTCGGGTGGTTCCTCGCGGCGGAGCCGTGAATCGCTGTCGCGGCGACGAGCCATGACGGCGGGGGTTCGGTGGCTTGGGTGGCGGGGGTAGCGCCCTCGCGGCGGAGCCGTGTTCCCGCCGTCGCGGCGACCAGCCCCGATGGCGCGGGTTCGGCGGAATGGCGGCGGGTGAAGCGAGTCGAGTGGTTCCTCGCAGCGAACCGTGGATGCCGCCACGGTGACAACGACTGCGCGGGTTCGGTGGATTGGGTGGCGGGCGGAGCGGGTCGGGTGGTTCCTCGCGGCGACAAGCCATGGCGGCGCAGGTTCGGCGGAGTGCGTGGCGGGCGGAGCGTCCTCGCGGCGGAGCCGTGTTCCCGCCGCCACGGTGACAAGCCACCACGGCGAGGGTTCGGCGAAATGGGGGCGGGTGAAGCGGTTCGGTTCATTCCTCACGGCGGAGGCGTGTTCCCGTCGTGGCGACCAGCCCCGATCGCGCGGGTTCGCTCGTCGCGGCGGAGCCGTGGGCCGCCGCCATGGTGACAAGCCGCCACGGCGCGGGTTCGGCGGAATGGGGGGCGGCGGGGAGTGGACCGGTCTAAAAGCTCACGCAGCTTTCGCCTTGGTTGCGTACATGTCCACGTACTCCTGGCCCGACAGGCGCATGACCTCCGTCATGACCTCGTCGGTGACCGCGCGCAGGACGTAGCGGTCGCGGTCCATGCCGTCGTAGCGCGAGAACTCCATCGGCTCGCCGAAGCGGACCGCCACCCGACCGGGGCGCGGGAGCCCTTTGCCGCCCGGCTGGAGCTTGTCCGTGCCGATCATCGCGAACGGCACCACCGGCGCCCCCGTCATCAGGGTGAGCCGCGCGATCCCCGTACGCCCCCGGTACAGCCGCCCGTCGGGGGAGCGCGTGCCTTCCGGGTAGATGCCGAAGATCCGGCCCTCGTCCAGGATGCGACGCCCCGTCATGAGGGCCGCGACACCGCCCCGTCCACCGTCCCGGTCCACCGGGATCATGCCGACGCCCGTGAAGAACCAGGCCATCAGCCGCCCCTTGATGCCCTTCCCGGTGACGTACTCGTCCTTGCCGATGAAGAACACCTGCCGGTCGCACACGAGGGGCAGGATCATCGAGTCGATGAACGTCAGATGGTTTCCGGCCAGAATCACCGGACCGGTCGCGGGGATCTTCTCGGCGCCCTCCACCCGGGTCCGGAACATCAGGCGCATGATCGGTCCGAGCACTGCCTTGATCAGCGCGAAACGGGACAACGGGCCCTCCGGGGTCGGGGTTCGACGGCTGCGCCAGTCGCGGTCTGTCGAAGTCTGTGCAGGTGAGGACGATACTCGCGAGCACGGTCCGTTCGCACATCGGGTTCACGGAGTGGTTACGCATTGTTGACCTGGCCTTGCGTGGCGTCGCGTCCCCGACACCTCCGTGATATGACGCAGACCGGATACGCCGGATCGGCCATTGGCGCGTAGTCGCCCCTCATGCGTCCTGATGTGCGCAGGGCCCGTTCGGCCGACGCACCGTCACCCGCCGCGCGAGGATGGCCGATACGCACGGATCGGCCACCTGACCTCACCCGTCCGTTCCGGCCCACGTCTCCCTCCGGTCACTCCCCGCCACCTACGATCGCACCGCAGTCGGCGGAACAGTCGTTCGGGAGGAGTACTCATGGGTACGCAGGGGTCGGACGAGCAGGGGCGGGCGACACGGCGCTCGGTGCTGGGTGCCGCGGCGGCGCTCGGCGCGGCGAGTGCCGTCGTGGGGCTGCCCGCGGTGGCGAGAGCGGACGAACGGCACGGCCAGGGCGGCGGCTTCCCGTCCCTGCCGGTGCCGACGATCATCGGGCACCGGGGCGCCAGCGGCTACCGCCCCGAGCACACCATCGGCTCGTACCAGCTCGCCCTCGACATGGGCGTGCACGTGATCGAGCAGGACCTCGTCCCCACCAAGGACGGGCATCTGGTGTGCCGTCACGAGAACGACATCACCGGCACCACCGATGTGTCGGCGCACCCCGAGTTCGCGGGGCGCAAGACGACCAAGACGGTCGACGGAGTGAAGCTCACCGGCTGGTTCACGGAGGACTTCACGCTCGCCGAGCTGAAGACGCTGCGCGCCAAGGAGCGGATCCCCGGCACCCGTCAGCACAACACCCTCTACGACGGCCGCTGGGAGGTGCCCACCATGGAGGAGGTCCTCCAGTGGGCCGACCGTGAGGGCCGCAAGCGGGGCAAGCCGGTATGGCTGCACATCGAGACCAAGCACCCCACCTACTTCCGCGGCCTCGGCCTCGGCCTGGAGGAGCCCCTCGCGAAGCTGCTGCGCAAGTACGGCCGCCAGCGCCGCACCGCGCCCAACTTCCTCCAGTCCTTCGAGCCCAGCAGCATCGAGCGGCTGGCCCGTCTGGTGGACGCGCCGGGCGTGGTCCTGCTGTCCGGCGCGGGCAGCAAGCCCTGGGATTTTGTTGTCTCCGGCGACCCCCGCACCACCGACGACCTCGTCAAGCCCGAGGGCCTGAAGTGGATCGCCACCTACGCCAAGGGCCTCGGCCCCACGCTCGACCTGATCATCCCGAAGGACGCGAGCGGCAAGCTCACGCAGCCGACCACGCTGGTACGGGACGCGCACAAGGCCGGGCTGATCCTGCACCCGTACACCCTGCGCAACGAGAACAGCTTCCTGCCCGCCGACTTCCGCAAGGGCACCGACCCCAACGCCTACGGCGACGCCTTCGGCGCCTTCCAGGCGTACTTCGCCACCGGCATCGACGGCATCTTCTCGGACAACGGCGACACGGCGCTCCTCGCCCGCGCCGACTTCGTCAACCGCTGACCGCACACCCCCGATGGGGGTGGAGCACCGACGCCCCGGCAACCTCCTGCCGGGGCGTCGGCGTCCCGCCCGACATGACACCGACGCCCGCATCGACGCCCACACGGACGCCCGCATCCACCCCCGCACAGACGGCCACTGACGACCCGTACGCCCTGGTCGGCGCCCTGCGCCCGCTGCTCGCCGCCGAGGCGTCCGCCGAGGCCCACGCCTCCGGCACCGAACCGGGCGATCTCGAACAGGCCGTATGGCTGCGCCTCCTGGAACGCCTCGCCGACGACGGGCCGCCCACCGACCCGCCCGGCTGGCTCCGGCACGCCGTCCGCTCCGAGGCCCGCCGGCTGCGCCGCCCCGCCCGCCACGAACGGCCCTACACGTCCGAGCCCGCCGACACCCGCTCGGGCCCCGAGCAGCGCGCCCTGACGGCCGACCGGACCCGTGCCCTGTACGCCGCCGTACGGAGACTGCCCGGCCGCTGCCCCGGTCTGGTGGCTGCATTTCTGTCTCCCAAGGACCTCACCTACCGGGAAATCGCAGGAGAGTTGGGTATGTCACAGGGCAGTCTGGGGCCGGAACGTTCCCGATGCCTGGGATGTCTGCGCAGAATGCTCACGGCGGAGGTTGCAGCTCCTGAACGACGGGGAAAGGAGCGTTAGACAACCGGTGGAGCAGGTGAGCGGGAGGCATGCACACATGGGCATGAGCGTGACCATCTCTGCGGCGACCGAGCAGGACGCCGAACAGATCCTCAAACTGCAATATCTCTGCTACCAGCGCGAGGCAGAGCTGTACGGGGACTATTCGATCGAACCGCTCACCCAGCCGCTCGACTCCATTCGGGCGGAGTTGAGCGGTGGCAGTGTGCTGGTCGCGCGGCTCGGCGACGAGGTGGTCGCCTCGGTCCGCGGCACCCTCGGCGCGGACGGCACCGCACACATCAACAAGCTCATCGTGCACCCGCGGATGCAGCGGCACGGTCTCGGCGGACGGCTGCTCGCCGCGATCGAGGAGCGGCTGGGGTCCATCGGCACCGTCAAGCGGTACCAGCTCTTCTCCGGGCACCGTAGCGACCACAATCTGCGCCTCTACCGCAAGCACGGGTACGCGCCGGTCGGTTCGGAGCAGGTCGACGAGCGGCTGACCCTGGTGACCCTGTCGAAGACGATCGAGGCACCGGCGTTCGCCGCCAGCGCCTAGAGGGTGGCTCAGCAGGTGGCTACGGGGTGGCGGGGCGGGCGGTGCGGAGCCAGAACATCGCCGTGACCGGGAGGAGCACCGGGATGAACAAGTACCCCATCCCGTAGTCCGACCAGACCGTCGCGTCCGGGAAGGCCGAGGGATCCGCGAGGGTCCAGGTGCCCACGGTCAGGACGCCCACGAGTTCGGCGGCGCAGCACACCAGCGCCGCCTTCCTCGCCCGTTCGCCGCCCCGCACCAGCGAGTACGTGATGAAGCCGTAGACCACACCGGCCGCCGCCGACAGCGAGTACGCCAGCGGCGCGTGGTCGAACTCCGTCGCGATCTGTACGACGGACCGCGACACCGCGCCGACGACCATCACGCCGTACAGCCACACCAGTAGCGTGCCGGGACCGGAGATCAGCTTCCGCCGCGCGCCCTGTCCGTTCTCCTGCTCGACCGTCATCTCAGCCTCCCCAGATGTCGTAGAGCCGTACTTCGAGGACGGCGAGGACGACTCCGCCGGCCGCGACCGTCACCGAGCCCCACCGGGTGCGCTCCCCGAGCGACATGAACCCGGCCGCCGGTACGCACGCGAAGGCGCCCAGCAGATACGCCACGAAGATCGTCGTGCCCTGCTCCGGCTGCTCGCCGCGCGCCAACTGGACGATGCCCACGACCAACTGCACCGCGGCGAACAGCGAGACCACGGCCATCCCGATGAAGTGCCAGTCCTTGGTCGGCTGGTCCCGGTAGGCGGCGAAGCCGCACCACGCGGCGAGCACGAGCGCGGCCACGGCGGTCGCGATCGTCAGGGCATCAAGCATGCGGCGACCCTATTACGGGCCATTCGGACCGAAGTCCCCGGCCCCGGGACCGCCGCCCCCGCCGTGGCGTTGACCACACGCCTGATCCACCGGAGCCGGAGGACGGAGCGAGGCGGAAGTGAGCCTTCCCTGTGTCTGTGCTGGTCAGGGGCGGTGGAGTGCGGTCCGGCGACGGCGTCCCGTACCTGTCCACGTGTGTCCGCCATACGGACAGCGATGCCGGGTGTCGTCCTCACGTCTGCTTTACTTGCCCGCATGACCACGACGAGCAGCCGCACCCTTGCGACCGAGGCGATGATGACGCCCGGTGCTCGCTGTATGTGTCGAATGTGCGCCTTCTGAGGGCCCCCGTACCGCAGCCGGCCTCGCGCCCCGAAGCGAGACCGCTGAGCTGTGCCCCGGACCGTACGCCCCCTGACCGGACCCCCGAGGTCCGGCGGGGCTGACAGGTCCGCCCCGAGCGCACGGCTCCCCTCCGGTCCACCCGCCCCGCGGGAACCGTGTCGCGCCCCCCACGCGAATGCCCCCACACGAATGCCCCGTGCCCGGTGCCCCACAGAGCGCCGCGCACTCGACAGTGACGGAAACCCAGTGATCACCACTCAGGGCCTCACCAAGGTCTACCGCTCGCGTGACCGCGAGGTCACCGCCCTGGACGGCGTCGACCTCCAGGTACGCGAAGGCGAGGTGTACGGCGTCATCGGCCAGAGCGGCGCCGGCAAGTCCTCGCTCATCCGCTGCGTCAACCTCCTGGAACGCCCCACCTCCGGCACCGTGACCGTGGACGGCCGGGACCTCACCGCCCTCGCCGGGCGCGGCCCCCGCGCGGGCCGCGAACTCCGCGAGGCCCGCAGCCGTATCGGCATGGTCTTCCAGCACTTCAACCTGCTGTCCTCACGCACCGTCCGCGCCAATGTCGAACTGCCCCTCGAAATCCTTGGCGTCTCAGGGAAGGAACGTTCCCGCAAGGCGCTGGAACTGCTCGACCTCGTCGGACTCGCCGACCAGGCAGGGGCCTACCCGGCGCAGCTCTCCGGCGGGCAGAAGCAGCGCGTCGGTATCGCCCGCGCCCTGGCCGGCGACCCCAAGGTGCTGCTCTCCGACGAGGCCACCAGCGCCCTCGACCCCGAGACCACCCGCTCGATCCTGCACCTGCTGCGCGACCTCAACCGGCAACTGGGGCTGACCGTCCTGCTCATCACCCACGAGATGGACGTCGTCAAGACGGTCTGCGACTCCGCCGCCCTCATGGAACACGGCCGCATCGTGGAGTCCGGCACCGTCGGGGAACTCCTGGCCACGCCCGGCTCCCAGCTCGCCGAAGCGCTCTTCCCGGTCAGCGGCGACGCCACCGGCGATGACCGCACGGTCGTGGACGTCACCTTCCACGGCGAGGCGGCGACCCGGCCCGTCATCTCGCAGCTCTCCCGCACCTACAACATCGACATCTCGATCCTCGGCGCCGCGATGGACACCGTCGGCGGCAAGCAGGTCGGCCGGATGCGCATCGAACTGCCCGGACGGTACGAGGACAACGTCGTACCGGTCGGCTTCCTGCGTGAGCAGGGCCTCCAGATCGAGGTCGTCGGACAGCACGCCACGGTGAAGGAAGGTGCCAAGTGACCTGGTCGGAGATGCAGCCGCTGCTTGAACAGGCGTGTTGGGACACCCTGTACATGGTCGGCTGGTCGACGCTGATCGCCGTCGCCGCCGGGCTGCCGCTCGGCATCCTGCTCGTCCTCACGGACCGCGGCGGGATGCTCCAGAACGCGGTGGTGAACAAGGTCATCGGGCAGGTAGTGAACATCGCCCGCTCGATGCCGTTCATCATCCTGATGGTCGCCCTGATGAGCTTCACACGGCTGATCACCGGCACCACCATCGGACGCACGGCCGCCATCGTGCCGCTCGCGATCGGCGCCATCCCGTTCTACGCCCGCCTCGTGGAGACCTCCGTACGCGAGGTGGACGGCGGCCTGGTCGAGGCCGTGCAGGCGATGGGCGGCAGCACCTGGAAGGTCGTCCGCAGCGTCCTGATCCCCGAGTCGCTGCCGTCGCTGATCTCCGGCGCCACCACCACGGTCGTCGCCCTCATCGGCTACTCGGCGATCACCGGCACCGTCGGCGCGGGTGGACTCGGCGACATCGCCATCCGCTACGGCTACCAGCGCTTCGAGTCCGGACTGATGTGGATCACGGTGGGCATCCTCGCCGTCGTCATCTCCGTCATCCAGTTCGCCGGCGACCACACGGCCCGCAGATTGCACCGGCGCGGCGGCCACTCCGGGCCCGCGCCCCGGCTGCGGCTGCTGCGCGGCGCGGCACCGGGGAAGACCCCGCCCGCCCTGACCCCGAGCGACGTGGTCGCCGAACCCGACCCCGTGAAGGTCCGCTGAGCACCCCCTCAGGGCCCCACTCCACCACCCCCCCGAACTCGCCCCGCACCATCCGCGCGGGGCAGGCACCACCCATGAGAAAGGCACTTTTCGTGCGTAACACCACCAAGATCACCACCGCTGTCCTCGCCGCCGGAGCCCTCACCCTGGGCCTGTCCGCCTGCGGCTCCGAGAAGTCGCCGGCCGGCGCCGGCGCCGACTCCGACGCGGTACTGACCGTCGCCGCGACCCCCACCCCGCAGGGCGAGATCCTCACCTACGTCAAGGACAACCTGGCGAAGAAGGAGGGCCTCAAGCTGGAGGTCAAGGAGTTCACCGACTACGTCACGCCGAACACCGCCGTCCAGCAGGGCGAGATCGGCGCGAACTACTTCCAGCACAAGCCCTACCTGGACGACTTCAACAAGAAGAACGGCACCGACATCGTGGCCGTGCCCGGCTCGACGGTCCACCTGGAGCCGCTCGGCGTCTACTCCAAGAACGTCAAGAAGCTCACGGACCTCAAGGACGGCGCGAGCATCGCCCTGCCGAACGACACCACCAACGAGGCCCGCGCCCTGAAGCTGCTCGCCGACAACGGCCTCATCAAGCTCAAGGACGGCGTCGGCTTCGAGGCGACCCCCAAGGACATCGTCGACAACCCGAAGAACCTCCAGTTCAAGGAGTTGGAGGCCGCCATCGTGCCGCGCTCCCTCCAGGACGTCGACGCCGCCGTGATCAACGGCAACTACGCCATCGAGGCCAAGCTCAGCCCCGCCAAGGACGCCATCGCCGCCGAGAGCGCCCAGAACAACCCGTACGGCAACTTCCTCGCCGTCAAGAAGGGCAACGAGGACGACCCGCGCGTGAAGAAGCTCGCCAAGCTCCTCACCTCGCCCGAGGTCAAGAAGTTCATCGAGGACAAGTACGACGGCGCCGTCGTACCGGCCTTCTAGCCATGCGCGCCGTCAAGCGCTCACGGACGCTGACCCTGCTCGCGACCGGCACCGCCCTGGCCCTGGGCCTCACCGCCTGCGGCTTCGACTCGGGCTCCGGTTCGGACTCCGGTTCGTCGGACGGCGGTGGTGACGGCGGCACGCTCGTCGTCGGCGCCACCGCCGTCCCGGCCGGAGAAGTCCTCGCCTACGTCAAGGACCACCTCGCGAAGAAGGCCGGACTCGACCTGGAGATCAAGGAGTTCACGGACTACGTCCTGCCGAACACCGCGCTCCAGGAAGGCTCACTCGACGCCAACCTGTACCAGCACAAGCCGTACCTGGACGACTTCAACAAGTCCAAGGGCACGGAGCTGACACCGGTCACCGAGGTGTACCTGCCGCCCATGGGCGTGTACTCCAAGAAGACCGGCGACATCGGCGAGCTGCGCGACGGAGCCACGGTGGCCGTCCCCAACGACACCACCAACGAGGGCCGCGCCCTCCAACTCCTCGCAGGCGAGGGCGTCATCGGGCTGAGGAAGGACGCCGGACCGGACGCGAGCCCCGCCGACATCACGTCCAACCCGAAGGAACTCGTCATCAAGGAGCTGGACCCGGCCCAACTGCCGCGCTCCCTCGACGACGTGGACGCCGCCGTCGTGAACAACAACTACGCGCTCGACGCGGGCCTCAGCCCCAAGAAGGACGCCATCCTCCTGGAATCCGTCCAGGACAACCCGTACAACAACGTCCTCGCCGTCAAACACGGCAACGAGGACGACCCACGGGTCAAGAAGCTGGCCGCGCTGCTCACTTCGCCCGAGGTCGCACGCTTCATCCGCGACACCTACCAGGGCTCCGTACTGCCCGTCACTGGCGGCTGAACCCGCCACCCGCACGGGGTCCGTCACCACTCGGTGCCGGACCCCGTGGTGCGATCCGGCGCCCGGATGCTGCATGCTGGAGCATTCAGCAGAGACCTGAAGGTTCCTGAGGGTTACGGAGCGGCGCCATGACTACCACCTTCCCCGACATCTCCATCAGCACGGAGCGGTTGGTGCTGCGCCCGTTCGAGGAAGCGGACGTCCCGGCCCTCACCGAGATGATGAACGACGAACTCGTCACCATGTGGACCTCCGTGCCCCAGCCCTACGCCGAGGCCGACGCCCGCGCCTGGGTCGACGAACTGGCGCCCGCCGAACGCACCGGGGGCCACGGCATCGTCTTCGCCGTCAGCGAGTTCCTCACCCAGCGCCTCGTCGGCATCGTGCACCTGCGCAACACCGACTGGCAGATCCGCGCCACCGAACTCTCGTACGTCGTCGCCCCCTGGGCACGCGGCGAGGGCTACGCCTCCGAGGGCTCGCTCGCGGTCGCCCACTGGCTCTTCCACGACCAGAAGTTCGAACGCCTCGAACTGCGGACCGCCGCCGCGAACACCGCGTCCCAGCAGGTCGCCCAGCGCATCGGCTGCATCAGCGAAGGCGTCCTGCGCAACGCCTGGATAGCGCGAGCCAGAACCGACGACGGCGGCTGGGCCCCGACCCGTACCGATCTCATCGTGTGGAGCCTGCTGCCCGAGGACCTCGACGGCGTCCCGGACCACTTCGCCGACGCCGACGGCTTCACCGCCTACGCCGACTGGAACTGAGCACCCGCCCGGCCCCGCCACCAGGACACCCGCCCCCGGCCCAGGGCGCCTGCGACCCACCACAGCCGCGCCCGGTACCCTCAGGTGCCCATACGCCCCCCACCACCTGCCGGACACCCGGACAGCCGGACACACCCGGACGAACCCGACCGGGACAGCGGACGACCCGAGACCCTGGAGACTGACGACGATGGCCGACCGGGTCACGGTGATCGGCTGGGACGGCTCGCCCCTCACCGACGCGGCACGCTCCGCGCTGAGCGCCGCGACCCTGGTCGCCGGAGCCGCCCACCACCTCGCACTCCCCGAGATCCCGCCCGCTGCCGAACGCATCCGGCTCGGCAGCGTCGCCCTCGCCGCCCGCCGTATCGCCGGCCACCGCGGCACCGCCGTCGTACTCGCCGACGGCGACCCCGGCTTCTTCGGCGTCGTCCGCACCCTGCACGGCCCCGAATTCGGGCTTGAGGTCGAGGTCGTCCCCGCCGTGTCCTCCGTCGCACAGGCGTTCGCGCGCGCCGGAATGGCCTGGGAGGACGCCGAAGTGGTCGTCGCCCATCGCCGTACGCTGCGCCGCGCCGTGAACGTGTGCCGCGCCCACACCAAGGTCGCCGTCCTCACCTCACCCGGCGCCGGACCCGCCGAACTCGGCCTCCTCCTCGAAGGCGTCCACCGCACCTTCGTCATCTGCGAGGAGCTGGGCACCACCCGCGAACGCGTCACCGTCGTCACCTCGGACAAGGCCGCCGACCACGCCTGGCGCGACCCCAACGTCGTCATCGTCATCGGCGGCACCCCCACCGCGGGACCCGAGTCCGCCTGGATCGCGGGGCGCGAACCCGTGACGGCACCCCGGGGCTGGGCCCTGCCCGCCGCCACCTACGGCACCGCGCCGCACGAGGGCGAGAACGACCTGCTGCGCGCCGCCCAACTCGCCCGCACCGGGCCCCGCGTGGGCGACCTCGTCTGGGACATCGGCTCCGCCAGCGGCGCCTTCGCCACCGAGGCGGCCCGCTTCGGCGCCGCCGTCATCGCCGTCGACAGCGACCCCGACGCCTGCGCCCGCACCACCGCGACCGCCCGCCGCTTCGGCGTCCAGCTCCAGATCGTGCACGGCACCGCCCCGCACATCCTCGAAGACCTGCCCGAACCCGATGTCGTACGCGTCGGGGGCGGGGGAGCGGACGTGGTCTCCGCGGTCGCCGACCGGCGCCCCGCCCGTATCGTCACGCACGCCGCGACACGCGACGCCGCCGAACTCGTCGGCAGGGGCCTGACCGAACACGGTTATGAGGTGGAGTGCGCGCTTCTCCAGTCCGTCGAACTGGACACCCGGGCCTGGTCCGAGAAGGAACGCACCGTCGCCTTCCTGCTCTGCGGACGCCTCCCCGACCGCGCCCCGTGATCCTCGCCCGGCGGGGCGCGAGGTAGGCTGGCCGATCGTTGTACCGCGCCGGACCACCCAGGGCTTCGTGGCCCAATGTCCGGAAAACCCGCCCGTTTTGGGTGGTGTGTGATACAGCGGACCGGAGGACGCGCGACGTGGCGCAGTCCACAGTGGACCGTGCCGGAACCAGGTGCCGGGGCGGGGGCGAACCGGGACAATGGCTGAGGCCGGACTGCCGGCAGGGGCGCCGTTGCCGACGGACCGTTCGTGCCGCGTGGCGTGCCCGCTCGTTCTTGAAGGAGGGCGGTCGGTGCGCCGCCCCGGGCAGGCGGGCCACCCCGGCAAGGCCGGGGACGGTCGAAGAAGCACTACCGATGGGCGAGGGGTACGCATGACCGACACCGGCCAGATCCCGGGCGAGGGACTGCCGGAGAGTGCCGGCGAGGGGGTCGCTGCCGGGTCCGTCCAGGACCTGGGAGCAGGGCAGTCGGGCGTCCAGGCGCCGGGTGCCTACACCTACCTCGACCCCGCCGAGCCTCCCGCCGAAGACGACGACCTCCTGCTGATGCCGGGCGCCCAGGGCGCCTGGAGCGACGGCCCGTCCACCGGGGGCGCGGGCATGCCCGGCGTACCGGACGGTGCCGTGGCGTACCCGCCGGTGACGCATACGACGGTGGTGCCGTCGATCCCGACGTCGCTGGAGCCCGACCCGTTCGAAACGGATCCGTTCGACCCGGAGCAGTACGCGAACCCGCAGTTCGCGCCCCAGCCGCCACAGCCGGAGCAGATTCCCGGCGCCGAACCGGCTCCCCTTGCCGACCCGGCCGCCGCCGTGGACACCCCGGTCACGGTCGACCCCGCCGAGACCCCGGCCCCGGCCTCGGATCAGGCCCCGCACGAGCCCGTCCCCGTTCCCGTGCCCGTGGCGCAGGGGTCGGCCGGACCGGACAGCGGATCCGTCGACCTCGGTGAGGTCTCCGCCTCCGCACCCCAGTCCGGCCCGGCCCGCCGTCCGCTCCACCTCGGCCCGCCCCTGCCCGACGCCGCCGCGAGCCCCGTGCGCTCCCTGTCCGACCGGGGACCCGCCGGGAGCCGCCGCAGCGCCGTCAAGGTCCGCCACCAGAGCCCCCCGACCACCGGCCCCGAGTACCTGGACATCCCGCGCGACGCGGCCCCGCTGCCCGGACCGCAGCTCGGCGAGATCCCGGTCCAGGGCGGCGCGCCCTGGTCGCCGCTGCCCCCGAACGGAACATCTGGCAACGGAACATCGGGCGGCCCCGGCGGCACACCGGCAGAAACGGTCGTTCCGGACTTCGTACCCGAAGCCGCCCCCGCGCCCGCCTCCGCCACCCCTCCCGCGACGGCCTTCCCGCCCGCTCCGGAGATGGCGAACGCCACGCAGACCATGGACGCCGGACCACTGGGCGAGCACGCGGCACCGGTGAACGGGGTGGTGCCCGGCGACGGTACGCAGCGGCTTCAGGGACCTCAGCAGGTGCCGGTCACCGAGGCCGACGTCCACCTCGCCGCGTCCTCCGGTGTCGACTTCACCCGGCCCGCCGACGCATCCGGTTCCGGGACCATCGGCCAGTTCGTGCCGGTCGACGGCACCGTCCCGACCCCACCCCATCTGGCGCCCACTCCTCCGCACGCGCTGCGCGTGGTGCCGGTGGCCGGTGACGAGAACGGGGGCGGCCTGCCGGTCGCGATGCCGCCCGCCGCCGTCGCGGCGCCCGAGGCTTCGGAGCCGGTCGCCGAGGACGGTCCGGAAGCGGGTCCGCAAGGGGAGTTGGTCCCCGAGGAGCCGATTTCCGGGGAGCCGGTTGCCGAGGCGCCGGTCGCGGAAGCAGCGGTGACCGAGGAAGCCGCTGGCGCGCAGCCCGTACCCGGGCCGGTGTCCGTCGTGTCGAACACGGTGCCCGAAGCCCCGGCCGAATCCGCCCCCGAGGCGCAAGAGGCCGTACCGGACACGCCCTTCATGGCACCCGACGGACCTGATGTACCCCACGCAGCCGACGCACCCGACGCGTCCGAGGCTTCCGGCGTCCGTGAGGAGCCTGGGGCACCCGACGCCCCCGGGCCCCTCACGCCCCTCACCGCCCTCGCCCCGGACGCCCCGACGGACCTCGGCACCCCCGAAGCGCCGAACGGCGCCGAGGCCACCGACGGCACCGACGGCACCGACGCCCCGGACGCCTCCCACACCGGCCCCCCGGCCGACGTACCCTTCCCCGCCCCCCGTACCGGCGAAGCCCCGCTCCCGGAACCGGCGGACCAGGACGACGCGCCCGAACCCCTGGCCGCGCAGTCCCCGGACACCATGGACACCCGTACCGCCGACGACGACGGTGCCTCCGACGCGCCCCGCCCGGCCCCCGCGCGGGGAGCCCCCGCACCCGGCTACGACGACGCCGAACGCGAAGCCGTCCTGCGCGTCATGCGGGAACGCCGTGACATCCGCAACGGCTTCCGCCCCGATCCGATCCCGCACGACGTGCTGCTGCGGGTCCTGGAGGCCGCCCACACCGCGCCGTCCGTCGGGCACTCGCAGCCCTGGGACTTCGTCGTCATCCGCTCCGCCGACACCCGGCAGGCGATGCACGAACTCGCGATGCGCCAGCGTGACGCGTACGCCAAGTCCCTGCCCAAGGGCCGCGCGAAGCAGTTCAAGGAACTCAAGATCGAGGCCATCCTCGACACCCCGGTGAACATCGTCGTCACCGCCGACCCCACACGCGGCGGCCGGCACACCCTCGGCCGTCACACCCAGCCGCAGATGGCGCCGTACTCCTCGGCGCTCGCGGTCGAGAACCTGTGGCTCGCCGCCCGCGCCGAGGGCCTGGGCGTCGGCTGGGTCAGCTTCTTCGACGAGCGCGAGATGGTCCGCGCCCTCGACCTGCCGGAACACCTGGAGGTCGTGGCGTACCTGTGCGTCGGATACGTCGACGAGTTCCCGGAGGAGCCCGAGCTGTCGCAGGCGGGCTGGTCCAAGCGCCGCCCGCTGTCCTGGGTCGTCCACGAGGAGACGTACGGCCGCCGGCTGCTGCCCGGTGAGGAGCCCCACGACCTGCTCGCCGAGACCGTCGCCGGCATCCGGCCGCTGGACGCCAAGGCGCTCGGCGAGGCGTGGGAGCGGCAGAAGCGGATGACCAAGCCGGCCGGCGCGCTCGGCATGCTGGAGATCATCTCCGCGCAGCTCAGCGGCCTGTCCCGGATGTGCCCGCCGCCGATTCCGGAGCCCGCGGCCGTCGCGATCTTCGCGGGCGACCACGGGGTGCACGCCCAGGGCGTCACGCCCTGGCCGCAGGAGGTCACCGGCCAGATGGTCGCCAACTTCCTCGGCGGCGGCGCGGTCTGCAACGCGTTCGCGCACCAGGTCGGCGCCGAGGTCTGCGTCATCGACGTGGGCGTCGCCTCGGACCTGCCCGCGACCCCGGGGCTCCTGCCGCGCAAGATCAGGGCCGGTACGGCCGACATGACCACCGGGCCCGCGCTCACCCGCGACGAGGTCAAGGCCGCCATCGAGGTCGGCATCGAGACCGCCCGCGATCTGGTGGCGGCGGGCAACAAGGCGCTGCTCACCGGCGAGATGGGCATCGCCAACACCACCGCGTCCGCCGCTCTCATCGCCGTCTACACGGGCGCCGAACCGTCCGAGGTCACCGGCCGGGGCACCGGCATCAACGACGAGACGCTGGCCCGCAAGACCGAGGTCGTACGGCGCGCGCTGGAGCTGCACCAGCCCGACCCCGCCGACCCGATCGGGGTGCTCGCGGCGATCGGCGGCCTCGAACACGCCGCCATCGTCGGCCTGTTGCTGGGCGGCGCGTCCCTGCGGACGCCCGTCGTGCTCGACGGGGTCAGCGCCGGTGCGGCGGCCCTGGTCGCCCGCGCCATCGCGCCCGAGGCGCTCGCCGCGTGCATCGCGGGCCACCGCAGCGCCGAGCCCGGCCATGTCGCCGCGCTGGGCAAGCTCGGCCTGCGCCCCCTGGTCGACCTCGACCTCCGGCTCGGCGAGGGCACCGGCGCCCTGCTCGCCCTGCCGCTGGTGCAGAGCGCGGCCCGCGCGATGCACGAGGTGGCGACCTTCGACTCGGCCGGAGTCACCGAGAAGTAGCCACGGCCGCCGCCGGGCACGGCGGCGCGGCGGGCCGCCTCACGCCACGACCGGCGCGGGGCGGCGCCGTATCGTGGACCCACCGCCACGACCCACTGCCACTGCCCGCCGCGACGACATGCCCCCGCGCCGCCGCCACGCACCCACCGCACGTCACCCCCGCTCCCGCGCCGCAGCGGGCCGTACGAGGAGCCGCACCGCCATGCCAGCGAACGCCCCGCACCCGCCCTACCCCGTAGGGCTCCGCCTCACCGGCCGCCGTGTCGTCGTCCTCGGCGGCGGCCAGGTCGCCCAGCGCCGCCTCCCGGCACTGATCGCGGCGGGCGCCGACCTCGTCCTCGTCTCCCCGGCGGTCACCCCGTCCGTCGAGGCGATGGCGGACGCGGGCGAGATCACCTGGCTGCGCAGGGCGTACGAGGACGGCGACCTCGCCGGCGCCTGGTACGCCCTGATCGCCACCAGCGACCGCGCGGCGAACGTCCGCGCGTCCGCCGAGGCCGAGGCCCACCGCGTCTGGTGCGTACGCTCCGACGACGCCGACGCGGCCACCGCCTGGACCCCGGCGACCGGACACAGCGAGGGTGTCACGGTCGCCGTCCTGACCACGGACGCCCAGGGCCGCGACCCGCGCCATACCGCCGCCGTGCGGGACGCCGTGGTCGAGGGCCTGCGCGACGGCACCCTCGTCGCCCCGCACCACCGCACCCGCACCGCGTCGGTCGCCCTCGTCGGCGGCGGCCCCGGCGATCCCGACCTGATCACGGTCCGTGGCCGCCGGCTGCTCGCCGAGGCCGACGTCGTCATCGCCGACCGGCTCGGCCCCCGCGACCTGCTCGCCGAACTCCCGCCGCACGTCGAGGTCATCGACGCCGCGAAGATCCCGTACGGCCGGTACATGGCGCAGGAGGCCATCAACAACGCGCTCGTCGAGCACGCCAGGGCGGGCCGGTCCGTGGTGCGGCTCAAGGGCGGCGACCCGTTCGTCTTCGGCCGGGGCATGGAGGAGGCCGAGGCGCTCGTCGCGGCCGGGATTCCGTACACCGTCGTGCCCGGCATCTCCAGCGCGATCTCGGTGCCGGGCGCCGCCGGCATCCCCGTCACGCATCGCGGGGTCGCCCATGAGTTCACGGTGGTCAGCGGCCATGTGGCACCCGACGACGAGCGCTCCCTGGTCGACTGGCCCGCGCTCGCCCGGCTGCGCGGCACCCTCGTCGTCCTGATGGGCGTCGACAAGATCGGCCGGATCGCCGAGACGCTCATCGCCCACGGCAGGCCCGCCGACACACCGGTGGCCCTGGTCCAGGAGGGCACCACCGCCGCCCAGCGCCGGGTCGACGCCACCCTGGCGACCGTCGCGGACACCGTCGTCGCCGATGAGGTACGGCCGCCCGCCGTGATCGTCATCGGCGAGGTCGTCAGGGTCGGACCGGGCGTCCCGGGCGCCCCGAGAGACACCTCACGTAACCACGAGTAACACGATCCCCGTCCAGCCGTTGGCACCACACCCAGGACAAGGCAGTATCACTCTGTGGCCGATCTCATCACCGTCGAGGATCCCGACGACCCGCGCCTGCGTGACTACACGGGGCTGACCGATGTGGAGCTGCGGCGCAAACGCGAGCCCGCCGAGGGCCTGTTCATCGCCGAGGGCGAGAAGGTCATCCGCCGCGCCAAGGACGCCGGCTACGAGATGCGGTCGATGCTCCTGTCGTCCAAGTGGGTCGACGTCATGCGCGACGTCATCGACGAACTCCCCGCACCCGTCTACGCGGTCAGCCCCGAACTCGCCGAGCGGGTCACCGGCTACCACGTCCACCGGGGCGCCCTCGCGTCCATGCAGCGCAAACCCCTGCCGACCGCCGACGACCTGCTCCGCACCATGCGCCGTGTCGTCGTGATGGAGGCCGTCAACGACCACACCAACATCGGCGCCATCTTCCGCAGCGCCGCCGCACTCGGCATGGACGCCGTCCTCCTGTCACCGGACTGCGCCGACCCGCTCTACCGCAGATCGGTGAAGGTCTCCATGGGCGCCGTCTTCTCCGTCCCCTACGCGCGTCTGGAGTCCTGGCCCAAGGGGCTGGAGTCGGTGCGCGGCGCGGGCTTCAACCTGCTCGCGCTGACCCCCGACGAGAAGGCCGCGACCCTCGACGAGGCGGCGCCGCACCGGATGGAGAGGGTGGCCCTGATGCTCGGCGCCGAGGGTGAAGGGCTTTCCACCCAGGCCCTGGTGGCCGCCGACGAATGGGTCCGCATCCCGATGGCCCACGGCGTCGACTCCCTCAACGTGGGCGCGGCGGCGGCCGTCGCCTTCTACGCGGTGGCGACGGGACGACCCCAGCTCTAGGGCCTGTCGTAGTGCGCTTCTGACCCCCACCCGTTGCCGCGCCGCCGGTTGGCTCGTTGGGCCGAGGAACCTGGACGCAACTACGGAAAGGGCGTTCATCGGTGCTTCAGGCCCCCATCGCAGAACTGGATGTCGCACCCGGGCAGGTCGTGGAATGGCGGCTGCGGTCCACGAGAACCCGCGCCGCCGACCCCACGCCCACGCCCGGACCCGCCGCCCCGACAGCGGCACCGGCATCCGTACCGGCCCCCGTCCCCGCGCAACGGCGCAAAATCGCCTCGTACAACCAGGAGAAACATTTCACTACGGCCCAGGACGGCCGCACCGCCGGTGACCCGATCTCTTCCTACGTCGCCGCCAGCTTCGAGATCGACGGCCCGCTCGACCGGCCGGCCCTGGACGCCGCGCTGCACCACTTCGTCCGCCGTCACGAGGTGCTGCGGTGCGAGTTCCGGCAGCTCGCCGGGGATCTCACCTGCGAGCCGCTGGGCCCGGACGAGGTCACCCTCGAACCGTTCGACCTCGGACACGTCGACTGCCCCGAGAAGATCCGGACGTATCTGTCCGAGTCCTTCGAGCGCATCGACACGCTGTCCTGGCCGCTGTTCGTGATGGGCGCGGTGATCAGGGACACGTCCACGACGGTGTACCTCGCCTTCGACCACCTCGTGTCGGACGGCATGTCGACACCGATCGCCGTGCACGACATCGCCACCGCGTACGAGGCGTGCTCCCGGGACCGCGCGGCGGAGTTCCCCGAGACCGGCAGCTATCTCACCTTCGGCCAGGAACAGCGCCTCCTGGGCCGGTCGATCGACGCGGACGACAGCCGCCTCGGGTACTGGAAGACGTTCATGGCGCACAACGGCGGCTTCTTCCCGCCGTTCCCCCTCGACCTGGGCGTCGAGCCGGGCCGGATGTACCCGACGCTCAACGAGACCGACGCGCTCCTGTCCGCCGCAGCCGTCGACGCGCTGGAGGCCCGCTGTCTGGCGGCCGGCGGGAGGCCGTACATGGGCGTGCTCGCGGCCGTCGCCGTCGCCCTGAGGAAGGAGGGCGGGCCGGACGTGTACCGGGGGCTGATGCCGGTCAGTGAGCGCGGCCGGGGCTCCTACGCCCACGCCATGGGCTGGTTCGTGAACACCCTGCCCATCGAGTTCTCCGTCGCGGGCGACGACTTCACCGAGGTCATCGGCCGGGTGCGGGCCGCGTCCACCGAGATGCTGAGCAACATCGGCGTCCCGTTCGTCAAGGTGTGGCACCTGCTCGCCCCGGAGTACGCGTCGCTGCGGTCCTGGCCGTACGCCGTGAACTTCTTCTCGTACCTCGACTTCCGCAAGGCCCCGGGAGCGGAACACCACACGGCCCTGAAGGCGAGAAAACACATCTGGGCGTCCAGCACCAACGGCATCTGCTTCTGGTTCCACCGCAACGACACCGGTCTGTACGTCAACTCCCTGTACGTCGAAACCCCGCAGGCCCGGCACACCAAGGCCGCGTTCGTACGGACCCTGTCCGCGACGATGACGACCATGGCGGACACCGGAGAGTTCTGACGCCCGGTCCCGCGCTACTCCAGCGGTGCGGGGGCCGCTGTCTGCTGCGACTTGAGGACGTCCCGTACGTCCCCGAGCCCGCGCGCGGGACCCTGGCAGCCCTGCGCCGCCGCGATGCCCAGGGCCACGAGCAGCGTCACCACGACGAAGACGATGAGCCGCTGCCGCAGCAGCCTCGGGTTGGCGGGGCGCAGCCCGGTGCCGGTGGTACGCGGCCCCGGGCGCCCGGCGCCACTGCGCGGCGCGGGACGGCCGCCGGACCGGGTGGAGCGCGGCGCGGGCGGTCGCGTGTTCGACCGCGACGCCGACGACGATGAGGACGCCGACGATGCCGACGAGGGTGACGACGGGTGGGGCCGCGAGGGTCCGGTGCGCGGCGGGGGCGTACCGCCCTGGGTACGCCGCTGGGTGCGCTGCTCCGCGTACTCCTCGGCGAGCCGACCCGTCGGACGGTCGGGCTCGCCGCGGGCCGGGGGCGGGCGGGTGTCCGTCAGGCCCTGTGCCTCGCGCGCGGCGATCTCCTTGAGCCGCAGCGACAGTTGCAGGGTGCTCGGCCGCTCCTCGGGATCCTTCGCGAGGCACGCCCTTACGAGCGGGGCGAGCGCGTCCGGGACGGCCCCCAGTTGTGGTTCCTCGTGCACGACGCGGTACAGCATCACCTCGGAACCGCCGTGCCCGAAAGGCGAGTCGGCGGTCGCCGCGTACGCCAGCGTGGCGCCCAGCGAGAACACGTCCGTCGCCGGGGTCACGGGCGCGCCGCGCACCTGCTCGGGCGCGAGGAAGCCGGGGGAGCCGACCGCCGTGCCCACATGCGTGAGCGTGCTGGCGCCGGTCGCCCAGGCGATACCGAAGTCGATGATCCGCGGGCCCTTCGGGGACAGCAGGATGTTCGACGGCTTGAGGTCCCGGTGGACGACCCCGGCCTCATGGACCGCGACCAGTCCCTCGGACAGGGCCGCGCCGACCGAGGCCACGTCGGCGGCCGTCAGCGGGCCCTCGTCGGCGACCTTGTCGTGCAGCGACGGGCCCGGCACGTACTGCGTGGCGAACCAGGGCCGGTCGGCCTCCAGGTCCGCCGCGACCAGCCGCGCGGTGCAGCCGCCGCGGATCCGCCGTGCCGCCGACACCTCGCGTGCGAAGCGCGACCGGAACTCCTGATCCTCCGCCAGGTCCGGCCGGATCACCTTCAGCGCGACCCGCTGGCCACGGCGGTCGGACCCCAGATAGACGACGCCCATCCCGCCCGCGCCGAGCCGCCGGTGAAGCCTGAACGAGCCGACGACACGCGGGTCCTCGCGCCTCAGGCGCATCATCGCCATGTTCATCCCCGCTGCCCGGTCCGTTTGACGAGCCACAGCTTACGTACCGCGGGCCGGGTGCGCGCAGAGGCCGCGCCCTCGCACACGGATCGATTGTCAGTGCCGGGTGGGAAACTTGAAGGATGGTCAGGTCGAGCGGGGACGAGCCTCGTCACCGGGGCCGCGTTTCCCAACCGTCCGTCGCAGAAGGGGGATTGGACCTGTGAAGGGTGACCGGGTGGAGATAGTCGTGGACGCCGGGGACACGACACGTACCTATGAGGTGGTGGCCAGTCGTGCGGGCCGCCGGGTGGAGACGGCGGTGCGCAGGGGAGTGGTCGAAGTGAGCGAAGTCACGCGCAACGGGACGGTGGTGCGGACGGCACGTTTCATGGCGACCCGGGTGCTGGCCCTGGTCGAGCAGCCCGTCCCCAGGGAGGACGGTTCGGAGAGGCCGGCCTCGTAGCGGTCGGCCTCATAACGGTCGGCCCAGGAGCGCGGGGCCCAGGAGCGTGGAGCCCGGAGTGGGCGGCCTCGCGCCGTCCCCTCCGGGAAGACCCCGAGACCCTCATCGGCGTCTCCACCCAGGGGAGTAGGCGGCAAGTGATCGGTCATCCTCCGGGAGGCCCGCCAATCGGTACGAGGGCATGACGACCCAGGCGGCCCGCGCACCTAGATTTGTTGTCAAGCGGCGGGTGCGGTACTCGTCCCCCGAGGTCAGGCACCCGTCGCTGCCAAACAGAAGAGCTGCGGACCGGGTGCGTGAGCCCCCGGGAAGAGCTTCGGAATGACTTGATCAGGAGAGGGATCATGGCGGACACGGCACCGCGGGCACTGATCCGCACCCAGGGACGCAAGGCGTACGCCGCGTTCGGTACACGCCGGTCCGGTCAGCGTCACCCCTTGGTGGCGACGGCCATGGTCCTTCCTCTGGCGGCCCTGCTCGTAGTCGTCTTCGGCGGCTGGGACGCAGTGGTCACACAAGCGTCGTCCGTGGGCGTGATGCTGGGGCGCTGAGCGGCGCCCCAGGCCCGGAAGAGCGGTCCGGGCGGGGACATCCGGCCATGAAACCCCGTGGGGACGGGGGTGCGGCGGACGGCACAAATGCCCGCGCAGCTGGGGAGCTGCGCGGGCATTGCTTTTCCTGGACACGGGCGTCCGGACCCGGTTGCGTACGCTCACGGCATGCCCGGCCGCATCCGCGCGGGGCATGACCGCGGGGGAGGGGAACCGGTGGCCGCAGAGGTGCTGCGCGCGCTCCAGGCCAAGGTGCGCGGCGCTGTCCATCGCGAGGACGACGTCCGTCGCAGGGATGACGGCAGGGATGACCGCAGGGATGATCGCGGCGGTGATCGTGGGCGAACGGGGTGCGGTTGCGGGACGGGGGACACCGTCCTGGCCGACCGTGACGACGCGACCGTGGTCCGTCACGGCGACACGGTCGCCAAGGCCCACGCCCCCGGCACCGACCCCGGGCTGCTCGCCCTGCGCACCGCCGTCGCCGCCCATCCCTCGCTCACCGGCATCCTGCTCCCACCACTGCGGCCCGACCCGGTCGACCTGCACGGCAGGCTCGTCACCCTCTGGCCGTACGGCGCCCCCGTCGACCCGACGGCACCCGAGGACGCGCCCTGGGCCGAGGCGGGCACCCTCCTCGCCCGGCTGCACCGCACCGACACGGCCGCCCTCGCGCACGCCGCCCCACCCGGCACCCGTCAACACCGCACCCCGGTACGCCCCTTGCCGCCCATGCGGGGGCCCGCCAAGGCCGCCCGCGCGCTCAACCGGCTCCGGGCGGCGGGCCCGCATCCGGCCGCCGCTCCGCTGGAGCGGGCCTGGTCGACGCTGCCGGCGTGGGCGCGCGACGAGGCGCCGATGCCGCCGTCGCGGATCCTGTGCCACGGCGATCTGCACCTGGGCCAACTGCTGCGCGGCCGGGCGGGCGGTGGTCCCTGGCTGCTCATCGACATCGACGACCTCGGGCTCGGCGACCCGGCGTGGGACCTCGCCCGCCCGGCCGCCTGGCACGCCTGCGGACTGCTGGCGCCCGAGGAATGGAACCGCTTCCTCACCGCGTACCAACAGGAGGGCGGCCCGGCCGTGCCGGGGATCGGCGAGGGCGACCCGTGGCCCGCGCTGGATGTGGCGGCGCGCGCCCTGACGGTGCAGACCGGTGCGCTCGCCGTGGTCAGGGCGGTGACGGAGGGCCGCGCGCTGGACGAGATCGAACAGGCGGTCATTGATACGTGTGTCCGTATGGCCACGGTCCCGGTGGAGTTGGCCCGGCCGACCACGAAGTAGGGTGCGGACAACCGGATCCGGGAAGGGTTCCGGCGAAGTCGTACCAACTGGGTGGGAGTTGAGCGGACGATGCAGTGTCCCAAGTGTCATGCGCCGATGCACACGTACAACCGCAACGGTGTCCAGATCGAACAGTGCAGTGGCTGCCGGGGGATATTTCTCGACTACGGCGAGTTGGAGGCCCTGACCCGGCTGGAGACCCAGTGGTCGCAGCCCGCCCCGCCGCCGGCCGCACCGCAGGCGTATCCGTCGGCGCCCGCGCCCGCCTGGGGCGCCCAGCACGGCGGCCACGGCTCGCACGGGGGCCACTACGGTCACCACCGTCAGAAGAGCTTCGGCCGCATGCTCTTCTCCTCCTGAGCGCAGGAGTCTGAGCGCGGGAGCCTGACCGCAGAGGCACGACGAAGCCCCCGGCCGTCTGGGACGACCGGGGGCTTTCGGCTGGTGCGCGATACTGGGATTGAACCAGTGACCTCTTCCGTGTCAGGGAAGCGCTCTCCCGCTGAGCTAATCGCGCAAGGCGCAAGTCGATGACCTGCGGTTCCTGCGTGTGCGTGCGCGATACTGGGATTGAACCAGTGACCTCTTCCGTGTCAGGGAAGCGCTCTCCCGCTGAGCTAATCGCGCGGGAACCCCTCGCGGGGTCCAGTGGACGATACTGGGATTGAACCAGTGACCTCTTCCGTGTCAGGGAAGCGCTCTCCCGCTGAGCTAATCGTCCTTGGAGGTGGAGACGGGATTTGAACCCGTGTAGACGGCTTTGCAGGCCGTTGCCTCGCCTCTCGGCCACTCCACCAGGAGTCGTGAGGTCCGGGAGGATCCCCACTTCCTGAGCGGACGACGAGGTTCGAACTCGCGACCTCAACCTTGGCAAGGTTGCGCTCTACCAACTGAGCTACGTCCGCCTGTCGTTTCGGGTCCGCTCGCGCGGGCCCGGCGACGTGTTGAACTCTAGCGGATTCCGGGGCCAGCACAAAAACGCGTTTACGCAGCGTGCTGCCCTGCGACCGCCCCCGGGCACCCGCAGGTCACCGCTCTAGACTGGCAGCCGTGCACCACCCCGTTCCGATGGCCCGCTTCGGTGGCCTCCTCGCCACCGGCCTCCGCGATGTCACCAGCGACCCCGCCGCACTGGATTCCCATGGCTTCTGGGCGGTGTCGGCGGACTTCGACGGGCGGCTGGTCTGTGCACGGTTCGCCCAGGTCAGCGAGGTGCCGGTGCCCGCTCCTGTGCCCGGCGCGTGGCGTGGACCCGCCGTCGGCGACTGGACGTCGTCGCTCGACCGCGCCGCGTACACGGCCGGAGTGCGGCGGATACGGGAGCACATAGCGGCGGGCGAGGTGTACCAGGCCAACCTCTGCCGGGTGCTGTCCGCGCCGGTCGCCCCGGACGCCGACGTCGACGCCCTGACCGCGCTGCTCGCGCGCGGCAATCCGGCGCCGTACGCGGGAACGATCCGGCTGCCGGAGCACGGCGTGGAGATCGCCACCGCGTCGCCCGAACTCTTCCTGCGCCGCACCGGCAGGACCATCGAGTCCGGGCCGATCAAGGGCACCGGACGCACCGAGGCGGACCTCCTGGAGAAGGACCACGCCGAGAACGTGATGATCGTGGACCTCGTCCGCAACGACCTCGGACGGGTCTGCGCGACCGGTTCGGTGACCGTGCCCGACCTGTGCGTCGTGGAGAAGCACCCGGGGCTCGTCCATCTCGTCTCGACGGTCCGGGGCGAACTGCCCGACGGCGCCGGCTGGCCCGACCTGTTCGCGGCGGCCTTTCCGCCCGGCTCCGTCACCGGCGCCCCCAAGTCCAGTGCGCTGCGGATCATCGACGCCCTGGAGACCGCTCCCCGTGGCCCGTACTGCGGGGGCATCGGCTGGGTCGACGCGGACCGTGGCACGGCTGCCCTCGCCGTCGGTATCCGCACCTTCTGGATCGACCGCGCCGCGGGCCTCCTCCGTTTCGGTACGGGTGCGGGCATCACCTGGGGCTCGGACCCCGAGCGCGAGTGGCGGGAGACCGAGCTGAAGGCGTCCCGGCTGCTGGCGGTAGCGTCGGGGACCTACACGGAGAACGGCGCGTACACGGCGAACGGCTTGTGCGCGGAGAGCGGAGGGACCCTTTCGTGAAGATATGGCTCGACGGAGGGCTCCGGGACGCCGCTTCCGCCCGCGTCTCCGTCTTCGATCACGGACTGACCGTGGGCGACGGCATCTTCGAGACCGTGAAGACGGTCGACGGACGGCCGTTCGCCCTCACCCGGCACCTCGACCGGCTCGCCCGTTCGGCGCGCGGCCTCGGGCTGCCGGAGCCCGACCTGGACGAGGTGCGCCGGGCGTGCGCGGCCGTCGTCGACGCCCAGCCGATGCCGCTCGGCCGGCTGCGGATCACCTACACCGGCGGCGAGTCGCCGCTCGGCTCCGACCGCGGCGAGCACGGTCCGACGCTCGTCGTCGCGCTCGGCGAGGCTCATCGGCGCCCCGACGCGACGGCCGTGATCACCGTCCCGTGGACCCGTAACGAACGGGGTGCGCTCGCCGGGCTCAAGACGACCTCGTACGCCGAGAACGTCGTCGCGCTCGCGCGCGCCCGTGAACAGGGCGCGTCCGAGGCGCTGTTCGGGAACACCGCCGACCGGCTCTGCGAGGGCACCGGATCGAATGTGTTCGTCGTCATCGACGGCGAGATCCACACCCCGCCCGTCGCGTCCGGCTGCCTCGCGGGCATCACGCGCGCGCTGACCGTGGCCTGGACGGGCGCCAAGGAGACCGATCTGCCGCTGGACGTCCTGGAGCGGGCCGACGAGGTCTTCCTCACGTCCACGCTCCGCGACGTGCAGGGCGTGCACCGGGTCGACGGCCGTGAACTCCCGGGCGCGCCGGGCCCGGTGACGGCCAAGGCGATGCGGATCTTCGACGAGCGCGCGGGGAACGACCTCGATCCGTGACGTACCGCGCGCGGGGGGCGCGTAAAACGGGATGCGAGGGGGCGCCGCCGTGGGTAGAACTCCTCTGATGACCACCACCCTGCGGCCGACCGGGCCGCTCGAACGCGCCGCCGACGGAGCGCTGTCCCGCCACTACCAGGTGTGTGTGAACAGCCGTCCTGTCGGAGTGGCGGACCTCAGCACGGACCGGCGCTTCGGGCCCACGGTGGCCCGTATCGACCATCTCGGCATCGACGAGCCCGACCGCCGCCGGGGCCGTGGCACGGTCGCCGCGCTCGCGGCCGAGGAGATCGTGCGCGGCTGGGGCTGCACACGGATCGAGGTGACCGTGCCCGCCGGGGCCGGGGCCGCGCTGGGGCTCGCGGGCGCGCTCGGGTACGTCGAGCGCAACCGCGCCATGCGCAAGCGGGTCGGCCCGTCCGCGCCCACGCTGCCGGACGGCGTGCGGGCCCGCCCGATGACCGGCGCGGAGTTCGCCGTGTGGGAGGAGCGCAGCAAGGAGGAGTACGCGCGCGACTGGATCACCCGGGGTGTGCCCGAGGCCGAGGCGCGCGCGAAGACCGAGCGCGATCACGCCACGGAACTGCCGCGGGGCGCGGACACCCCCGGCATGGTCTTCAGCGTCCTCGAACAGGACGGCGAGACCGTCGGCATCCTGTGGGTGGCCGTCCGCGCCGACGACGCCTATGTCTACGACGTCGAGGTCGCCGAACAGCACCGCGGCAAGGGCCATGGCCGCTCCCTCATGCTGCTCGCCGAGCGTCACGCCCTGACCGCGGGCCGCACCGTCCTCGGCCTCAACGTCTTCGCGGGCAACACCCCGGCCCGCACGCTGTACGACTCGCTCGGCTACGAGACCGAGCGGATCTCCCTGTACAAGGCGCTGCTGTAGCGGGCTCGTGGCCGACCGGCGCGGTGGGCGTCAGGTGTTCGCCAGCAGCCGGTCGGCGATCGTCTCGATCCGCTCGCGCAGCCCGTCCTGGCTCTTGCCGCCGTCGAGCCGCTCCCCGTCGATGACGTACGTGGGTGTGCCGGTGACCCCGATCGCCTTGCCCTCGGCCTGGTCCGCGTCGACGATCAGGATGTGCCGGCCGTCGATGAGCGCGGTGTCGAACTCGTCCGCGTCCAGGCCCAGTTCGCGGGCCACGTCCAGGAGAAGCGCCTCGCCCCGGCGGTCCAGGTCCGTCACCCGGGCCAGTACCGCCTCGACGTACGCCCAGCCCTGCCCCTGCTCGGCGGCCTCCTCCACGGCCTGCGCCGCCGCGAAGGCGTGCTTGTGCCGCTCCAGCGGGAAGTGCCGCAGCCTGATCTCCAGCCGGTCCCCGTAGCGGGCGCGCAGCGCGTGCACGTCGTCGAGGGCGGTGCGGCAGTCGGGGCACTGGAGTTCGCACCAGAGGTCCAGGACGGGGCGGGGAGCGCTGGTCGGCGTGTTCGGGGTGTTCGGGGTGCTGGGGTCACTCATGGGGCCAGTCTCCCAGCCCGCTGCGGGGCGCCCCAACCGGGACCTGGGGATGATCCGGAACCCGGAGATCTCCCTGAGCTGTCGCCGGACCGTGGCCCGACCGGACCGGGACGGTGCACGATGGAGGGGGACGAACCGTCCCAGCCCGACCACCCGCCTGGAGGACCGGATGATTGCCGAGACCGTGTGTTCCGCCCTGGCCGTGGCCGGCCTCGGCATCGCTGCGGTCACCGCCTACCGCAAGCGTTTTCTCACGGCGACACGGCTGGTCGCGTATGCGCTGGTCCCCGCCGGTCTGGTGATGACCGGAGCCGTGAAGTGGGCGGTCGACACCGCGTTCAGCCCCACCGCCTGGGCGGGCTTCGGCGTGCTCGCGGTCGCGTGGGTGCTGTTCATGACCACGCGGGCCGTGGAGCGCCGCCGGGGCGGTACCCGTAAGGAACGCAGGGCGGCGGCGAAGGCCGCCAAGCGGGAGGCCGTCGCACCGGCCGCCTCCGCACCCTCGCTCGGCCAGGCCGCCGGGCGCCCCGAGGCGCAGCCGGCGTCGAAGCCCGCGTCGAAGCCCGCTTCGGGCAGCACGGACGACTTCAGCGACATCGAAGCGATCCTGAAGAAGCACGGCATCTGAGCCGAATCGTTCCCCCTTGACCGTCCGGCGGCCGTCCGGCGGGCCGCTGCCTGTGCGGCGTCTCAGTATGTGAGAAGAGGTCGGTTCACTTGGGGGTGTTCTCCCTGCGGCGTCTCACGATGTGGTCACCGATACCCATGAACTCCCTGCCATTCCGGGCGTGTTGATCGCCGAGTGGGGCCGCGCTGCGTCATCATCGGCCGGAGATGCTCGACACCACACTTAGCGGCGCCGCCCCCATCGAAACGGCTCCCCACGACACGATTTCCCGGGGCGACGCGGCCACTCGGACCGCCTTGGTTCCCCCGCCGCGTACCGCCCCGACGACATGTCCGATCGCCCCGACGGACACCGGCACCCCGCCGCGTACCGTCGCCCCTCCGGTCGCCGTGCCCCGGCCTCCCGCTCCCGTGCCGGAGGAGCGGCGCGGATGTCTGTTCGCCCTCTCGCAACCGCCGCTGATGATCTTCCTGGCCGTGATCGGGATCCTGCTGCTGATGGCAGCGCTGCACGACCTGTTCCTGCTGTGACCCGCGATCCGTTCCCGCCGTCAGTGGCGGGTCTCAGCCCGCGGCCTCCTTGCGGCGGGCCCGGTACGCGGCCACATGCAGTCGGTTACCGCAGGTTCGGCTGTCGCAGTAGCGGCGCGAACGGTTGCGGGAGAGGTCCACGAAGGCCCGCCGGCAGTCCGGCGCCTCGCAGCGCCGCAGCCGCTCCTGCTCACCGGCCACCACGAAGAACGCCAGCGCCATCCCGCAGTCGGCCGCGAGGTGGTCGGCGACGGACGCACCGGGCGCGAAGTAGTGCATGTGCCAGTCGTAGCCGTCGTGGTCGGTGAGCCGGGGCGTCGTGCCCGCCGCCGCGACCAGTTCGTTGATGAGTCCGGCCGCCGCCCGCGGCTCGGGCTCGGCGAACACCTGAGCGAACCGATCGCGCACCCGGTGGACCGCCGCGAGGTCACGCTCCGTGAGCGTCCCCACATCGCTGATCTCGTGTTTTCGTACGAATTCGCCAAGAGCCGTCACATCGGCGAGGCCATCGGCCTTGTCGGTCCTGTCGGACTTGTTGCTCCCCGATGTGCCGCGGTCGCCGGTGTCGCCGGTGTCGTCCTCCGGTGCGGAGTTCACCAGATCGACCACGGTGTCGAGCGCGCACCGGGTGTCGTGGGTGATCAGCACGATTCGCTCCCTGGCATGGGGGTCGGGCTCACGCCCGCCGATGCGAGCCGATGCTAGCGGCTTCGCGACACGCCGTACGGGCCCGCGCGCCCTCGGCCGCCCCCGACGCACCGGCGCCGCCCCCGCGGAATCCCGCGGCGACGGCGCCGGTGTGTGCCGTATTCGGTTGTCGTGGCCCGCGCCGCCTCCCCGAGTCGGGCGGCGTCGGGCTGATCGCGTGGCTGTCGGCAGGCGGTGCCTAGCTTTCGGCCAGGATGTGGGAAAGCTCCGTGTCGAGATCGAAGTGGCGATGCTCCGTGCCGGGTGGCACGGCGGCGTCGGTTCGCTTGAGGAACGATTCCAGGGCCCGCGCCGGGGCTTCGAGCAGAGCCTCGCCCTCCGGGGAGCTCAGGGCGATGCAGACGACGCCCTGTCCGTGGCTACGGGACGGCCAGACTCGGACGTCTCCGGTGCCGGTGGGCCGGTGCAGGCCCTCGGCGAGGAGGTCGCGGGCGAACACCCACTCGACGGTCTCCTCGGCTCCGGTGTGGAAGGTGGCGTGCACGGCGTAGGGATCGGCCGTGTCATACCGCAGTCCTGCGGGTACAGGCAGTGAGGACTCGCTCGACACAACGAGGCGCAGGTGCAGCTCGCAGCTGACCGTGGTGTTCATAAGCGCCAGGGCCTTTCGCTCAGTGTGCGCTCGGGGATTCGCACGTCGGCGAAATCGACATGCCACCTACGGTGCCGTTGTAAACCCCTCTGGGAGTTTTGCGTGTCTTTAGGTACCTCGTACGGCGGAGTGATTGTTCGTCCTGAGGGACCATTCCGGTGACCGGATTCGCTCCGGTAGGTTTAGGCGTATGAATACGGGGAGTGACGGAGTGCGGGAGGGCGCCTTGGCGGTCGACGGAGCCGACGGGTCGAAGGCGGAGCGGGAGCTGGGTTCCCGGGCTCCGGGGTTCATCCAGGCCCGCAGGACGCTGCACCTGAGCTGGCAGGTCGGCGTGTTCATCGTCGGTCTCGCCGTGGTCGCCGCTGGCATCGTGATGCTGCCCCTGCCGGGGCCCGGCTGGCTGGTGATCTTCGGGGGCATGGCGATCTGGGCGACCGAGTTCGTCTGGGCGCAGCTGGTGCTCCGGTGGACGAAGCGCAAGGTCACCGAGGCGGCACAGCGCGCGCTCGACCCGAAGGTGCGCCGCCGCAACATGATCCTCACGGCGATCGGCCTGGTCATCGTGGCGGTGCTCTGCGGGATCTACCTCTGGAAGTTCGGCCTGGAGATGCCCTGGAACATCAAGGAGTGACTTCTCGGGTGACGGTCGGCGGGCCCCGTCATCGGGTGACGTCATCGGGTGTCGGGGCTGTCGGAGGCACCCGCTGACATGCGGTAATGTTCTCCGTGCGTCCGGGCGATTAGCTCAGTGGGAGAGCGCTTCGTTCACACCGAAGAGGTCACTGGTTCGAACCCAGTATCGCCCACCCGGACCCGCGGCCCGGAGGTTTTCAGCCTCCGGGCCGCGGGCTTTTGTGCGGAACTTCCTCGTCCGGCCGGGCCGTGAAAAGGCCGGAACTCATTTCCTGTGAATTCCCGGAATCGGGAACTTCGGTTACCGTCCGGGAATCTGACCGCTAATCAGCTGACCGGTAATCAGCTTGACGCCTCGTTCACCCGGACGGTGCACCCCTCGGCGGCGCACCCCTCAGCGGAGTTTCCCGAGCGCGTCCCGCATCCGCCGCGCGTCCCGCAACCGCTGCTCATAGGTGGCCCCGAGCGCCAGCAGCACCAGACCCGCGAGCGCCGGCGGCAGCCAGCGGGGGAGCGCGCCGACCATCTGGACGATGTACGGGGCGAGTTCGTGCAGGGCGACCAGCGCGAGGACACCGCCACCGAGCACCAACGGCGCCTGGAGGCGCTGCCGGGCACCCACCAGCGTGATCACGAAAGCCGCCGCCCCGAGCAGCAGCGGACGCGGCCAGTCGCCGTCGCCCCAGGCCGCCACCAGGCTCGGCAGCAGCGTCGCCGCGAGCCCCGGCCCGTACGCCACCCAGGACGACGCCTCCGGGTCGCGCCGCCGGCGCAGCACACCGACCGCCAGTGCGAGCACCGTCACCGGAATCGTGTACGCCTCCGGGGTCCGCACCTCCCACGCGCCCAGCCGCACCCAGGTCGCCAGGACGAACAGCGCCCCGGCCGCGTATCCGGCGCTCCGCTGGTCGTCGCGGACCGCCGTACCCGCGCAGACGACCCCGCACAGGGCGAGGACGAGGGCCAGCATCGGCGGGTCCTCGGCGGCCAGGCCGATCGCGAGGAGGCCCGCCGCCGCGCCCGCGCACTCCACGACCGCCGTCAGCGGGTGCCTGCCGAGCCGGGCCGCGAGCAGCGCGGCTGCCACCGGAACCACCAGGACGAGCAGGGCGGTCGACGCGTGCGCCCACCCGGCCGAGCCACCCACGGCACCGGCAAGACCGGTGGCGTACACGAACGCGCCGCCCGCCGAGATCTGCGCCGGGAGCGGGTCCTCGCTCCGGGCCGTGCGCAGGCACGACAGGGCGAACAGGACCGTCAGGGCCGCCAGCGTGGCGAGCGTCGCCGCCTCTGTCGCGAGCGCGAGACACGCGATGCTGAGCGAGGTGCCCAGGGCGAGGAGGTGGGCGGTGAGGGGGAGTACGGGGAGGGAGCGGGGGGTGGTTCCGAGCGGGGAGGCATCCGGCTCCGCTGCCGTGGCGCCCGTACCCGTACCCGCAGCGGCGCCTGTATCCGTACCCGTACCCGTGTTCGTGCTCGCGTCCGTGGTGCGTGTCGTCGCGGCGACCGTCAGCAGGCCCGCCGTCAAGGCGATCTGCGCCGCCACCACCGCCGCGTACGGAAGGGAGAGGGCGCTCGGCAGGAGGAAGAGGGTCGCCCAGGCGATGGCCAGGGTTCCGGCGGACAGGGGCTGGTACCGGGCGTGCTGTCGGCCGGCGCGGCGCGCCAGCGCGTACAGCACCCCGGTGACGGCCGCGAGGGTCACGCACACGGCGGCTCCGTCCGGCAGGGGGACGCCGGCCGCGGACCCGTCGAGGATGTCCGAGGGCACGCCCGACCACACCGCGTCGGCCAGGTTCACCGGACCGAGGGCCGCCACGGCGAGCGACGGCAGCGTCCACAGCACGGCGACCGCCGGCACGGTCGCGGAGGCGGCGGCGAGGCCGCGCCGGAACGCGCCGTCAGGGAAGGGGAGTTCGGCGGGTGCCCACGGCCGCAGCGCCACCGCTCCCACCGCGAGCCCGCAGAGCAGATACAGGGGGACCGTCCACGAGGGGGCGCCCGTCAGCATCTCGGCCGGTACGCCTCCGAGCGCCGCCACCGACAGGAGGCCGCCCGAGAGCGCCGTACCGAAGGCGATGCCCGTGTGCTCCACCCGGTACGCCACCGCGAAGGCGATCACGGCGGCCAGGGCGAGCAGCGCACTGGCACCGGCCGCGTCGGGGAGGTCCGAGACCACCCAGGACAGCCAGCCCGCGGCGAGCACACCCCACGCGCCGGTCACCAGCGCGCCGACGGCCGCCGCGATCCGGGTCGCCCGGTCGTCCGTCCGCAGCGCGAGAGCCGCGTCGAACGCGCAGGTCGCCAGCAGCGCCGCCGTCAGCGTGTGCGCACCGGCCCCGGCCGCCGTGCCCCACAGGAACAGGGGGAGTTGGACGGCCGCGACGGCCGAGGGCAGCGGCAGCCGCAGCTCACGCAGCCACAGCCCGTACGCCGCCCACACCACGGCGAGTACGGCCATCGCGGCGGCCGTGAAGCCGGTCCCGGACGTCCCGGGGAGCGCCAGCTCGTGCAGCGCGTACGCGTCGAGCGCGGTCAGGGCGAGGCCGAGCCCCGCCACCGTCTCCGCCGTCGCCCGCAGCCCGCTCTTCAACAGCAGCACCGGGACGCCGAGCGCCGCGAGCGTCACCGCGCCGAGTACGGCCGAGCGGCCCGTGATGCCGAGGTGGCCCCAGCTCACCACCGTGAAGGCGATGGCCGCGATGGTCAGGAGGCCGCCGCCGAGGACGAGCAGCAGGTTCTGCACGCCCGGGGCCCCCGCCTCCGGCCGGGACCCGTTGGCCGCCGTCGGTGCCGGGGCGCCCCACGCGCGCGGGGCGGGCGGGCCCCAGGCGGGCGCCGGCTGCCGCGACGCCGCCTGGAGGGCGCCGAGCAGCCAGGCGCGGCGGGCCAGCAACTGGGTTCTGCGGGCGTCGAGTTGCCGCAGTTCCAGGTCGAGGGCCCGCAGCTCCTCGGCCGGGGGCGGAAAGTTCGTCATGCCAGGGAGTGTCGTGCGGGACGCGGCGCCCGGCATGAGCGCGGATACTCAGCCCGTACTCAGATTCCCGCCTCACCCGTGTACGCGGATTCCTCCGCTGTACGGGTGTCTGCCCCGCCGCGCGCCGTCGGCGGGCCAGAATCGGGGCATGACTCCGTGCCTGACTCGGCGCATGAACCGGCGCGTGAACCGGCGCGTGAACTGGTGCCACTACCGCTTCCGCAGCGTCTGGGACCTCCCGGCCGGACCGGCCGCCGTCTACGCCGTCCTGGCGGAGGCCGAGGCGTACCCCCGGTGGTGGCCGCAGGTCCGCGAGGTGGTCCCCGTCGACGAGCGCAGCGGCACCGCCCGCTTCCGCTCCCTGCTGCCGTACGACCTCGTCGTCACCGCCACGGAGGTACGCCGCGATCCGGTCGCCGGGGTCCTGGAGATCGCGATGGACGGCGACCTGGAGGGCTGGGCCCGCTGGACCGTCAGCGCCGGAGGGACCGGCACCCGCGCGCGCTACGACCAGGAGGTCGAGGTCCGCAAAGCCCTGCTGCGCCGGCTCGCCGTGCCCGGCCGGCCCGTGTTCCTCTTCAACCACGCCTGGATGATGCGCGCGGGCCGCCGCGGACTGACCGCACGGCTGAAGCGGCCGGACGGGCCGGACGGGCCGGAACGGCCGGATCGGCCGAAAGCGGTTTGAAGGAAACCCGCCGGGACCTGTATGGTTCAGTCCGTTCCCGGGCGATTAGCTCAGTGGGAGAGCGCTTCGTTCACACCGAAGAGGTCACTGGTTCGAACCCAGTATCGCCCACCGGGAAAAGCCGGTCCGTCAGCAGACGGACCGGCTTTCCGCTGTCCGCACCCCGGATCCGGGCGCCCAGGGCTCAGGCGGCGGCCGGGAGTTCGGGGCGCAGCGGCCATGCAGGATCCACGGCCTCCTGCGTGCCCGAGCGCGCGAACCACGCCTGGAGCCCCCGCGCCTGCGCCGCGTGCCACACCGCCTGCAAGGTGTGCAGCTCACCCGGCGCCAACCGGTCCAGACGGGTGGCGAACCGGCGGCCCACCGCCCGCACGACATCCAGCGCCGCCAGGGCGTCCGCCGCCGCCTCGTGCGCGCCCTGCAACTCCACGTCGTAGTGCGCGCACAGGTCGGTCAGGGTGCGGCGGCCCTTGCGGTAGCGGTCCAGGTGTTTGTCCAGGACCCGGGGGTCGAGCACCCACAGCGGCGACCGCTCGAAGTAGTGGGCGAGCGACGACGCGCGGTGGCGGCGCAACTCGCGGTCCAGCAGGGTCAGATCGAACGGAGCGTTCATCACCACGAGCGGGCGGCCCGCCGCGCTGTGCTCGCCCAGCTCCCTGGCTATCTCCTCCATGACGGGCGACGGCCAGCGGCCGTTGCGCGTCAGCTGTTCGTCCGTCAGCCCGTGCACGGCGGTCGCCGCCGCGGGCACCGGCACCCCCGGATTCACCAGCCACCGGCTCACCCGGGGGCGCAGCCCCGCCGCCTCCTGGAAGACGACGGCGGCCGACACGATCCGGTCGGTCTCCACATCCACGCCGGTCGTCTCCGTGTCGAAGGCGACCAGAGGGCCCTCGTACCAGCGCGTCATACGCACACAACTCCTCGTTCACCTCAGGCAGTTGACCTGCCTTCTCTGCCCGTTTCGGTGATACCCGTGCTGTTTGTTCCGTACGCCGCGCGGAGACAACACAGATACAGGCCGGAGCAGTTGAGAGGCCCGGCCGCCCATCCATCCGATGTGGAAGGCTTGTTGGACATGGCGATCGCGCAGCCCGAAAGGGGCGGGCTGCTGCCCGAGCGGACGGCACCGCGTGGCACCCTCGCCGCCACCGCGTGCATGGAGACCTTGCAGGTGGGATATCTGCACGCCGTCGCGGCGGCTGCCGGATGCTCCCTCTCCCAGCCCTTTCCCGACAACGGCATCGACTGGCACGTCAGCCACAGCGCCCCCGGGCACACGGTCGACGACGAAGTCACCATCAAGGTGCAGCTCAAGTGCACCTACCAGATACCGCCGAACCCACCGGGCGCGGCGTTCTCGTTCACGCTGGACAACGCGCATCTGGTGAAGCTCGCGCGGACCCCGGTCTCCGTGCACAAGATCCTCGTCGTGATGCTGGTGCCGCGTTCCCAGGACGACTGGCTGCGCGCCGGCCACGACCGGCTCGACCTGCGGCACTGCTGCTACTGGACGAACCTCGCGGGCCACGCCGTGACCGGCCGGACCAGGACCACCGTGCGCGTGCCGACCTCGCGCATCTTCGACGACCGGGCGCTCTGCGAGATCATGACGCGGGTCGGAACGGGAGGCAGACCGTGACCCCACGCCCCGCCGACACACCCCCACCCGCAAAATCCGGACCCTCACCCGTGAAAGCCGTACCGCCCGCCCGGCCGCACCCCGTCGACCTCGCGAGCGTCTGGTCCCAGGCGCCGCCACCCGACCAGGTCGACCCGGCCGTGCTCGGCGCGCTCCTCGACCGGCACGGCTGGCGGCGGCGCGGCGGCGCCCCCGGGCGTTACGCCCGCTGGACCCCGCCGGGACCCGGCGCCGGACGCACCAGCCTGCTCGTGCCGGAGACCCGCGCCTTCCCCGACAGCGACGACCTGCTCGCCGAGGCCCTGGACGCCCTGCTGCGCAGCGGCACGCCCTCCGCGCGCGAAGTACTCGTCGGCCTCGCCGTGCCCAGCGACGAGATCCGCTGGTGGCGCGATGTGCCGACCGGCCCCGCGGGCGCCGCGACCTGGCCCGCCGAGGAGCAGTTGCGTACGGCGGCCCGGCTGATGCTCCTCGCGGGCGCCCTCGCCGTGCGCGGACGTGCCGGGTACTACGGCGCCCGACACCGCGGACCCGCCGCCGCGTCCCTGGAGAGCGTCCTGGTGGGCGCCGCGCCCGGCGGGCGCCTGCTGACCGCCTTCGTACCCGTCGGCACCGGCCGCCCGCTCTCCGTCCGGCTCCACCAGGCCCTGTACGCCACCCGCGAGGCAATCGACTACCGGCGCGCCACCGGCGGCATGGACGCCTTCGACGGCGCCGTCGAAGCGGGCGTCAGCCATGAGCTGACCGAGGCGGTGATCGCGCTCGTCCGGGGCACGGAGGGGGCCCGGATCGCCGTCGAATGGTCGCCGGCGGCCGGAGTGCCGGAGGACTGCGCGGCGACCGCCGAACCCGTCGAGTTCTCGCCCGGCGATCTGCCCGCGCTGCGCGCCGCGAGCGAGCGCTATCTGCGCGACGAGCCGTCGGTGCCGGTGCGGCTCACCGGCGCCGTGGTGCGGATGCGGCGCTCGGGACCGCGCGGCGAGGGCAACGTACGGCTGCGGGTCCTCGCGGGCGCGGAGGTGCCGCATGTACGGATCACCCTGGACGAGGAGTCGTACCGCATAGCGGGCCACGCCCATCTGGTCGGGCTGCCGATCCGGGTGCACGGGCGCCTGGAGAGCCGGGGCGGCTTCCGCAGACTCACCGGCGCCCACGGGGTGGTCCCCGTCCAGGTGGACGAGGCCGAGCGGGACCGGCTGATGAAGGCGCTCCAGGAGAATCTGGACTTCTTCGAGGAGGCGTGCAGCGGGGACTGACCGCCGTGGGACGGGGCCCGGCGGCCGTTTCGCGGTGGGGTCCCGTCGATCGGTACGATTCCTGGTGCGCGCGCACCAGGGTTCGGTGCCGCCCCCACCTTCAGTCAGGAGAGACCGGTGTCAGACGTCCGCGTGATCATCCAACGCGATTCCGAGCGGGAAGAGCGCGCGGTGACGACGGGCACCACGGCCGCCGACCTCTTCACCGGCGAGCGCACCGTCATCGCCGCGCGCGTGGGTGGCGAGCTGAAGGACCTGGCGTACGCGGTCGCGGACGGCGACGAGGTCGAACCCGTCGAGATCTCGTCCGAGGACGGCCTGAACATCCTGCGCCACTCCACCGCGCACGTCATGGCGCAGGCCGTGCAGGAGCTGTTCCCCGAGGCCAAGCTGGGCATCGGTCCGCCGGTCAAGGACGGCTTCTACTACGACTTCGACGTCGAGAAGCCGTTCACGCCCGAGGATCTCAAGGCCGTCGAGAAGAAGATGCAGGAGATCCAGAAGCGCGGACAGCGCTTCTCCCGGCGCGTCGTCACCGACGACGACGCGCGCGAGGAGCTGGCCGACGAGCCGTACAAGCTGGAACTCATCGGCATCAAGGGCTCCGCTTCGCACGACGACGGCGCCGATGTCGAGGTCGGCTCGGGCGAGCTGACGATCTACGACAACCTCGACCCGAAGACCGGCGACCTGTGCTGGAAGGACCTCTGCCGGGGCCCGCACCTGCCCACGACCCGGAACATCCCGGCGTTCAAGCTGATGCGCAACGCCGCCGCGTACTGGCGCGGCAGCGAGAAGAACCCCATGCTCCAGCGGATCTACGGCACCGCGTGGCCGTCCAAGGACGAGCTGAAGGCCCATCTGGAGTTCCTCGCCGAGGCCGAGAAGCGCGACCACCGCAAGCTCGGCGCCGAGCTGGACCTCTTCTCGATCCCGGAGCAGATCGGCTCGGGCCTCGCGGTCTTCCACCCCAAGGGCGGCATCATCCGCCGGGTCATGGAGGACTACTCGCGCCGCCGCCACGAGGAGGAGGGGTACGAGTTCGTCTACACCCCGCACGCCACCAAGGGGAAGCTCTTCGAGACCTCGGGGCACCTCGACTGGTACGCGGACGGCATGTACCCGCCCATGCAGCTCGACGAGGGCGTGGACTACTACCTCAAGCCCATGAACTGCCCGATGCACAACCTGATCTTCGACGCGCGCGGCCGGTCGTACCGTGAACTGCCGCTGCGCCTCTTCGAGTTCGGGACCGTGTACCGGTATGAGAAGTCGGGCGTCGTGCACGGTCTGACCCGTGCGCGCGGCTTCACGCAGGACGACGCGCACATCTACTGCACCAAGGAGCAGATGGCGGACGAGCTGGACTCGACGCTGACCTTCGTGCTGAACCTGCTCCGGGACTACGGTCTGACCGATTTCTACCTGGAGCTGTCCACCAAGGACCCGGAGAAGTTCGTCGGCTCGGACGAGGTGTGGGAAGAGGCCACCGAGACGCTGCGCAAGGTCGCGGAGAAGCAGGGCCTCCCGCTCGTCCCCGACCCGGGCGGCGCCGCCTTCTACGGGCCGAAGATCTCCGTACAGACCAAGGACGCCATCGGCCGGACCTGGCAGATGTCGACCGTGCAGCTCGACTTCAACCTGCCCGAGCGCTTCAACCTGGAGTACACCGGGCCCGACGGCTCCAAGCAGCGCCCCGTCATGATCCACCGGGCGCTGTTCGGGTCGATCGAGCGGTTCTTCGCGGTGCTCCTTGAGCACTACGCGGGTGCGTTCCCGGCCTGGCTGTCCCCGGTGCAGGCGGTCGGTATCCCGGTCGGCGACGCGCACATCCCCTACCTCCAGGAGTTCGCCGCCGAGGCCAAGCGCCAGGGGCTGCGGGTCGAGGTGGACGCGTCGTCGGACCGGATGCAGAAGAAGATTAGGACGCAGCAGAAGCTGAAGGTCCCGTTCATGATCATCGTCGGTGACGAGGACATGCACGCCGGTACGGTCTCCTTCCGCTACCGGGACGGCTCACAGGAGAACGGCATCCCGCGCGACCAGGCGCTGGCCAAGCTGGTGGACGTGGTGGAGCGCCGCGTACAGGTGTGACGCGCTGATCGCCGTCGGCCCCCGGGAGGTCTCACTTCCCGGGGGTCATATGCTGCTCAGCATGGAGACGAGTGAGCCGGAGCGGCAGAGCGGAGTAGGGACGCCCGACGCGTTCCAGCGGCTGTGGACGCCCCATCGGATGGCGTACATCCAGGGGGAGAACAAGCCGACCGGGCCGGGGGTCGAGGACGGGTGTCCCTTCTGCTCGATCCCGGCCAAGTCCGACGAGGACGGCCTGATCATCCGCCGCGGTGAGCATGTCTACGCGGTGCTCAACCTCTACCCGTACAACGGCGGCCACCTGATGGTCGTGCCCTTCCGGCACGTCGCCGACTACACCGATCTGACCCCGCCGGAGACCGCCGAACTCGCGGCGCTGACCAAGCAGGCGATGACCACGCTGCGCTCCGCTTCGGGGGCGCACGGATTCAACATCGGCATGAACCAGGGCACCGTCGCGGGCGCCGGGATCGCCGCGCATCTGCATCAGCACATCGTGCCGCGCTGGGGCGGGGACACGAACTTCATGCCCGTCATCGGCCATACGAAGGTGCTGCCGCAACTTCTCGCGGACACCCGCAAGCTCCTGGCCGACGCCTGGCCGGACACGGCCTGAAGGGCGGGGTGATGGAGCGCTGTGCTGTGGCGCCCTGATGGAGCGCCCGCAAGGGCCGCTCTTCAGGGGCGCGGGGAACTGCGCGGCCAGCCACGACCGGCCGGCGCGTCGATTCCGCACCGTCCCCCCCCGCACCGTTGTCCCCGGGCACCGTTCCCCGCTCAACCCGCGGAGCGCTACGCGTCGTAGACGTCCGCCTTCCGAGGTGAAGGGTCCTGGACCGCGCCGCTGAGGAAGCCCGAACGGGCGCCGAACTTCTCGGTGTCCACGCCGTTCTCTTCGAGGACCTTGATCGCCGCCGCGTGGACCACCCGCAGGACCGGGGTGGCCGCGCGCAGCGCGTCGTCGGCCATGAAGCGGTGCCGCCACGGCTTGTCCGCCCAGGCGTGCCGCAGTCCGAAGGGCTCGGGCAGTCCCAGGGAGCCGCCGAGGAAGTCCAGGATCGGCGGATACCAGGTGAAGGGTGCGCGCGCTGCGAGCCGTACCACTTCGCCCGTTTCGACGAGCGGCAGATTGCGGGTCCTGGTCTCCCAGAACTTGATCGCCTTGGATATCTCCTTGGTCTTCGCCGCGGGGCCGCTCGTGAACAAGGGGTGCACCGGGCCCAGGGCGTGCCCCGTGACCTCGATGCGGAGCGTCTGGTGGAGCACGGTGACCGTGATGAGCATCGTGATCACCAACTGGCCGTCCCAGAGGGTGAACTGGACGCCCAGATAGTGCCGGTCGCCGCTGCCGAACTGCTGCTCGTTGCAGATGCGCTGTATCTCGTGGTTCTTGATCTGGAACGCGTCGACGTCCGTGCCCGACGGCCGGGACACCGCCTTCGCGCCCTCGCCGATGGGCGTCACGATCCAGTGCCGGATCGACGGGGTGGGGAAGCCGCCGGTGTGCAGCGGGCCGCGCTCCAGCATGCGGAGTTGGTCGTGCACCGAGCGGATGACGTCCCAGCTGCGGAACGGGTGGATCTCGGAGCCGGGCTCACGGGGCGTCAGATCCTCGGCGAGCTGCCAGCTTCCCCAGCGGGTGCCCATGCCGAGAATGCCCTTCGGGCCCGCGTAGAAGACCGAGTTGGACTGCTGCTCGGCGCTGAGCCGGGCCAGGCTCTGGCGGAGCTGTTCGGCCGCCGTCTGGTTCGGATCGGTGGGCACCGCCTCGGGGATCTTCGCGCCGATGCCGCCGCCCGACAGCAGGCTGTCCCAGCGCGCGCGCAGATCGCGCGCGGTCCGCTCGCAGATCTGCTTCGCCCAGAGCCAGCCGACGACCGGCATGACGACCGCGCCCCGCGTGTACCACGCCCAGAAGCCGTCGAAGGGGAGCCGGATCAGGAAGATCACGGCGAACACGGCCGCGGCCACCAGCACCGCGGTGGCCAGCGCGGACGCCCGCTTGTTGCTGCTCTTGTCGATCATCCTGCGGATCTGGAAGACCAGCAGCCACATCAGCAGGCCCGGCAGGAAGATCAGCCCGCAGAGCACCATGACGGCGGTCAGCCAACTGTCGCGCTCCTTGCGGATGCGGTTGGCCGCGAGGCAGTGCTCCACGACCGTCTGCGGCTCGATCCCGAAGGACTGGATGAGCGGCTTGCGGGCGCCGCCGAGCATCCGCAGTTGGACGGCGCGCGCGAACGCCTCACCGAGGTTCGGCTCGAAAAGCGTCGCCCACTTGGGCCCCTTCGAGACCGTCGACTGGTGCCAGTCGCTGTTGGCCTCAAGGATCTTGTCGACCTTGTCGTCGCGGTACGCCGCCGACGCCAGGGCCTGGGTCGCCGCGGTCTGGCCCGCCGAGCCCGCGAGCGGAACCTGTGCCCCGGGCCTGAAGTCGAATACGTCGTCCGCCACTGCCGCCCCCTCGCCGCCTGCACCCGCTGCTGCGGCTTTTCCCGACTTCCCCGGCCCGCACACCTGTTGATCCGGTGATCGACTTGATCAGGTCATCAGCGTATCCGGGGACACTGACATCCGTCAGCGGTACCGGGATCCGGACGCGGGACCGGACCCGCCCGCCGCGTAAGGAAGTTCGGCGGGCGGCACCGCATGCGGTCGCCGATGAGGTACGGGCCCGTGTGCCCGACTACCGGGTGTCCTGCCCCCGTTCGCTACGTGGTGTCCTGCGCCTGTTCCCGGATCCGTTCCGAAAGGTGGGCCGGCATCGGCTCGTGGCGGGCGTAGGCGCGGCTGAAGCGGGCGGTGCCGTGCGACAGCGACCGCAGGTCCACCGCGTACCGGCCGATCTCGATCTCCGGGACCTCGGCCCGTACGAGAGTGCGCCCGCCCGGTGCCTGCTCCGTGCCCACGACCCGGCCGCGCCGCCCCGACAGGTCGCTCATCACCGAGCCCACGTCGTCGTCGCCGATGAGGACCTGTACCTCCACGACCGGTTCCAGGAGGTGGATCGTGGCGTCCCCCGCGGCCTCCCGCAGGGCCAGCGCGCCCGCCGTCTGGAACGCCGCGTCCGACGAGTCCACCGAGTGCGCCTTGCCGTCGAGCAGCGTGACCCGGATGTCGATCAGCGGATAGCCCGCCGCGACGCCCTTCGCGGCCTGCGCGCGGATGCCCTTCTCGACGGACGGGATGAACTGGCGCGGCACCGCGCCGCCGACGACCTTGTCCACGAACTCGATGCCCGAGCCGCCGGGCAGCGGCTCCACCTCGATCTCGCAGATCGCGAACTGCCCGTGCCCGCCGGACTGCTTGACGTGCCGCCCGCGCCCCGCCGACCGGCCGGCGAACGTCTCGCGCAGGGACACCTTGTGCGGTATCACGTCGACCTGGACGCCGTAGCGGCTGCGCAGCCGCTCCAGGGCCACGTCCGCGTGGGCCTCGCCCAGGCACCACAGGACCACCTGATGGGTGTCCGGGTTCTGTTCCAGGCGCATCGTCGGATCCTCGGCGACCAGCCGCGAAAGGCCCTGCGAGAGCTTGTCCTCGTCGGCCTTGCTGTGGGCCTGGATCGCCAGCGGAAGCAGCGGGTCCGGCATGTCCCACGGCTCCATCAGCAGCGGGTCGTCCTTCGCGGACAGCGTGTCACCGGTCTCGGCGCGGTGCAGCTTGGCGACGCACGCCAGATCGCCCGCCACGCACTGGGCGAGGGAGCGCTGCTGCTTTCCGAAAGGCGCGGTCAGGGCGCCGACCCGTTCATCGGCCTCGTGCAGGTCGTACAGGTCGTGCGGGTCGAGCGCGGCCTGCCGGTCGCCGTTGCGCCGGTCCCCGTCGCCGTTCGCGTGGGCCCGGTCCGCCAGTCCGTGCCCGGAGACGTGCACCGTCTCGTCGGGGCGCAGGGTGCCCGAGAACACCCGTACCAGGGAGACCCGGCCCACGTACGGGTCGGACGCCGTCTTCACGACCTCGGCCACCAGCGGACCGTCCGGGTCGCAGTCGACGGGCGGGCGGGACGCGCCCCGCGTGGTGTACACCGCGGGCGTCGGGCGTTCCAACGGGGTGGGGAACCCTCCCGTGACGAGTTCCAGGAGTTCGACCGTGCCGAGCCCCTGCCTGGCGCCGTCCGCCGCGGGTGCCGCCGCGAGGACCGGATGGAACGCCCCGCGCGCGACGGCGCGCTCCAGGTCGTCCACGAGGGTCTTGACGTCGATCTCCTCGCCGCCGAGGTACCGGTCCATGAGGGACTCGTCCTCGCTCTCGGCGATGATTCCCTCGATCAGCCGGTTGCGGGCCTCCGCGAGGAGCGGTAGCTGTTCGGGGCCGGGCTCGGACTCCTTGCGCTCCCCGGACGCGTAGTCGAAGAGCCGCTGCGACAGGAGGCCGATCAGGCCAGTCACGGGCGCGTGCCCGTCCGGCGCCGGATCGCCGTGCAGCGGCAGGTAGAGCGGCAGTACCGCGTCGGGGTCGTCGCCGCCGAAGGTCTCCGCGCAGACGCGGGTCATCTCGTCGAAGTCGGCGCGGGCCGCCTCCAGGTGTGTCACGACGATGGCGCGGGGCATGCCGACGGCCGCGCACTCCTCCCAGACCATGCGGGTCGAGCCGTCCACGCCGTCCGCGGCCGAGACGACGAAGAGGGCCGCGTCCGCCGCGCGCAGACCGGCCCTCAGCTCTCCGACGAAGTCGGCGTATCCGGGGGTATCCAGAATGTTGATCTTGTACCCGTCCCAGGCGACGGGCACCAGGGAGAGCTGCACCGAGCGCTGCTGCCGGTGCTCGATCTCGTCGTAGTCCGAGACGGTGCCGCCGTCCTCCACACGGCCCGCCCTGTTCACCGCCCCCGCGGTCAGCGCGAGGGCCTCCACCAGTGTCGTCTTGCCCGATCCGCTGTGGCCGACCAGCACCACATTCCGTACGGACGCGGGGTGGTCGGCCGTTACCGCCCTGCCGGCGGCTCCGGGGTGTGCGTTCGCCTTGTCGCCCATGACTTGCCTCCCGAGGTCGTGCACGGTGAGGTCCCTGTGGGGCGCGGACACGCGAGGCCGCGTCGACGGCGGCTCCAGCGACGCCCGCGGTGCTTTCGAGCTTCGCACTCCCGTCATGGTGCGTCCATACGTCGTACGCGGCGAGAGGGGCACGGTGCCCGGCGGTCGCACCCCCGCGCGCGTGACTACGATGGGCCAGCCGGTGGCCAGTAGGGGCCGCGCGGCCCACCGACCCTCGGGAAGGCCATGCTGAACAAGTACGCGCGTGCTTTCTTCACGCGTGTTCTCACACCGTTCGCCGCGTTTTTGATCCGCCGGGGGGTGAGCCCCGACGCGGTGACCCTCATCGGCACGGCCGGGGTGGTGGCGGGAGCACTGGTCTTCTTCCCCCGGGGCGAGTTCTTCTGGGGAACCGTCGTCATCACGCTGTTCGTCTTCTCGGACCTCGTCGACGGCAACATGGCGCGCCAGCTCGGCCGCTCCAGCCGCTGGGGCGCCTTCCTGGACTCCACCCTGGACCGCGTCGCGGACAGCGCCGTCTTCGGCGGTTTCGCGCTCTGGTACGCGGGCAACGGCGACAACAACGTCCTGTGCGCGGTGTCGATCTTCTGTCTGGCCAGTGGCCAGGTCGTGTCGTACACCAAGGCGCGCGGGGAGTCGATCGGACTGCCCGTCGCCGTGAACGGTCTGGTCGAGCGGGCCGAGCGGCTGGTGATCTCCCTGGTCGCGGCCGGCCTGGCGGGCCTGCACGCGTTCGGTGTCCCCGGTATCCAGGTGCTGCTGCCGATCGCCCTGTGGGCCGTCGCCGTCGGCAGCCTGGTCACGCTCGTCCAGCGGGTCGTCACCGTCCGCAGGGAGGCCGCCGAGGCCGACGCCGCGACGCCCTCGCCGAGCAGCGGGGCGCCCTCGTGAGCCCTCTCGGTGAGCAGGTGACGGACCGGCTGTACGGACTCGGCTGGGCCACCGTCAAGCGACTGCCCGAGCCCGTCGCCGTCCGCCTGGGACGCACTGTCGCCGACGCCGCGTGGAAGCAGCGCGGCAAGGGTGTGCAACGCCTGGAGGCCAACCTCGCGCGCGTGGTGCCGGGCGCGAGCCCGGACGAGCTGGCCGCGCTCTCGCGCGCGGGCATGCGCTCGTACCTGCGCTACTGGATGGAGTCGTTCCGGCTGCCCGCGTGGAGCGCCGAGCGGATCAGGGGCGGCGTCGAGGTCAAGGACATCGACCGCCTGACGGACGGGCTCGCGTCCGGACGCGGCGTGATCCTCGCGCTGCCCCACCTCGGGAACTGGGACCTCGCCGGCGCGTGGGTCACCACGGCCCTGGAGACCCCCTTCACGACGGTGGCGGAGCGCCTGAGGCCCGAGACGCTGTACGACCGCTTCGTCGCCTACCGCGAGGGCCTGGGCATGGAGGTGCTGCCGCACACCGGCGGCGCCGCGTTCGGGACGCTCGCCCGGCGCCTGCGCGCGGGCGGCCTGGTCTGCCTGGTCGCCGACCGCGACCTGTCCGCGTCGGGCGTCGAGGTCGACTTCTTCGGGTCGGCCGCCCGGATGCCCGCGGGACCCGCACTGCTCGCCCAGCAGACCGGCGCGGTGCTGCTGCCCGTCACGCTCTGGTACGACGAGACACCCGTCATGCGGGGCCAGGTCCACGCACCCGTCGAGGTACCCGCGTCAGGTACGCGCGCGGAGAAGACGTCTGTCATGACACAGGCGCTGGCCGATGCCTTCGCCGCGGGGATCGCCGACCATCCGGAGGACTGGCACATGTTGCAGCGGCTGTGGCTCGCGGACCTCGATCCGGCGAAGGAGCCGGGCGCGGACACCGCGGAAGGGCCGGGCAAGGGGACGCCGTGAAGATCGGGATCGTCTGCCCGTACTCCTGGGACGTGCCGGGCGGCGTCCAGTTCCACATCCGGGACCTCGCGGAGCATCTGATCCGCCTCGGGCACGAGGTGTCCGTCCTCGCGCCCGCCGACGACGAGACACCGCTTCCGCCGTACGTCGTCTCGGCGGGCCGCGCCGTCCCGGTGCCCTACAACGGCTCCGTCGCGCGCCTCAACTTCGGGTTCCTGTCGGCCGCCCGGGTACGGCGCTGGCTGCACGACGGGACCTTCGACGTGATCCACATCCACGAGCCGGCCGCGCCGTCCCTCGGGCTGCTGGCGTGCTGGGCGGCCCAGGGACCCATCGTGGCCACCTTCCACACCTCGAACCCGCGCTCGCGCGCGATGGTCGCCGCGTACTCCATCCTCCAGGCCGCGCTGGAGAAGATCAGCGCCCGGATCGCGGTCAGCGAGTACGCCCGCCGGACCCTCGTCGAACACCTGGGCGGGGACGCGGTGGTCATCCCCAACGGCGTCGACGTCGACTTCTTCGCCGACGCCGAACCCCGCGAGGAGTGGCAGGGCGGCACCATCGGCTTCATCGGCCGCATCGACGAGCCCCGCAAGGGCCTGCCGGTGCTCATGAAGGCGCTGCCCCGCATCCTCGCCGAGCGGCCCGGTACCCGGCTCCTGGTCGCGGGGCGCGGCGACGAGAAGGAGGCCGTCGAGTCCCTGCCGCGCGAGATGCACGCGCGCGTGGAGTTCCTCGGCATGGTCAGCGACGTGGACAAGGCGCGGCTGCTGCGCAGCGTCGACCTGTACGTGGCGCCCAACACCGGCGGCGAGAGCTTCGGGATCATCCTGGTGGAGGCCATGTCGGCGGGCGCGCCCGTGCTCGCGTCCGACCTGGACGCCTTCGCGCAGGTCCTCGACCAGGGCGCCGCCGGTGAACTCTTCGCCAACGAGGACGCCGACGCCCTCGCGACCGCCGCGATCGCCCTCCTGGACGACCCGCAGCGCCGCAAGGAGCTGCGCGAACGCGGCAGCAAGCACGTCCGCCGCTTCGACTGGTCGACGGTCGGCGCCGACATCCTGTCCGTCTACGAGACGGTCACGGACGGCGCCGCCGCGGTCGCCGCGGACGAACGCACCACGGGTCTGCGGGCCCGCCTCGGCCTGGGACGGGACTGACAGTGACCACCACCCTGATCCTGATCGCGGTCGTCCTGTGCGCGATCGGGCTCTATCTGAGCTGGACCGCCGGGCGGCTCGACAGGCTGCACGCCCGGATCGACGCGGCCCGCGCCGCGCTCGACGCCCAACTGCTGCGCCGCGCGTCCGTCGCCCAGGAACTCGCCACCTCCGGCGTCCTCGACCCGGCCGCGTCGATCGTCCTGTACGAGGCGGCGCACGCGGCACGGCAGGCCGAGGAGGAGCAACGCGAGGTCGCCGAGAGCGAGTTGAGCCAGGCGCTGCGCGCGGTCTTCGGCGAGACCCAGCAGGTCGAGGCGGTCCGTGAGGCGCCCGGCGGCGAGGCCGCGGCGGGGGAGCTGGCGCAGGCCGTCCGCCGGGTCCCGATGGCCCGGCGCTTCCACAACGACGCGGTACGCGCCGCACGGGCCCTGCGCCGGCACCGCAAAGTGCGCTGGTTCCGGCTCGCCGGACACGCGCCGTTCCCGATGGCCTTCGAGATGGACGACGAGCCGCCGGTGGCCCTCGCGGACCGCGCGGGCGTGTAGCCGACACGTGGCGAAGGCGCGGAGCCGACACGTGGCCAAGGGGGCGGTGACCTGCGTCTCACGCGCGCGTAGGGGCGCGATAGGGCTTCCGGTGGGGGACGGGCAAAACGATCCACCGGCTGTTCATTGGCCCTTGTAGTGGACTGCCCGGCGAAGGTTTCCTCAGTCGTGCAGCAACCCTCGTCACAGAGTGAGGTCACCCGTGTCCAGCACGCTTCCCCGTAACGACCAGCCCACCGAGACCCCCGCCACCGGCACCGCGCGCGTGAAGCGCGGTATGGCGGAACAGCTCAAGGGCGGCGTGATCATGGATGTCGTCACCCCGGAGCAGGCGAAGATCGCCGAGGACGCGGGTGCCGTCGCCGTCATGGCCCTGGAGCGGGTCCCGGCGGACATCCGCAAGGACGGCGGCGTGGCCCGTATGTCCGACCCGGACATGATCGAAGGCATCATCGCGGCGGTCTCCATCCCCGTGATGGCCAAGTCCCGCATCGGCCACTTCGTCGAGGCCCAGGTCCTCCAGTCGCTCGGCGTCGACTACATCGACGAGTCCGAGGTGCTGACCCCGGCCGACGAGGTCAACCACTCCGACAAGTGGGCCTTCACCACCCCCTTCGTCTGCGGCGCCACCAACCTGGGCGAGGCCCTGCGCCGGATCGCCGAGGGCGCGGCCATGATCCGCTCCAAGGGCGAGGCCGGCACCGGCAACGTCGTCGAGGCCGTCCGCCACCTGCGGCAGATCAAGAACGAGATCGCCCGGCTGCGCGGCTACGACAACAACGAGCTGTACGCCGCCGCCAAGGACCTGCGCGCCCCCTACGAGCTGGTCAAGGAGGTCGCCGAGCTGGGCAAGCTCCCGGTCGTCCTCTTCTCGGCCGGCGGTGTCGCGACCCCTGCCGACGCCGCCCTGATGTGCCAGCTCGGCGCCGAGGGCGTCTTCGTCGGCTCCGGCATCTTCAAGTCCGGCGACCCCGCCAAGCGCGCCGCCGCGATCGTGAAGGCGACCACCTTCTACGACGACCCCAAGATCATCGCGGACGCGTCCCGCGACCTCGGCGAGGCCATGGTCGGCATCAACTGCGACACCCTCCCCGAGGCCGAGCGCTACGCCAACCGCGGCTGGTAGCCACCCATGCCCGACGCACCCGTCATAGGCGTTCTGGCCCTCCAGGGCGACGTACGGGAACACCTGATCGCCCTGGCCGCGGCCGACGCCGTGGCCAGGCCGGTCCGGCGGCCCGAGGAGCTGACCGAGATCGACGGCCTGGTCATCCCGGGCGGCGAGTCCACCACCATCTCCAAACTGGCCGTCCTCTTCGGCGTGATGGAGCCCCTGCGCGCGCGTGTGCGCGAAGGCATGCCCGTCTACGGGACCTGCGCGGGCATGATCATGCTCGCCGACAAGATCCTCGACCCGCGCTCGGGCCAGGAGACGTTCGGCGGCATCGACATGATCGTCCGCCGCAACGCCTTCGGCCGGCAGAACGAGTCCTTCGAGGCCGCGGTCGACGTCACAGGCGTCGAGGGCGATCCTGTGGAGGGAGTGTTCATCCGCGCTCCCTGGGTGGAGTCCGTCGGCGCCTCCGTCGAGGTGCTCGCCGAACACCGGGGCCACATCGTCGCCGTACGCCAGGGCACCGCCCTCGCCACCTCGTTCCACCCGGAGCTGACCGGGGACCACCGTGTCCACGGGCTGTTCGTCGACATGGTGCGCGAGAACCGGATGCCGCGATCCTTGTAGGATCTCCGGAGTTCGTACAGAGACGGGTTACGCGAAGGAGACAGGCAGATGTCCGGCCACTCTAAATGGGCCACGACGAAGCACAAGAAGGCCGTGATCGATGCCAAGCGCGGCAAGCTCTTCGCGAAGCTGATCAAGAACATCGAGGTCGCGGCGCGGATGGGCGGCGTCGACCTCGAAGGCAATCCGACGCTGTACGACGCCGTGCAGAAGGCCAAGAAGCAGTCGGTCCCGAACAAGAACATCGACTCCGCGATCAAGCGCGGCGGCGGTCTCGAAGCGGGCGGCGCCGACTACGAGACGATCATGTACGAGGGCTACGGCCCCAACGGGGTCGCGGTGCTCATCGAGTGCCTCACCGACAACCGCAACCGCGCCGCGTCCGACGTCCGGGTCGCGATGACCCGCAACGGCGGCTCGATGGCCGACCCGGGCTCCGTCTCGTACCTCTTCCACCGCAAGGGCGTCGTCATCGTCCCCAAGGGCGAGCTGGCCGAGGACGACGTCCTGGGTGCCGTGCTCGACGCGGGCGCCGAGGAGGTCAACGACCTGGGCGAGTCCTTCGAGGTGCTGAGCGAGGCGTCCGACCTGGTCGCCGTGCGCACCTCGCTCCAGAACGCCGGGATCGACTACGACTCGGCCGAGGCCAACTTCGTCCCGACCATGCAGGTCGAGCTGGACGAGGAGGGCGCCAAGAAGATCTTCAAGCTGATCGACGCCCTGGAGGACAGCGACGACGTGCAGAACGTCTTCGCCAACTTCGACGTCTCGGACGAGATCATGGAGAAGGTCGACGCCTGACGCGGGCTCAAGTCGCGTACCTGGACGGGCCGAAGGGGACACGCCCCCGTCGGCCCGTCCGCGCGTTGTCGGTGCGAGCCGATAGCCTGCACAAACAGGTGAGCGAAGGAGGGGGTGGGCATGCGCGTCCTCGGCGTGGACCCGGGGCTGACCCGGTGCGGCATCGGCGTCGTGGAAGGGGTTCCCGGACGTCCGCTGACGATGCTCGGCGTCGGCGTGGTGCGCACCCCGTCGGACGCCGACGTCGGACCCCGGCTCGTCGCCGTCGAAGCGGGCATCGAGCGGTGGCTCGACGAGTACCGGCCCGAATACGTGGCCGTGGAGCGGGTGTTCAGCCAGCACAACGTACGGACGGTGATGGGCACCGCCCAGGCCAGCGCCGTCGCCATGCTCTGCGCGTCCCGGCGCGGCCTGCCCGTCGCCCTGCACACGCCCAGCGAGGTCAAGGCCGCCGTCACCGGCAGCGGTCGCGCCGACAAGGCACAGGTCGGCGCCATGGTGACCCGGCTGCTGCGGCTCGACGCACCGCCGAAACCGGCCGACGCCGCCGACGCGCTCGCCCTCGCCATCTGCCACATCTGGCGGGCCCCCGCCCTCAACCGCCTCCAGCAGGCGCACGCGGCGGCCCGCAAGGCACCGACAACCGTACGGAAGGTCACCCGATGATCGCGTTCGTCAGCGGCCAGGTCGCCGCGCTCGCCCCCGACACCGCGGTGGTCGAGGTCGGCGGTATCGGCATCGCCGTCCAGTGCGCGCCGAACACCCTCTCCACCCTGCGCCTGGGACAGCCGGCGAAGCTCGCCACCTCGCTCGTCGTGCGCGAGGACTCCCTCACCCTCTACGGCTTCGCGGACGACGACGAGCGGCAGACCTTCGAACTGCTCCAGACCGCCAGCGGCGTCGGCCCCCGGCTCGCCCAGGCCATGCTGGCCGTGCACAGCCCCGACGCCCTGCGCCGCGCCGTCAAGACCGCCGACGAGAAGTCCCTCACCGCCGTCCCCGGCATCGGCAAGAAGGGCGCCCAGAAACTCCTCCTGGAGTTGAAGGACCGCCTCGGCGAACCCCTCGGCACGGCCACCGGCGTCGGCGCCCCCGTCACCACCGGCTGGCGCGACCAACTGCACGCCGCGCTCATCGGCCTCGGGTACGCGACCCGCGAGGCCGACGAAGCGGTCACCGCCGTCACCCCGCAGGCCGAGGCCGCCGACGGCGCCCCCCAGGTGGGACAGCTCCTGAAGGCCGCGCTCCAGACCCTCAACCGGACCCGCTGAGCAGCGACCCGCCGACCCCCGCCGACCATCCGTAAGACCGCCCCACCGACCCGCGAGGCACACCTGATGAACTGGGACGAGACGCCCTCCGAGGGCGCCGACGCCTCCGACGCGGCCGGGACGGCCGACGCCGACCGGCTCGTCGGCGCGTCCGCCGACCGCGAGGACCAGGCCGTCGAGGCCGCGCTGCGCCCCAAGGACCTGGACGAGTTCATCGGCCAGGAGAAGGTCCGCGAACAGCTCGACCTCGTCCTGCGGGCCGCCCGCGCGCGCGGGGCCACCGCCGACCACGTGCTGCTCTCCGGCGCCCCCGGCCTCGGCAAGACCACCCTCTCGATGATCATCGCCGCCGAGATGGGCGCCCCGATCCGCATCACCAGCGGCCCCGCCATCCAGCACGCGGGCGACCTCGCCGCCATCCTGTCCTCGCTCCAGGAGGGCGAGGTCCTCTTCCTCGACGAGATCCACCGGATGTCTCGGCCCGCCGAGGAAATGCTCTACATGGCCATGGAGGACTTCCGCGTCGACGTCATCGTCGGCAAAGGCCCCGGCGCCACCGCCATCCCCCTCGAACTGCCCCCCTTCACCCTCGTCGGCGCCACCACGCGCGCGGGACTCCTGCCACCCCCGCTGCGCGACCGCTTCGGCTTCACCGCCCACATGGAGTTCTACGAGCCGGCGGAGCTGGAGCGGGTCGTCCACCGCTCCGCGAGCCTCCTCGACGTGGAGATCGACACCGAAGGCGCCGCCGAGATCGCCGGACGCTCCCGCGGCACCCCCCGTATCGCCAACCGCCTGCTGCGTCGCGTACGGGACTACGCCCAGGTGAAGGCCGACGGCGACATCACCCGCGACATCGCGGGCGCCGCACTCGCCGTGTACGAGGTCGACGCCCGCGGACTCGACCGGCTCGACCGCGCCGTCCTGGAGGCCCTGCTGAAACTCTTCGGCGGCGGGCCCGTCGGCCTGTCGACCCTCGCCGTCGCGGTCGGTGAGGAGCGCGAGACCGTCGAAGAGGTCGCCGAACCGTTCCTCGTCCGCGAGGGCCTGCTCGCCCGCACCCCCCGTGGCCGGGTCGCCACCCCCGCGGCCTGGGCACACCTCGGCCTCACCCCACCACCCCGGGCCCCCGGCGGAAACGGACAAGCGGACCTGTTCGGGGCGTGACGGCCAAGGTACTCTCCGGGTCAGGAACCCCGGTGCCATGCTGAGCGTTGTTCCATCCGTGCGGACTCGCTTAGACTCCGCCGATGCCGCCCTTGCACGACGGTGTACACAACCCCCGACCACCAGGCCGCTCAGCAGCGCGGTCGCTTGAAGGAAGTTCCGACCCGTGAGTCTCGTGACCCTCCTCCCGTTCATCGTGCTCATCGGGGCCATGTTCCTGATGACCCGGTCCGCCAAGCGCAAGCAGCAGCAGGCCAGCCAGATGCGGGACCAGATGCAGCCCGGATCCGGCATCCGAACGATCGGCGGCATGTATGCCACGGTCAAGGAGGTCAGTGACGAAACGGTCCTCGTCGAAGCGGCCCCGGGCGTCCACCTGATCTTCGCCAAGAACGCCATCGGTGCCGTCCTGGAGGACGACGAGTACAACCGCATCGTTCACGGCACCACCGAGGACCTCGACGTCGACGGCTCTCTCGTGCCGGACGACGCCTCCTCCCTCACGGAGAGCGACGAGCACGCCGACGCTCCCGCCGACCCCGACGAGGCGCGCGTCGACTTCGACAAGAAGGACGACGCCCCCGCGGAGGCCGGCGAAGCCACCGCCGCCGCCGACAAGGCCGACGCGGACGAGACCGCTGACAAGGCCGTCGCCGACAAGGCGGAGCCGAAGAAGACCGACGGCGAGTCCGACGCGAAGTAGCCACGACCGGAGACCGCGGCGCGCCCGCTCCTGCGCCGCTGTCCCCGGACCGTGCGGGTTTCGCGCCGTATCTCCAGACCAGTGACCGGCCGCAGGCGCCCACCCCGCGCGAAGCGGCCGAAGAGGGAGAACGAGAAGGTGGCAGCACCCAAGAAGGGCCGGAGTTCGAGCGCCCAGAGCAGGCCGGGACGCTCACTGGTCCTCATCCTGATCGCCATCGTGGCGCTCACCGGGGGGATGTTCCTTTCGGGGCACAACACCCCACGCCTCGGCATCGACCTCGCCGGCGGTACGAGCATCACGCTCAAGGCGAAGAACGAGCCGGGCCAGAAGAACGCGGTCAACAAGACCAACATGAACACGGCCGTCGGCATCATCGAGCGCCGTGTCAACGGCCTCGGTGTCTCCGAGGCCGAGGTGCAGACCCAGGGCTCCGACAACATCATCGTGAACATCCCCAAGGGGACGAACGAGAAGCAGGCCCGTGAGCAGGTCGGCACCACCGCCCAGCTCTACTTCCGGCCCGTTCTGACCCTCGCGGCCGGCGCGCCCACGCCCGACCCCTCCGCCAGCCCGTCCGCCTCCTCGTCGGGCGACAAGGCCACCTCCTCCGGCACGCCGTCGGCGAAGCCGTCCGACTCCGGCAGCCCGTCGTCGAGCGCCACCACGCAGGGCCGCGCCGTCACCGGCGCCCTGAAGGCCGACGCCTCGCCGACGCCCGGTGCGTCGGACAGCGCCGACCCGTCCGCGACGCCGTCGAGCGACCCGGCCACCGACGCCGCCGCGGCCAAGCTGGAGCAGGAGTTCACCGCGCTCGACTGCACCAACACCGAGGCGCGCGCCAAGGCCGGCGAGGGCGTCAAGCCCGAGGACCCGACCGTGGCCTGCGGCAAGAACTCGCAGGGCCAGTGGCAGAAGTACATCCTTGGCCCGGCCGAGGTCGAGGGCACCGACGTCAAGGGCGCCAAGGCCGTCTTCGACACGCAGGGTGCCGCGGGCTGGAAAGTCACCATGGACTTCACGGGCAAGGGCTCGGACAAGTTCGCGAAGATCACCGGTGCGCTCGCCGCGAAGCAGTCCCCGCAGAACCAGTTCGCCATCGTCCTCGACCGCGAGGTCGTCTCCGACCCGTACGTCAACCAGGCGCTGACGGGTGGCAACGCCGAGATCTCCGGCAGCTTCGACCAGCAGTCCGCGCAGGACCTGGCCAACATGCTGTCCTACGGCGCCCTGCCCCTGACGTTCGAGGAGCAGAGCGTCACCACCGTCACCGCGGCCCTCGGCGGCGAGCAGCTGCAGGCGGGCCTCATCGCCGGTGCCATCGGCATCGCGCTCGTCATCATCTACCTGGTCGTGTACTACCGCGGCCTGTCCCTCATCGCCATCGCCTCGCTGCTGGTCTCCGCGGCCCTGACGTATGTGCTGATGTCGCTCCTCGGCCCGGCGATCGGCTTCGCGCTGAACCTCCCGGCGGTCTGCGGCGCGATCGTCGCGATCGGTATCACAGCGGACTCGTTCATCGTGTTCTTCGAACGGATCCGGGACGAGATCAGGGAGGGCCGCACCCTGCGGCCCGCCGTCGAGCGCGCCTGGCCGCGCGCGCGGCGCACCATCCTGGTCTCCGACTTCGTGTCGTTCCTCGCCGCCGCGGTGCTGTTCGTCGTCACCGTCGGCAAGGTCCAGGGCTTCGCGTTCACGCTCGGCCTGACCACCCTGCTCGACGTCGTGGTGGTCTTCCTGTTCACGAAGCCGCTGATGACGCTGCTCGCCCGCAAGAAGTTCTTCGCCAGTGGCCACTCCTGGTCGGGCCTCGACCCGCAGCGGCTCGGTGCCAAACCACCGCTGCGCCGTACCCGTACCGCCGCCCCCGTCGACCCGAAGGAGGCGTGACATGTCGCGACTCGGCCACATGGGCGCCAGGCTCTACCGCGGCGAGGTCGGCTACGACTTCGTCGGCAAGCGCAAGATTTGGTACGCGGTCTCGATCCTCATCACCATCACGGCCATCGTCGGCCTCGCGGTCCGCGGCCTGAACATGGGCATCGAGTTCCAGGGCGGCGCCGTCTTCACCACCCCGAAGACCAGCGTCTCGGCCTCCGACGCCGAGCACACGGCTTCCACGGTCTCCGGGCACGACGCGATCGTGCAGGAGCTGGGCACCGGCGGCCTGCGCATCCAGATCAGCGGCGTGGACACCGCCAAGTCCGACCAGATCAAGGCCGAGCTGTCCAAGGAACTCGGCGTCAAGTCGGACGACATCAACGCCGACCTGGTCGGCCCCAGCTGGGGCGAGCAGATCGCCAACAAGGCCTGGACCGGTCTCGCCGTGTTCATGGTCCTGGTGGTGATCTATCTGGCGATCGCCTTCGAGTGGCGCATGGCCATCGCGGCACTGATCGCCCTGATCCACGACATCACCATCACTGTCGGGGTCTATGCCCTGGTCGGCTTCGAGGTCACCCCGGGTACGGTGATCGGTCTGCTGACCATTCTTGGATATTCGCTCTACGACACGGTGGTCGTCTTCGACTCCCTCAAGGAACAGTCGAAGGACCTCACCAAACAGACCCGCTGGACCTACAGCGAGGTCGCCAACCGCTCCATCAACAGCACCCTGGTCCGGTCGATCAACACCACGGTCGTGGCGCTGCTGCCGGTCGCGGGCCTGCTGTTCATCGGCGGCGGTGTCCTCGGCGCGGGCATGCTCAACGACATCTCGCTGTCACTGTTCGTCGGCCTCGCCGCCGGCGCGTACTCGTCGATCTTCATCGCCACGCCGCTCGTCGCCGACCTCAAGGAGCGCGAGCCGCAGATGAAGGCCCTGAAGAAGCGGGTCCTCGCCAAGCGCGCGGCAGCCGCCAGGGACGCCGAGACCGCGCGGGTGCGGACGCCGCAGGACGGCGAGCCGGACGACGGGCTCGATGACGCCGGTCCCGACGATGACGACGGAGCGGCGCCCGCCGTGGTGGGCCCGCGCGGGCAGCGCACCCAGCCCTCCTCGCGCGGCCGGGGCCGTGGCCGGCCCTCGGGGAAGCGCCGATGACCGGGATCAGTGACCTGCTGCTGAGCCGTATCCGCGACGTCCCGGACTATCCGGAGCCGGGCGTGGTGTTCAAGGACATCACGCCGCTCCTCGCGGACCCGGCGGCGTTCACGGCGCTCACCGACACCCTGGCGGACATCACCGTCCGCCAGGGCGCCACGAAGATCGTGGGCCTGGAGGCCCGCGGCTTCATCCTGGGCGCCCCGGTCGCCGTCCGCGCGGGCGTCGGCTTCATCCCGGTCCGCAAGGCGGGCAAGCTCCCGGGCGCGACGCTCAGCCAGACCTACGACCTGGAGTACGGCTCGGCGGAGATCGAGGTGCACGCCGAGGACCTGTCGGCGGGCGACCGCGTCATGGTCATCGACGACGTCCTGGCCACCGGCGGCACCGCCGAGGCCTCGCTGTCCCTGATCCGCCGTGCGGGTGCCGGGGTCGTCGGGGTCGCGGTCCTGATGGAGCTGGGCTTCCTCGGCGGCCGTGCCCGTCTGGAACCGTCACTCGGTGGCGCACCGCTGGAGGCCCTGATCACCCTCTGACCGAGGTGCTCGTACGCACGCGAGGCGGGTCCCGGAGGAATCCGGGGCCCGCCTCCCGCGTTTCACCCGTACGAGCCGTCACAGCGGCCCCCACAGCGGCTCCCACAGCGGTGGTGAGCGGCCCTCTCTCCCGCCGAAGGGGAGCCGATCGCCCGAGGTCGATACCATGGGCTCTCCGGGGCCTGACCGGGGGACCCGGATCGCGCACGAGGAGCGCCCTTGCCAGACGAGGCCCAGCCACTTGCCGCCAAGCCCGATCAGCAGGCAGCGGCGCCCGTAACCGCCCCCGTCAAGCACGCGGAGAACGCGCAGCACGGGACGCCCGTGGAGCACACACGGAGCGACCAGGCGGTGGAGCCGTCACGTCCGAAGCCGGCCGCGGCCGAGGGCCCGGCCGCCCCGGCGCCCCCCGCTCCCGAGGCCGCGTCTCCCGCCACCGCCCCGGCACCCGCTCCCGGCACCCCTGCCGCCAAGCCCCCGGCCCGATCGGGCGGCAGCGGCCAGTCGACACCGCGCTCGGGCTCGTCCAACCGTGTACGGGCCCGGCTCGCCCGTCTCGGTGTGCAGCGCTCCAACCCGTACAACCCGGTGCTCGAACCTCTGCTGCGGATAGTGCGCAGCAACGATCCGAAGATCGAGACGGCGACCCTGCGCCAGATCGAGAGCGCCTACCAGGTCGCCGAGCGCTGGCACCGGGGCCAGAAGCGCAAGAGCGGCGACCCGTACATCACGCACCCGCTCGCCGTGACCACGATCCTCGCCGAGCTGGGCATGGACCCGGCGACCCTGATGGCCGGTCTGCTGCATGACACCGTCGAGGACACCGAGTACGGCCTGGACACCCTGCGCCGCGACTTCGGCGACACCGTCGCGCTCCTCGTCGACGGCGTCACCAAGCTGGACAAGGTCAAGTTCGGCGAGGCCGCGCAGGCCGAGACCGTGCGCAAGATGGTCGTCGCCATGGCGAAGGACCCGCGCGTCCTGGTGATCAAGCTCGCCGACCGCCTGCACAACATGCGCACCATGCGCTACCTCAAGCGCGAGAAGCAGGAGAAGAAGGCCCGCGAGACCCTGGAGATCTACGCCCCGCTGGCCCACCGGCTGGGCATGAACACCATCAAGTGGGAGCTGGAGGACCTCGCCTTCGCGATCCTCTACCCGAAGATGTACGACGAGATCGTGCGGCTCGTCGCCGAGCGTGCCCCCAAGCGGGACGAGTACCTGGCCATAGTGACCGACGAGGTCCAGGCCGACCTGCGCGCCGCTCGGATCAAGGCGACCGTCACGGGCCGCCCGAAGCACTACTACAGCGTCTACCAGAAGATGATCGTCCGCGGCCGTGACTTCGCGGAGATCTACGACCTGGTGGGCATCCGGGTCCTCGTCGACACCGTCCGCGATTGCTACGCGGCCCTGGGCACCGTCCACGCGCGCTGGAACCCCGTTCCCGGGCGCTTCAAGGACTACATCGCGATGCCCAAGTTCAACATGTACCAATCGCTGCACACCACGGTGATCGGGCCCAACGGCAAGCCCGTCGAACTCCAGATCCGCACCTTCGACATGCACCGCCGCGCCGAGTACGGCATCGCCGCGCACTGGAAGTACAAGCAGGAAGCGGTCGCCGGGGCCTCCAAGGTGCGCACCGACGCGCCCCGCGGCTCGGCGGGCAAGTCCGGCAAGGACAGCGCCGCCGTCAACGACATGGCGTGGCTGCGGCAGCTCCTCGACTGGCAGAAGGAGACCGAGGACCCCTCCGAGTTCCTGGAGTCCCTGCGCTTCGACCTCTCCCGCAACGAGGTCTTCGTCTTCACGCCCAAGGGCGACGTGATAGCGCTGCCGGCCGGCGCGACCCCCGTCGACTTCGCGTACGCCGTGCACACCGAGGTGGGCCACCGCACCATAGGGGCCCGCGTCAACGGCCGTCTGGTCCCCCTGGAATCGACGCTGGACAACGGCGATCTGGTGGAGGTCTTCACCTCCAAGGCGCCCGGCGCGGGACCCTCACGCGACTGGCTCGGCTTCGTCAAGTCGCCCCGCGCCCGCAACAAGATCCGCGCCTGGTTCTCCAAGGAGCGGCGCGACGAGGCCATCGAGCAGGGCAAGGACGCCATCGCGCGCGCGATGCGCAAGCAGAACCTGCCGATCCAGCGCATCCTGACCGGCGACTCCCTCGTCACCCTGGCGCACGAGATGCGCTACCCGGACATCTCCTCGCTGTACGCGGCGATCGGCGAGGGCCATGTGGCCGCGCAGAACGTCGTACAGAAACTCGTCCAGGCCCTCGGCGGCGAGGAGGCGGCCAACGAGGACATCGCCGAAAGCGCACCTCCCGCGCGCGGGCACGGCCGCAAGCGCCGCTCCAACGCCGACCCGGGTGTCGTCGTCAAAGGCGTCGACGACGTGTGGGTCAAGCTGGCCCGCTGCTGTACGCCGGTGCCGGGCGACCCGATCATCGGGTTCGTCACCCGGGGCAGCGGGGTCTCGGTGCACCGCGCGGACTGCGTCAACGTCGAGTCCCTGTCCAAGCAGCCCGAGCGGATCCTGGACGTCGAGTGGGCGCCCACCCAGTCGTCGGTGTTCCTGGTCGCCATCCAGGTCGAGGCGCTGGACCGCTCCCGGCTCCTGTCGGACGTCACGCGCGTCCTGTCGGACCAGCACGTCAACATCCTGTCCGCGGCCGTCCAGACCTCCCGTGACCGCGTGGCCACCTCCCGCTTCACCTTCGAGATGGGCGACCCCAAGCACCTGGGGCACGTCCTGAAAGCGGTGAGGGGAGTGGAGGGCGTGTACGACGTGTACCGGGTGACGTCGGCCCGCAGGCCGTGAACCGCACACTCCACAGATGAGGGTGGCCCCGGTGCACTGTGCACCGGGGCCACCCTCATCAGAATCGGGGCTGTCAGCCGCCGAACTCCTGGAGGCCCTTCAGCGCCTGGTCCAGGAGGGCCTGGCGGCCCTCCAGCTCCTTCTGGAGCTTGTCGGCCCTGGCGTTGTTCCCCTGGGCACGCGCCGTCTCGATCTGCCCCTGGAGCTTGTCCACGGCGGCCTGGAGCTGACCGGTCAGACCCGCGGCACGCGCGCGTGCCTCCGGGTTCGTCCGGCGCCACTCGGTCTCCTCGGACTCCTGGAGCGCCCGCTCCACGGCGTGCATCCGGCCCTCGACCTTCGGGCGGGAGTCGCGCGGCACATGACCGATCGCCTCCCACCGCTCGTTGAGCGAGCGGAACGCGGCACGGGCCGTCTTCAGATCGGAGACCGGGACGAGCTTCTCGGCCTCCTCGGCCAGCTCCTCCTTGAGCTTCAGATTCTCCGTCTGCTCGGCGTCACGCTCCGCGAACACCGAGCTGCGGGCCGCGAAGAACACGTCCTGGGCGCCGCGGAAGCGGTTCCACAGATCGTCCTCGTGCTCCCGCTGCGCCCGCCCGGCGGCCTTCCACTCCGACATCAGGTCGCGGTAGCGCGCCGCCGTCGGACCCCAGTCCGTCGAAGCGGACAGCGCCTCGGCCTCGCCGACCAGCTTCTCCTTGGTCTTCCTGGCCTCCTCGCGCTGCGCGTCCAGCGACGCGAAGTGCGCCTTGCGCCGCTTCGAGAACGCCGAGCGCGCGTGCGAGAAACGGTGCCACAGCTCGTCGTCCGACTTGCGGTCGAGGCGCGGCAGCCCCTTCCAGGTGTCCACCAGGGACCGCAGCCGCTCACCCGCCGCCCGCCACTGCTCGCTCTGTGCCAGCTCCTCGGCCTCGGTGACCAGGGCTTCCTTCGCGTGCCGTGCCTCGTCGGACTGCTTCGCCTTCTCGGCCTTGCGCTCCTCGCGGCGCGCGTCGACCGACTCCACGAGCTTGTCGAGGCGGGCACGCAGCGCGGCGAGATCCCCCACGGCATGGTGCTCGTCGACCTGCTGGCGCAGATGGTCGATGGCCGTCTGGGCGTCCTTGGCGGACAGATCGGTGGTCTTCACCCGACGTTCGAGGAGGCCGATCTCCACGACCAGGCCCTCGTACTTGCGCTCGAAGTAGGCCAGGGCCTCGTCCGGAGAGCCGGCCTGCCAGGAACCGACGACCTGCTCGCCGTCGGCCGTACGCACGTACACGGTCCCCGTCTCGTCGACGCGGCCCCACGGGTCGCTGCTCACAGCGCCTCCTCCACATGATGCCCGCGGGGACCTCTGCGGCCCCCGGGCATCGTCCACAGTTTCGTCACGGCCAATCTAGGCGACCGGCGGGGCGGCTGTCCGCATCCCGCGCGACCGAAATTACGCGCTGGGCGGTCAGGATTTCACCACGGTCGCCTTGTCGATGACCACCGTCGCGTTCGGCCCGCCGTCGCCCTGGCCGGTGTTCTCACCGGCGTCCGCGATCTTCTTCAGGACCTTCATACCCGAATCGGAAATGGTGCCGAACGGTGTGTAGTCAGGCGGAAGCTGACTGTCCTGATAGACGAGGAAGAACTGGCTGCCACCGGTGTCGCGGCCCTCCTTCGTCTGGCCGTTGTACTGGTTGGCCATCGCGACCGTGCCCGCCGGGTACACATTGCCCTTCAGGCGCTTGTCCTTCAGGTTCTCGTCGGGAATCGTGTAGCCGGGCCCGCCCATGCCGCTGCCCTCGGGGTCGCCGCACTGGAGCACGAAGATGCCCGCCGTGGTGAGGCGGTGGCACTTCGTGTGGTCCAAATACCCCTTGTTGAGGAGGAAGTCGAACGAGTTCACCGTGCGCGGGGCGTTCTTCGCGTCCAGCGCGATGTCGATGTCACCGCACGTCGTCGCCAGCTTCATCGTGTACGAGGCCGACTTGTCGACAGTGAGCGCCGGTTCCTTCTTGTAGCTGAGCTTCTTCACGTCGCCCGGCGCCGCCTTCTCGCACGGGTCCTCCGGGGCTTTGCTGCTCGGAGTCGCGCTGGGCTCGGAGCCCGCCGTGTCCTTCTTCTTGTCGGCGTCGAACGCTCCCGCGGCATACGACACCGCACCGCCCGCGACGACCACGGCCAGGGCCGCTCCGATCACCGCGTTACGGGTTCGCGCCCTGCGCCGCGCGCCCTCGCGCCGCTGCTGCTGCCGCAAGAACTTCTCCCGGGCGAGCTGCCGCCGCCGCTGATCCTGGGTGACCACCGGGTTGTCTCCTCGTACGTCTCGAATGCCTGACCGCCTGCGTGTGTCCCGTACCGTATATGGGTTCGCTGTGTAATCGGCAGCGCCGGTAGGCTCTGATCCGCCGCACCCTCTCCGGACGAGGTGCCGCGGTCCGGTACACCGGACGAGAACCACCGGACGAGAACCGAAGGACGATCGTGCTCATTGCCGGTTTTCCCGCCGGGGCCTGGGGCACCAACTGCTATCTGGTCGCCCCCGCCGCAGGCGAGGAGTGCGTGATCATCGACCCGGGCCACCAGGCCGCTCAGGGAGTCGAGGACGCCCTCGCCAAGCACCGGCTCAAGCCCGTCGCCGTCCTCCTCACCCATGGCCATATCGACCATGTCGCCTCGGTCGTCCCGGTCTGCGGAGCGCATGACGTCCCGGCCTGGATCCACCCGAGCGACCGGTACATGATGAGCGACCCCGAGAAGGCACTCGGCCGCTCCATCGGGATGCCGCTGATGGGCGAGCTGACCGTGGGGGAGCCCGACGACGTGCGGGAGCTGACCGACGGCGCCGCGCTGAGACTCGCGGGCATCGACTTCTCCGTCGCGCACGCGCCCGGCCATACCAAGGGGTCGGTGACCTTCCAGGTGCCCGAGTCCACGGACGTCCCGTCCGTCTTCTTCTCGGGCGACCTGCTGTTCGCCGGCTCCATCGGACGCACCGACCTCCCCGGTGGTGACATGGACGAGATGGTCGCGTCGCTGGCCCGTGTGTGCCTGCCGCTCGACGACTCGACCGTGGTGCTGCCCGGTCACAACGACCACACGACCATCGGCCGTGAGCGCGCCGCCAACCCGTATCTGCGGCAGGTGGCGGCCGGCCAGGGAGCCGGCGACCCGGCTCCTCGACGAGGAATGTGACGAGACCTTCCGTGAGCACCTTCAAGGCCCCCAAGGGCACGTACGACCTGATCCCGCCGCAGAGCGCCGCCTTCCTCGCGGTGCGCGAAGCCATCGCGGCGCCCCTGCGCAGTTCGGGATACGGCTACATCGAGACACCCGGCTTCGAGAGCGTCGAACTGTTCGCGCGCGGTGTCGGTGAGTCCACCGACATCGTCACCAAGGAGATGTACACCCTCACCACCAAGGGCGGCTCCGAGCTTGCGTTGCGCCCCGAGGGCACCGCGTCCGTGCTGCGCGCGGCCCTGGAGGCCAACCTCCACAAGCTCGGCAACCTGCCCGTCAAGCTCTGGTACTCGGGCTCCTACTACCGCTACGAGCGCCCCCAGAAGGGCCGTTACCGCCACTTCTCGCAGGTCGGTGCCGAGGCGATCGGCGCCGAGGACCCGGCGCTCGACGCCGAGCTGATCATCCTGGCGGACCAGGCGTACCGCTCGCTCGGCCTCAGGAACTTCCGCATCCTGCTGAACTCGCTCGGCGACAAGGAGTGCCGCCCGGTCTACCGCACCGCGCTCCAGGACTTCCTGCGCGGGCTCGACCTGGATGAGGACACCCGGCGGCGGATCGACATCAACCCGCTGCGGGTCCTCGACGACAAGCGCGACGACGTGCAGAAGCAGCTCGTGGGCGCACCGCTCCTCGTGGACTACCTGTGCGACGCGTGCCGCGCCTACCACGACGAGGTCCGCGCCCTGATCACGGCCGCCGGCGTCGTGTACGAGGACGATCCCCGGCTGGTCCGCGGGCTCGACTACTACACACGCACGACGTTCGAGTTCGTCCACGACGGTCTCGGCGCCCAGTCCGCGGTGGGCGGCGGCGGGCGGTACGACGGTCTGTCCGAGATGATCGGCGGCCCCTCGCTGCCGTCCGTCGGCTGGGCGCTCGGCGTGGACCGTACGGTCCTGGCCCTGGAGGCCGAGGGCATCACCCTCGAACTCCCCCCGGCGACCAGCGTGTTCGCGGTACCGCTCGGCGAGGAGGCCCGCCGGGTCCTGTTCGCGACGGTGACGGAGCTGCGCCGCAAGGGCGTCGCCGCCGACTTCTCGTACGGCGGCCGGGGGCTGAAGTCGGCCATGAAGAGCGCCAACCGCAGCGGCGCGCGGTACACGGTCGTGGCCGGTGAGCGGGATCTCGCCGAGGGCGTCGTGCAGCTCAAGGACATGGAGTCCGGCGAGCAGGAGGCGGTCGCGCTGGACGCGGTCGTGGACAAGCTGCGGTCGCTGCTCGCCTGAGCGGGTTCCTGGAAGTCCGTCGAGGGGGCCGGGTGGCGTGCGCCGCCCGGCCCCCTCGTTCACGCGGATACGGGTACGGGGGCCCGGTGCAAGGGTGGAGTCAGAGCAGGCCGTGGCGCATCGCGCTCGTCACGGCCGCCGTCCTGTCGTCCACGCCCAACTTGCCGAAGGCGCGCAGCAGATGCGTCTTCACCGTCGACTCGCCGATGTGCAGCCGGCGCCCGATCTCCGCGTTGGTGCAGCCCTCGGCGACCAGTCGCAGTACGGCGGTCTCACGCTCCGAGAGCCGGGGCCGCTGCGGCCTGGTGCGGAGCTGGTCGACGAGCCGGGCGGCGACCGACGGCGCGAGCACGGTCTCACCGCGCGCCGCGGCCCGTACCGCGTCGGCCAGCTCACCCCGCGCCATGTCCTTGAGCAGATAGCCCGCGGCCCCGGCCTCCACCGCCCGCAGGATGTCCCGGTCCGACTCGTACGTGGTCAGCACGATCACCCGGCACGGCAGCCCGGCCTCCGACATCCGTACGATCGCGTCGACGCCGTCACCGCCCGGCATCCGCAGATCCATCAGGACGATGTCCGGCCGCAGTTCGGCGGCGAGCGCCTCGGCGCGCGGCCCGTTCGACGCCTCGCCGACGACATCGAGATCGGGCTCGGCGCTCAGCATCGCGCGCAGCCCCTCACGGACGACGGGGTGGTCGTCGGCCAGGACGACACGGATCACGGCGCGCTCCTTTCGGACGGGGACTCCGGTGCGGTCCCCGGCTCCGGCGCCGCGGGTACCGGGAGCCGGACGATCACGGTCGTGCCCTCGCCGACCACACTGAACACATCGGCCCGGCCGCCGACCTCGGCCGCACGGGCCCGCAGCCCCCGCAGACCGTATCCCGCGCGCGTGGCGTCCGCTGCGGAGCCGTCGTGCTCCGGGGCCTCGGGCGCGAAGCCGCGGCCGGTGTCGCGTACGCCGACGGTCAGGGCGTCGTCCGCGTAGTCGAGGGTCAGGGTCACGGCGGCGCCGATGCCCGCGTGCTTGCGCACATTGGCCAGCGCCTCCTGACAGGAGCGCAGCGCCACCACCTCAAGGCCGGCCGGTACGGGGCGTGCCCGGCCGGTGACCTCGACCCGGGCCGGAGCCTCGTGCCGGGCGGCGAGACGGCGCAGCGCGTCCGGCAGTGAGCCGTCGTCCAGGTCGGCGGGGGCCCGCCCGGCGACCAGGGCGCGGGCCTCGGCGAGGTTCTGCCGCGCCGTCTCCGCCATCAGCCCCAGATGGCGGCGGGCCTGCGGCACGTCGTGGTCCAGCTCCGCCTCGACGGCCTGTACCAGCATGACCAGACTGGTGAACCCCTGCGCGAGCGTGTCATGGATCTCGCGGGACATCCGCTCCCGCTCCGCCAGCGCCCCCTGCACCGCCGACAGCCGCGCGATCTCCTCCCGGCTCGCCGCCAGTTCGGCGATGAGATCGGCGCGATGGACGCTCTGGTCGATGATCCGGATCACCCAGGCGCCCATCACCGCCGAGAACGTGAGCGTGACCAGCGCGAAGACCGAGTTGAAGAAGACGGACTCCCACGGCGGGCGCCACAGGAGCGCCCACCCCGTCACCGGCACCACATTCAAGACGGTCACCGCGACCATCGCCTGGCGGAGCGTCAGCAGCATGAAGCACTGCGGCCCGAGCGCGAAGGTCGCGAGCCGGACCTCGCCGACCAGCGCCGCCGCGACCACGAACGGGACCACGGCCCCGGCGATGTACCGCACCGCGCGCCTCGGACGCTCCGGGTCGCTGTCGGGCACACCCAGCGTGCGCCGCCCGGCCCCGATGTACCAGGGCACGAGCAGCGTGAACACGCCGGCGGCGGTCAGCCGGATCGGAAGGTCCGGCTCCGGGGCGCTCAGCGTGAACACCACCGTGGCGGCCCAGACGACGGCGAAGTACGCGTCCCAGGGGCGCCGACGCAGGCCGTACGCGTCGGCGCCCCTGGGAGCCGCCGGGGAACCGGCCGTCAGTTCTCGCCCCGGTTCTTCCACCGGAAGGTCAGCAGACACAGGAGCAATCCTCCGACGCACCAGGCGCCGAGCACCAGGGCGATATGGCCGAACTCCCAGCTGCCCGCCGGTTCCAGGACGGCGGCGGTCTCGGGCAGGAACACCCCGCGCAGCCCCTGGACCATCCACTTCAGCGGGAACAGCGCCCCGATCCCCAGCATCCAGTGCGGAAGCGTGTCCACCAGGATGTAGACGCCGGAGATGAACTGGAGCACCAGGAACGGCAGCACGACCACGGAGTTCGCGCTCTTCGCCGACCTGGGCACACTGCTCACCGCGATCCCGAGCAGCGCGCACGCGGTCAGCCCCAGGACGAAGATCCAGCCGAAGGTCAGCCACTTGTCCGCGGTCGACGGCAGGTCGAGGTCGTAGACCGTCGTACCGAACAGCAGCAGCAGCGCCGTCTCCAGGACGCCGGTCACCAGGACGAGCCAGATCTTGCCGAGGAAGTACGCGGCCGGCGGCATCGGGGTGCCCCGCAGCCTGCGCAGCGCCTTCTCGTCCCGCTCCACGGCGATCGAGATGCCGAGCGACTGGAAGCTCGTCGCCATGATCCCCGAGGCGATCATCGACGCCACATAGTGCTGGGACGCCGTGGAGCCGGTGTTCTCCATGGTGTCGGCGAAGATCGACGCGAACAGGAACAGGAACACGATCGGGAAGGCGAACGTGAACACCACCTGCTCGCGCAGCCGGAAGAACTGCTTCACCTCCAGCGCCCCGCGCGCCAGACCCAGGCTCCAGGCGCTCGGCAACCGGTCCGTACGGGAACGGTCGGCGTCGGCCGCCGTGTCGATGGCCGTGCCGCTCACGCCTGTGCCGCTCATGCCTGCTCCTCCTGTCCCGTGAGCCGCAGATACACGTCCTCCAGGGTGGGGCGGCTCACCCGAAGCCCCGGGATCTCCCCGTCGAACCGGCGCGCCAGCTCCGCGACCGTCCGCGTAGGGGTCGTCGTCCGCTCCGCGCGCGGTGATCCGTCGTCCGCCTGCCACTCCACGGTGGCATCCGACCCGTACCGGTGGCGCAGCTCCGCGGGTTCGCCCTCGGCGACGACCCGGCCCTTCGCGATCACGGCGAGCCGGTCGGCGAGCGCCTCCGCCTCCTCCAGGTAGTGCGTGGTCAGGACGATGGTGGTGCCCTCGTCCGCGAGCCGCCGGATCAGCTCCCAGAACTGCCGGCGGGCCGCCGGGTCGAACCCGGTCGTCGGCTCGTCGAGCAGCAGCAGATCGGGCCCGCCGATCACACCGAGCGCCACGTCGAGCCGTCGCCGCTGGCCGCCCGAGAGCGCCTTGACACGGCTGCCCGCCTTCGCCTCAAGACCGACCAGCGCGACGACCTCCTCCGGGTCGCGCGGCCGTGGGTAGTAGCGGGCGAAGTGGCGCACGGTCTCGCGGACGGTCAGCTCCGCGGGCGCCGACTCGTCCTGCCAGACGACGCCCACCCGCGCGCGCCACTCCCGGCCCGCCGTCCCGGGATCACTTCCGAGCACACGCACCTGCCCCCCGTCGCGGGTGCGGTTGCCCTGAAGGATCTCGACGGTGGTGCTCTTGCCCGCGCCGTTCGGGCCGAGGATGCCGAAGACCTCGCCCTCCCGGATCGCGAGATCCACGCCGTCCACGGCGGTCACCTCGCCATAGCGCTTGAGCAGTCCCCGTACGTCCACCGCGAGCCCCGCCGCGGTCCCTGTCGCGCGCTCCCCGGTGCGCTCGGCGGCGCGTTCCGTGGTGCTTCTCATGGCACTTTCCGTCATGTCAGGGAGCCTCCCGCCGAATCCGGGGCTCCGGGACCTCCGGACGTACCTTCTTATGTCCATCGAACGGTGGACACCTGTCCGCGTACGGCACAATGACCGTGCCCCGGCGACCACTCGAATGACGGAACGGCGTGATGACCAAGACGACGACCGCAGGCAACAGCGCCTCCTCCACGCCCGACGGGCCGGAAGCCCCGTCCGGCGCGGTCGGTGGGAGCCATGCCCTCGCGCTGCTTCTGGTGATCACGGGTGCGGCGGGGCTGCTCGCGTCCTGGGTGATCACGCTCGACAAGTTCAAGCTGCTCGAAGACCCGAACTTCACGCCGGGGTGCAGCCTGAACCCGGTGGTGTCCTGCGGGAACATCATGAAGAGCGAGCAGGCGTCGGCGTTCGGGTTCCCGAACCCGATGCTGGGTCTTGCCGCCTACGCCGTCGTGATCTGCGTAGGCATGAGCCTGCTGGGCCGTGCCCGCTTCCCCCGCTGGTACTGGCTCACCTTCAACGCCGGCACCCTCTTCGGCGTCGGCTTCTGCACCTGGCTCCAGTACCAGTCCCTCTACCGCATCAGCTCCCTGTGCCTGTGGTGCTGCCTCGCCTGGGTCGCCACCATCGTCATGTTCTGGTACGTGACCTCCTTCAACATCCGCAAGGGATTCATCCCGGCACCAGGCTGGCTGCGGAGCTTCTTCGGCGAGTTCACCTGGGTCCTCCCCGTCCTGCACGTCGGGATCATCGGCATGCTGATCCTGACCCGCTGGTGGGACTTCTGGACCAGCTGAACCGACCGCCCCACGCGCGCGTAAGGCCCGGCCGGGCCCCGGAATCCGGGGCCCGGCCGGACTGTCGGTGGGGTGACATAGGGTTCAGCACGTGGAGCCCGATCTGTTCACCGCCGCAGCCGAAGAACGCCAGGAGAAGGACCCGGCGAGCAGCCCCCTGGCCGTGCGTATGCGCCCGCGCACCCTTGACGAGGTCGTCGGCCAGCAGCATCTGCTCAAGCCCGGAGCCCCCCTGCGCCGCCTCGTCGGCGAAGGCGGCGGCGGCCCCGCCGGACCCTCGTCGGTGATCCTCTGGGGCCCGCCCGGCACCGGCAAGACAACCCTCGCCTATGTCGTTTCCAAGGCCACCAACAAACGCTTCGTGGAGCTGTCCGCGATCACCGCGGGCGTCAAGGAGGTCCGCGCGGTCATCGAGGGCGCCCGCAGGGCCACGGGCGGGTACGGCAAGGAGACGGTCCTCTTCCTGGACGAGATCCACCGCTTCAGCAAAGCCCAGCAGGACTCCCTGCTGCCCGCCGTCGAGAACCGCTGGGTCACCCTCATCGCCGCCACCACCGAGAACCCGTACTTCTCGGTGATCTCCCCGCTCCTGTCCCGCTCCCTCCTGCTCACCCTCGAACCCCTCACCGACGAGGACCTGCGCGGACTGCTCCGCCGCGCCCTCACCGACGAGCGCGGCCTCGGCGAAGCCGTCACGCTCGCCGACGGTGCCGAGGCGCACCTCCTGCGCATCGCCGGCGGCGACGCCCGCCGCGCCCTCACCGCCCTGGAGGCCGGTGCCGGAGCCGCGATCGCCAAGGGCGAGCCCGAGATCACCCTCCAGACCCTGGAGGAGTCGGTCGACCGGGCGGCTGTGAAGTACGACCGGGACGGCGACCAGCACTACGACGTGGCGAGCGCCCTCATCAAGTCCATCCGGGGCTCCGACGTCGACGCGGCCCTGCACTACCTGGCCCGCATGATCGAGGCGGGCGAGGACCCCCGGTTCATCGCCCGGCGCCTGATGATCTCCGCCAGTGAGGACATCGGCCTCGCCGACCCCACCGCGCTGCCGACCGCCGTCGCCGCCGCCCAGGCCGTCGCCCTCATCGGCTTCCCCGAGGCCGCGCTCACCCTCAGCCACGCGACGATCGCCCTCGCCCTCGCCCCGAAGTCCAACGCCGCGACCCTCGCCATCGGCGCCGCCATGGAAGACGTCCGCAAGGGCCTCGCCGGACCCGTACCGCCCCACCTCCGCGACGGCCACTACAAAGGCGCCGCCAAACTCGGCCACGCCCAGGGCTATGTGTACCCGCACGACGTCCCGGGCGGCATCGCGGCCCAGCGGTATGCCCCGGAGGCCGTCGAGGGCAGGCGCTACTACCGGCCCACGCGGTACGGCGCCGAGGCGCGGTACGCGGATGTGGTCGAGCGGGTCCGCGAGCGACTGAAGGGCGAGCAGCCGGGGACGACGGACGACTGACGGGCACGACGCACGGCTGGCGACTGACGGGCACCCGGTCCGCACCACCCCGCCGACCCGGTAAACTCTCCCGCAGCGCTGCGTCCCGTGTCCGGTTCCGACCGGCATCACCAGAACGGGACAAGCAGCCGGAGCCCCGGCCCCCGGGCCGGGTGATCCAGGAGCGTCGCGCACCGTCGAACGGTGTCGCGGGCAGCCCACCACCCCGTACCCACGGCGGTCGGTGGGCCACTCGCGTGCTGCACGTATGTGCCCAGACCAGGGGAGCGGCTGCCCGCCCGACCGGCCCGAAACGGCAGGTCACGACGGGTTTCCCCAGGCTGCGGATGCGACCTCCCTAACCCTGGTGAAGCCGATTTTTCACAGACAAGAGAGGTTCGGTTCGTGACGAACCAGTCCCGCCCCAAGGTCAAGAAGTCGCGTGCCCTCGGCATCGCGCTGACCCCGAAGGCCGTCAAGTACTTCGAGGCCCGTCCCTACCCCCCGGGTGAGCACGGCCGTGGCCGCAAGCAGAACTCGGACTACAAGGTCCGACTGCTGGAGAAGCAGCGCCTTCGCGCCCAGTACGACGTCTCCGAGCGTCAGCTCGTGCGTGCGTACGAGCGTGCCAGCAAGGTCCAGGGCAAGACCGGTGAGGCCCTGATCATCGAGCTGGAGCGCCGCCTCGACGCGCTCGTCCTGCGCTCGGGCATCGCCCGCACCATCTACCAGGCCCGCCAGATGGTCGTCCACGGCCACATCGAGGTCAACGGCAAGAAGGTCGACAAGCCGTCCTTCCGCGTCCGTCCCGACGATGTCGTGATGGTCCGCGAGCGGTCCCGCGAGAAGTCGCTGTTCCAGGTCTCCCGCGAGGGCGGCTTCGCCCCCGACGGCGAGACCCCGCGCTACCTCCAGGTCAACCTGCGCGCGCTCGCGTTCCGTCTGGACCGCGACCCGCAGCGCAAGGAGATCCCGGTGATCTGCGACGAGCAGCTCGTCGTCGAGTACTACGCCCGCTGACCCGGACGCGGTACCAGCCTTAGCGCCTCAGCCCGCCGTCTCCCCGCTCTTCGGAGCCGGGGAGGCGGAGGGCTCTCGCGTTCCCGGGGACCCCGGCGCCTGTGCACGCGGTCCGGGCAGCGCCCGGTGAGGCCGCTCCCCACCCCTGCCCAGCGCCCGCGCCACCGCCGCGTCCGTACCGAGCCGCGCCCCCGCCCGTACGCACTCGTCGTACCGGACGTCGCCCAGCCGCGCGCGAGCCCGCTCCTCGCACAGTTCGTGCGGCGCGTTGTAGTGCTGCGAGCCGAACAGGGGCAGGCCCACCGACGGCCACATGCGGGCCGCCGCGCCCTGAAGCACCGCCGCCTCCACCGGGTCGCCCTCCGACTCCGTGATCAGCGCGAGCAGTTCCACGGCCAGGACCGTGCCCAGCAGATCGTGGAACGCGTGGTCGATGGCCAGACACTCCTCAAGCAGCCGCCGAGCCTGCCCCAGATCGCCGGACGCCCAGGCCGCGTGCCCCAGGACATACAGGGCGTACGCGAGGGTCCACCGCTCGCCGTGGTCCTCGCAGACCCGCCGCACGTCCTCGCACAGGCCCACCGCCTCCTTGACGTCGCCCTGGAAGACGAGCGACATCGCCAGCTCGACCTGCGCCATCAGCACATTGCTGTTGAGTTCGCCGATCTCCTGGTACTGGCCCAGCGCCGAACGCAGCAGCTCCTCCGCGCGCCGGGCGTCGTCCGTGACCAGCGCCAGACAGCCCGTGCGGTGCTCGACATAGGCGACCGCCGTGGCGTTGCCCGTCAGCTCCGCCTCCGCCCGGCACTCGTGCAGCGCGGCGAGCGCGGGCACCACGTCGCCCTGGAGGATCGCGACATACCCGAGCACCCACAGCGCCTTCAGCCGCGCCTCGGTGTAGTCGTCGGCGGCGCCGGGCCCGGACCCGTCGTCCGGTTCCACGCTCCGCTCCAGCCAGTGCCGGCCCTCCGACAGCCGCCCGCAGCCCACCCAGTAGAACCACAGCGTCCCCGCCAGATGCTGACCCAGATGCGCCTCGCCCGGCTCGTTCAGCGAGAACTCCAGGGCGATCCGCAGATTCGGCAGCTCCGCCTCCACGCGCGCGGCGACCTCCGCCTGCCGGGGCGAGAACCAGTCCAGCTCGCACCAGGTCGCAAGGCCCATGAACCAGTCCCGGTGCCGGCGCCGCAGCCGGGCCGCGTCCCCCGTCGCCTCCAGCCACTCGGCGCCGTACGCGCGCACCGTGTCGAGCATGGCGTAACGCGCCCCCGCCGGACCGTCCTCGCGGCCCACCACGGACTGCGAGATCAGCTCGGTCAGCACATCGAGCACCTGGTCCGCGCAGAGCCCGTCACCACTGCACACGTACTCGACGGCCTCCAGGTCGAACGGCCCCGAGAACACCGAGAGCCGCGCCCACAGCAACCGCTCCTCCGGCGTGCACAGCTCATGGCTCCAGCCGATCGCCGTACGCAGCGTCCGGTGCCGGGGCAGCGCACCCCGGCCACGGCCCGTCAGCAGCCGGAACCGGTCGTCCAGACGGTGCAGCACCTGACCCGGCGACAGGGCGGAAAGACGGCCCGCGGCCAGCTCCACCGCCAGCGGAATGCCGTCGAGACGGCGGCACACGTCCTCCACGTCACGACGGTTGCCGTCGTCCAGCGCGAAGCCCGGCACCACCGCGGTCGCGCGCCGCACGAACAGCGCGACGGCGTCCCGCTCCGGCAGCGGACCCACCGGGAACACCTGTTCACCGGTGACCGCCAGCGGTCTGCGCCCGGTCGCCAGGACCCGCAGCCCCGGCGCCCGGCCCAGCAGTTCCCGCAGCAGCGCCGCGCAGGAGTCCACCACATGTTCGAACCCGTCGACCAGGAGAAGCAGTTCACGGTCCGCGAACCAGTCGAGCAGCACCTCACGGGCCGGCCGCGACGTGTGATCGGTGAGTCCCAGCGCCTCCAGGACCGCGTACTCCACCAGCTCCGTGCCGCGTACCGGCGCCAGTTCGACCAGTCGCACACCGTCGCGCGGGGCGAGGCCCGCCGCCGCGTGCGCGGCCAGGCGCGACTTGCCGACCCCGCCGACCCCGGTGACGGTCACCAGGCGAGAGGCCGTCAGCGCGTCCGCCAGGCCCGCGAGTTCGGTGGAGCGTCCGACAAAGGCGTTGAGTTCCAACGGGAGACCGCTGTTCATCGTGGAGATCCGTGAAGTCCCTGAAAGCCGTGCAGAATCGTTCGTCCAGGAGCCTGGGCGCCGAGAGCGTCGCATGAGGTACGGAGCGTACCCGCGTGTAAACACTCCGTACAATCGCTTCGCGCCAACTCCCCGCGCCCGCCGCCGGTAATCCGGTAGGGAGCGGCGCGATGGGCGCGATAGGCTCGGGAAACACTTTTCGATGTTCACAGCGCCCTGGATCCCAGGTTCCGGGGCCGAAGTCTCAAGGAGCGGTGCACCGTGTCGGGTGGAGAGGTTGCCGGGATTCTGGTGGCCGTCTTCTGGGCGATCCTGGTCTCCTTCCTCGCCGTGGCGCTGGCGAGGCTGGCCCAGACGCTCAGGGCGACCACCAAACTCGTCGCGGACGTGACCGACCAGGCCGTACCGCTCCTCGCTGACGCCTCCATGGCCGTGCGCTCCGCACAGACCCAGATCGACCGCGTCGACGCCATCGCGTCCGACGTCCAGGAAGTCACGTCGAACGCCTCCGCGCTCTCCTCCACCGTCGCCTCCACCTTCGGCGGCCCGCTGGTCAAGGTCGCGGCGTTCGGCTATGGAGTGCGCCGGGCCATCGGCCGCAAGAGCGCACCCGCGACGAACCCGCCCACCCAGCCGTCCCGGCGTACCGTGATCGTGGGCCGAGCCGTCCCGACCGGGCGGCGGGGCAAGCGGAAGAAGGACTGACGCAGCGATGTTCCGCCGTACGTTCTGGTTCACCGCGGGCGCCGCAGCCGGCGTCTGGGCCACCACCAAGGTGCACAGCAAGCTCCGGCAGCTCACCCCGGAGAGCCTTGCCGCGCAAGCGGCGAACAAGGCGCTCGACGCGGGCCACCGCCTCAAGGACTTCGCCCTCGACGTCCGCGACGGCATGGTCCAGCGCGAGGCGGAGCTGGGCGAGGCGCTCGGCCTGGACGCGCCGGTCGACGGCGAGCTGCCCCCGCAGCGCGCCACCGCCGCACTCCAGGGCCGGCCCGCCGGGACCCGCGCCATCGGACATACGTACTCGCACAAAGGAACGACCAGAAATGGGGACCACTGATGGAGTCGGCTGAAATCCGTCGCCGCTGGCTGCGCTTCTTCGAGGAGCGCGGGCACACCGTCGTGCCGTCGGCGTCGCTGATCGCGGACGACCCGACGCTGCTCCTCGTCCCCGCGGGCATGGTCCCCTTCAAGCCGTACTTCCTCGGCGAGGTCAAGCCCCCGTACGACCGCGCGACCAGCGTGCAGAAGTGTGTCCGCACGCCGGACATCGAAGAGGTCGGCAAGACCACCCGGCACGGCACCTTCTTCCAGATGTGCGGCAACTTCTCCTTCGGCGACTACTTCAAGGAAGGCGCCATCAAGTACGCCTGGGAGCTGCTGACCAGCTCGCAGGCGGACGGCGGGTACGGCCTGGACCCGGAGCGGCTCTGGATCACCGTCTACAAGGACGACGACGAGGCCGAGCGCATCTGGCGCGACACCATCGGCGTCCCCGCCGAGCGCATCCAGCGCCTCGGCATGGGCCCGAACTTCTGGTCCATGGGTGTCCCGGGCCCCTGCGGCCCCTGCTCCGAGATCAACTACGACCGCGGCCCCGAGTTCGGCGAAGAGGGCGGCCCCGCCGTCAACGACGAGCGGTACGTAGAGATCTGGAACCTCGTCTTCATGCAGTACGAGCGGGGCGAGGGCACCGGCAAGGAGGACTTCGAGATCCTCGGCGACCTGCCGAGCAAGAACATCGACACCGGCCTCGGCCTCGAACGCCTCGCGATGATCCTCCAGGGCGTCCAGAACATGTACGAGATCGACACCTCACGGGTCGTGATCGACAAGGCCACCGCCCTCACCGGCGTGCGGTACGGCGAGAACCACACCAGCGACGTCTCGCTGCGCGTCGTCTCCGACCACATGCGCACCTCGGTCATGCTCATCGGCGACGGCGTCACCCCCGGCAACGAGGGCCGGGGCTATGTCCTGCGCCGCATCATGCGCCGCGCCATCCGCAATATGCGCCTGCTCGGCGCCACCGGACCCGTCGCCGGCGAGCTGGTCGACACCGTCATCCGGTCGATGAGCGAGCAGTACCCGGAGCTGGAGGGCGAGCGGCAGCGCATCGAGACCGTCGCCCTCGCCGAGGAGGCCGCCTTCCTCAAGACCCTCAAGGCCGGCACCAACATCCTCGACTCGGCCGTCACCGACACCAAGGCCGGCGGCGGCACGGTACTCGCCGGCGACAAGGCGTTCCTGCTCCACGACACCTGGGGCTTCCCGATCGACCTCACCCTGGAGATGGCCGCCGAACAGGGCCTCTCCGTGGACGAGAGCGGCTTCCGGCGCCTGATGAAGGAGCAGCGGGAGCGCGCCAAGGCCGACGCCCTCGCCAAGAAGACCGGCCACGCCGACCTCGGTGCCTACCGCGCCATCGCCGACGTCTCCGGCGCGACCGACTTCATCGGCTATGCCGACACCGAGGGCGAGTCCACCGTCGTCGGCATCCTGGTCGACGGCGTCTCCTCACCCGCCGCCACCGAGGGCGACGAGGTCGAGATCGTCCTCGACCGCACCCCGTTCTACGCCGAGGGCGGCGGGCAGATCGGTGACACGGGCCGCATCCGGCTCGACACCGGCGCCGTGGTCGAGGTCCGCGACTGTCAGAAGCCGGTCCCCGGGGTGTACGTGCACAAGGGCGTCGTCCAGGTCGGCGAGGTCACCGTCGGTGCCGCCGCGCACGCCACGATCGACACCCGCCGCCGTACGTCCATCGCCCGCGCCCACTCCGCCACGCACCTCACGCACCAGGCGCTGCGCGACGCCCTCGGCCCGACGGCCGCCCAGGCCGGCTCCGAGAACCAGCCCGGCCGCTTCCGCTTCGACTTCGGCTCCCCGTCCGCCGTGCCCGGCACGGTCCTCAGGGACGTCGAGCAGAAGATCAACGAGGTGCTGGCCCGCGAGCTGGACGTCCAGGCCGAGGTCATGAGCATCGACGAGGCCAAGAAGCAGGGCGCCATCGCCGAGTTCGGCGAGAAGTACGGCGAGCGGGTGCGGGTCGTCACCATCGGCGACTTCTCCAAGGAGCTGTGCGGCGGTACGCATGTCCACAACACCGCCCAGCTCGGCCTGGTGAAGCTGCTCGGAGAGTCCTCGATCGGCTCGGGTGTCCGGCGTATCGAGGCCCTGGTCGGCGTCGACGCCTACAACTTCCTGGCCCGCGAGCACACGGTCGTCGCCCAGCTCCAGGAGCTGGTGAAGGGCCGCTCCGAGGAGCTGCCCGAGAAGATCGCCGGCATGCTCGCCAAGCTGAAGGACGCCGAGAAGGAGATCGAGAAGTTCCGCGCGGAGAAGGTCCTCCAGGCCGCCGCCGGTCTCGCCGGGAGCGCCAAGGACGTCCGCGGTGTCGCCCTGGTGACCGGCCAGGTCCCCGACGGCACCACCGCCGACGATCTGCGCCGCCTCGTCCTCGACGTGCGTGGCCGTATCCAGGGCGGACGCCCCGCCGTTGTCGCCCTGTTCAGCGCCGTGGGCGGCAAGCCGCTGACCGTCATCGCCACCAACGAGGCCGCGCGCGAGCGCGGGCTCAAGGCCGGTGACCTGGTCCGTACGGCCGCGAAGACCCTCGGCGGCGGCGGGGGCGGCAAGCCCGACGTCGCCCAGGGCGGCGGCCAGCACCCGGCCGCGATCGGTGACGCCGTCGACGCCGTCGAACGCCTCGTCGCGGACACCGCCTCCTGATGCGCCGCGGCCGGCGCCTCGCGATCGACGTCGGGGACGCCCGGATCGGGGTCGCCTCCTGCGACCCCGACGGGATCCTCGCCACCCCGGTGGAGACCGTGCCGGGACGCGATGTCCCGGCCGCCCACCGGAGGCTGCGTCAACTCGTCGAGGAGTACGAGCCCATCGAGGTCGTGGTCGGACTCCCGCGCTCCCTCAAGGGGGGCGAGGGACCGGCCGCGGTCAAGGTCCGCGCGTTCGCCGGGGAACTCGCCCGGGGGATCGCGCCCGTCGGGGTCCGGCTCGTGGACGAGCGGATGACCACGGTGACGGCCGGTCAGGGGCTGCGTGCTTCGGGCGTGAACGCGAAGAAGGGGCGGTCGGTGATCGACCAGGTGGCGGCCGTCGTCATCCTCCAGAGCGCCCTGGAGTCCGAACGGGCGTCAGGCAATCCGCCGGGTGAGGGCGTCGAAGTGGTCATCTGATCGCGATACGGTAACGTTCCGCGCGATGCGGCGGTGTTCGAACAGCCGCCGCACAGCAAGAGGTGGATGCGATGCCGTGCCCCGCGCCCAGCAGCAGCCGCCGCCTCGCGGCTCTAGGGGATCGATGACTGAGTATGGCCGGGGCCCAGGCTCCGAACCGTGGCATCCGGAGGACCCGTTGTACGGGGACATCGGATGGGGAGGGCAGCAGGTGGCCGACGGCCAGGCGCCCTACGGCGGCCAGCCGCAGCAGCAGTATCCGCAGCAGCCGCACCAGCAGCAGCAGCCCCAGGGGCAGTATCCGCAGCAGGGGTATCCCCAGCAGGGGCAGGGGCAGGGGCAGCAGTACCCGCAGCAGCAGCCGCAGCAGTACGAGCAGCAGCACTACGGTCAGCAGGCGCAGCAGCCCCAGCATCCTCAGCAGCCGCAACACCCCCAGCAGCCGCAGCAGCAGTACGACGAGTGGGGCACCGGGCAGCATCAGGCCCAGGGTCAGCATCAGGCCCAGGGTCAGCACCCGGTCCAGGGCCAGCAGCAGACCGGGTACGACCAGCAGTACCAGGGCACCTGGGACACCGGAAGCCACGGCCAGTTGCCGTACGGCGCCGACCCCGCCGACCCCTACGGCGGACGGCACCCCGGATACACCGGCGAGCACCCCGACTACTACGGCACCCCCGACGCGTACCCGCCGCCCGAGCCGCCCGCCCGGCGCAAGCCCGCCCCCGAACCCGAGCCGGACTGGGATCCGGGACCCGACCAGGGCGAACACGCCTTCTTCTCCGGCGAGGACGAGGACGACGACGCCGAGGACGAGTCCCGCAGCCGGCGCGGCGGACGCGGGGACCGGCGCGGGCGCGGCGGCAAAGGCAAAGGGAAGAAGCGTCGCAGCGGCTGCGCCTGCCTGGTCGTCACCCTGGTCTTCGGGGGCGGACTCGGCGGTGTGGGCTACTTCGGCTACCAGTTCTACCAGCACAAGTTCGGCAAGGCCCCGGACTTCGCGGGCGACGGAACCTCCACGACCGTCGTCGTCGAAATCCCCAAGGGCGCGCTCGGCTACACCATCGGGCAGCGGCTCAAGGAGGCCGGCGTCGTCAAGAGCGTGGACGCGTTCGTGGCCGCGCAGGCGCAGAACCCGAAGGGCAACTCGATCCAGGCCGGCGTCTACACCATGAACAAACAGATGTCCGCCGACAGCGCCGTCGCGTTGATGCTCAACCCGAAGAGCCGTAACAACCTCATCATCGCGGAAGGCCGAAGGAACGCCTGGGTGTACGAGGAGATCGACAAGCGGCTCCAATTGCCGGAAGGCACCACGAAGGACGTCGCGAAGAAGGATCTCAAGTCTCTCGGACTCCCGTCCTGGGCGAATACGAACAAGGACATAAAGGATCCGCTGGAAGGATTCCTCTACCCCGCCAGCTATCCCGTGGCCAAGGGTATGAAGCCGGCCGACGTGCTGAAGAAGATGGTGGCGCAGGCCAAGGCGAAGTACGAAGAGTACGACGTGGCGAAGAAGGCCGCGGGTGTCGGTCTGAAGGACCCGATGCAGCTCGTCACCGTCGCGAGCCTGGTGCAGGCCGAAGGCATGACGCACGACGACTTCAAGAAGATGGCCGCCGTCGTGTACAACCGCCTCAAGGAGACGAACACCTCCAGCAACGGGAAAATCGAATTCGACTCGACGTACAACTACGCCAAGGGTCAGAGCAAGATCGACATTTCGACGAAGGAAATCCGGAACTTCCAGGACCCGTACAACACCTATGTGAATACGGGGCTGCCGCCGGGGCCGATCGGCAACCCGGGCGATGATGCGCTCAAGGCGGCAATCGATCCCGATGGCGGCGACTGGATGTACTTCATCTCCATCGACGGAAAGACGACCAAATTCACGACGACCTTGGCCGAGCACGAGAAACTGGTCCAGGAATTCAATGAACGACGGCAGAACGACGGCTGAGCGGGAGCGGGAGAGGGAGCGGGCCGACGAAACCGTGCGCGTGAAGCGCCGCAGGGCCGCCGTGCTCGGTTCGCCGATCGCGCACTCCCTCTCCCCGGTGCTGCACCGGGCCGCGTACGAGGAGCTGGGCCTCGACGGCTGGACGTACGGCCGTTTCGAGGTGGACGAGGCCGGGCTGCCCGGGTTCTTCGACGGGCTCGGCGAGGAGTGGGCCGGACTGTCGCTCACGATGCCGCTGAAGCGGGCCGTCATCCCGCTCCTCGACGCGGTGACCCCGACCGCGGCGTCCGTGGAGGCCGTCAACACCGTCGTCTTCACCGAGGACGGGCGCCGGACCGGCGACAACACCGATGTCCCCGGGATGGTCGCGGCGCTGCGGGAGCGCGGGGTCGAGAGCGTGGAGAGCGCCGCCGTGCTCGGCGCCGGGGCCACCGCGTCGTCGGCGCTCGCCGCCCTGGCCCGGATTTGCACCGGTGAGGTCGTCGCCTATGTCCGGGGGCCCGAGCGGGCCGCCGAGATGCGGCAGTGGGGCGAACGGCTCGATCTCGACGTACGGACGGCGGACTGGGCGGACGCCGGGCAGGCGCTGCGCGCCCCGCTGGTGATCGCGACCACCCCCGCGGGCGCGACGGACGCCCTCGCCGCCGAGGTGCCGGGCCGGCCCGCCACCCTCTTCGACGTGCTCTACGAGCCGTGGCCCACCACGCTCGCGGCGCGGTGGTCCGCGTACGGCGGAGCGGTCGTCGGCGGGCTCGACCTCCTCGTCCACCAGGCCGTCCTCCAGGTGGAGCAGATGACCGGCGTGGCGACGGGACCACTGGCGGCGATGCGGCACGCCGGGGAGCGCGCCCTGAAGGACCGCTGACCGGTCCTTTCCCCGCCCCGGGACGGCCTCCGCGCTGTCCGCGTGGTGGACCTTGTGGGTGGGCTCTTCCCCGGACGTGGGAGGATCGAGGGGGCGGGGCAGGGGTGCGTACCCCGGCCGCGCCGCCGCACGATCCAGGCGCGAGCAAGAGGAGCACCGTTGAGCAGGTTGCGCTGGCTGACCGCGGGGGAGTCGCACGGCCCCGCACTGGTGGCGACGCTGGAGGGACTTCCCGCCGGCGTCCCGATCACCACGGAGATGGTGGCCGACCACCTCGCGCGCCGCCGCCTCGGCTATGGACGCGGCGCCCGGATGAAGTTCGAGCAGGACCAGGTCACGTTCCTCGGCGGCGTCCGGCACGGCCTCACCCTCGGCTCCCCGATCGCGATCATGGTCGGCAACACCGAGTGGCCCAAGTGGGAACAGGTCATGTCCGCCGACCCGGTCGACCCGGCCGAACTCGACCAGCTCGCGCGCAACGCCCCGCTCACCCGCCCCCGGCCCGGCCACGCCGACCTCGCGGGCATGCAGAAGTACGGCTTCGACGAGGCCCGCCCGATCCTGGAGCGCGCCTCCGCACGGGAGACCGCGGCCCGCGTCGCGCTCGGCGCGGTGGCCCGCTCCTACCTCAAGGAGACCGCCGGCATCGAGATCGTCAGCCACGTCGTGGAGCTGGCGTCCGCGAAGGCCCCGTACGGCGTCCTCCCCGTACCCGCCGACGTCGAGAAGCTCGACGCGGACCCGGTGCGCTGCCTCGACGCCGACGCGTCGAAGGCGATGGTCGCCGAGATCGACCAGGCCCACAAGGACGGCGACACCCTCGGCGGCGTCGTCGAGGTCCTTTCGTACGGTGTCCCGGTCGGCCTCGGCTCTCATGTGCACTGGGACCGGCGCCTCGACGCCCGGCTCGCCGCCGCGCTCATGGGCATCCAGGCCATCAAGGGCGTCGAGGTCGGCGACGGCTTCGGCCTCGCCCGGGTCCCCGGCTCGCAGGCGCACGACGAGATCGTCTCCACGGACGACGGCATCCGGCGCTCGACCGGCCGTTCCGGCGGCACCGAGGGCGGCCTGAGCACCGGTGAACTCCTGCGCGTACGGGCCGCGATGAAGCCCATCGCGACGGTGCCGCGCGCCCTCGCCACCGTCGACGTCTCCACCGGCGAGGCCACCAAGGCCCACCACCAGCGCTCCGACGTGTGCGCGGTCCCGGCGGCCGGCATCGTCGCCGAGGCGATGGTGGCGCTGGTCCTCGCCGACGCGGTCGCCGAGAAGTTCGGCGGCGACAGCGTCCCGGAGACCCGGCGCAACGTCCGCTCGTACCTCGACAACCTGCACATCCGGTGACCGCCGTGACCGGGCCCGCCGTCGTCCTCGTCGGGCCGATGGGCGTGGGCAAGTCCACGGTCGGCGCACTCCTCGCCGAGTGGCTGGGCTGTGCGTACCGCGACACCGACGACGACATCGTGACCGCCGAGGGCCGCCCCATCTCGGACATCTTCGTGGACGACGGAGAGCCCTACTTCCGCGCCGCCGAGAAGGAAGCCGTCCGTACCGCCCTCGCGGACCATCCGGGCGTCCTCTCGCTCGGCGGCGGCGCCGTCCTCGACGCCGACACACGCGCCCTGCTCGCCGCGCACCCCGTCGTCTATCTGTCGATGGACGTCGAGGAGGCCGTGAAGCGCACCGGCCTGAACGTGGCCCGCCCGCTGCTCGCCGTCAACCCGCGCCGCCAGTGGCGCGAACTGATGGAAGCGCGCCGCCACCACTACACCGACGTCGCACGGGCCGTCGTCGCCACGGACGGCCGCACCCCCGACGAGGTCGCCCACGCGGTCCTCGACGCCCTGGAGCTGAAGGCGGCAGGACCCGGCGACCAGCATCCGGACCACGACGCGGAACCCCGGCAGGAGAAGGAATGACCGAGCAGGCACTCACCCGGATCCAGATCGGCGGTACCGCCGGCACCGAGCCCTACGAGGTGCTGATCGGACGCCAGTTGCTCGGTGAGCTGGGCGTGCTGATCGGCGGCCGGGCCAAGCGCGTCGCCGTGATCCACCCCGAAGCGCTCGAAGGCACCGGCGAGGCGCTGCGCGCGGACCTCGCCGACCAGGGCTTCGATGCCGTCGCCATCCAGGTGCCCAACGCCGAGGAGGCGAAGACCGCCGAGGTCGCCGCGTACTGCTGGAAGGCGCTCGGCCAGTCCGGGTTCACCCGTAGCGACGTCATCGTCGGGGTCGGCGGCGGCGCCACCACCGACCTCGCCGGATTCGTCGCGGCGACCTGGCTGCGCGGGGTGCGCTGGATCGCCGTACCGACGACCGTGCTCGGCATGGTGGACGCGGCGGTCGGCGGCAAGACCGGGATCAACACCGCCGAAGGCAAGAACCTCGTCGGCTCCTTCCACCCGCCGGCCGGTGTGCTGTGCGACCTCGCCGCCCTGGACTCGCTGTCCGTGAACGACTACGTGTCCGGGCTCGCCGAGATCATCAAGGCCGGATTCATCGCCGACCCCGTGATCCTCGACCTGATCGAGGAGGACCCGGAAGCCGCCCGCACCCCCGCGGGGCCGCACACCTCCGAGCTGATCGAGCGGTCCATCAAGGTCAAGGCCGAGGTGGTGTCCGGGGATCTGAAGGAGTCCGGGCTGCGGGAGATCCTGAACTACGGTCACACCCTCGCGCACGCCATCGAGAAGAACGAGCGCTACCAGTGGCGGCACGGCGCCGCCGTCGCGGTCGGGATGCACTTCGCCGCCGAACTCGGCCGTCTCGCCGGACGCCTTGACGACGCGACGGCCGACCGGCACCGCACGATCCTGGAAGCCGTCGGACTGCCCGTCAGCTACCGCTACGACCAGTGGCCCAAGCTCCTGGAGACCATGAAGGTCGACAAGAAGTCCCGGGGCGACCTGCTGCGGTTCATCGTCCTCGACGGCCTCGCCAAGCCCACCGTCCTGGAGGGCCCCGACCCGGCCGTCCTGCTCGCCGCCTACGGCGAAGTCGGCAAGTAGGCCAGGCAGTCCCCGTAGGCCGGGCAGTCCGAGTGGGCCGGGTGATCCGGTTAAGCCGCGGCAGAAGAAACGGCCGAGTAACCGGCGGTACGCGACCGCATCGTCGGCGGTCGCGACCGAAGGGAACAAGCCACCCGGCTTCCGGGCACTTCGCGGTGTCCCCGGCCGTTCACACAACGGCGGCCGGGGCAGGTACCGTTCGGTAGCGGACCGGGGCTGTACGGCCCGTTCGCCAGCGCCAGTTGCCTGTACGAGACGGAGTGGCACCGGATGCAGCACGCAGGGGGGTCTCCGCTGCCGCCGCCCCACCGACCGGGGCAGGGACCGGCCGACGGCTGGTCATCGGCCGCGCACCACCCGGGAGGACACCCGGGCCCCGCCCCCGCGGGCCCGCCACCGGGAACCGCCGGAGCGCCCGGCAGCCCCCCACCGCCCCACTCCCCGGCACCCCGGCCGCACGCCCCCGCACCGCACCCCCCGGCGCCGGGCGCCCCGCCGCAGGCCGGCGCCCCGCAGCACGCGCCCGCACCGCCCCATGTCCCCGGCCGCCCGCCCGCCCCCGGCACCCCGCCCCGGGCACCGGCCCCGCAGCACCACGCGGGCCCGCCGTACGGGCCGATACCCCCCTCGCCCGAGACCACCGGACATATGCAGCTGCCGCCCGGCGGACCCGTGGCCATGCCGAGTCCGCCGCCCGCCCCCGGCGGCACCGACCTGGCCGGGATCACCCTCGCCGTGCTGCTCATCGGGCCGGCCGGCGCGGGCAAGACCAGCGTCGCCAAGTACTGGGCGGACCACCGCCGCGTCCCCACCGCGCACATCAGCCTGGACGACGTCCGCGAATGGGTGCGCTCCGGCTTCGCCGACCCGCAGTCGGGGTGGAACGACCATTCGGAGGCCCAGTACCGCCTGGCCCGCCGCACCTGCGGCTTCGCCGCCCGTAACTTCCTGGCCAACGGCATCTCGTGCATCCTCGACGACGCCGTCTTCCCCGACCGGCCCGTCGTCGGGCTCGGTGGCTGGAAACGGCATGTGGGACCGGGGCTGCTGCCCGTCGTCCTGCTGCCGGGCCTGGAGATCGTCCTGGAGCGCAACGCCGAGCGCAGCGGCAACCGCCGCCTCACCGACGAGGAAGTCGCCCGTATCCATGGCCGGATGGCCGGCTGGTACGGATCGGGGCTGCCGATCATCGACAATTCCCAGCTCGACGTCCCGGCCACCGCCCGCGTCCTCGACGACGTACTGGCCCGCTCCATCGCCAGCCCCCCGCAGTGGTGACCCGGCCGTCCTCACCGCCGTAGCACCCGCCCTCGCGGCACTCCTCACCACGCTCCCCGGCGCTTTCCCGCCGCCCGGTCGGACGCACTGACCGGGCCGACTTCCGGCGGCGCTCGTAGGCTCGGGTCATGTCAGAGGTGTACGCGGTCCGCCGGGAGCGGCTGCGCGAGCGGTGCGCGGCGGGCGGCAGTGCGGCGGCTCTGGTCTCCCGGCCCGCCAACGTCCGCTATCTCGCCGGACCCGCGCCCGAGGGCGCCGTCCTCCTCGTGGGCGGGGGAGAGGACCTGCTGCTGTGCGCGGCACCGCCCGCCGGACAGACCGCCCCCGGCCGCCCCGACGACACCCTGCGCACCCGTCTGCTGCCCGCGCCCGCGGGGGATCCGGCCGTCGCCGCCGCCGGAGTCGCCGCCTCGCTCGGCGTGGAGTCCCTGGCCGTCGAGGAGCACCATCTGACCGTCGCCCGGCACCGCGCACTCGGCTCCGTCGCGCCCCGGCTGCGCCTCGGCGACCTCGGCGGCGCCGTCGAGCAGCTGCGGCTCGTCAAGGACGAGGAGGAGATCTCCTGTCTGCGGATCGCCGCCGAGATCACCGACCAGGCGCTCGGCGAACTCCTCGAATCGATCCTCGTCGGCCGCACCGAACGCCATCTCGCGCTGGAGCTGGAGCGCCGCCTCGTCGACCACGGCGCCGACGGCCCGGCCTTCCCCACCGCCGTCGGCACCGGACCCAACGCCGGACGCGGCGGCCACCGCCCCACCGACCGCCGGGTCGAGGAGGGTGATTTTCTCTCCGTCTGCCTCGGCGCCACCTACCGCGGCTACCGTTGCGAGATCGGCCGTACCTTCGTCATCGGCACCTCGCCCGCGGACTGGCAGATCGAGCTGTACGACCTGGTATTCGCCGCTCAGCGCGCCGGACGCGAGGCCCTGGTGCCCGGCGCCGCCTGCCGCGACGTCGACCGCGCGATCCGCCAAGTACTGGGCTCGGCGGGGCACGGTGAGGGCCTCGCACCCGTCTCCGGACACGGTGTCGGACTCGAAATCGACGAGGAGCCGCAGCTCGCCCCCGCGGCCATGGGTAAACTGGACGCTTGTGTGCCGGTCACCGTCGAACCGGGGGTTCACCTCCCTGGCCGGGGCGGAGTCCGGATCGATGACACGCTCGTCGTCCGCCCCGAGGCGGACGGCGGACCCGAGCTACTCACCATCACGACCAAGGAGCTGCTCGCGCTCTAGCCTCAGCCGTCGCTGAGGAGCCGGACGCGGGCGCCCTGGTCGTCCACGTCAGTCCAGGAGATTCCGCAACCGTGGCTTCCACGAATGACCTCAAGAACGGCATGGTGCTCAAGCTCGACGGGGGCCAGCTCTGGTCCGTCGTCGAGTTCCAGCACGTCAAGCCAGGCAAGGGCCCGGCCTTCGTCCGCACCAAGCTGAAGAACGTGCTGTCCGGCAAGGTGGTGGACAAGACGTTCAACGCCGGTGTCAAGGTCGAGGTGGCCACTGTCGACAAGCGCGGGATGCAGTTCTCGTACATGGACGGCGAGTACTTCGTCTTCATGGACATGGACACGTACGACCAGCTGCACGTCGACCGCAAGTCCGTCGGCGACGCCGCCAACTTCCTGATCGAGGGCTTCGAGGCCGTCGTCGCGCAGAACGAGGGCTCGGTGCTCTACGTCGAGCTGCCCGCCGCCGTCGAGCTGGTCATCGCGGAGACCGAGCCGGGCGTCCAGGGCGACCGCTCCACCGGCGGCACCAAGCCCGCCAAGCTGGAGACCGGGTACGAGATCCAGGTCCCGCTCTTCATCACCAGCGGCGAGAAGATCAAGGTGGACACGCGCTCGGGCGACTACCTCGGCCGGGTGAACAGCTAACCGTGGCTGCTCGTAACACGGCCCGCAAGCGTGCCTTCCAGATCCTCTTCGAGGGCGACCAGCGCGGCGCCGACGTCGTCACGGTCCTCGGGGACTGGATCCGGCACTCGCGGACCGACACCCGGCAGCCGCCGGTCAGCGAGTACACGATGCAGCTCGTCGAGGGGTACGCCACCCAGGCGGCCCGCATCGACGAGCTGATCTCGCAGTACGCGGTCGGCTGGACGCTGGACCGGATGCCCGTCGTCGACCGCAACATCCTGCGGCTCGGGGCGTACGAGCTGATCTGGGTCGACGAGACCCCCGACGCCGTGGTGCTCGACGAGGCAGTGCAGCTCGCCAAGGAGTTCTCCACGGACGACTCACCCGCCTTCGTCAACGGACTCCTGGGCCGGTTCAAGGACCTCAAGCCGAGCCTTCGGCGCGAGGAGGCCTGACCGGATCCTGACCGGATCCGACCGGACCTGTCCGGAGCACGGGAGAACGACCAGGGAGGGCCCGCAGCGAGATGCTGCGGGCCCTCCCTGGTCGTTACGCCGATCGGGTGACTTGTCGCCGCCCGGCGGCACGTTTCTTCAGGTGAGCGGTGGGGTGTCAGCCCTCCTCGTGGGCCACCGCACGGCGCGCGTCCGCGTCCAGCACGCCCCAGCTGATCAGCTGCTCGGTGAGGACGGACGGCGACTGGTCGTAGATGACGGCGAGGGTGCGCAGGTCGTCCTGGCGGATCGACAGCACCTTGCCGTTGTAGTCACCTCGCTGGGACTGGATCGTGGCGGCATACCGCTGCAGCGGGCCCGCCTTCTCGGCCGGCACATGTGCCAGCCGCTCCAGGTCCAGAACGAGCTTCGGCGGCGGCTCTGCGGCCCCGCCCGGAGTGGTGCCCGGCAGCAGTTCCTGCACCGGCACACCGTAGAAATCCGCCAGCTCGGCCAGGCGCTGCACGGTCACGGCACGGTCCCCGCGCTCGTACGACCCGACCACGACGGCCTTCCAGCGTCCCTGGGACTTCTCCTCGACGCCGTGGAGTGACAGGCCCTGCTGGGTGCGGATGGCCCGGAGCTTGGCCCCGAGCTGTTTGGCGTATTCGCTGGACATATAGCTCCCGGACACTGTGTCATCGAGCGGCTGGGCCGCGCGGCTGGTGACTCACTGTGAGGTTACGCAGCGTGACTTGCATGCGTCAAGCCGAATGGTCAGCACCGACTCTTCCCTGCCCCGGCCCGAGGCGCACGGTGAGGGGGTGAACAGGGGGAACAGGCGGCCTGCTAATCTGAGTGGCGCAAATCCGACGTCCTTTAAGGTCCGTCCCGTGAGGCGGAGAAGGAGGTCTGTTTCCCATGGCTCCCATGGATGTGAACAGCCCGAACGCGAACAGCCCGGACAGGATCAACCCGGACACGAGCAGCCCCGATGCCGCCCGCCCCGTTCTTGAGGCCCCCGACATCGCACGGGTCCTGACCCGCATCGCCCACGAGATCGTCGAACGCGCCAAGGGCGCCGACGACGTGGTGCTTCTCGGTATCCCCACCCGCGGGGTCCACCTCGCGCAGCGGCTCGCCGCCAAACTGGCCGAGATCACCGGTGCCGCCGTGCCGGTCGGCTCCCTCGACATCACCATGTACCGCGACGACCTGCGCATGCACCCCCCGCGCGCGCTGGCCCGCACCGAGATCCCCGCCGACGGCATCGACGGCCGCCTGGTCGTCCTCGTCGACGACGTGCTCTTCTCGGGCCGCACCATCCGCGCCGCGCTCGACGCCCTGAACGACATCGGGCGCCCCCGCGCCGTCCAGCTCGCCGTCCTGGTCGACCGCGGCCACCGCGAACTGCCCATCCGAGCCGACTACGTCGGCAAGAACCTCCCCACCTCGCTGCGCGAGACCGTCAAGGTCCAGCTCGCCGAGGAGGACGGCCGCGACACCGTCCTGCTCGGTCTGAAGTCGCCCGCGCCCGTCGGCGAGCAGTAGCCCCGCGCGTACGGCCCCCCGGCCCGTCCGGTGACACGGACCCGCCCGCACCGCCGCCGTACGCACCCGCACGCGCCCCTCCGCCGTGCCCCACCGGGGACGACCCCCGGGCCCACGATGTCCTGAACTGCCTTACGGAGCCTGAAAGATGCAGCGTCATCTCATCTCGGCCGCCGACCTCACCCGCGACGACGCCGTCCTGATCCTCGACACCGCCGAGGAGATGGCCCGGGTCGCCGACCGGCCGATCAAGAAACTGCCGACCCTGCGCGGCCGTACCGTCGTCAACCTCTTCTTCGAGGACTCGACCCGGACCCGGATCTCCTTCGAGGCGGCCGAGAAGCGGCTCTCCGCCGATGTCATCAACTTCACCGCCAAGGGCTCGTCGGTCTCCAAGGGCGAGTCCCTGAAGGACACCGCGCAGACCCTGGAGGCGATGGGCGTCGACGCCGTCGTCATCCGGCACGGCGCCTCCGGAGCGCCCTACCGGCTCGCCACCTCCGGCTGGATCGACGCCGTCGTCATCAACGCGGGCGACGGCACCCACCAGCACCCCACCCAGGCCCTCCTCGACGCCTTCACCATGCGGCGCCGGCTCGTCGGCCGCGACGAGGGGATCGGCAAGGACCTCGCCGGGAAGCGCATCACCCTCGTCGGCGACGTCCTGCACAGCCGCGTCGCCCGGTCCAACGTCGACCTGCTGCACACCCTCGGCGCCGAGGTCACCGTCGTCGCCCCGCCCACCCTGGTGCCCGTCGGCGTCGAGCGCTGGCCCTGCCACGTCTCGTACGACCTCGACGCCGTGCTGCCCAAGTCGGACGCCGTAATGATGCTGCGGGTGCAGCGCGAGCGGATGAACGCCGCGTTCTTCCCCACCGAGCGCGAGTACGCGCGCCGCTACGGGCTCGACGGCGACCGGATGGCGAGGATGCCCGAGCACGCCGTCGTGATGCACCCCGGGCCGATGGTCCGCGGGATGGAGATCACCGCCGAGGTCGCCGACTCCCCGCGCTGCACCGTGGTCGAGCAGGTCACCAACGGTGTCTCCATCCGCATGGCGGTCCTCTATCTGCTGCTCGGCGGCAACGAACCCGCCGTCACCCACACCCGTACCGAGGAGAAGTAAGCGACATGAGCAAGACCCTGATCCGTGGTGCGAAGGTGCTCGGCGGCGAGCCTCGGGACGTACTGATCGACGGCGGGACCATCGCGCGCGTGGGCGACGGCATCGACGCCGACGGCGCCACCGTCGTGGAGGCCGAGGGACACGTCCTGCTGCCCGGCCTGGTCGACCTGCACACCCATCTGCGCGAGCCGGGCCGCGAGGACTCCGAGACCGTCCTCACCGGCACCCGGGCCGCCGCCACCGGCGGCTTCACCGCCGTGCACGCCATGGCCAACACCTTCCCCGTCGCGGACACCGCGGGCGTGGTCGAGCAGGTCTGGCGCCTGGGCCGCGAACACGGCTACTGCGATGTGCAGCCCGTCGGCGCCGTCACCGTCGGCCTGGAGGGCAAGAAGCTCGCCGAACTCGGCGCCATGCACGACTCCGCCGCCGGCGTCATGGTCTTCTCGGACGACGGCAAGTGCGTGGACGACGCCGTGATCATGCGGCGCGCCCTGGAGTACGTGAAGGCGTTCGGCGGCGTCGTCGCCCAGCACGCGCAGGAGCCCCGGCTCACCGAGGGCGCCCAGATGAACGAGGGCGTCGTCTCCGCCGAACTGGGCCTCGGCGGCTGGCCCGCCGTCGCCGAGGAGTCGATCATCGCCCGCGACGTCCTGCTCGCCGCCCACGTCGGCTCCCGCGTCCACATCTGCCACCTCTCCACGGCCGGATCCGTCGAACTGGTCCGCTGGGCCAAGTCCAAGGGCTGGGACGTCACCGCCGAGGTCACCCCGCACCACCTGCTGCTCACCGACGAACTCGTCCGCAGCTACGACCCCGTGTACAAGGTCAACCCGCCGCTGCGCACCGAGGCCGACGTGATGGCGCTGCGCGAGGCCCTGGCCGACGGCACCATCGACTGCGTCGCCACCGACCACGCCCCGCACCCGCACGAGGACAAGGACTGCGAGTGGGCCGCCGCCGCCATGGGCATGGTCGGCCTGGAGACCGCGCTCTCCGTCGTGCAGCACACCATGGTCGACTCCGGCCTCCTCGACTGGGCGGGCGTCGCCGACCGCATGTCGCTGCGGCCCGCCGAGATCGGCCGGCTGAGCGGACACGGCCGGCCCGTCTCGGAGGGTGAGCCCGCCAACCTCACCCTGGTCGATCCGGCATACCGTGGGGCCGTGGACCCCGCGGGCTTCGCCTCCCGCAGCCGCAACACCCCCTACGCGGGTCGTGAGCTGCCGGGGCGCGTGACCCACACCTGGCTGCGGGGCCGCGCCACGCTCGTCGACGGGAAGCTCGCGTGACACCTCACACACCCCTCCGCAACGTCGAAGCGCTCGCCGCGCTCGCCGCCGAGCAGAAGTCGGCCGACGTCACCGACTGGGCCGCCCGCATCGGCTGGCTCGTCGGACTCGCCCTCTTCGTCGCGCTCGTCTACTGGCTGATGCGCGAGGGCTGGAAGTGGCGCGCCACCCTCCAGAGCGACCTTCCCGAGCTGCCGGGCGTGCCGTCCGAGACCGGCCCGGCGACACTGGCCATGAGCGGTCGCTACCACGGCTCGACCACCGCCGGGCAGTGGCTCGACCGGATCGTGGCGCACGGCCTCGGCACCCGCTCGCGCGCCGAGCTGACCCTCACCGACGCGGGCCTCGACGTCGTACGCCCCGGCGCCGCCGACTTCTTCGTCCCGGCGGACCGGCTGCGCGGCGCCCGGCTCGACAAGGGCATCGCCGGCAAGGTCCTCACCGAGGGCGGACTCCTCGTCGTCACCTGGGAGCACGGCGACCGGCTGATCGACTCCGGCTTCCGCTCCGACCGGGCCGCCGAGCACCCCGCCTGGGTCGAAGCCCTCACCGCCCTGACACCCACCGCAGACCACACCATGGACCCCACCACGGAAGGCGCCGACCGATGAGCGCGCAACCGCAGCCGACCCCCACCAGAGGAGCCAAGGCTCCCGCCGTACTCGTACTTGAGGACGGCCGCGTCTTCCGGGGCCGCGCCTACGGAGCCGTCGGCGAGACCTTCGGGGAAGCCGTCTTCAACACCGGCATGACCGGTTACCAGGAGACGCTGACCGACCCCTCGTACCACCGCCAGGTCGTCGTCATGACGGCCCCGCACATCGGCAACACCGGCGTCAACGACGAGGACCCCGAGTCCCGGCGCATCTGGGTCGCGGGCTATGTCGTCCGCGACCCCGCGCGCACGCCGTCCAACTGGCGCTCCCGGCGCTCCCTCGACGAGGAACTGGCCGCGCAGGGCGTCGTCGGGATCTCCGGCGTCGACACCCGCGCCCTCACCCGGCATCTGCGTGAGCGCGGCGCCATGCGCGTCGGCATCTTCTCCGGCAACGCCCTGCCCGACGAGGGCACCATGCTCGCCGAGGTCCGCCAGGCCCCCGAGATGGCGGGCGCCGACCTCGCCGCCGAGGTCGCCACCAAGGAGCCGTACGTCGTCCCGGCGCTCGGCCCCGACGGCGCGCCCCTGCCGCTCGGCACCGCCCGCTACACCGTCGCCGCCGTCGACCTCGGCATCAAGGGCATGACCCCGTACCGCATGGCCGAGCGCGGCATCGAGGTGCACGTGCTGCCTGCCACGGCGACCGCCGACGACGTGTACGCCACCGCGCCGGACGGCGTGTTCTTCTCCAACGGCCCCGGCGACCCCGCCACCGCCGACCACGCCGTCGCCGTCATGCGCGAGGTCCTGGACCGGGGCACCCCGCTGTTCGGCATCTGCTTCGGCAACCAGATCCTCGGCCGCGCCCTCGGCTTCGGCACGTACAAGCTGAAGTACGGGCACCGGGGCATCAACCAGCCCGTGCAGGACCGGACCACCGGCAAGGTCGAGGTCACCGCGCACAACCACGGCTTCGCCGTCGACGCGCCCCTCGACCGGATCAGCGACACGCCCTACGGCCGCGCCGAGGTCTCCCATGTCTGCCTGAACGACCAGGTGGTGGAGGGGCTGCGGCTCCTCGACCGGCCGGCGTTCAGCGTCCAGTACCACCCCGAAGCGGCGGCGGGCCCGCACGACGCGGCCTACCTGTTCGACCGCTTCACGTCTTTGATGGACACCGTCCTGAGGGAGGGCCAGCGTGCCTAAGCGCACCGATATCCAGTCCGTCCTGGTCATCGGTTCCGGACCGATCGTCATCGGACAGGCCGCCGAGTTCGACTACTCCGGCACCCAGGCGTGCCGCGTCCTCAGGGCCGAGGGCCTGCGGGTGATCCTCGTCAACTCCAACCCGGCGACGATCATGACCGACCCGGAGATCGCCGACGCCACCTACGTCGAACCGATCACCCCCGAGTTCGTCGAGAAGATCATCGCCAAGGAGCGGCCCGACGCGCTCCTGCCCACCCTCGGCGGCCAGACCGCGCTGAACACCGCCATCTCCCTGCACGCGGCGGGCACCCTCGACAAGTACGGCGTCGAACTGATCGGCGCCAACGTCGAAGCCATCAACAAGGGCGAGGACCGCGAGCTGTTCAAGGAGGTCGTGGAAGCCGTCCACGCGAAGATCGGGCACGGCGAGTCCGCCCGCTCGGTGATCTGCCACACCATGGACGACGTCATCGGCGGCGTCGACACGCTCGGCGGCTACCCCGTCGTCGTCCGCCCCTCCTTCACCATGGGCGGCGCGGGCTCCGGCTTCGCGCACGACGAGGAAGAGCTGCGCCGCATCGCCGGACAGGGCCTCACCCTGTCGCCGACCACCGAGGTGCTTCTCGAAGAGTCCATCCTCGGCTGGAAGGAGTACGAGCTGGAGCTGATGCGCGACAAGCACGACAACGTCGTGGTCGTCTGCTCCATCGAGAACTTCGACCCGATGGGCGTCCACACCGGCGACTCCATCACCGTCGCCCCGGCGATGACGCTCACCGACCGCGAGTACCAGATCCTGCGGGACATCGGCATCGCCGTGATCCGCGAGGTCGGCGTCGACACCGGCGGCTGCAACATCCAGTTCGCGGTCGACCCCGAGGACGGCCGGGTCATCGTCATCGAGATGAACCCGCGCGTCTCCCGGTCCTCGGCGCTCGCGTCCAAGGCGACCGGCTTCCCGATCGCGAAGATCGCCGCGAAGCTCGCCGTCGGCTACACCCTCGACGAGATCCCCAACGACATCACCGAGAAGACCCCGGCCTCCTTCGAGCCGACCCTCGACTACGTCGTGGTGAAGGCACCCCGCTTCGCCTTCGAGAAGTTCCCCTCGGCCGACTCCACGCTGACCACCACCATGAAGTCCGTCGGCGAGGCCATGGCCATCGGCCGCAACTTCACCGAGGCCCTTCAGAAGGCCCTGCGGTCCCTGGAGAAGAAGGGCTCGCAGTTCACGTTCACCGGCGAGCCCGGCGACAAGAAGCAGCTCCTCGAAGAGGCCGTACGGCCGACCGACGGACGTATCAACTCCGTCATGCAGGCCATCCGCGCCGGCGCCACCCCCGGCGAGGTCTTCGACGCCACCAAGATCGACCCCTGGTTCGTGGACCAGCTCTTCCTGATCAAGGAGATCGCGGACGAACTGGCCGCCGCCGAGAAGCTCCACCCGGACCTTCTCGCGGAGGCCAAGCGGCACGGCTTCTCGGACGCCCAGATCGCCCAGATCCGGGGCCTGCGCGAGGACGTCGTCCGCGAGGTGCGGCACGCGCTCGGCGTACGCCCGGTCTACAAGACGGTCGACACCTGCGCCGCCGAGTTCGCCGCGAAGACCCCGTACTTCTACTCCTCCTACGACGAGGAGACCGAGGTCGCGCCCCGCGAGAAGCCCGCAGTGATCATCCTCGGGTCCGGGCCCAACCGCATCGGCCAGGGCATCGAGTTCGACTACTCGTGCGTGCACGCCTCCTTCGCGCTGCACGACGCGGGCTACGAGACCGTGATGGTCAACTGCAACCCGGAGACCGTCTCGACGGACTACGACACCTCCGACCGCCTGTACTTCGAGCCGCTGACCCTCGAAGACGTCCTGGAGATCGTGCACGCCGAGTCCCTGGCCGGGCCCATCGCCGGAGTCGTCGTCCAGCTCGGCGGCCAGACCCCGCTCGGCCTCGCCCAGGCGCTCAAGGACAACGGCGTCCCCGTCGTCGGCACCCCGCCCGAGGCCATCCACGCCGCCGAGGACCGCGGCGCCTTCGGACAGGTGCTGGCCGAGGCGGGCCTGCCCGCGCCGAAGCACGGCACCGCCACCACCTTCGCGGGCGCCAAGGCCATCGCCGACGAGATCGGCTACCCGGTCCTGGTCCGGCCCTCGTACGTGCTCGGCGGGCGCGGCATGGAGATCGTGTACGACGAGGCCCGGCTTGAGTCGTACATCGCCGAGTCCACGGAGATCTCGCCGACCCGGCCCGTCCTCGTGGACCGCTTCCTCGACGACGCCATCGAGATCGACGTGGACGCGCTGTACGACGGTGAGGAGCTGTACCTCGGCGGTGTCATGGAGCACATCGAGGAGGCCGGGATCCACTCCGGCGACTCGGCGTGCGCCCTGCCCCCGATCACCCTCGGCGGCTTCGACATCAAGCGGCTGCGCGCCTCGACCGAGGCCATCGCGCGCGGGGTGGGCGTCCGGGGCCTGATCAACATCCAGTTCGCGCTGGCCGGGGACATCCTCTACGTGCTGGAGGCCAACCCGCGCGCGTCGCGCACCGTCCCCTTCACGTCGAAGGCGACCGCGGTGCCGCTGGCGAAGGCCGCCGCCCGGATCTCGCTCGGCGCCACCGTCGCGGAGCTGCGCGCCGAAGGACTGCTCCCCGCCCACGGCGACGGCGGCACCCTCCCGCTGGACGCGCCGATCTCCGTCAAGGAGGCCGTCATGCCGTGGTCACGGTTCCGCGACATCCACGGCCGCGGCGTCGACACGGTCCTCGGCCCCGAGATGCGCTCGACGGGCGAGGTCATGGGCATCGACTCGGTCTTCGGCACGGCGTACGCCAAGTCGCAGGCCGGTGCCTACGGGCCGCTGCCCACCAAGGGCCGCGCCTTCATCTCGGTCGCCAACCGGGACAAGCGCTCGATGATCTTCCCCGCGCGTGAACTCGTCGCCCACGGCTTCGAACTGCTCGCCACCTCCGGCACCGCCGAGGTCCTCAAGCGCAACGGCATCAACGCCACCGTCGTGCGCAAGCAGAGCGAGGGCGAAGGCCCGAACGGCGAGAAGACGATCGTCCAGCTCATCCACGAGGGCGAGGTCGACCTCATCGTCAACACGCCCTACGGCACCGGCGGCCGGCTCGACGGCTACGACATCCGGACGGCCGCCGTGGCGCGCTCCGTGCCGTGCCTGACGACCGTGCAGGCGCTCGCCGCCGCCGTCCAGGGCATCGACGCGCTCAACCACGGCGACGTCGGCGTCCGTTCCCTCCAGGAACACGCGGAACATCTGACCGCGGGCCGCGACTAGTCATTTCCCAGGGGGACACCGGAAACGGTGTCCCCCTCTCCACGAGGCCACCCTCCGTTCCTGAGGCCGCGAGGCCACCCCTCACGAGGACACCGCCATGTACCGACTCTTCTTCGACCTCGTCTTCCGCCGGATGGACCCCGAGCGCGCCCACCACCTGGCCTTCCGCTGGATCCGGCTCGCCGCCCGCGTCCCCGTCCTGCGCACCCTCCTCGCCGCCCTGCTCGCGCCCCGCCACCGGGAGCTGCGCACCGAGGCGTTCGGGCTGCGCATGCACGGCCCGTTCGGGCTCGCCGCGGGCTTCGACAAGAACGCCGTCGCGATCGACGGGATGGCGATGCTCGGCTTCGACCACGTCGAGATCGGCACCGTCACCGGCGAAGCACAGCCCGGCAACCCCCGTACCCGACTGTTCCGGCTGGTCCCCGACCGCGCCCTCGTCAACCGCATGGGCTTCAACAACGAGGGCTCCACGGCCGTCGCCGAGCGCCTCGCGACCCGCAGGCCCGTCTTCCGGACGACGGTCGGCGTCAACATCGGCAAGACCAAGACCGTCCCCGAACTGGAGGCCGCCGCGGACTACGTGAAGTCCACCGAACGCCTCGCCCGCCACGCGGACTACCTGGTCGTCAACGTCTCCTCGCCGAACACACCGGGCCTGCGCGACCTCCAGGCAGTCGACCACCTGCGCCCGCTGCTCACGGCAGTCCGCGAGGCCGCCGACCGCAGCGTGCCGGGCCGCCGCGTACCGCTCCTGGTGAAGATCGCGCCCGACCTCGCGGACGAGGACATCGACGCCGTCGCCGACCTCGCCGTCGCCCTCGGCCTGGACGGCATCATCGCCACCAACACCACCATCGCGCGCGAAGGGCTCGGCCTGACCTCCGACCCGGCCCTCGTACGGGAGACGGGCGGCCTCTCCGGCGCCCCCCTCAAAGCCCGCTCCCTGGAGGTGCTGCGGCGCCTCTACGCGCGCGTGGGGGACCGCATCACCCTGGTCGGCGTCGGCGGCGTCGAGAACGCCGAGGACGCCTGGCAGCGCATCCTGGCCGGCGCCACCCTGGTCCAGGGCTACAGCGCCTTCGTCTACGAAGGTCCCTTCTGGTCCCGAGCGATCCACCGGGGCCTCGCCGCCCGCCTGCGCACCTCCCCGTACGCCACACTCGCCGAGGCCGTCGGCGCCGACGTAAGGACACCCGCATGAGCCCCACAGACCCGTCGGACGCCTTCGTTCCCTTCGGTACGCGGCTGCGGCACGCGATGGACACGCGCGGGCCGCTGTGCGTCGGCATCGACCCGCACGCGTCCCTGCTGCGCGACTGGGGGCTCGGCGACGACATCGCCGGTCTGGAGCGGTTCAGCGGGACCGTGGTCGAGGCGCTGGCCGACCGGGTCGCCGTGCTGAAACCGCAGAGCGCCTTCTACGAGCGGTTCGGCTCCGGGGGCATCGCCGTCCTGGAGCGGACCGTGGAGGACGCGCGCGCGGCGGGCGCCCTCGTCGTCCTGGACGCCAAGCGCGGCGACATCGGCTCGACGATGAGCGCCTACGCGGAGACGTTCCTCAGCAAGGGCGCCCCCCTGTTCGCCGACGCGCTCACCGTCTCGCCCTACCTCGGCTACGGCTCCCTGCGGCCCGCCGTCGACCTCGCGCGCGAGAGCGGCGCCGGACTGTTCGTGCTCGCTCTCACCTCCAACCCGGAGGGCGCCGAGGTGCAGCACGCGCGCGGGGCGGACGGCCGGACCGTCGGCGCGGGCATCCTCGCCCACCTCGCCGCCGAGAACGCCCCCGAGATCGCGGGCGGCGCGCCCCTGGGCTCCTTCGGCGCGGTCGTCGGCGCCACCCTCGGCGATCTGTCCTCGTACGACCTCGCCGTCGACGGACCGCTCCTCGCGCCCGGTATCGGTGCCCAGGGCGCGACCCCGGCGGACCTTCCGGGGGTGTTCGGGCGGTCGGTGCGCAATGTGGTGCCGAGTGTCAGCCGGGGGGTCCTGCGCCACGGTCCTGATGTGAGCGCGCTGCGGATCTCGGCGGCCCGTTTCGCGGAGGAGGTCCGGGAGGCGCTGCGCGAGGCGTAGGTGGGTCGTGCGGCGCGCGTTTCGGGGGGTCCGGGGTTGGGCAGCCTTCGAATTTCGTGCCGTGTCGGACGCGCGCGGGCCGTGTCGCACGGGTGTCCTGGTCGGATCCCTCCCCGAATCCGGGGCTTTTTGCCCCAGAATGTCCAGCTAGATTGAGGCTGACCAGGACTTTTCCGTTGTTCTCGCTGACTCCGAGGGTCCTGGCCGCTAGTCTCCGTCGAGTGAGGGCACCTCCCACGCCCTCCAGGCAGTGGGGGAGAAACGGGCGAGAGCGTTGCTCGTTGCTCCCCAGGTGTGGGGCGACTAGGTTCCTCACCGGTCCGTATCCGACAGTTCGACATCCGAGGTGACGTAGGCGTGGCTCTTCCGCCCCTTACCCCTGAACAGCGCGCAGCCGCGCTCGAAAAGGCCGCCGCGGCTCGCCGGGAGCGGGCCGAGGTCAAGAATCGACTCAAGCACTCCGGCGCCTCCCTTCACGAGGTCATCAAGCAGGGCCAGGAGAACGACGTCATCGGCAAGATGAAGGTCTCCGCCCTCCTGGAGTCCCTGCCCGGCGTCGGCAAGGTCCGCGCCAAGCAGATCATGGAGCGGCTCGGCATCTCCGAGAGCCGCCGCGTACGGGGCCTCGGCTCCAACCAGATCGCCTCCCTGGAGCGCGAGTTCGGCGGGGGCCCCGCCTGACGTTCCCGGGCACCCCCGAGAACCTGGATAATCGCTCCATGGCTGCAACATCCCGGGGGACGTCCCCCGTACCCCCGGACGTACGTCCGCGGCTGACCGTGCTCTCCGGCCCCTCCGGGGTCGGCAAGAGCACGGTCGTCGCGCATTTGCGCAAAGCACACCCCGAGGTATGGCTTTCGGTGTCGGCCACCACCCGTAAGCCCCGCCCCGGCGAGAAGCACGGCGTGCAGTACTTCTTCGTCGCCGACGAGGAGTTCGACAAGCTCGTCGCCAATGGCGAACTGCTCGAATGGGCCGAGTTCGCGGGCAACCGCTACGGCACCCCGCGCGGCGCCGTCCACGCCCACCTCGACGCCGGCGAGGCCGTCCTCCTGGAGATCGACCTCCAGGGCGCCCGCCTGGTCCGCGAGTCGATGCCCGAGGCCCAGCTGGTCTTCCTCGCACCGCCCTCCTGGGAGGAGCTGGTCCGCAGGCTCACCGGCCGGGGCACCGAGGCGCCCGACGTCATCGAGCGCCGCCTCGCCGCCGCCCGGGTCGAGCTGGCCGCCGAATCCGAGTTCGACACCACCCTCGTCAACACCTCCGTCGAGGACGTGGCGCGTGAGCTGCTAGCCTTGATGGACGTAGTGTGATCTTTTCTGATCCCACCCCCCCCTTTTCGGAAGGTAGAGCGTGTCCTCTTCCATTACCGCGCCCGAGGGCATCATCAACCCGCCGATCGACGAGCTGCTTGAGGCCACGGACTCGAAGTACAGCCTCGTGATCTACGCGGCCAAGCGTGCGCGCCAGATCAACGCGTACTACTCCCAGCTCGGCGAGGGCCTGCTGGAGTACGTCGGTCCGCTCGTCGACACGCATGTCCACGAGAAGCCGCTCTCGATCGCCCTGCGCGAGATCAACGCGGGTCTGCTGACCTCCGAGGCCGTCGAAGGCCCCGCTCAGTAGTTTTCGCACCTTCCCCACGGGCCCGGCGGCGCGACCGCCGGGCCCGTGGTGTGTCATGGGTGAGTACGGGCGTCACCGCGCGCGTATGCGAAGCCGAGCCTGGGGAGAGACGGTGGACCAACCGAAGGTCGTTCTGGGGGTCAGCGGTGGCATCGCCGCGTACAAGGCGTGCGAGCTGCTGCGCCGGCTGACCGAGTCGGGCCATGACGTACGGGTCGTGCCGACCGACGCCGCGCTGCACTTCGTCGGCGCCGCGACCTGGTCGGCGCTCTCCGGGCACCCCGTGTCCACCGAGGTCTGGTCCGACGTCCACGAGGTCCCGCACGTCCGCATCGGCCAGGGCGCCGACCTCGTCGTCGTCGCCCCCGCCACCGCCGACCTGCTCGCCAAGGCCGCCCACGGCCTCGCCGACGACCTGCTCACCAACACCCTCCTCACCGCCCGCTGCCCCGTCGTCTTCGCGCCCGCGATGCACACCGAGATGTGGGAACACCCCGCGACCCAGGAGAACGTCGCCACCCTCCGCGGGCGCGGCGCCGTCGTCATCGAGCCCGCCGTCGGCCGCCTCACCGGTGTCGACACCGGCAAGGGCCGCTTCCCCGAGCCCGCCGAGATCTTCGCCCTCTGCCGCCGGATCCTGGTACGCGGCGTCCGCGAACCCGACCTCGCCGGGCGCCATGTCGTCATCAGCGCGGGCGGCACCCGCGAACCCCTCGACCCCGTCCGCTTCCTCGGCAACCGCTCCTCCGGCAAACAGGGCTACGCGCTCGCCCGTACCGCCGCCGCCCGGGGCGCCCGTGTCACCCTGATCGCCGCCAACACCACCGCACTGCCCGACCCGGCCGGTGTCGACATCGTCCCCGTCGGCACCGCCGTCCAGCTCCGCGAGGCCGTACTCAAGGCCGCCGCCGACGCCGACGCCGTGGTGATGGCCGCCGCCGTGGCCGACTTCCGCCCCGCCGTGTACGCCACCGGGAAGATCAAGAAGAAGGACGGCCAGGAGCCCGAAGCCGTCGCGCTGGTCCGTAATCCGGACATCCTCGCCGAGATCTCCGGGGACCGCCCGCGCCCCGGGCAGGTGATCGTCGGATTCGCCGCCGAGACCGACGACGTCCTCGGCAACGGCCGCGCCAAACTCCGGCGCAAGGGCTCCGACCTGCTCGTCGTCAACGAGGTGGGGGAGCGCAAGACCTTCGGCGCCGAGGAGAACGAGGCCGTCGTGCTCGGCGCCGACGGCACCGAGACCCCCGTCCCGTACGGCCCGAAGGAAGACCTCGCCGACACCGTCTGGGACCTCGTCGTCGCGCGGCTGACCGGCGGTGCGACCGGCGCGCCCGGTGCGTGAACGACGCCTCCTGGGTAAGAATCGAGACCGCTCCGCCGGATACGGCCACCGGATACGGGTGACCCCCCTAGAATCCGGATTTCCGTCTGGTGGAGGAGTACGCAGTACCGCAGAATGCCAGTGCCGCAGGTCACAGGGCTCCCACGTGGCGAGACACCTGGTCCGGCGGACGAGCGCGACCGATAAACTGAAGTCGGACCACGCCGGGCGCAGCCTCCGGCCGGTCCGCCCATGAACAGCCAGCAGCCGCTGCAACCCCAGGGAGCGATGTGTCCCGCCGTCTCTTCACCTCGGAGTCCGTGACCGAGGGTCACCCCGACAAGATCGCTGACCAGATCAGCGACACCATTCTCGACGCGCTTCTGCGGGAGGACCCGACCTCCCGGGTCGCCGTGGAGACGCTGATCACCACCGGCCAGGTGCATGTGGCCGGAGAGGTCACGACGAAGGCGTACGCGCCGATCGCGCAGCTGGTGCGCGACAAGATCCTTGAGATCGGCTACGACTCATCGAAGAAGGGCTTCGACGGCGCCTCCTGCGGCGTGTCGGTGTCCATCGGCTCCCAGTCCCCCGACATCGCGCAGGGCGTCGACACGGCGTACGAGAAGCGCGTCGAGGGCGCGTCGCGCGGTGAGGGCGGCGACGAGCTGGACAAGCAGGGCGCCGGCGACCAGGGCCTGATGTTCGGCTACGCGTGCGACGAGACGCCCGAGCTGATGCCGCTCCCCATCCACCTCGCGCACCGCCTGTCCCGGCGCCTGTCCGAGGTCCGCAAGAACGGGACCATCCCCTACCTGCGGCCCGACGGCAAAACTCAGGTCACCATCGAGTACGACGGCGACAAGGCCGTCCGCCTCGACACGGTCGTGGTCTCGTCGCAGCACGCGTCGGACATCGACCTCGACTCGCTGCTCGCCCCCGACATCCGCGAGTTCGTCGTCGAGCCGGAGCTGAAGGCGCTCCTGGACGACGGCATCAAGCTGGAGACCGAGGGCTACCGCCTCCTGGTGAACCCGACCGGACGCTTCGAGATCGGCGGCCCGATGGGCGACGCCGGACTCACCGGCCGGAAGATCATCATCGACACCTACGGCGGCATGGCCCGCCACGGTGGCGGCGCCTTCTCCGGCAAGGACCCGTCCAAGGTGGACCGCTCCGCCGCGTACGCGATGCGCTGGGTCGCCAAGAACGTCGTCGCCGCGGGTCTCGCGTCCCGCTGCGAGGTCCAGATCGCCTACGCCATCGGCAAGGCCGAGCCCGTGGGCCTGTTCGTGGAGACCTTCGGCACGAACAAGGTCGACACGGAGCGCATCGAGTCCGCGATCGCCGAGGTCTTCGACCTCCGCCCCGCCGCGATCATCCGCGACCTCGACCTGCTCCGCCCGATCTACGCCCAGACCGCGGCGTACGGCCACTTCGGCCGCGAACTCCCGGACTTCACGTGGGAGACGACGAACCGGGTGGACGCCCTGCGGGAGGCGGCGGGGCTGTAGCCGCCCGCCGCGACCGCGTCGTACCACGAGGCCGGACATCCCCGCGGGGGTGTCCGGCCTCGACGCGTCGGCGCCCGGAACACGCCCCGCCACTGTCCGAGCCGTCTGGTAGGAATGCTGGTGTGAGCAGCGGTGACGGGCAGGGGCAGGGGGGTGGTGGGGGTGTGCCTGAGCAGTTGGCTTTGATTCGGGAGAGTGTGCGGCAGGCCAAGGTGCCTCGGGCCAAGCCGCGGACCTGGCGGGGGGCCGCGCTGGCCGGCGAGCTGCCTGTCGCGCGGGTGCTCGTGGACAAGGGTGTGCTGCATCTCGACCGGTACTTCGACTACGCCGTCCCCGCCGAGCTGGACGAGCAGGCGCAGCCCGGGGTGCGGGTGCGGGTGCGGTTCGGGGCCGGGCGGCATCAGGTGCGGGACGGGCGGCGCGAGGGCGGCGGTCTGGTCGACGGGTTCCTCGTGGAGCGGGTCGCCGTATCGGAGTACTCCGGGCCGCTGGCCGCGCTCGCCCAGGTCGTGTCGCCCGAGCCGGTCCTCGGGGACGAACTGCTCGCCCTGGCACGGGCCGTCGCCGACCGGTACGCGGGAAGCCTCGCCGACGTCCTCCAGCTCGCGGTCCCGCCGCGCAACGCCCGCGCGGAGGGCAAGCCGTCCCCCGACCCCCTGCCGCCGCCCCCGGCACCCGACCCCGGGTCCTGGGCGCGGTACGGACGAGGGCCCGCCTTCCTGGACGCCCTCGCGACCGGGGGCGCGCCCCGCGCCGTGTGGAACGCGCTTCCGGGGCCCCTGTGGGCCGACGAACTCGCCCGCGCCGTCGCCGCGACGCTCGCCTCGGGGCGCGGCGCGCTCGTCGTCGTACCGGACGGCCGGGTCGTCGCCCGCGTCGACGCCGCGCTGACCGCGCTCCTCGGACCGGGACACCACGCCGTGCTCACCGCCGACGCCGGGCCCGAGAAGAGGTACCGGCAGTGGCTCGCCGTGCGGCGCGGTTCCGTGCGGGCCGTGGTCGGCACCCGCGCCGCCATGTTCGCGCCGGTACGGGACCTCGGCCTGGTCGCGATCTGGGACGACGGCGACTCCAGCCACAGCGAGCCGCACGCGCCCCAACCCCACGCGCGCGAAGTGCTGTTGCTGCGCGCCGCGCACGACCGGAGCGGCTTCCTGCTCGGTGACGTGGGCTGCACCGTCGAGGCCGCCCAGCTCGTCGAGAGCGGCTGGGCGCGACCCCTCGTCGCCGACCGCGCACAGGTGCGGGCCGCCGCGCCGCTGGTGCGCACCGTGGGCGACGCCGACCTCGCGCGCGACGAGGCCGCGCGCGCCGCCCGGCTGCCCAGCCTCGCCTGGCAGGCCGCCCGCGAGGGCCTGCGGCACGGACCGGTCCTCGTCCAGGTGCCCAGGCGTGGTTACGTACCCCGGCTCGCCTGCGAGCGGTGCCGGGAGCCCGCCCGGTGCCGGCACTGCGCCGGACCGCTGGAGGCGCGGGACGGCACCGCCGCGCTGCGGTGCGGATGGTGCGGGCGGGAGGAGGGCGGCTGGCACTGCCCCGAGTGCGGAGGGTTCCGGCTGCGGGCCCAGGTGGTCGGCGCCCGGCGCACGGCCGAGGAGCTGGGCCGGGCCTTTCCCGCGGTGCCGGTGCGGACATCGGGGCGGGAACAGATCCTGGACACCGTTCCGGACGCCCCCGCCCTCGTCGTGAGCACACCGGGCGCGGAACCCGTCGCCGAGGGCGGGTACGCCGCCGCGCTGCTCCTCGACGGGTGGGCGATGCTCGGCCGGCCCGATCTGCGCGCGGGCGAGGAAGCGCTGCGGCACTGGATCGGCGCCGCCTCGCTGGTACGGGACCAGGGCGCGGGCGGCACCGTCGTGGTCGTCGCCGAGCCGACGCTGCGGCCCGTGCAGGCGCTGGTGCGGTGGGACCCGGTGGGCCATGCCGTGCGGGAGCTGGCGGAGCGGGCCGAGCTGGGGTTCCCGCCCGTGTCACGGATGGCGGCGGTCTCCGGACCGCCCGAAGCGGTGGCGGACTTCCTCGCCTCGGTCGAACTCCCGGCCGACGCCGAGGTGCTGGGCCCGGTACCGCTGCCCGTCGTGGAGGCCGGGCGCCCGGCCGCGCGGCGGGTCGGGGCGCCCCCGCCCGGGGAGCGATGGGAGCGGGCGCTGGTGCGGGTGCCACGGGGGAGCGGCGCCGCGCTGGCCACCGCCCTGAAGGTCGCCCAGGCCGCACTGGCGGCGCGGGGCGCCGGGGGGAACGGGGGAGCGGTGCGGGTACGGATCGATCCGCCCGACATCGGATAGCGGGAACGGGCTCGCCGGCCCGTAGGAGTACGCCCGGCCCCCGCGGGCTGCTGGGTCGCTCTTGTCCCAGCAGCCGCTCTGCGGTGGCGTCAGCCGTTGCGGGGGCCGGGGAAGGCTCCCGGGCGGGGGTCGTCGCGGAGGGTGGTGGGGCTGCCCGACAGGGGCTGCGTCGGCATGGAGCGGGCGGCGGGGACCGACGGGAGCGGGGCCCCGACGCCGACCGGACGCGAGCCCGACGGCTCGGGGGTCCGCTCGGTCGCCCGCTCGGCGTCCGCCGCTGCCTGCGCCGCCGCCCGCCGCGCCCCGTACCGCCGGTGCACCGCCTGCTTCGTCACGCCGAGCGCCGAGCCCACCGCGTCCCACGAGAAGCCCAGCGAACGGTCGAAGTCCACGGCCGCCGTGACCAGGGTCTCGACGCTGTCCCGCAGCTCCTGGGCGAGCCGGACGGTGGGAGCGGGAGCCCGGCCGTAGACGACGAAGCCCGTGGACGGGCCGGAGCGGCGCGGGCGGTAGACATTGCCCAGTTGGGCGGTGAGGGTGCGCAGCGCGTCCACCTGTCGGCGGACCCGCTCGATGTCCCGCACCAACAGGTGCAGGCTGGCCCGTGCCTGTGCGTCGTGGGTGGCGTGGTCGGCCATGAACAAGCCTCTCGAACCGGCGGTGAAAGGGGATCGGGCCGCGACCGCGACCCGCTGTTGTCAACTCTTTCTTGACCAACGCTTCACGCGGTATGTGGTCACGGTGCCGGGGCGCAAGGGCATATGCGCAGGGCGCGCGGGCGCCCGTACGCCCCCGGCGTACCCCGCGCCGTGCGCCCATAGACTGGTGCGCTGCCCGTCACGAACCTTGCCCGAGAGGCCGACAGCCACCGATGAAGCTCGTCTTCGCAGGCACCCCCGAGGTCGCCGTACCCGCCCTGGACGCCCTGATCGCCTCCGGCCGGCACGAGGTGGCGGCCGTCGTCACCCGTCCCGACGCACCCGCGGGACGCGGTCGCCATCTCGTCGCGAGCCCCGTCGCGCAGCGCGCCGAAGAGGCCGGGATCGAGGTGCTGAAGCCGGGGAGGCCACGCGAAGAGGCGTTCCTCGCACGGCTGCGCGAGATCGCGCCCGACTGCTGCCCGGTCGTCGCGTACGGTGCGCTGCTGCCGCGCGTCGCCCTCGACGTCCCGGTGCACGGCTGGGTCAATCTGCACTTCTCGCTGCTGCCCGCCTGGCGTGGCGCCGCACCTGTGCAGCACGCGGTCATGGCCGGCGACGAGATCACCGGCGCCTCGACCTTCCTGATCGAGGAGGGCCTCGACTCGGGCCCGGTCTTCGGCACGGTCACCGAGGAGGTCCGGCCCACCGACACCAGCGGCGACCTGCTCACCCGGCTCGCGTTCGCCGGCTCCGGACTGCTCGCCGCGACCATGGACGGCATTGAGGACGGCACCCTCAAGGCCGTACCGCAGCCCGCCGACGGCATCACGACCGCGCCGAAGATCACCGTCGACGACGCCCACGTCGACTGGGCGGCGCCCGCGCTCCGGGTGGACCGCGTGGTGCGCGGCTGCACGCCCGCGCCCGGTGCCTGGACGGTGTTCCGCGGCGAACGGCTCAAGCTGATCCAGGTCACCCTGGCCCCGGACCGCACGGATCTCGCACCCGGCGCGCTGTCCGTCGGCAAGAACAATGTGTACGTGGGCACGGGCTCGTTCGCCGTGGAGCTGCTGTGGGTCCAGGCGCAGGGCAAGAAGCCGATGCGTGCGGCGGACTGGGCGCGGGGGGTACGGATCGCCGAGGGCGAGGAGTTGGGGGTGCGCTGACGGTTCGCGGAGTGTTCGCGGACGCCCGTAAATGAGTTGCCGTGGAGGGCGGTGCCGGGGTCTCATCGGAGAGTCTGATCCGAACCAGAAGGTGGTGTTGTATGCCCCGGGCCCCACGGGACCGTTCTCGCGTCCGAGGGAGGGAACCCGTCACCGCGGTGTGAACTGCCCGGGAGCGAGGCGGATTTGAGCATGTGCCGGAAGGCAGCTGCCCGTGTCCGTTCCGTAGCGCCCAGGAGTCGTTTCCACGATGTCCCGCACCACCAGAAGAACCCCAGACAGAAACGCTGACAGAAATCCCGACAGAGCGTCCGGCACCCCGGCACGATCCGGGGACACCTCGCGAAGAGTCCGTAACACCTCCGCGAGAGCCCGTGTCGAGGCGCGCGCCGAGTCCTTCCGCTGTCTTCACTGCGGCCTCGACGTGCCCATGACCGCGGCCGGCACCGGTCACCGCAACCACTGCCCGAACTGCCTGTGGAGCCGTCACCTCGACGACACCCCCGGCGACCGGGCCGCCGACTGCGGCGCCCGGATGGAACCGCTCGCCATATCCGTACGCGGGGACGGCGAGTGGGTGCTCGTGCACCGCTGCACCGGCTGCGGTGTCCTGCACGCCAACCGCACCGCCGGCGATGACAACGCACTGCCGCTGACCCGGCTCGCGGTGCTGCCGCTGGCCCGGCCGCCGTTCCCACTGGAGCGGCTGGGCTCACTGTAGAAGGCCCGTAGAAGACGGTGCTCCGGGGGAGAGCGGGCGAGGCCCGGCCACGACGTACGCTGGTCGGTGCACGTCCCCTCTTCCCCGGAGCACCTTTTCGTGAACGAGCAGCCGCGTCGCCACCCCGGCAAACAGGGCGGCAAGCCCTACCGCCGCCCCAAGAAGGACCCCGTTCGGATCCTCGCCTTCGAGGCGCTGCGGGCCGTCGACGAGCGGGACGCGTACGCCAATCTCGTCCTTCCGCCGCTGCTGCGCAGGGCCCGGGAGAAGGGCGGCTTCGACGACCGGGACGCCGCCCTCGCCACCGAGCTGGTGTACGGGACGCTGCGCCGCCAGGGCACCTACGACGCCGTGATCTCGGCCTGCGTCGACCGGCCGCTGCGCGAGGTGGACCCGCCCGTCCTGGACGTCCTGAGCCTGGGCGCCCATCAGTTGCTCGGCACCCGTATCCCCTCGCACGCCGCCGTCTCCGCCTCCGTCGAGCTGGCCCGGGTCGTCCTCGGCGACGGCCGCGCCAAATTCGTCAACGCCGTGCTCCGCAAGATCGCGGGGAACGACCTCGACGGCTGGCTGGAGCTGGTCGCGCCCCCGTACGACGAGGACCCCGAGGACCATCTCTCCGTCGTCCACTCGCATCCGCGCTGGGTCGTGTCGGCGCTGTGGGACGCGCTCGGCGGCGGCCGGGCCGGGATCGAGGAGCTGCTCGAAGCCGACAACGAGCGGCCCGAGGTCACCCTCGTCGCCCGGCCGGGCCGGATCGGCGCCGGTGAACTGCTCGACGGCCTCGGCGAGCGGGCGCTGCCGGGCCGCTGGTCGCCGTATGCCGTGCGGCTCACCGAGGGCGGGGAGCCCGGCGCGCTCGACGCGGTGCGCGAAGGCCGGGCCGGTGTCCAGGACGAGGGCAGTCAGCTCGTCGCGCTCGCCCTCGCGCACGCGCCCGTCGAAGGCCGCGACGAGCGGTGGCTCGACGGCTGCGCCGGCCCCGGTGGCAAGGCCGCGCTGCTCGCGGGGATCGCCGCCGAACGCGGCGCCGCGCTGCTCGCCGCCGAGAAGCAGCCGCACCGCGCCGGGCTCGTCGCCCAGGCGCTCGCGGGCAACCCGGGCCCGTACCAGGTCATCGCCGCCGACGGGACCCGCCCGCCGTGGCGGCCCGGCTCCTTCGACCGGGTCCTGGTCGACGTGCCGTGCACCGGGCTCGGCGCCCTGCGCCGCCGTCCCGAGGCCCGCTGGCGGCGGCGCCCCGACGACCTCGCCGGGTTCGCGCCGCTTCAGCGGTCCCTCCTGGAGAACGCGCTGGACGCCGCCCGGGTCGGCGGAGTCGTCGGCTACGCGACCTGCTCCCCGCATCTCGCGGAGACCCGGGCCGTCGTGGACGACGTCCTCGCCCACCGGGGCGGCGCCGAACTGATCGACGCCCGCCCGCTGCTGCCCGGCGTCCCCGCGCTCGGCGACGGGCCCGACATCCAGCTCTGGCCGCATGTGCACGGCACGGACGCGATGTACCTGGCGCTGCTGCGGCGCACGGACTGAGCCACGGCGGACCCATCCACGGCGGCTACCAGGTCACCGGCAGCTCCAGCGGGAAGCGCCGGATCGTGTGCGTGTCCCAGCGGATCCGGTCCGGGGGGACCGCGAGCCGCAGCGCCGGGAACCGTTCCAGGAGCCGTCCGATCGCGACCTCCAGCTCGGCCATGGCCAGCGGGACGGCGATGCACCGGTGTCCGCCCCAGCCGAAGGTCATGTGCGGGGCGGGCGGCCGGTCCGGGTCGATGGCGTGCGGGTCCGGATAGCGCGCGGGGTCGTGGTTCGCCGTCAGATACGAGACATGGACGAAGTCGCCGGCCTTGATCCGTACGCCGTCCATCTCCACGTCCGCCAGGGCGACGCGGGGAATGCCGACGCCCTTGCGGAAGGGGATGACGCGGAGCAGTTCGTTCAGGACGTCGGTCAGTGTCTCCGGGCGGTTCCTGAGGTGGCGCATCAGGTCGGGGCGGGTCAGCAGCACGTACGCGATGTTGCTGATCTGGCAGGTGGCGGTGTCCTGGCCGCTGAGCGCCAGCGTCAGGGCCATGACCGCCAACTCCCCGTCGTCGAGCGCGTCCTCGCCGTCCTTGGCCGCGGCCAGTGCGCTGATCAGGTCCTGCCCCGGGGAGCGCCGCCGCTCGGCGACCAGGGCGCCGAAGTAGCTCCGCAGCTCCGCCTTGGCGCTCGCGGCGGTCTCGCGGCTGCCCGGACCTGTGGCGAGGAGCTGGTGGGTGTAGCGCTGCATCCGGGGCCAGTCGTCGCGCGCGATCCCCAGGACGTCGTAGATCGTCAGCTGCGGGAGCTGGTTCGACAGATGGCGGACCAGGTCCGCTGGGCGCCCCTGGCCGGCCATCTCGTCGAGGAGGGTGTCGGCGAGCCGGGAGATGTCGAGCCGCATCCGGTCCACGTGCGGGGTGGTGAACGCCTGCGACGCCAGGCGTCTGAGGCGGCTGCTGTCCGGCGGGTCCATCACATTGATCGACTCCGGCGAGACGATGGGTTCCGGCGTCAGCCGCGGATAGTCGCATCCCGTGATCTCCGCCCGGCTGAACCGGGGATCGTTGGTCACCTGGCGCACGCTGTCGAACCCGGTGACGAGCCACGCGTCGCGGTCGCCGTACGGAAGTCTGATCAGGGGGAGCGAGTCGCGGGCCATCAGCGCCGCGAGTGCGGGGTCGAAGTCCAGTCCCTCGCTGAAGTCGAACGGGCACGGGATCGCTTCACTGCTTCGGGGTGTCACGCGGTTCTCCCTTTTCAGCCGCCTTCGCTGGTTCATGCATATGCCAATCCGGGGTTGCCAGAACCTCGGGACACCTTCCGGTGCGCCAATCGGCCCCTGGTCGTATCCAGCCGGTCGCATCAGGCCGGTCGTATCGAGCCGGTGCGTGTCTCGCGATGTGCGGCCGACAGGGCCCTGTCGAGAGTGGGTGGGGGTCGGGATATCTTGATGTCGAGCAATGTTGCAGACGTGGAAATGTCGCAGACGTGGAGTGGAGCGGAGCACCCGGTGACTGACTCGACCATCATCTATACGCACACCGACGAGGCCCCGGCCTTGGCGACGTATTCGTTCCTGCCCGTCATCCAGGCGTACGCCTCGACCGCCGGGGTCACGGTGGACAGCCGTGACATCTCGCTGGCGGGGCGGATCATCGCCGGTTTCCCGGAGTATCTCCAGGAAGGGCAGCGTATCGATGACGCTCTCGCCGAGCTGGGCGAGCTGGCCAAGACGCCGCGCGCGAACATCATCAAGCTGCCGAACATCTCGGCGTCGATCCCGCAGCTGAAGGCGGCCGTCGCGGAGCTGCAGGCGCAGGGCTACGCGCTGCCGGACTACCCGGACGACCCGAAGACCGACGAGGAGCGCGACATCCGCGCCCGTTACGACAAGGTCAAGGGCAGCGCCGTGAACCCGGTGCTGCGCGAGGGCAACTCCGACCGCCGCGCGCCCGCGTCGGTGAAGAACTACGCCAAGGCGCACCCGCACCGCATGGGCGCCTGGTCGTCCGCGTCGAAGACGAACGTCGCCACCATGGGCACCGACGACTTCCGCTCCACCGAGAAGTCCGCCGTCGTCACCGAGGCCGGTGCGCTCCGCATCGAGCTGGCCGGGGACGACGGCACCACCACCGTCCTGCGCGCGTCCGTGCCGGTGCTCGCGGGCGAGGTCGTCGACGCGTCCGTGCTGCGTGTCGCGCCGCTGCGTGAGTTCCTGACCGCGCAGATCGCCCGTGCCAAGGCCGAGGACGTCCTGTTCTCGGTGCACCTCAAGGCGACGATGATGAAGGTCTCCGACCCGATCATCTTCGGCCATGTGGTGCGCGCGTTCTTCCCGAAGACGTTCGCCGCGTACGGCGAGACCCTGGCCGCCGCCGGGCTCTCCCCGAACGACGGCCTCGGCGGCATCCTCAAGGGCCTGGAGACGCTGCCCGACGGCGCCGCGGTCAAGGCGTCCTTCGAGGCCGAGATCGCCGAGGGCCCCGCGCTCGCGATGGTCGACTCGGACCGCGGCATCACCAACCTGCACGTCCCCAGCGATGTCATCGTGGACGCGTCCATGCCGGCCATGATCCGCACCTCCGGGCACATGTGGGGCCCGGACGGCGAGGAGGCCGACACCCTCGCGGTGCTCCCCGACAGCAGCTACTCCGGCATCTACCAGGCCGTCATCGACGACTGCCGCGCCCACGGCGCGTACGACCCGTCGACCATGGGCTCGGTGCCGAACGTCGGTCTCATGGCGCAGAAGGCCGAGGAGTACGGCAGCCACGACAAGACGTTCGAGATCGCCACCACCGGCACCGTGCGTGTCGTGGACACGGCCGGGAACGTGGTCCTGGAGCAGGCCGTGGGCGCCGGTGACATCTTCCGGATGTGCCAGACCAAGGACCTGCCGATCCAGGACTGGGTCAAGCTCGCCGTCACCCGCGCCCGCGCCACCGGTGACCCGGCCGTGTTCTGGCTCGACGAGGGCCGCGCGCACGACGCCCAGCTGATCGAGAAGGTCAAGCGGTACCTGCCGGAGCACGACACCGAGGGTCTGCGGATCGAGATCCTGGCCCCGGTCGACGCCATCACGTTCTCGCTGGAGCGCATCCGCCGGGGCGAGAACACGATCTCCGTCACCGGCAACGTGCTGCGTGACTATCTGACCGACCTGTTCCCGATCCTGGAGCTGGGCACGAGCGCGAAGATGCTCTCGGTCGTCCCGCTGATGAACGGCGGCGGGCTCTTCGAGACCGGCGCCGGCGGCTCCGCCCCCAAGCACGTGCAGCAGCTCGTCAAGGAGGACTACCTGCGCTGGGACAGCCTCGGTGAGTTCCTGGCGCTCGCGGTCAGCTTCGAGCACCTGGCGACCACCACCGGCAACGCCCGCGCACAGGTGCTCGCCGACACCCTGGACCGCGCCACCGGCACCTTCCTCAACGAGGACAAGTCGCCGAGCCGGAAGCTGGGCGGCATCGACAACCGGGGCAGCCACTTCTACCTCGCCCTGTACTGGGCGCAGGAGCTGGCCCGGCAGACCGGCGACGCCCAGCTCGCCGAGGCGTTCGCGCCGCTCGCCAAGGTGCTCGGCGAGCAGGAGAGCACCATCGTCGACGAGCTGATCGCCGTCCAGGGCTCCCCGGTCGACATCGGCGGCTACTACCAGCCCGACCCGGCCAAGGCGGCGGCCGTGATGCGCCCGTCGAAGACGTTCAACCAGGCGATCGACTCGCTCCGAGCCTGATCACCTGTAAGAAGTCCGCCCCGGCCGCGCACCGCCCGGCCGGGGCGGACGTGTGTCCGGCTGCGCATACGCGACAAGAGATGGCACCCCGTGCCGTATTCGTCGCCATATCCCCCCGTACCAACCAGGTGGCGCGGCACGCAGTGTCTTAGTAAAGGATTGGTACGGACCGACGCGGGCGAGGTGCGTCGGGCATGGCAGGCTTGAGGCATGGCCGCGCAGATCAATCCCAGTATTCTCTCCGCCGACTTCGCCCGTCTCGCCGATGAGGCGCGCGCGGTGGAGGGCGCCGACTGGCTCCACGTCGACGTGATGGACAACCACTTCGTCCCCAACCTCACCCTCGGGGTCCCGGTGGTGGAGTCCCTGGCGCGCGCCACGGACACCCCGCTCGACTGCCATCTGATGATCGAGGACCCCGACCGCTGGGCCCCGCAGTACATCGAGGCGGGCGCCGGGTCGGTCACCTTCCACGTCGAGGCGGCGGCGGCGCCCGTGCGGCTGGCGCGGGAGATCCGCGCCAAGGGCGCCCGCGCCTCCATGGCGCTGAAGCCGGCAACCCCGATCGAACCGTACGAGGATCTGCTCCCGGAACTCGACATGCTGCTGGTCATGACGGTCGAGCCCGGCTTCGGCGGGCAGGCGTTCCTCGACATCATGCTGCCGAAGATCCGCCGGACCAGGGAGCTGATCACCAAGCACGGCCTGGAGCTGTGGCTCCAGGTGGACGGCGGAGTCTCGGATTCCACCATTGAGAGGTGCGCCGAGGCGGGCGCGGACGTCTTCGTCGCGGGCTCCGCGGTGTACGGCGCCGCCGACCCCGCCGACGCGGTACGTGCACTGCGCACCCGTGCGGAGGTGGCCACCGCGGGCGCGGCATGGGCATGCGACCACTGAGCCACGGGAACGTGAACGCCGTCCTTCAGGGCTGATCAAGTACGCCGGATCTGCAAGGATGAACGGCGAATCCAGGTTGTGAACAGCAGTGAGGAGAAAGCCGTGACTGGCTTGTCGGCGGGCCGATCAGCTCTGCGGATGGGACCCGCCGAGCTGGTGCAGGCGGCGGCCATGGCCCGCCGCTTCTACCTTGAGGGCAAGTCCAAGATCCAGATCGCCGAGGAGTTCGGCGTGAGCCGCTTCAAGGTGGCCCGGGTCCTGGAGACCGCTCTGGAGCGCGATCTCGTCCGCATCGAGATCCGCGTACCCGCCGAGCTGGACGCGGAGCGCTCCGACATGCTGCGCGCCCGCTACGGCCTGCGGCACGCCGTGGTCGTGGAGTCACCCGCCGAGGCCGAGGAGTCGCCCGACCCCGAGAACCTGGGCGAGGTCGCCGCCGACCTCCTCGGTGAGCTGGTCGCGGAGGGCGATGTCCTCGGTCTGGCCTGGGGCCGCTCGACCATCCACATGGCGGCGGCGCTCGACCGGCTGCCGCCCTGCACGGTCGTGCAGCTCACGGGTGTCTACGACGCCGGGACCGCCGAGCGCGGCTCCGTCGAGGCGGTCCGCAGGGCCGCCCAGGTGTCCGGCGGCGACGCCCACCCCATCTACGCGCCCATGCTGCTGCCCGACGCGGCCACCGCCACCGCGCTGCGCCATCAGACCGGGATCGCCCGCGCCTTCGAGTACTTCGACAAGGTGACCGTCGCCTGCGTCTCCATCGGCTCCTGGGAGGCCGGTATCTCCACCGTCCACGACATGCTCACGGACGAGGAGCGCTCCCACTACGCCTCGCTCGGGGTCGCCGCCGAGATGTCGGCGCACCTCTTCGACGCGGAGGGCCGCCGGATCGGGCGGGACCTGGGGGAGCGCTGTATAACGGTCGAGGCCGACCGGCTGCGCCGTATCCCCGAGGTCATCGCCATCGCGGGCGGGCAGCGCAAGGCCCCCGCGATCGACGCGGTGCTCCGCTCGGGCCTGGTCACCAGCCTCGTCACGGACACCGCCGCGGCGGACTACCTGATGGCGGCCGGACCCCCGCCGCGCCCCGCGCTCGCCCGCGAGGACCCCGACGGCGAGGGATGACGGGCCGGACGCGGGGGTGCGTGCCAGCATCGGTGTCATGGTGCTGAAGAACGGTGTCATGGTGCTGAAGTCGGCCCGGAGCCCGTCCGCGCGGAGTGTCCGTCACTCCCTCCCGATCGTCCTGATCTTCCTGATGGCCCTGGCCGGTCTCGCCGGTGGACTGGTGGGATGCGGCGCCGCCGACAAGGGCGCCGGACCGGCCGCCTCCTCCGTCACCGCCCCCGGCTGGGCGCACGGCATGGCCACCGTCGCCGCCGACCGGTTGCCCGCCGAGGCCCGTGACACCCTCCGCCTCATCGACAAGGGCGGCCCGTTCCCGTACGCCAAGGACGGTGCGGTCTTCGGGAACTTCGAGCGGCTGCTGCCACAGCACCAGCGCGGGTATTACCACGAGTACACCGTTCCCACGCCCGGCTCCCGGGACCGGGGCGCGCGGCGCCTCGTCAGCGGTGACGGCGGCGAGATCTACTACACCGACGACCACTACGCGTCCTTCAAGGCGGTACTGCGATGACGGCCGGGCCCACCCTGACCCAGGCACTGCGCGCGAGCGACTGGACCACGACACGGCTCGACCTCCGGGGCGTCGCCGACAAGGCCGCCTTCATGGAGCGCTGCGCCCGCGCCCTCGACCTGCCCGACTGGTTCGGCCGGAACTGGGACGCGCTCGCCGACTGCCTCACCGACCTGTCCTGGGCCCCGCCCGCTCAGGGCCGGGTCCTCCTCGTCACGGGCTGGCAGACGTATGCGCAGGCCCGGCCCGAGGAGTGGGGCACCGCACAGGAGGTCTTCGCGGACGCCGTCGCGTACTGGCGTGGCCAGGACACCGGGATGGAGATCCTGCTCGCCCTCGGCGACCCGGGCCGCGACCCGGGCCGCGATCCTGGAGGATCCGACGACGGCGGGTCGGCGACGCCTGGATGATCGTCCCGGAATGGGCATTCCCGCCGCCATGGGACACTGAAGTACGTGCTCTTCCCCCCGGCTGACCTGTCCGGGGGCCACCTCTGATCGACTGGGATGAGCGGCACGTGCGTTTCCTCAATGACCTCCAGCCTCCGTACGACCTGACGTACGACGACGTCTTCATGGTGCCGAGCCGTTCCGCGGTGGGCTCCCGGCAGGGCGTCGACCTGGCGTCGCCGGACGGCACGGGCACCACCATCCCGCTCGTCGTCGCGAACATGACCGCGATCGCCGGCCGCCGGATGGCCGAGACCGTCGCCCGGCGCGGCGGACTCGTCGTCATCCCGCAGGACATCCCGATCGAGGTCGTCACCGACGTCATCTCCTGGGTCAAGCAGCGCCACCTCGTCCTGGACACCCCCATCGTGCTCGCCCCGCACCAGACGGTCGCGGACGCGCTCGCGCTGCTGCCCAAGCGCGCGCACAACGCCGGTGTGGTCGTGGACGAGCAGCACCGCCCGGTCGGTGTCGTCACCGACGAGGACCTGACCGGCGTGGACCGCTTCACGCAGCTGTCCGAGGTCATGTCCCGTGACCTGGTGATCCTCGACGCGGACATAGAGCCGCGCGAGGCGTTCCACCGGCTCGACGGCGCCAACCGCCGGTACGCCCCCGCCGTGGACGGCGACGGGCGGCTGCTCGGCATCCTGACCCGGCGCGGTGCGCTGCGCGCGACCCTCTACACACCGGCCACCGATGCCGGAGGGCGGCTGCGGATCGCCGCCGCCGTCGGCATCAACGGCGATGTCGCGGGCAAGGCCAAGCAGCTCCTCGACGCCGGGGTCGACACCCTCGTCGTGGACACCGCGCACGGCCACCAGGAGTCGATGATCTCCGCGATCAAGGCCGTCCGGGCGCTCGGCCCGAAGGTGCCGCTGGTGGCCGGGAACATCGTCGCCGCCGAGGGCGTACGCGACCTGATCGAGGCGGGCGCCGACATCGTCAAGGTCGGTGTCGGACCCGGCGCGATGTGCACCACGCGCATGATGACCGGGGTCGGCCGCCCGCAGTTCTCGGCGGTCCTGGAGTGCGCGGCCGAGGCGAAGAAGTACGGCAAGCACGTGTGGGCCGACGGTGGCGTACGGCACCCGAGGGACGTGGCGATGGCGCTGGCCGCCGGGGCGTCCAACGTGATGATCGGCTCCTGGTTCGCCGGTACGTACGAGTCGCCGGGCGACCTCCAGCAGGCCGCCGACGGGCGCCTCTACAAGGAGTCCTTCGGCATGGCGTCGGCGCGGGCCGTCCGTAACCGCACCAGCGACGAGTCGGCGTACGACCGGGCCCGCAAGGGGCTCTTCGAGGAGGGCATCTCCACCTCGCGGATGTTCCTCGACCCGGGCCGTCCCGGTGTCGAGGACCTGATCGACTCGATCATCGCGGGCGTCCGCTCCTCCTGCACCTACGCCGGCGCGAACTCGCTGGAGGAGTTCGCCGAGAAGGCGATCGTCGGGGTGCAGAGCGCGGCCGGATACGCCGAGGGGAAGCCGCTGCACGCGAGCTGGAACTGAGGCACCGGCCCAAGAGATCCGTCAGGGCCGCGCTTGACGTCAGGGCCGCTTGACGTCAAGCGGCCTACGGACGCCCGGTCTCCGTCCGCGCGGCCCGCGCCGCCGGTGCCTCGTGGACCCAGATCGGCGCGGCGCTCGGCACCAGCAAGCAGGCCGCGGACCGGCCCGGGGACGACGCCGTCTGACCAGCGGCGGCCCGTGTTCTACTTCCTGTACAGCCACCCCCCGCGCCGCCCCTGAGAGAAGTGATCCACCCTCCGTGCGACTGAACGACCTCGACGAACGCATCGTGCACGCCCTCGCCGAAGACGCCCGCCGCTCCTTCGCGGACATCGGCCAGCAGGTGGGCCTTTCGGCGCCCGCCGTGAAGCGGCGCGTCGACCGGCTGCGCGCCATCGGCGCCATCACCGGGTTCACCGTGCGGGTGGACCCGGCGGCGCTCGGCTGGGAGACCGAGGGATTCGTGGAGATCTACTGCCGGGGCAAGACCTCGCCCGAGACCATCCACCGGGGTCTGGAGCGCTATCCGGAGATCGTGTCGGCGTCCACCGTGACCGGTGAGGCGGACGCGATCGTGCAGGTCTTCGCCTCCGACATGCGCCACTTCGAGCGGGTGCTCGAACGGATCGCGGGAGAGCCGTACGTGGAGCGCACCAAGTCGGTGCTCGTACTGTCGCCGCTGCTCAGGCGCTTCTCCTCCGGAGCACCTGGTTAGCCGAGGCCGAGCCCCGGTCCCGTCTGCCGTGCCAGCGCGTTGTTGCCGATCGAGTTGTGCACGCTGAAGCTGACCGTGTCCGAGCGGTAGCGGTCGTCGGACCACTCCACCGGGCGGCCCTCGCGGGTCGTCGTGATCCGGCGCACCCGCAGCAGCGGGCTGGTCCGGCGCACGCCGAGGAGTTCCGCGTCCCGCGCGCCCGCCGCGACCGCGTCTATCAGGTGCTCCCCGTACGCGAACACCAGGCCCGTGTCCTCGAACAGACGCTGCGTCACCGACGGGCAATCCGACTCGATGCGCTCCACGGCGGGCGCGATCCAGTCCGCGTAGACGGTCCGCTCCAGGAGGACCGGCTCGCCGTCCAGGCCGCGCAGCCGCAGCACCGACAGGACCCTTGCTCCGGGCCCCAGTTGGAGGCGCAGCGCGTCCGGCGCCGTGGCCTGGCGGTACTCGGACTCCACCACCCGGCCCGTCGCCGTACGCCCCATCGAGCGGGCCCACTGCGCGAAGCTGCGGAGTTCGGCGAAGCTCTGGCTGCGGCGGCTGGCCAGGACCACGCGGCGCGCGCCCTGCCGGGACCCGATCAGCCCCTCGGCGGTGAGCGCGGCGACGGCCTGCCGGACGGTGCCGCGCGCGACGGCGTACCGGGCCGCCAGCTCCGTCTCGGGCGGCAGGAGTCCGCCCACGGCGTACTCCTCGCGGTCGATCGCCCGGCGCAACTCCTCGGCGATCTCCTCATGTCGGGCCGTCATGCTCCGCCTTCCGCCTTCCCTCTTCCGTCGGCAGCTGTCCGAGCAGCTCGGTGGCTGTGCACAGCACACACAACGCGACCACGATAAACGAGGTCCATGTGTGCCCTGTGCCGAGAGCGAGTGTCCGGGGAACCGGCGGAAGCGGTTCGCCCGGAGTTAACCGACGGGACATCGGCGCCGGGCCTACTGGGAGCAACTTGTTCGAACAAGTTCTGTCCCGCTCATGCCCGTACCGTTCCGCCGGGCAGCACCCCAGGAGAGATCGTGACCGTGTCCCTGCCGAGAAGCGCCGTCCTCGCCGGCGGCCTGGCGGCCGTCGCCGCCCTCACCCTCAGCGCCTGTGGCGCGGCCCCCGACAAGTCGACCTCGGCCGGCGACGGCAAGAGCGCGGCCACCGCGACCTCCGCCGAGGACTTCGGCGGTATGGACGCCCTGGTCGCCGCGGCGAAGAAGGAAGGCACGCTCAACGCCATCGCGCTGCCCCGCGACTGGGCCAACTACGGTGCGCTGATCGACGGCTTCACCAAGAAGTACGGCATCAAGATCGAGGTCGAGAACCCCGACGGCAGCAGCCAGGACGAGATCAACGCGGTCACCTCGCGCAAGGGCCAGAAGCGCGCCCCCGACGTCCTCGACCTCGGCAGCTCCTTCGCGCTCAGCGCCGCCCAGCAGGGCCTGACCGCCCCCTACAAGGTCGCCGCCTTCGGCGACATCCCCGAGGGCCAGAAGGACCCGGAGGGCCGCTGGTTCAACGACTACGGCGGCTATGTCTCCATCGGCTGCGACGCCAAGCGCGTCAAGGTCTGCCCGACCACCTTCAAGGACCTCCTGAAGCCCGAGTACAAGGGCAAGGTCGCCCTCAACGGCAACCCGACCAAGTCCGGCTCCGCGTTCGGCGGTGTCTACGCGGCGGCCGTCGCCAACGGCGGCTCCTTCGACGACATCCAGCCCGGCCTCGACTTCTTCGCGCAGCTCAAGAAGAACGGCAACTACACGCCCGTCGAGTCGACGCCCGCCACCGTCGAGAAGGGCGAGACGCCCATCTCCATCGACTGGGACTACCTCAACGCCGGGTACGCCGACGAGTTCGAGAGCAAGGGCGTCGACTGGAAGGTCTCGGTCCCCGAGGACGGCAAGTTCGCCCAGTACTACTCGCAGGCCATCAACAAGGACGCCCCGCACCCGGCCGCCGCCCGGCTGTGGCAGGAGTACCTCTACAGCGCCGAGGGCCAGAACCTGTGGCTCAAGGGCTACGCCCGCCCGGCCCTGATGGTCGCCATGGAGAAGGCCGGAACGCTCGACAAGACCGCCGCCGCCGCGCTCCCGAAGGTCTCCGGTACGCCGACCTTCCCGACCGAGGCCCAGCAGGAGAAGGCCAAGGGCGTCCTCGCCCAGGGCTGGGGCAAGGCTGTCTCCGGGTGACCTCCGACCTGACCGCCGTCTCGCCGCCACGCCGCGCCGCCGCAGCGCCCGCCGCCCCCTCCGGGCGGCGGCGCCGCGGGGCCGGCGGGCTCGCCGTCGCCCCGCTGCTCGTCTTCGTGGCGCTCGCCTTCGGCATCCCCGCGCTCGCCATGCTGGACGGCGCCTTCACCGTCAAGGACCCGGTCACCGGGGCCGGTTCGTACAGCACCGCGAACCTCAGCGCCTCGCTGCAGGGCGCCTACCTGACGGCGCTGCTCGGCAGCGTCAAGCTGTCCGCCGTCTCCGCCGTGATCGCCACCGTCCTCGGGCTGCTGCTCGCGCAGGCCGTGGTGACCTCACGCTTCCGCGCCCTGCGCGAGGCGGTCCTCACCGCGTCCGGTGTCCTCGCCAACTTCGGCGGTGTCCCGCTCGCGTTCGCGTTCGTCGCCACGCTCGGCAACTCCGGTGTCCTCACCCGCCATCTGGGCCTCGCCGACAAGGGCTGGGACCTCTACAGCTTCACCGGTCTGACCCTCACCTACCTCTACTTCCTCATCCCGCTGATGGTCCTCACCATCACACCCGCGCTCGACGGACTGCGCACCCAGTGGCGCGAGGCCGCCCAGAACAACGGCGCCACGCACACCCAGTACTGGCGCCATGTGGCCCTGCCGGTGCTCACGCCCTCGCTCCTCGGCGGCTTCGTCCTGCTCTTCGGCAGCGCCTTCGCCGCGTACGCGACCGCCGCCGCGATGGTCGGCAGCTCCGTCCCGCTGGTCACCCTCCAGATCGCCGACGCCATCTCGGGCAACGTCCTGGTCGGCCAGGAGAACGTGGCGCTGGCCCTCAGCCTCGACATGGTCCTCGTCGCGGCCCTCGTGATGGCCGTGTACCTGCCCCTGCAACGACGGAGCGCGCGATGGCTCGCCTGACCTCCCGGCGGCCCTGGCGCGGAGTGGTCCTCGCCGTAGCCGCCCTGTACTTCCTGCTGCCGCTGGCCGCGTCGGTCGTCTTCACCGTCGACGTGCCGAACCAGGGCGTGAACCTGGACGCGTACGCCCGCATCCTGGGCACCGAGGGCTTCCTCACCAGTCTGCTGCTCTCGCTGGAACTCGCCGCCGCGACCATCGCTGTGGTGCTGCTCCTGATGGTGCCCGCGATGGTCGCGCTGCGGCTCGGCGCGCCCCGGCTGCGGCCCGTCGTCGAGGTCGTGTGCTCGCTGCCGCTGGTCGTCCCGCCGATCGCGTTCGTCGCCGGGATCGGCACCGTCCTCAAATGGGGACCCGAACACCTCTCCACGACCCCGCTGTTCCAGACCTTCGTGGCGGTCCAGGACCCGGACTTCCCCGTGGTGCTCGTCCTCGCCTACGTCGTCATGGCGCTGCCGTTCGTGTACCGGGCGCTGGACGCGGGGCTGCGCGCCATCGACGTCCGCACCCTCGTGGAGGCCGCCCGCAGCTGTGGCGCGAACGGGACGCAGGCCCTGATCCGCGCGGTGCTCCCCAATCTGCGCGGCGCGCTGCTCAACGCCTCCTTCCTCACGCTGGCGCTGGTGCTCGGCGAGTTCACCGTCGCGCAGCTCCTGGGCTTCCGGCCGTTCGCCGTGTGGATCGTCAACATCAGCGGCTCGCAGGCCCAGATGTCCGTCGCCGTGTCCGTGCTCAGCCTGCTCGTGACCTGGGCGCTGCTCCTCGCGCTCGCCGCGTTCGGCGGACGCCGCGCCCCCTCCCTCAACGCCTCCCAGAAGTGACCCCACCATGACGCTCACCGCCCCCGTCCGCCAGGCCGAACCGGCCGGGACGTCCGCCGCCACCGTCGAGTTCCGCGGTCTGCGCCGCGCGTTCGGGACCACCGTCGCCCTCGACGGGTTCGACCTGACCGCCCGGCCCGGCGAACTCCTCGCCCTGCTCGGCCCGTCCGGCTGCGGCAAGACCACGGCCCTGCGGACGCTCGCCGGGTTCGAGCACCCCGACTCCGGCGAGATCCTGGTCGACGGCGAGGACGTCACCCGGGTCCCGGCGCACCGCCGTGACGCCGGCATGGTCTTCCAGTCGTACAGCCTCTTCCCGCATCTCAGCGCCCTCGACAACGTCGCCTTCGGGCTGCGGATGCGCAAGATCCGTACCGGTGAGCGGCGGGCCCGTGCCGCCGAACTGCTCGACCTGGTGGGCCTCGCCGACCAGGGCGACCGCTATCCGCACCAGCTCTCCGGTGGCCAGCAGCAGCGGATCGCGCTCGCCCGCGCGCTCGCCCTGCGCCCGCGCGTCCTGCTCCTCGACGAGCCGCTGTCCGCGCTCGACGCCAAGGTCCGGCTGAACCTCCGCGAGGAGATCCGCCGCCTCCAGCAGGAGCTGGGCATCACCACGCTGTTCGTGACCCACGACCAGGAGGAGGCCCTGTCCATGGCGGACCGGGTCGCCGTGATGCGCGCCGGACGCCTGGAGCAGTGCGCGGCGCCCGCCGAGCTGTACGCGCGGCCCACGACGGCGTTCGTCGCCGAGTTCGTCGGCACGATGAGCCGCGTCCCGGGCCGCCTCGCCGACGCGCGGGACACCGTCGAGGTGCTGGGCCTGCGGCTGCCCCTGGACGGGGACGCGCCCGACGGCGGCCCCGACGTGGACGTGCTGGTACGCCCCGAGGCCGTCCGGGTCGCCGCCGACGCCAAGGGCACCGCGCGGGTCGTCGCGACCGCGTTCCTCGGCTCCGCGATCCGGCTCACCGTCCGGCTCGCCGACGCCACCGAGGTCAAGGCGGACCTGCCCACGCACGAGGCGGCGGCCCTGACGCCCGGCGCGCCCGTGACGGTGACGCTGCCGGAGCGGCCGGTCCTGGTCGCCGCGCGGACCGCCTGACCCCGCCCGCTCACTCCCGCGCCGGACAAGGGGCGGCACACCGCCGCCTCCCGTCCGCATGCCCTCGCGCGCCCCACCCCCCACTCCCGCCCGAAAGAAGACCTCCGTGAGCCACCGCAGTACCCCGGCCCCGCCCCTGAAGGCCGTCCTGTTCGACATGGACGGGACGCTCGTGGACACCGAGCAGGTGTGGTGGGAGGCGGTGGACAAGGTGGCCGTCGGGCTCGGCAGGGCGCTCACCGGCGCCGACCAGCCGGAGGTCCTCGGCCGCCCGGTCGAGTACACCGCCGGGTTCCTCAGCCGGACCACCGGCGCGGACTTCGGGGCCGTCGCCGCCGCGCTGCACGAGGAGTTCGCGGTCCGGGTGCGGTCCGGGGTCGTGCCGCGTCCCGGCGCCGTCGCGCTGCTGCGGGCGCTGCGCGACGAGGGCGTCCCCACGGCCCTGGTCACCGCCTCGCCGCGGCAGGTCGCCGACACCGTGCTCGCCGCGCTGGACGCCGCGGGCGCGGGCGGCTTCGCGACCACCGTCACGGCCGACGACACCACCGACACGAAGCCCGCGCCCGATCCGTACCTCGCCGCCTGCCGGGCGCTCGGGGTCGAACCCGGTGCGTGCGTCGCCGTCGAGGACACCCCGACCGGTGTCGCGTCCGCCGAGGCGGCGGGCTGCCATGTCCTCGCCGTCCCGTCGCTCGCGCCGATTCCCGGGGCCCCGGGCCGCACGGTCCTCGCGTCCCTGGAGGAGGCGACGCCCGACCGGCTGCGCGCCCTGCTCACCGGTACGGCGGGTCCCCGCTTCGTGGTACGGGAGCTGACCACGCGGCGGGCCCGGGTCGGCGAGGAGTTCGAGGCGACGGTACGGGGGCTCGTGCGGGGGAGCGGCCCGGGTGACGGATTCACCTTCGCCAAGGCCGACGGGCCCGACTGGGTGCGGGTGTCCGCCGACGGCCGGCTCTCCGGTACGCCGGCCCACCCCGGCACCGACCGGGTCACCGTCACCGCCGCCGATCCCTCCGGCCGCACCGCACGCCTCACCGCCCGGATCCCGGTGGCCGCCGCCGGGGAACCCCTCGTACCGCTGCTGCGCGTGATGAGCTGGAACCTCTGGCTCGGTGGCGCCGCCGTGGACGACCACCGGGACAAGCAGCTCAAGGCGCTGATCGACGCCGACGCCGATGTGGTCGGCCTCCAGGAGACCGGGCCCGACGCCGCGCGGGAACTCGCCGACGCGCTCGGCTGGGACCACCACCACGCGGGCGACCACCTGGCCGTCCTCAGCCGCTACCCGATCACCGCCCGCCTCGGCGACCCCGGGCCCGGCTTCTACGGCGCGGTCGGCGCCCGGGTCCGGCTCGACCACGGCACCGACGTCGTCCTGTGGAGCGCCCACCTCGACTGCGCGCCCTACGGCCCCTACGACGCCTGCTTCGACGGGCTGCCGGAAGCGGAACTGATCGCCCGCGAGGAGGAGTCGGGGCGGACCGGGCGGATGCGCGGCGTCCTCGACGCTCTCGCCGGGGGGCTCGCGGCGGCCGACCGCGCGCCCGTGCTGCTCGTCGGGGACTTCAACACACCCTCGCACCTGGACTGGACGGCCGACGCTGCCCCCGCGCGCGGCGGCCGGGGCCCGGTCGCGTGGCCCGTCACGCGCGCCGCCGAGGACGCCGGGCTCCGCGACTCCTACCGGGTGGCGCACCCCGACCCCGTACGGGAGCCCGGAGCGACCTGGTCGCCGATCCACCGGGACCACGAGGACGGCTCGGGGCGCCCGGAACCGCAGGACCGGATCGACTACGTCCTGTTCGCCGGGGACCGTCTGGAGGTCCACGGGTCCACCGCCGTGACCAGCGGATTCATCGCCCCCTGGCCGGAGGTCGCGGGCAATGACTGGCCCTCCGACCACGCCGCCGTGGTGACCTCGTTCACGGTGCGCAAGGAATCGCCGCGAAAGCCCTGAGAGGCGCAACGGATCGCGGGTGCACGCGCAACGGAGGCGCCTTGTCCGGGTGATCGGCGGCCCGTACCGTCGTGGCAACCCCCGTATGCCCCCTTTTCCCCCGAGGTCCGCCCATGCCGTCGTTGCGTGTCGCCCTGCTCCAGAGTTCCGGACGCCCCGGATCCGTCGCGGCGAACCTGAAGGCCCTCGACGAGGCCGCGTCCCGTGCCGCCGACGCCGGGGCCGGACTCCTGGTGACCCCGGAGATGTTCCTCACCGGGTACGCGATCGGCGCGGAGGTGTCCCGGCTCGCCGAGCCCGCCGACGGTGAGGGAGCGGACGCCGTCGCGGAGATCGCGTCCCGGTACGGAGTCGCCGTGGCCTACGGCTACCCCGAGCGCGGTGAGCACGACGGACCGGAGGCAGACGCGCGGGGCGGATCCGAGGCGGCGGTCTTCAACTCCGTGCAGCTCATCGGCCCCGACGGCGCCCGGCTCGCGGGCTACCGCAAGACGCACCTCTTCGGCTGCTACGAGCACGACCTCTTCACACCCGGCGAACAGCCCGTCGTACAGGCCGAGTTGGGCGGGCTCCGGATCGGCCTGATGATCTGCTACGACGTCGAGTTCCCCGAGAACGTCCGCGCCCATGCCCTCGCCGGTACCGATCTGCTCCTGGTGCCCACGGCCCAGATGCACCCGTTCCAGTTCGTCGCCGAGTCGCTGGTGCCGGTGCGGGCCTTCGAGAACCAGATGTACCTCGCGTACGTCAACCGGACCGGGCCCGAGGGCGGATTCGAGTTCGTCGGGCTCTCCACGCTGGCCGGGCCCGACGGGATCGCCAGGACGCGGGCCGGGCGCGGCGAGGAACTGGTCCTGGCCGATGTCGACGCCGAGTTCCTGGCCGCGTCCCGCGAGGCCAACCCGTATCTGAAGGACCGGCGCCCCGGCCTGTACGGCTCCCTCGTCCAGGCCCCGCCCCAGGTCTGAGCCCGCTCCCACCCCCTGCTTCCCGCCTGTTCGTGCAAGGAGTTCCGCCCCATGACGTCCACGGTGCCCCCCGCGGTCCCGCACACCGGCGCCCGGCCGCCGATCACCATGTTCGGACCCGACTTCCCCTACGCCTACGACGACTTCCTCGCCCACCCCGCCGGGCTCGGGCAGATTCCGGCGACCGAGCACGGCGCCGAGGTCGCGGTCGTCGGCGGCGGACTCTCCGGGATCGTCACCGCGTACGAGCTGATGAAGATGGGCCTGAAGCCCGTCGTGTACGAGGCGGACCAGATCGGCGGGCGGCTGCGGACAGTCGGGTTCGACGGCTGCGACCCGGCCCTGACCGCCGAGTTGGGCGCCATGCGCTTCCCGCCGTCCTCGACGGCGCTCCAGCACTACATCGACCTGGTCGGCCTGGAGACGCGGCCCTTCCCGAACCCGCTCGCCGAGTCGACACCGTCGACCGTCGTGGACCTCAAGGGCGAGTCGCACTACGCGCGCACCCTCGCCGACCTGCCCGACGTCTACCGGCAGGTCGCCGACGCGTGGAACGCCTGCCTCGAAGAGGGCGCCGACTTCTCCGACATGAACCGCGCGATGCGGGAGCGCGACATACCCCGCATCCGCGAGATCTGGGCGCGCCTCGTGGAACGCCTCGACCACCAGACCTTCTACGGCTTCCTCTGCGCGTCGGACGCCTTCAGGTCCTTCCGGCACCGCGAGATCTTCGGACAGGTCGGCTTCGGCACCGGCGGCTGGGACACCGACTTCCCCAACTCCATCCTGGAGATCCTGCGGGTCGTCTACACCGAGGCCGACGACCACCACCGCGGCATCGTCGGCGGCAGCCAGCAGTTGCCGCAGCGGCTGTGGGAGCGGGCGCCGGGCAAGATCGTGCACTGGACACAGGGCACCTCGCTCGCCACGCTGCACGGCGGGGCGCCCCGGCCCGCGGTGACCCGGCTGCACCGCACGGCGGGCAACCGCGTCACGGTCACCGACGCCTCCGGCGACATCCGTACCTACCGTGCCGTCGTGTTCACCGCCCAGTCGTGGATGCTCCTGTCGAAGATCGCGTGCGACGACGCGCTGTTCCCGATCGACCACTGGACGGCGATCGAGCGCACCCACTACATGGAGTCCAGCAAGCTGTTCGTGCCGGTGGACCGGCCCTTCTGGCTGGACAAGGACGAGGTCACGGGGCGCGACACCATGTCGATGACCCTCACGGACCGGATGACCCGGGGCACCTACCTCCTCGACGACGGGCCGGACAGGCCCGCCGTCATCTGCCTCTCGTACACGTGGTGCGACGACAGCCTCAAATGGCTGCCGCTGTCCGCGCACGAGCGGATGGAGGTCATGCTCGCCTCGCTCGGCGAGATCTATCCGAACATCGACATCCGGGGACACATCATCGGCAACCCGGTGACCGTGTCCTGGGAGAACGAGCCCTATTTCATGGGCGCGTTCAAGGCGAACCTGCCCGGTCACTACCGCTATCAGCGGCGCCTGTTCACGCACTTCATGCAGGACCGGCTGCCCGAGGACAAGCGCGGCATCTTCCTCGCGGGCGACGACGTGTCCTGGACGGCGGGCTGGGCGGAGGGCGCCGTACAGACCGCGCTCAACGCCGTGTGGGGCGTCATGCACCAGTTCGGCGGGTCGACCGACGCGGGCAATCCGGGGCCGGGGGACGTGTACGAGTCGATCGCGCCGGTGGAGTTGCCGGAGGATTAGCTCACCGGTCGACTAGCCGGGCAGGGGGGTCAGCAGTATGCGGCCCACCAGGCCCACCGCCGCGTCCAGGCGCTGCGCGAACTCCTCCGCCAGGTCGGGGAAGTTCCGCAGCGCCCACAGGGCCCGCGCCGCCGACCACGCGCCGTCGCGGGCCCGGTCCAGGCTCCACGCGCCCAGCAGATGTGTGAGCGGGTCGGCGATCTGGAGCAGATCGGGGCCGGGCATGATCTCTTCGCGGATGCGTTCCTCCAGGAGCACGAGGAGGTCGCCGACGCGGTCGAACTCGTCCTCCAGCGCGCCGGGTTCGCAGCCCAGGCTGTGGCAGGTGTCCACGACGGCCAGCGCGAGATCGTGACCGATGTGCGCGTTGATGCCGGCGAGCGCGAACTGGAGTGGGCGTACGCCGGGGTGGCGCCGGTACTGGAACAGGGGGCGCCAGCAGGCGGGTGGTCTGCGGTCGCCGGCCGCCGCGTCCAGTGCGGCCAGATAGCGTTCGGCGAACCGGACGTCCAGCGTCGCGGCGGCCCGCGCGTCGGTGAAGTGGCCGTCGGCGATACGGAGGGCGACCTCCTGGGTGACGGTCTCGTAGACCCCGTGGAAGACGCCGACCCCGTCGCCGTCGGGCCAGCCGTCGCCGAGCGCCCGCATCCGCCGCAGCACCGAGCCGACCTGGTCGGCGGGGGCCGTGAACTGTTCCAACTGCGCCATGGGGGCAGCGTTTCAGCCTGTCGGGGGCGCCGGGTGCCGGTCGGCGGGGCTTCCCCGGAATGGGCGAACCCTTACGCGTCCGGCCCCTTCTTGGTGCGGTCGTCGCTGTCGTACGTCGACGTTCCCTCGTCCAGGAGCGGGGTCGGGGCCTTCAGATGGGCCGGTGCCAGGGCCCTGAGCGCGTGATAGCCCGTGATGACCACCAGGGTGCCCAGGGCGATCCCGCTCAGCGAGAACGTGTCCGTGAAGCGGAGCGTGACATCGCCGATGCCGATGATGATGCCCGCGGCGGCCGGGACCAGGTTCAGCGGGTTGCGCAGATCGACCTTGGCGCTGATCCAGATCTGGGCGCCGAGCAGCCCGATCATGCCGTACAGGATCACGGTGATGCCGCCGAGCACTCCGCCGGGGATCGCCGCGACGATCGCGCCGAACTTCGGGCACAGGCCGAAGAGGAGGGCGAAACCGGCGGCGGCCCAGTACGCGGCGGTCGAGTAGACCCGCGTCGCGGCCATCACGCCGATGTTCTCCGAGTACGTCGTGTTGGGCGGGCCGCCCACCGCCGTGGACAGCATCGACGCGGCGCCGTCGGCGGAGATCGCGGTGCCGAGCTTGTCGTCCAGCGGGTCGCCGGTCATCTCGCCGACGGCCTTCACATGGCCCGCGTTCTCGGCGACGAGGGCGATGACCACGGGGAGCGCCACCAGGATGGCGGACCATTCGAAGGACGGGCCGTGGAACGACGGGAGGCCGATCCAGTCGGCATTGCCGACGGCCGACAGGTCGAGCCGCCAGTGGTCGGTGAGCTTGCCCGCCCCGGTGACCGAGTGGATCCGGCCGAAGACGAGGTCGAACAGCCAGGAGATCCCGTACCCGAAGAGCAGGCCCAGGAAGATCGCGATCCGGGACCAGAAGCCGCGCAGACACACCACGGCCAGACCGGTGAACAGCATCGTCAGCAGGGCCGTCCACTGGTCCTGCGGCCAGTACGTCGAGGCGGTCACGGGGGCGAGGTTGAAGCCGATCAGCATGACGACGGCGCCCGTGACGATCGGCGGCATCGCCGCGTGGATGATCCGCGCGCCGAACTTCCGTACCGCGAGGCCCACCAGGAACAGCGCGACGCCGACCACGAACACCGCGCCGGTCACCGTGGCGCTGGTGCCGCCCTGTGCGCGGATCACCGCGGCGACGCCGACGAAGGAGAGCGAGCAGCCGAGGTAGCTGGGGACGCGGCCCCGGGTCGCGAGCAGGAAGATCACGGTGGCGACACCGGACATCATGATCGCGAGGTTCGGGTCGAGCCCCATCAGGACCGGCGCCACGAAGCTGGCGCCGAACATCGCCACCACGTGCTGGGCGCCGAGCCCGATCGTGCGCGGCCAGGTCAGCCGTTCGTCGGGGCGGACGACGGCACCCGGCGCGGGGGTCCGTCCGTCGCCGTGCAGCCGCCAGCGCACGCCGAGATCCATATGCGTTCCGTTTCTGTGGGCGTGGAGGCGGTGGCGATCACCGCGAGCACCGCGATCACGCGAAGTTGATCACCGACATCGTAAGGGGCGCCCCCGCCGGTCCCATTCATGAATCCGTGCGCGGAGCATTGTCAGGCGTACCGGTCACCCCTACGCTCGCGTGGTCCTGTTCATGAATCTCGTTCATGTATGTGTGAGGTATGAGGTGGACTCGATGACGCGTGTTCCCGCAAGGACCCCTCGATGAGCCGCGGACCCCGCCGCCGGCTCGCCGTCCTGATGACCGCCACGGCCGCGCTCGCCGCGCTGCTCGTACCCGTCACCTCGTCCGTCGCGGACGCGCACGGTTACTCCCCGCCGAAGGCCCCCCGGACGCCCGTCCTGGACGGGCAGCGGCTGCGCGACACCAAGATCCGCCTCGACCACGGCGACGCCCGGCTGAAGCGGACCCTGCGCGATCTGACCGCCCGCGCCGACGTCTGGCTCGACCAGGGCCCCTGGACGGTCGTCGACAAACCGAAGCCCGCGCCCAGCGGCGACCCGCACGACTATCTGAGCCAGGCCCCGTACTGGTGGCCGTCCCAGCCCCGTACCGCCGACAACCCCTGGGGCTGCCCCTACGTCCAGCGCGACGGCGAGCGCAACCCCGAGGTCGACACCGGCACCGACCGGCCCGACATCGGCAAGGTCGTCAACTCCGTCACCAGCCTCAGCCTCGCCTGGTACTACACGGGCCGTAAGGAGTACGCGCGGCACGCGGCGGACATCCTGCGGACCTGGTTCGTGGACCCGGCGACCCGGATGAACCCGAACCTGAACCACGGCCAGTTCATCCCGTGCAAGTACGACGGGCGCGCCATCGGGATCATCGATTTCTCGCAGCAGTACACGAGCGTCCTCGACGCGATCGCCATCCTGGACACGGGTGCTCCCGGCTGGAGCGCGGGCGACCGGTCCGCCATGGCCTCCTGGAACAAGCAGTTCCTGGACTGGCTCGTCAACAGCCCCTTCGGCAAGGAGGAGTCGGCGGCCAAGAACAACCACGGCACCTTCGCCGACATGCAGATCGCCGCCCTCGCCCTCGCCACCGGCGACACCGCGCTCGCCCGCAGGACGGTCCTCGGTGCCCGCGCACTGCGGATCGACCCGCAGATCGCCGCGGACGGGAGCCAGCCGCAGGAACTCGCCCGCACCCGCAGTTGGCACTACTCGACCTTCGACCTGGTCGCATACGTCCGGCTCGCGGCGATCGGCGAGCACGTCGGAGTGGACCTGTGGGGCTACCGGGGCCCGCTGGGGCAGAGCCTGTTCAAGGCCGTCGGCTATCTGCTGCCCGCCGCGACCGGGGCCGCGCCCTGGCCGCATCCGGAGCTGGAGTTCCACCGCTACGCGGCCAGCGACATCGTGCACGCCGCCGCCGACGCGGGCGACCGTGCGGCGAAGGCCGCCGTGCCGAAGCTGGAGACACCGCCGGGCGGGGACCTGTGGGCCCTGCGCCCGGCGGCGGAACAGCTGGACTCGATCGCGGGCTGACGGGGGAGGTGCTGGGGGTTCAGGGCTGCGGGTCGGGGGCCGCCGCCTCCTGAGGGGCGGCCTTCGCCGCCTGCCGCGGCCCGGTCCGCAGCACCCCGGCGAACATCACGAGCCCGAACCCCAGCACCGTCACCACCCCGAAGGACACCACCAGACTCGTCAGATCGGCGAGCGTCCCGATCGCGGACGGCGCGATCAGACCCGAGGTGTACGTGATCGTCGCGACACCCGCGATGGCCAGACTCGGATTCGGACCGCTGCGCCCGGCCGCCGCGAACGCCAGCGGAACGACCACCGCGATCCCCAGCCCCATCAGCGCGAACCCGCCCATGACCACCGCCGGATGCCCCGCCGTGACCACGAGCAGCCCGCCGATCGTGGCGAGCACCCCGCCGACCCGGACCACCCGCACCGCACCGAACCGGTCCACGACCTTGTCGCCCGCGAGCCGCGCCACCGCCATCGTCAGCGTGAACCCGGTGGTCGACGCCGCCGCGAGCCCCGCCGACGTGTCGAGGACGTCCCGCAGATACACCGCCGACCAGTCCAGGCTCGCGCCCTCCGCGAACACCGCGCAGAAGCCGACCGCGCCGATCAGCAGCGCCGACTTGGGCGGCAGCGCGAACCGGGGCGGCGGCTCCTCGTCCTCGGCGGGCCGCAGATCCAGCACCCACCGGCACGCCACCAGACCGAGCACCGTCAACGACGCGGCGGCCAGCGCGTGGTGGATCCGGGCGTCGGCGCCGATGTGCGCGGCGAGCGTGCCCGCCGCCGAACCGATCAGGGCGCCCGCACTCCACATGCCGTGCAGCCCGGACATGATCGACTTGCCGAGCAGGCTCTCGATCTCGACGCCGAGCGCGTTCATCGCCACGTCCGACATCCCGGAGGTGGCCCCGTACACGAAGAGCGCGCCGCACAAGGTCAGCAGGTTCGGGGCGAGGGAGGGCAGGGTCAGGGCCAGGGTCCACAGGGCGAGCAGGATGCGCAGCGCCGTGCGGGCGCCGAGGCGGTGACTCACCCAGCCCGCCAGCGGCATCGCCAGCGACGCGCCGATCGCCGGGAAGGCCAGGGCGATGCCGAGCTGGCCCGCGCTGACCGACGCGTGCTCCTGGATCCATGGCACGCGTGTCGCGAACGAACCGGTGACCGCGCCGTGCACGCAGAACACGGCGGCCACCGCGTATCGCGCGCGCCGCACCGCCCCCCGGTCCTGGATCACTTCGCTCATCAGGTGCGCCCTCCCCGTTCCGTGCTTGCTTCCCCGACCCGTATGCCGGGACGCCGCTGGTCCCGCGTCGGCGCGTAAACTATCAGGAACCCTGCCTGATAAATAGGCGTCGATCTGGAAGGATCCCGCCCATGCCCGCATCACCGAGCACCGCCCGGAGAATCAACGACCGGCTGGCCCTGGGTCTGCTGCAGAGCGAAGGGCCTCTGACGGCAGGTCAGCTCAAGCAGCTCACCGGTCTCTCCCGGCCCACGGTCGCCGATCTGGTCGAGCGCCTTCAGGAGTCGGGGCTCATCGCCGTCGTCGGCGAGACGGGCGCCGACCGGCGGGGCCCCAACGCCCGGCTGTACGGCCTGGTCGCCGACCGTGCCCATCTCGCCGCGCTCGACGTCCGCACCGAGGGCGTCACCGTCGCGGTCGCCGACCTGGTCGGTACGGTCCTCGCCGAGGCGTCGGCCCCGATCGGCGGCGACACCGGTACCGGGCCCGCCGTCGAGCAGGCCGTCGCTCTGGTGGAACGGGCGGCCCGGGACGCGGGCGCGGGTCCGCTGCACAGCGTCGCCATCGGCGCCCCCGGGCTGATCGACCCGGCCACCGGCGAACTGCGCGACAGCAGTGGGCTGCCCGCCTGGCACCGCCGCCTGATCGCCGCGCTCCAGCAGCGGCTGCCCGCCCGGGTCCTGGTCGAGAACGAGACCAACCTCGCCGCGCTCGCCGAGCAGCGCGAGGGCGCGGCGACCGACCGGGACACCTTCGTCCTGCTGTGGCTCGGCCACGGTGTCGGCGCGGCCGTCGTCCTCGACGGCGCCCTGCGGCGCGGCGCCTCCGGCGGCACCGGCGAGATCGGCTTCCTGCCGGTGCCCGGCACGGACGGACTGCCGTCGGCGACCGCGTGCGACGGCGGCTTCCACTCGCTCGCCGGGTCCGCCGCCATCGCCGAACTCGCCGCCCGGCACGGCCTCGTGGCCGCGGCGGAGCCGTACGAGCCGCCCGCCGCCGCCCTCGTCCGGGCGGCCGTCGCCACCGGCGCCGGGCCCTTCCTCGACGAACTGGCGGCGCGGCTCGCCGTGGGCGCCGCCTCCGTCGCCGCCGTCCTGGACCCCGGCTGCGTCGTCCTGGGCGGCGAGGTCGGCCACGCGGGCGGCGACGCACTCGCCACCCGGGTCGCCGACCGGCTCGCCGCGATGTCGCCGCTGCCTACGGAGGTACGGGCGGGGCTGCTCGGCGGTGCGGCGGTGTTGCGCGGCGCCCTGTTCACGGCCCGGGACACGGCCCAGGACGACGTGTTCGCGCAGACACCGGCCGGTCCCTCGTCCGCATCGCTGGTCCCACCCGCCCCGGCGCGGGCGTCGGTGAAGGCCCCCGCGCGGGCCCCCGCCACTCCTGCCGCCGCCCACCCGGTCCGGCCGGCCGCCCGCGACTGACTCAGCGCGCGGGCCCGAACCGCCGCGCCAGATACGCGGCGAACGTGCCCCGCCCCACGGCCCGTTCCGGCGTCAGATGGCGGCCCTCGCGCAATGCCCGGTACACCCCTCCGGCGAGCCGCACCGGCACGATCCGCCGCCGGCGTCCGGTGGCCCCCAGATAGGCGCCGGCCAGCCCCGGGAAGCCCAGCACCTCGGGCCCGCCCATGTCGGGGACCCGCCCGGCCGGTGCCCCTTCGGCGAGCGCGGCGAGCCGGTCGGCGACCTCCGCGACCTCGATCGGCTGGTCGGCGACCCCGGCGGGGACCGGCAGCAGCAGCGGCGTCCGCGCCAGCCCCTGGAGCAGCGAGACGACCAGATCGTGGAACTGCGTCGTCCGCAGCACCGTCCAGCCGAGCCCCGACTCCTCGACGATCCGCTCGACCTCCCGCTTCTGCCGGTAGTAGCCGAGCGGGACCTCGTCCACGCCGACGATCGAGATGTACACGAGGTGCCCGGTGCCTGCCTTGGTCAGCGCCGCCACCAGGTTCCGCGCCGCCCCGACGTCCCCGCGCTGCGCGCTCGCGCAGTGCACGACGGTGTCCACGCCCTCCACCGCCGCGTCCAGACCGGCGCCCGTCCGCAGATCGACCGCGTACCGCTCGGCGTGCCTGCTCAGCACCCGCACCTCGTGCCCCCGGGCGCGAAGCCGCTCGCTGACGAGGCTGCCCAGCGTGCCCGTGCCGCCGGTCACCAGGATCGTGGTCATCGCAGGTCAGCCCCTAGTTCCATGGTGCGATGCTCCCCTGTGGAGCGCCGCCTCACCACCTAGGACCGGCGAGCGGCCCGAAGTGTGACAGGGGCCGGTCCGAGGCCGGAGGTAGTACGCCGGAGGGCGCCCCTATAGCGTGGGGCCGTGGCACGCATCGTGATCGTCGAGGACGACGACACCATCGGTGCCAGGCTCGCGGCGGCGCTGCGCACCCTGGGACACGACGGTGAGTGGTGTCCGGACGGCGCGACGGCCCTGGCCCGCGCCGACCGGGGGTCCGCCGATCTCGTCCTGCTCGACCTGGGACTGCCCGACACCGACGGCTTCGAGCTGTGCCGCCGGCTGCGCGAGCGGCTGCCGGACGCGGTGCTGGTCGTCCTCACCGCCCGCACCGGCGAGATGGACGTCATCCAGGCCCTGGAGTCCGGCGCCGACGACTATCTGACCAAGCCGTTCCGGCTCGCCGAACTCCACGCCCGGATAGCCGCCCATCTGCGCAGGTCGGCGCCGCGCGGCAACGGCGAAGGCGACGGCGGCCCAACCCGTATCTGCCATGGCGTCCTCCGCATCGACCGCGCGGCCCGGCGCTGCTTCACGCCGACCGGCGAGGTCGGACTGCGGCCCAAGGAGTTCGACCTGCTGGCCCGGCTCGCCGCGTCGCCCGGTGAGGCGGTGAGCCGCGAGGACCTGATGAGCGACGTCTGGGACGAGAACTGGTTCGGCTCCACCAAGACCCTCGACGTCCATGTCGCCGCGCTCCGCCGCAAACTCGGCGACCGCGTCCGCATCACCACCCTCCGGCACTTCGGCTACCGCCTCGAACCCCCCGAGGAGCGCTGACCGTGCGCCGCCGCATCCTGCGGGCGACGGTCGTCGCGGTGGTGTGCGCGGTGGTCCTGTTCTCCGTACCGCTGGCCGTCGCGACGCTGCGCCTGTACCGGCAGGACGAGGTACGCGAACTCCAGCAGCTCGCCGACCGGGTCGCCGTCAGCGTGCCCGCCGACGTCCACGCACCCGGCGACCCGATGGAGTTCCCCGCCGTCGAGTCCGGTACGCGGATCGCCGTGTACGACTCCGGCGGCCGGCTCGTCGCCGGCTCGGGCCCCGCGCGCGGCGACGGACCCGTCGGCCACGCACTCGGGGGCGGCGCGACCTCGCGGCGCGTCGGGGACCTCCTGGTCGCCGCCGTCCCGGTCGGCTCCGGCGAACAGGTGCGGGCGGCGGTCCGGGTCAGCTCCCCGGCGTCCGAACCGCTGCGCCGGGCCGCCCTCACCTGGGCGGGCATGCTCGGCCTCGCGGCGGTCGCGGTCGGCGTCGGCGCGGTCCTCGCGATCCGGTCCAGCCGCCGCCTCGCCCGCCCCCTGGAAGCCCTCGCCGCCACCGCCGTACGCCTGGAGACCGGCGACCTCACCGCACGCGCCTCGCCCTGCGGACTCCCCGAGGCCGACGAGGTCGCCACCGCGCTCAACCGCGCCGCCGAACGCATCGAAGGGCTGCTCCGCCGCGAACGCGCGTTCAGCGCCGACGCCTCGCACCAACTGCGGACCGCGCTGACCCGGGCCCGCCTCGAACTGGAAAGCGCACTGACGACGGGTACCGCTCCGCAGGACCCGTACGACGCGATGCGGACCGCGCTGGACTCGCTCACGCACATGGAGACCACACTCGGCGATCTGCTGTCGCTCGCCCGCGACGCGCCCGAGCAGGCACCGCTCGACGTGCGCGTACTGCTGGCCGACGCCGAACGGCGCTGGCACGGCGAACTCGCCGCCGCCGGGCGCCCGTTGCGGATCGTCGCCGAGGACGGGCTGCCCGCGGCCGTCGGCTCGCCGCGCGCGGGCCGCCAGGTCCTGGACGTCCTCCTCGCCAACGCCGCCGCGCACGGCCGGGGCGCCGTGACCGTACGGGCCAGGGACGCCGCAGGGGCCCTCGCCGTCGATGTCGAGGACGAGGGCCCCGGGCTCCCCGACGGGCTGGACGCCTTCGCCAGGCGCCAGGACGCCGGAACCGGTCACGGGATCGGGCTCGCGCTGGCCCGCTCCCTCGCGGAGGCGGAGGGCGGGCGCCTGATGCTCTCCCGCCGATCTCCGCATCCGCGCTTCACCTGGCTGGTCGCGAGCGGCGAGGTGAGCGCCGATGCGGGCGCCGACGACGAGCCGCGCCCCTGATGAGGGGCGGTCCGCTCACGGCTGGGGCGGGTCCGCTCACAGCTCCTTCAGCTCCGTGAGCGGTGGCTGCCTGGCGTGCCGTACCGCCGTCCAGGCCGCCGCGCCCAGAGCCGCCGCGACCGCCGCGGCGAGCACGCCCAGGTAGACCCAGGGCACGGCGAGCGTCGCGGGTGGCGGGTCGAAGACGCCGGTCAGGACCTTGACCAGCATCTGCGACAGGGCCCAGCCGAGCACGGCGCCGCAGGCCGCGCCCGCGACGGCCACGAGGGCCGCCTCGCTCCACACGAAACCGGACAACTGCCGTCCCCGGGCGCCCAGGACGGACGCCAGCGCCAGCGTGCGCCGCCGCTCCGTCAGCCCGAGCGCGAGCACCAGACCACCCGCCGCGGCGCCGATGACCAGGGCGAAGCCGAGTTCGACGCGGGTGAGTCCGCTCAGGTCGACGGCCGTGAGACTGGAGCCCGTCACCGTACGCGTCGACGGCAGATCGGTGACCTGGGCCGCCGGACCGAGCGCCGACCGCACCCGCTCCGCGACCGCGCGCTGCCCGCTGCCGCCGGTGTCCACGAGCAGCGTGCCGACCGCGTCACTGCCGGTCGCCTGCGCCACGTACGCCGCGTTGGCGACCAGGAAGCTGTCCTTCGGCGCCGTCGGGAACTCCTTGACGATCCCCTCGAAGTGGAAGGACACGGTACGGAGTTGATGCGTCCGGCCGTCCTGGAGGCGCAGGCGGACCTGGTCCCCGGGGTGCAGCTGGAAGTCGTGCGCGGTCTCGGCGCTCACCAGCAGCCCGTCGGGCCGCGCGGCCAGCCGGTCCATCAACTGCCGTGCGGTGCCGCCCGAGAAGTACGCGTCCTGGAGCTGCCCCGCGCCGACCACGCTCGACGGCCGCACCCCGTACAGATCCTGAAGGTCCGGACCCACGTACGCGAACCGGTGCTGCAAGGGCTCCACGTCCCGCACCCCCGGCAGCCCCGCGATCCGCGCCGCGTCCGCCGGGCCCGTGGTGGCGCCGGGCGACTCGGTGACGGTGACATCGGCGCCGTTCGTCAGCACCGAGTCGACCTCGGCCTGCTGCTGGTAGGTGGAGTTGAACACCGCCGTCGACGCGGCGAACGCCGTCGCCAGCGCGAGCAGCACCACCGCCCGCAGGACCGTGCCCCGCTGCCGCGACAGACTCGCCGCGACCGTCCCGGACAGCGGACCGGCGGCCGGGCGCAGCAGCCGCGCGAGGACCGGCCGGCCCCGGCGCAGCAGCAGATCCACCAGGAGCCAGGCCAGCAGCGCCCCGCCCGCCCACAGCAGGGCCGGACCGGCGAACGCCCAGTAGTCCACGGACAGCGTCGGAGTGCCCTCGGGCGCCAGGACCAGTGCGTAGTTCGTGGCGCTGGTGACCCGGAACACCGCGAGCGACGCCGCGAGCAGCCCGGCCGCCAGCGCCCACCACGCGGTACGCGGCACCGGGCGCCGCTCCACCGAAGCCCGCCCGGCGACCACCGTGGCCGCCTTCAGATCCCGGCGCACCGGCAGCAGCACCGTCGCCCCCGCGATCAGCGCGCCCACGCCGAGCGCGACACCCGCCCATCCGGCGTCGAAGGTCCCGGCCGTGCCGAACGCGGTACGCCCCAGCAGCGCGGCGACCCCGAGGCCGACCGCGCCGCCGACGACCGCCACGATCGCGGCCTCCACCGACGCCAGACCGATCAGCCGCCCCGCCGACGCGCCACGGGTCCTCAGCAGCGACTGCTCCCTGCGCCGCCGCGCCGCGCCCGCACCGGCGACCGCCGTGGTCAGCGCCCCGGCGAGCAGCGCACCGGGCACCCCGAGGAACAGGAACAGCAGTTGGGCGTAGAGCGCGTCCGAGCGGGCCGCGTCCAGGACCGCGCCCAGGTTGTCCCCGACGACCCCGGCCCCGGCGAGCCGCACCTCGGTGTGGTGCGCGCTGCCGGTCGCCGCCGTGTACGCGGACGCCGGGTCGTGCGGCAGCGTGTGGTCGCGGCGAGCGTGCACCTGGTCGTGGACCAGGTCGGTCCTGGCCTTGGCCAGCGGGTCGAAGGCCGTGTGCCAGTCGGCCTGGGGCAGCAGCAGTACGTTGTCGGGCGGCGCGGACGGCTGCGACTGCGGCGGCGCGCCGACCTTCTGGAACATCGAGTCCGCGTGCGGCAGATCCACGACACCGTCCACGCGGACCTCGACCGGGGGCAGCCCGGCCCGGCCGACGGACACCGTGTCGCCGGGCGCCGCGTGCAGGTTGGCCGCGGTCTGCTGGGCGAGCAGCACGCCGTCACCGCGCCCGGCCAGCACCCGGACCTCGCCCGGGAAGGCCGCCGCGTAACCGGGCGGCAGACCCAGGACCATGCCGGGCCCTGTGGTCTGCGCGGTGCCGCCCGTGGTCGCGGTCAGACCGCTGGTGTCGGCGTAACCGACGGGCAGCGCGGCCTTGGTGCCGGGGTCGGCGCGCACGGCGTCGAGGACGGCGCGCGCGTCGGCGCCCGTCGTCACCTGCACCTGCCAGTCGACGGGGACGCCGCGTACGGACTGGGCGGTCATCGTGGCGCGGGTCGCGCCGAGGAAGCCGCCGAGCGCGGCGAGCAGCGCCACGGCCGTGGCCACGCCGACGGCCGCGCCGAGCAGCCGCCCGCCACGCCGCCGCAGCAGACCGGAGAGCCAGATCCTGATCATCGGGGGTGTCCTCCTTGGCCGTCCCGGCCGTGGTGTGCGTCGCCCTGTTGCCGTCCGCCGTGGCCGTCCGGGGCGTCGGGCCCGTCCGGGCCGCGGCGCTGCTGGTGGCCGTCCGGGGGCTCCGGCCTGCGCGAACCGTCCGGACTGCCCGGACTGGCCGAGCCGTCCGAGCCGTCGTGGCCGTTCGGCCGGTCGCGGCCCAGGCGGTCGTGGCCGTCCCGGCCGTCGTGGTGGTCGACCCCGTCGTCCTGCGCGCCGCCCCCGCCCTGGGCGCCTCGCCGTTCGTGGCCCGCTCCGTCCCCGTCACCGCCGCCGGAAATCTCGTGGCCGTGGATCAGCCGTCCGTCCGCCATGTACCAGCGCTCGTCCAGCTCCCTGGCGACCCGCTGGTCATGGGTGGTCACCAGGACGGCCGCGCCCAGCTCCGCGGCGGCGGTCAGCAGCACCGTGAGGACCTGATGGCCCGTCTCACGGTCCAACTGGCCGGTCGGTTCGTCGGCGAGGACGAGCCGGGGGCGGCGCGCGAGGACCCGGGCCACGGCGACCCGCTGGGCCTGGCCCGCGGAGAGTTCGTCCGGGAGCCGCGCGGCCAGCGCGCCGAGGCCCAGACTCTCCAGCGCGGCCAGCGCCCGCGCGTCGGCCTCGGCCGCCGGTACGCCGTCGATGCGCAGCGGAAGCGCCACGTTCTCGGCGGCGGTCAGCGGCGGCAGCAGGCTCGGCCCCTGGAAGACGACCCCGATGTGCCGGGCGAGGACCTCGGTCGCGGGACGGCCGTCTCCGGGGGAGTGGTCCGACATGCCCGGCGCGGCCGATCCGGAGCCGCCGAGTCCGGGATGTGTCACCCGCCCCGCCGTCGGCCGGTCGAGTCCCGCCATCAGATGCAGCAGTGTCGACTTGCCCGAGCCGGAGGGCCCGACCACCGCGATCCGCGCACCCGGCAGGACCTCGCAGGTCAGCCCGTGCACCGCGACGACCGCACCGGCCCCGCTCCCGTACGTACGGGCCACGTCGGCGCAGCGGACCAGCGGCGCACCGACCGCCCGCACCTCCGGCGTGTTCCTGGCGTCCAGCGCGTCCATCACGTCCACCTCCCGTCCCGCATCCGCAGCACCCGGTCCGCCGAGCCCGCGACGGCCCGGCTGTGGGTGACCACGACGACCGCCGTCCCGGCGGCGGCGCGCTCCCGCAGCAGGGCGAGCAGCCGCCGCTCGGTCTCGCCGTCGACCTCGCCCGTGGGCTCGTCCGCCAGCAGCACGTCCGGCGCGTTGGCCAGCGCGACCGCGAGCCCCGCGCGGGCCGCCTCACCGCCGGACAGCTCACGCGGCAGGGCGCCCGCACGCGCGCCGATGCCCATCTGGTCCAGCAGGTCCTCCGGCGCGGTCCGGTCCCTGCCGGGCACCAGGCGCTGCACCAGCGCGATGTTGTCCCGCACGGTCAGGTGCTCCAGCAGATTCCCCGACTGGAACAGCACCCCGATGTGCCGGGCCCGGACACCGCCGCGCTCCCGCTCGGCGCGGTGGCTCAGCCGTTCACCGGCCACGTGCACCGTGCCGCCGTCCGGTTCGTCGAGTCCGGCCAGGCAGCTCAGCAGCGTGGTCTTCCCCGACCCGGAAGGCCCGGTCACCGCGACCGTCTCACCGCGCTCCACCTCCAGACCGACACCCTGGAGGGCGAAGGTCTCCTCGTCACCCGCGCGGAAGAACCGGTACAGGGACCGCGCTTCGAGCACCGGGGCGGCCATCACGACCACTGGAACGAGTCGGTGACGATCCGCCAGGGGTCGACGTTGTCCGCGCCCACCGCACCGGACAGCGTCAGCACGGCCGCGCCCTTGCCCGCCCGGTAGAACACGTACCGCTGCACATCGAGCGGCAGGGACTTGCCGGTGACCTGGTCGGGCGGCGAGTCGGCCCGGTACTCGGCGAGCACCGCCCGGCCGCTGCTGCGCTGCACTTCGGCGACCTTGACCAGGCTGAAGTTCTTGCTCGCGGCCTGTACGGCCGGAATGTCCTGGGAGCGCACCGAGTCCACGGTCGGCGCCGACGCGGCCGACACGCGCTCGACGCGCACGGTGTTGAACTTGTCGCTGAACACGGTCGCCCCGCCCTGCTCGGTACGGGACCATCCCTCCGGCACCTTCACGGTCAGGCCGCCGCCGGACGGCGAGAACGGCACGAACACCTGGGTGTCCGGGATGTCACCGGGCGGATTGGACTCCGCGGGCACGGCACCGGGCGACGACGGGGAAGCCGCGGAAGCTGAAGAAGACGAGGCGGCGGACGACGAGTTCGACGACGCATCCGACGACGAGGAACAGGCGGCTGCTCCGGCAGCGGTGACCAGGACAAGACCGGTCACGGCGGCGGCGAGCGGACGACGCATGGGACGGCACCTCCACAGGGGTGCGGGGCGGCGGGGGCGCCGGCCCGCTTTCGACCTTCGTCCCCGACGCTAGGAGCACCCTGGACAGCGCCCGCCCTGCGCACGGTTAGCGCCCGGTTAACACCCGGACCCCGCTGTGCCGATGCGGCGATTCCCGGTCAGCCGCGCGCCAGTTGGCGCCCCGCGAACTCCAGCTTGTCCGGGTTCAGCACCGCGTGGACCGCGACGATCAGCCCGTCGCGCGTCTCGAACGACGCGACGGCGGCCAGCGTGTCCCCCCGCCACGCGAGCAGCGCCGGCGCACCGTTGATCTCGGCGGTCGCCAGTCGCATCTCGGCGGCGAACCGGGCCGCGCCGCGCGTCAGGAACCGCAGTACCTTCTCGCGCCCCTCGATCGGCCGGCGCGCCGCGGTGACCCGCCCGCCACCGTCGCCCCACCAGGTCACGTCCGACGCGAGCAGCTTCTCCAGACCGGCGAGATCCCCTTCGCGGGCCGCCGTGACGAACGCCCCCACCAGCCTCCGCCGCTGCTCGGGCGTCGCCTCGAAGCGGGGTTCCGGTACGGCGATTCGCGCCGCCGCCCTGCGGTACAGCTGACGGGAGTTGGCCGCCTCGATGCCGAGCACGTCGGCGATCTCACGGTGGCCGTACGCGAACGCCTCCCGCAGGACGTACACGGCGCGCTCCGTCGGCGTGAGGCGTTCCAGGAGGACGAGGAGCGCCGTGGACACCGCGTCGCGCCGCTCGGCGGAGTCGAGCGGTCCGAGCGTGCCGTCCGAGGTGAGCACCGGCTCCGGCAGCCACGGCCCCGCGTACCGCTCGCGGCGGGCACGGGCCGACGTCAGCCGGTTGAGGCAGAGGCGGGTGACCACTGTCGCCAGCCAGGCCGCCGGGCGCTCGATCGCCGCCCGGTCCGCTCCGTGCCAGCGCAGATAGGCGTCCTGCACCGCGTCCTCGGCCTCGTCGGCGGAGCCGAGCATGCGATACGCGAGACCGAACAGCCGGGGACGGAGGGGTTCGAACTCGTCGGCGGGCGCACTCGTCACCGCACCAGCCTGGCAGAACCCCCGTGCCACCACGGACCCGGCGGCGGGCAAGGGCCGGAGAGTCCGCCGCCGGGCGTTCCGCCGGACGCGTATACGCGTCCATGGGCAGGGCCTTCTCCTTGGGGGTGGGGCCGAGGCTAGGGAGCATCCGCTCCCGCCGTCAATAGGTATGGACCACTCGGCGGAAGCCTCCCTCTGTGCGCCCCGTACGCGCCCCTGTGAGCCAGCCCACATGGGTTCACTCGCATGGCCGCATATCAGCCGTGGCAGACTGGTTCCGTACCAGAAGCAGCGCACTCCGGGGTCGGTGAAAGTCCGAACCGGCGGTTACAGTCCGCGACCCGGCCGCCTCCAGCGGCCGGTTGACCAGGTGAAACTCCTGGACCGACGGTTAAAGTCCGGATGGGAGGCAGTGCGCGGCGGGCGGGCACAGGTGTGCGCGTCGCGTCGGTTTTCGTCCATGCCGGACGACCGCCGTCGTGCGTCCCCGGTGTCATCACGCCCGCTTCTCTGTCGTCATCGACAGGCCCCGGAGTCCGTGCCCGAAGAGGCAGGAGGACCCGGTGGCCACCGCAGCCGAAGCGACCGCCATGCGACGCGCCGTCGCACTCGCCGCCCGCGGACTCGGCTCCACCAGCCCCAACCCGGTCGTCGGCTGCGTCCTCCTCGACGCACACGGCGAGACCGTCGGCGAGGGCCACCACCAGCGCGCCGGAGGCCCGCACGCCGAGATCCACGCCCTGCGCGCGGCCGGCGACCTGGCCCGTGGCGCCACCGCCGTCGTCACCCTCGAACCCTGCGCCCACACCGGCCGCACCGGCCCCTGCGCCCAGGCCCTCGTCGACGCCGGCGTCACCCGCGTCGTGTACGCCGTGGCCGACCCCGACCCCACCGCGACCGGAGGCGCCGCCGTCCTGCGCGCCGCCGGGATCGACGTCGAGGCCGGACTCCTCGCCGCCGACGCCGAGACCGGCAACACCGCCTGGCTCACCTCCGTACGCCTCGGCCGCCCCCATGTGACCTGGAAGTACGCCGCCACACTCGACGGACGCACCGCGGCGGCCGACTCCACCAGCCGGTGGATCAGCTCCGCCGCGTCCCGCGCCGACGTGCACCGGCTGCGCGCCGAGAGCGACGCCGTCGTCGTCGGCTCCGGCACCGCACGCGCCGACGACCCGCACCTCGCCGTACGCGGCCACGACGGCGCGACCCAGCCGCTGCGGGTCGTCGTCGACACCACCGCCACCGCCGTCAAGCCCGGCGCCCGGGTCCTGGACGGAGCGGCGCCCACCCTGATCGCCGTCGCCGAGGACGCCGACGCCCGCCACCTCACGGCCACCGGCCACCGTCCCGAAGTCGTCCGGCTGCCGCGCGCCACGACCGGCCACGGCGGACTCGACGTCCTCGCCCTCCTCGACGCCCTCCACACGCGCGGAGTCCGCTCCGTCCTCCTCGAAGGCGGCGCGACCCTCGCCGGGGCCTTCGTCGCCGCGGGCGCCGTCGACCGCGTCATCGGCTATCTCGCACCCGTCCTGCTCGGCGCCGGACCCGCCGTCCTCACCGGCGCAGGAATCACCACCCTCACCGAAGCGTTGCGGCTCGACGTGGTCGAGACCCACCGCATCGGATCCGATCTGCGCATCACCGCCGTCCCCGTACCGAAGGAGCACTGACGTGTTCACCGGAATCGTCGAAGAGCTGGGCGAGATCACCGCCGTCGAGGAACTGGGCGACGCCTCCCGCTTCCGTCTGCGCGGCGCCGTCGTCACCGAAGGCGCCCGGCACGGCGACTCCATCGCCGTCAACGGCGTCTGTCTCACCGTCGTGGACCTCGAAGGCGACGAATTCACCGCCGACGTCATGGCCGAGACCCTGAAGCGGTCCAGCCTCGGCGCCCTCGGACCCGGCTCCCGCGTCAACCTGGAACGGCCCACCGCCGTCGGCGCCCGCCTCGGCGGCCACATCGTCCAGGGACACGTCGACGGCACCGGCACCGTCATCGCCCGCGAACCGTCCGCACACTGGGAGATCGTCACCGTCTCCCTGCCCGGAGAACTCGCGCGTTACGTGGTCGAGAAGGGCTCCATCACCGTCGACGGCGTCAGCCTCACCGTCGTCGACGCGGCCCCCGACCACTTCACCATCAGCCTCATCCCGACCACCCTCGCGCTGACCACGCTCGGCATCAAACAGCCCGGCGACCCGGTCAACCTGGAGGTGGACGTCATCGCCAAGTACGTCGAGCGGCTGCTCGGCGACCGCGCGGGCGGGGCGTCCGGCCCGGCGTCCGGCACCGCGTCCGGCCCGGAGGGGAGCGCCGCGTGAACTGGCTCAACTCCGAGGCGTTCACCGCCTTCGGACAGCACGTCATCTGGTCCGACCTCACCGGCAACACCATCGGCCTGATCGCCCTCGCCCTCGGCTGGCGCCGCTCCCTGTGGACCTGGCCCGCCCAACTCCTCTCCGGCGCCGTCCTGATCGCCGCCAACATCTCCGTCCAGCAGGCCGGAGGCGTCGGCAAGCAACTCGTCGTCATCGCCGTCGCCGTATGGGGCTGGCGGGCCTGGACCCGGGGCAGGCAGGACGCCCAGGACGGCTCCATCGCCGTCCGCTTCGCCACCTGGCGCGAGCGCGCGTACCTGGTCGGCGGCGCCGCCGTCGGCACCTTCGCGGTCGGCGGCCTGTTCACCGCGTACCCCTCACTCTCGTGGAGCCCGTGGGCCGACGCGTACGTCTTCGTGGGCACCCTCGCCGCGATGTACGCGCAGGCACGCGGCATGGTCGAGTTCTGGTTCGCCTGGCTCCTCGTCGACCTGGTCGGCGTACCGCTCAACTTCCGCAGCGGCCTCGCCTTCTCCGGTCTTGTCTACATCGTGTACGGCGCGCTCGTCCTGTGGGGCATGCGCGACTGGTGGCTGCGCTCACGCGCCGCCGCACGGCCCGTCCTGGAAGGAGCCACGGCATGACCGCGACACCCGTCTGGTACCGCACCGGGCACGACGAGGACCTCTCCGACTTCGCGCTCGACCCCGTCGAACGCGCCGTCGCCGACATCGCCGCGGGCCGGCCCGTCGTCGTCGTGGACGACGAGGACCGCGAGAACGAGGGCGACCTCGTCATCGCCGCAGAGAAGGCCACGCCCGAGATCATCGCCTTCATGATGAGCGAGTGCCGGGGCCTCATCTGCGCGCCCATGGAGGGCGACGAACTGGACCGGCTCCAGCTCCCGCAGATGGTCGAGCAGAACACCGAGTCGATGCGTACCGCGTTCACCGTCTCCGTCGACGCGAGCGGCGCGCACGGCGTCACCACCGGCATCTCCGCCGCCGACCGCGCCACCACCCTGCGCCTGCTCGCCGGAGGTACCGCGGGCGCCGGCGACTTCGTGCGCCCCGGGCATGTCTTCCCGCTGCGCGCCAAGCCCGGCGGCGTTCTCGCCCGCAACGGCCACACCGAGGCCGCCGTCGACCTGGCCCGGCTCGCCGGACTGCGGCCCGCCGGTGCCATCGTGGAGATCGCGGGCGAGGACGGCCGGATGCTGCGGCTGCCCGAACTCGTCCCCTTCGCCCGCAAGCACGGCCTGACGATCATCTCCATCGAGGACCTGATCGCCTACCGCCTGGCCGCCGAGCCGACCGTCCGCCGCGAGGCCGAGGTCCGGCTGCCCACCGCACACGGTGACTTCACGGCGTACGGCTACCGCTCCACCGTCGACGGCGTCGAACACGTCGCCCTCGTGCACGGCGAGATCGGCGACGGCGACGACCTGCTCGTACGGGTCCACTCCGAGTGCCTGACCGGCGACATCTTCCACTCGCTTCGCTGCGACTGCGGACCGCAGCTCCAGGCGTCCATGGAACGCATCACCGCCGAGGGCCGCGGCGTCGTCGTCTATCTGCGCGGCCACGAGGGCCGCGGCATCGGACTCCTGTCGAAGCTGCGCGCCTACGAACTCCAGGAGCGCGGACGCGACACCCTCGACGCCAACCTGGAACTCGGCCTGCCCGCCGACGCCCGTGACTACGGCGCGAGCGCCCAGATCCTCCAGGACCTCGGCGTCCACAGCCTGCGCCTGCTGACCAACAACCCCGACAAGACGCAGGCGCTGGTACGCCACGGGCTCGACGTCACGGGCCGTGAGCCGATGCCCGTCCAGGCCGGCGAACACAACCTGCGGTATCTGCGTACCAAGCGCGACCGGATGGGCCACGACCTGCCCTGGCTGGACACCACGGCGGTCTCGGCCTGCGGCAACCAGTAACCACCCCTGAACACTCGAATGGCACGAAGGAGCAGCGCGTGAGCGGCAAGGGCGCACCCGAACTGAGCGTGAAGAACTGCGGAGACCTGCGGGTCGCGGTGATCGCCGCCCAATGGCATCAGCAGGTCATGGACGGCCTGGTCGACGGCGCCCTGCGCGCCCTCGGCGAACTCGGCATCGACGAGCCCACCGTCCTGCGCGTCCCCGGCAGCTTCGAACTCCCCGTCGTCGCCAAGGTCCTCGCGGGCCGCGGCTACGACGCGGTGGTCGCCCTCGGCGTCGTCATCCGCGGCGGCACCCCCCACTTCGACTATGTGTGCCAGGGCGTCACCCAGGGCCTCACCCAGGTGTCCGTCGACACCGGTGTGCCCATCGGCTTCGGCGTCCTGACCTGCGACACCGAGCAGCAGGCACTCGACCGTGCCGGGCTTGAAGGGTCCAGCGAGGACAAGGGGCACGAGGCGGTCACCGCCGCCGTCGCCACCGCGGCCACCCTGCGTACGGTGTCGGAACCCTGGCGTTAGTGCTGTCGTCACTGCCTGGCGCCAGGGCCCGGAACCCTGGCGTCAGAAGGGCACCCACGGCCGCGTAAAGTAAGCACCACCATGTCCAAGAAGACGTTCGAAGAGCTGTTCACCGAGCTTCAGCACAAGGCCGCCCACGGCGATCCCGCCACCTCGCGCACCGCCGAGCTGGTCGACAAGGGCGTCCATGCCATCGGCAAGAAGGTCGTCGAGGAGGCCGCCGAAGTCTGGATGGCCGCCGAGTACGAGGGCAAGGAAGCAGCCGCCGAGGAGATCTCGCAGCTCCTGTACCACGTTCAGGTGATGATGGTCGCGCGGGGGATCTCCCTCGACGACGTGTACGCGCATCTGTAGAGCGCACACCCGCACACCCCACCACCGGCGCCCCGTACCGCACACCCCTGTCAGTACCGCACCGCTCCGCACCACGCTCCCACGCAAAGGAAATGGGCCTCATGCTGCGCATCGCCGTCCCCAACAAGGGTTCACTGTCCGGACCTGCGTCGGCGATGCTCCATGAGGCCGGCTACCAGCAGCGCAGGGAGTCCAAGGAACTCGTCATCGTCGACCCCGGGAACCAGGTCGAGTTCTTCTATCTGCGCCCCCGCGACATCGCGATCTACGTCTCGTCCGGCCGCCTCGACATCGGCATCACCGGCCGCGACCTGCTGATCGACTCCGGCGCCAACGCCGAGGAGATCCTGCCCCTCGGCTTCGCCCGCTCCACCTTCCGCTTCGCCACCCGGCCCGGCACGGCCCAGGGCGTCTCGGACCTCGGCGGCCTCACCATCGCCACCTCCTACGAGGGCATCGTCGACAAGCACCTCGCCGACAACGGCATCGACGCCTCCGTCGTCCACCTCGACGGCGCCGTCGAGACCGCGATCGAACTCGGGGTCGCCCAGGTCATCGCCGACGTCGTGGAGACCGGCACCTCACTGCGCAACGCGGGCCTCGAAGTCATCGGCGAGCCCATCATGACCTCCGAGGCCGTCGTCATCCGGCGCACCGGGGCGGACACGTCCGAGGCCGCCGGGCCGAAGGTGCAGCAGTTCCTGCGGCGCCTCCAGGGCGTCCTCGTCGCCCGGACGTACGTGATGATGGACTACGACTGCCGCGCCGAGCACCTGGAACAGGCCGTCGCCCTCACCCCCGGCCTGGAGTCCCCGACGATCTCGCCGCTGCACAACGAGGGCTGGGTCGCGGTCCGCGCCATGGTCCCGGCCAAGGAGGCCCAGCGCATCATGGACGACCTCTACGACCTCGGCGCGCGGGCCATCCTCACCACCGCCATCCACGCCTGCCGCCTCTGACACGCCTGTCGTCCCTGACACGCGTGCCGTCCCCGATGGAACCCGCAGCCGACCAAGGTCCCGGAGCCATGCCCCCGTCACCCGCACCCCTCGCGCCGCCCGCCCTGCCCGTCACCTTCCGGCCTGGCCGCACCCGGGCCGTCCTGCTCGTCTCGGGCGTCGTCCTCCTCGTCGCGCTCACGGTGATCGCGCTGATACTGCCCGACCTCAACCCGGGGGAGCGGCTCAGCTTCGTCTTCGTCGGACTGATCTGCCTCGCCTCGCTCGCGCTGCTCGCCCGGCCCAAGGTCACCGCCGACCCGTCCGGTGTGACCGTCGTCAACATCGCCTCACGACGGCGCCTCGACTGGGCGGAGATCCTTCAGGTCAACCTCCGCCCCGGCGACCCCTGGGTCTTCCTCGACCTCAGCGACGGCACCAGCCTGGCCGCCATGGGGATCCAGCCCGGTATCGCCAGGGAACAGGCCATCCGGGACGCACGGGCCCTGCGCGCCCTGGTCGAGACCCGCGGCGGCTCCGACACCGAGGGGCACGCCGCACCACAGGGCTGACCCGGGGACAAGTCGAACATCAGGGCTGACTCGGCGCCGTCCACCCTGACCATCCGGGCCGTGTCTTGATGAGGGCCTGTCCGGCGGATCATCTCGGAGACGCGGGGTCTGGCACGCACATCTGCGGCGTTGTCGTCGGTTGCCGACGCTCCGCGTCGCCGCCCTCCTCCGCCTTGCATCTGCACGCACCAGACCCCGCTTCCGGCTGTCTACGGGAGCCGTTACAGTCCTCCGACCTGATCCGCCGGACAGGCCCTAATCTGTTGGCGGGGCACTCTCGCTGGTGTGCCCCGCCCCGGCATCGGCCCGCCCGGACCGCACCGGGGCTCCTGCTACCCGAGGAGTGACTCCCTCCGGCGATGGACGGATCGTCCTGTAGTACCTGCGCCACCCCCTCCCGACACAGCGCGGCCCCGCTTCGCGCCGGTGTGGAGGCGGTGGCATGAGCGTCTCGCTGCTGCTCCTCGGAGCGGCATTCCTGTTGATTCTCGCCAACGGATTCTTCGTGGCCGCCGAGTTCGGCCTCGTCACCGTCGAGCGCCCCGACGCCGAGCGGGCCGCGGCCGACGGCGACCGGCGGGCCCGTACGGTCGTGAACTCCCTCAAGGAGCTGTCCTTCCAGCTCTCCGGCACCCAGCTCGGCATCACCATCACCTCGCTGGTGGTGGGCATGCTCGCCGAACCGGCGCTCGCCGACCTCCTCGCCGGACCCTTCACCGCCGCCGGGCTGCCCGGCGGCGCCGTGCCCGGGGTCTCCGTGGTCGTCGGCATGCTCCTCGCGTCCGCCGTGCAGATGGTGATCGGGGAACTCGTCCCCAAGAACTGGGCGGTGTCGCGGCCCCTCCAGGTCGCACGGTTCGTCGCCGGACCGCAGCAGGTGTTCGCGCTGCTGTTCCGCCCGGTGATCGCCGCGCTGAACGCCGTCGCCAACCGGCTCGTGAGGACCCTCGGCGTCGAACCCACCGCCGAACTCGCCTCGGCCCGCACCCCCGGCGAACTCGTCTCGCTCGCCCGGCACTCCGCGCTGGCCGGCGCCCTGGAGCAGGACACGGCCGACCTGTTCGTCCGCACCCTGTCCCTCGGCGACCTCACCGCACAGCATGTGATGACCCCGCGCGTGAAGGTCAGCGCCCTCCAGTCGTCGGCGACCGCCGAGGACATCGTCAACCTCACCCGGGCCACCGGACTGTCCCGCTTCCCGGTCTACCGGGACCGCATCGACGAGATCGTCGGCATGGCCCACCTCAAGGACGCGCTCGCGGTGCCCGCGCGGGACCGGCTGCGGACCCCCGTCGGCCGGATCGCGGGGCCGCCGCTCCTGGTGCCCGAGACGATGCCGGTGCAGCCGCTCCTGGAACTCCTGCGCAGCGAGCAGCCCATCGCCGTAGTCGTCGACGAGTACGGCGGCACGGCCGGGGTCGTCACCCTGGAGGACATCGTCGAGGAGATCGTCGGCGAGGTCCGGGACGAGCACGACGGCCAGGACCTGCCGGAACTCGCCCCCGCGCCGCCCGAGGACGGGCGCCCCGCGTGGGACGTGGACGGCAGCTGCCGCGTGGACACCCTCCTGCGCATCGGCCTCGAAGCGCCCGAGGGACCGTACGAGACCGTCGCCGGACTCGTCGCGGACCTGCTCGGGCGCATCCCCGCGCCCGGGGACCGCGCCGAACTTCCCGGCTGGCGCCTCGCGGTACGGCAGGTCGGGCACTACCGCGCCGAGCGGGTACGGATCGTGCGGACCGTCGACGTGCCGGCGCCCGGCTCGCCGGTACCGGACGCGGCGTACGGGAAGACCCTGACCGGTGCGGAGGCGTCCCGATGAGCCTGGTGCAGCTCTTCTTCGCGGGGCTTCTCGTCCTCGTCAACGGCTTCTTCGTCGGTGCCGAGTTCGCGCTCGTCTCCGTGCGCCGCAGCCAGATCGAACCGCTCGGGACCGCGCGGGCGCGGCAGGTCCTGTACGGCCTGGAGCATCTGCCGCAGATGATGGCCGCCGCGCAGTTCGGCATCACCGTCTGCTCGCTGACGCTCGGCGCCGTCGCCGAACCGACCGTGGCGCACCTCCTTGAGCCGCTGTTCGTGGGGATGCATCTGCCGGAGGGTCTGATCCATCCCCTCGGGTACGTCATCGCGCTCGCCCTCGTCGTCTTCCTCCACCTCGTCATCGGCGAGATGGTCCCGAAGAACCTGGCGATGGCAGCGCCCGAGAGGACGGCGCTGTGGTTCAGCCCCGGCCTGGTGGCCTTCGCCCGGCTGTGCCGCCCGGTGACGGTCGCCCTGGGCGCCTGCGCCCGGGTGATCCTCCAGGTGTTCCGCGTCGAACCGAAGGACGAGGTCGAGGCCGTCTTCACCAGCGAGCAGCTGAACCGGCTGGTCGAGGACGCGGGGCAGGCGGGGCTTCTCGACCCGGAGGAGCAGGAGCGCCTGGGGGACGCACTCGAACTGGGCTCCCGCCCGGTCACCGACGTCCTCCTGGACCGGGCGTCCCTGGTCACCGTCGACCCGTCGGTCACGCCGGGACAGGTGGTCGACCTCACCGCACGCACCGGGTTCTCCCGGTTCCCGGTCTGCGCGGAGAGCGGCGCCTTCATGGGGTACCTGCACGTCAAGGACGTCCTGGACCTGATCGGCCCGGCCGACAGCGAGCGGGCGGTGCCGCAGCAGTTGTGGCGTCCGATGACGACGCTGCGGGCCGAGCTGCCGCTGGACGACGCCCTGACCGTGATGCGCCGCGCCGCGACGCATCTCGCCCAGGTGGCCGACGCCCAGGGCCGCGTCCTGGGCCTGGTCGCCCTGGAGGACGTCCTGGAACTCCTGGTGGGAGAGGTACGGGACCCCACCCACCGGCCGTTGCCCCCACCGGCCCGCCCGGTGACGCCACCTCGCCCGAGCCCTCAGGAGGCCCTGACCTCCTGAACCGGGCCCCCGCCCCGGCGGCTTGCCGATCTGATCCGGTCCGGTCCGGTCCCATCCGGTCCGGCCCGGTCCGGCCCGGCGGTCACTGGGGCGTGGGCCCCCGGCCCGACAGCACCTCTCCGTACGCCTGCATCAGGTCCGCGAGGCGGATCGTGGCGAGGTCGTCGCGGGTGGGTGCCCCGGTGTAGCCGGAGAGCCGCAGATCCCGGTACGCGCAGCTCTTCTCGTACAGCGTCCGCAGGAAGCGGCCGTTGCCCAGCTCGTCGATCCAGCCCTGGTCCACGACGTGGCCGCTGATCGAGCGCAGCTCGTCCACGGCCTCCTCGTCCCACACGTCCCCGTTCTCGGCGGCGAGCACCTCGCCGATCGCGGTGAGTTCCAGCGGCCGGTACGAGGGGAAGTCGACGCGCGTCGTGAAGCGGGACGACAGGCCGGGGTTGGCCGCGAGCAGCCGGTCCATCCCCTCGGGATATCCGGCGAGGATCACCACCAGGTGGTCCCGGTTGTCCTCGGCCCGCTTGAGCAGCACTTGAAGGGCCTCGTCGCCGTACGCGTCGCCCTTGCCGTACCCCGAGTTGGAGAGCGCGTACGCCTCGTCCACGAACAGGACACCGCCGATCGCGGAGTCGATGAGTTCATTGGCCTTCACGGCGGTCTGCCCCAGATACTCGCCGACGAGATCCGCCCGCTGGGCCTCCACCAGATGGTCACCGCCGAGCAGTCCGAGCGCGTAGAACACCCGCCCGAGGATGCGCGCCACCGTGGTCTTGCCCGTACCGGAAGGGCCCGAGAAGACGAAGTGTCGTTTCGGCGGCTGCACGGGCAGCCCCTGCCCGACCCGGAGGCGGGCCATGTTGAGCTGCGCGGACAACGCCTTGACCTGCCGCTTCACCGGTTCCAGGCCCACCATCCGCTCCAGCTCGGACAGCGCCTCCTCCAGCAGTGCCGGATCGGCGGGCCCCGGCAGCAGCGGCGGCACCGGCACGGCCGCCTTCTCGCGGAACGCGTCCGTCACGTCCCCGGCCGACGGCAGATCCGGCTCGCTCACCTTGAGGTCGCGGCCCTCGCCGCCGTACAGCGGGTCGACCCCGTCGGGCCCCTCCATCACGTCCTGCCCGAACCCGGCCAGCGTGATCGACGCCAGGTCCACCGATTCGTCGTACCCGTCGCCCTCGGATATCGCGGCGAGCCGCGCCGAGGTGTCCATGAAGACGGGGTCCACCCGGTGCACGGCCCGGTACAGCGGCAGCGCGGCGGCGCTGCGTCCGGTGCCCTCGTGCGCCCGCGCCAGCCAGTACCGCAGCTCCTTGCGCTGCGGCTGCTCGCTGCGGCAGCGCATCAGCGAGGCCGAGAGCAGCGGTTCGGCCTGGCCGAACATCTCCAGGCGCACCCGCGCCATCCCGCCGAACAGCCCCGCCTCTATCCCGAGCATCGGGTCGTCGATCAGCGGGTCGGTGTGCCGCACCAGCCGGTCCCAGTCCTTGACGAGATAGGCGCGGCACGCGTGCAGGAACCGTACCTGCGGATCCGCGTCGACCGGCGGCAGCCCGGCGAGGGCCCGGTCCAGCTCGGGCACATGGCGGCCGTCGAGCCAGTGCGAGGCGTGCGCGAGCAGCAGATCACGCGGCGATTCGAGCACCGGCTGCACCCACCAGCCCAGCCAGTACCAGGAGTTGAGGGTGCGCCGGTGCCGGGTGCGCTGTTCGCCGAAGCGGTCGCGGTGCCGGAACATCCGCAGCAGCGCGGTCGTCGTGTCGACCCGCAGCGCGTGCAGCCCGAGCCAGGCGTCGGCCATCCCCGGATCGATCCGTACAGCGGCCCTGAACTCCTCCTCGGCCTGCGGATACGCGCCCATCGTGTAGGCGTCGACGCCTCTCAGCCAGGCGAGGTCGGCAGGGCCCGGTGCGCCCTGGGTGCCGAAGTCCATCACGTCCCCCACAAACCGTGCCCCCGTGGTGGGCCGCCGGGCCGGTGCCCGTCGGCGTCCTTCGTCGAACCGCTGTGCTGTGGACGGGAGTTGGTTCGGTGCGGGTGTGCCGCCGTCCGATGGTCGCACCGCAACGCATCGTACCTGCGGTGCCGTTGTCGGCCGAAGGGTGCCGTCCGCGTGGGTTGCGCGGGCGGAAGCACGTGGGGCGCACACGGAGTGGTAACCGAGGGTAAGCGTTCGCGGGGTCGCGGCGGGGGCGCGAGGGGTGCGAAGGGGACGCAAAGGGCAGAACGAAGCCCCCGATCACGGGGGAACAACCGGGGGCTTCGCGTCCTGGGGCGACCCGAAAGGCCGCACATTGAGAACGTAAGTCCTGTACGGCCCCTGGGTCAAGCCGAGTTGAGGCACTCCTAGGAGCGGATTCGGAGCCCGTTCATCCGCTCTCGGGCGGCCCCTCACTGTCTGTGACGGAATGGGTCCCTCCTGGAGTCTCAGCAGGTCCCGAACGCACCTCGTACCCCTCCGGACCCTGACGGATCAGCCGGTGTGCGCCGGGGCGCGAGGGGTCGTCCGCGAAGTGCCGGTGCTCGGCGGCGACCCACGCGTGCCAGAAGTCCCGCTGCTCCTCGCCGTCCCGGCCGCGCCCCCGGTCCCAGGACTGCTCGCGCGGGAGATCCATCCACAGCAGCAGCGTCAGGCTCGGCCGCAGCTCCCGCCGTCCGGCGCCCACCCCTTCGACGAGGACCACCGGCGCCGCCGGAACCTCCCGCGCGGGGCCGAACGCGCGGGCGCGCCAGTCGTACGGCGTGCAGCGCGCGGGCTCGCCGCGCCGGAACGGCGCGAGGACCTGGCGCTCCAGGCGCGCGGTCCAGTCGAAGAGGGCGTCGTGGGACGCGATGTCGTCCAGGTGCAGCACCGGCGCACCGCCGAGGGCGGCGGCCAGGTGTCCGGCGAAGGTGGTCTTCCCGGAGCCCGCGTGCCCGTCGACCGCGACCAGTCGCACCGGACCGCACGACGGCGGCAGCCGCCGCAACTCGTCCGCGAGCCGGGCGACGGCGGAGGGTCCGGGGCGAGAGGGTCCGGGGCGGGAGGTGTGCGAGGTCATCACGGTCAGCCTATGCCCGGCATCGGAACGACGTCTTCCGCGCGCCGCCGCAGGTCATGCCAGTGGTCGAGTCCAATATTGGTAGGCGTGGCAGTGCCCGTAACGCTGGCAGAAGTCGGCCGCGACCGGCCATAGTTGGCGCACGCCGGGCACTGACCCGCGTCCGAGGATCCGAGTCGACTGGGGGTTCCCCGTCCATGACCAGACCAGCCGAGACGTCCCGCCGCACCTTGCTCGCCGCCGCCGCGGGCGTCGCCGTGGCCGCCACGGCGGGCGTCTCCGCCCCCGCCGTCGCCTCCGCGCCGGGCGCCGCACCCGCGCACCGCCCCCGCCGCCGCGCCGCCGCGCGGCTCGTGGACAACCGCGCCTGGACCTCGTACGCCGACTGGCGCGGCGGTACGGACGCCGGTACCCGTGCGGTGGCCGGGCGCAGGCCGGGTCTGGTGATCGCCAAGGCCGCGGGCCGCAGCGACTACACCGACCCGCACACCGGCGCGGTCGCCACCTGGGAGTACGCGACCTGGACCTCGCCCGCGCACCGGCTCGCCGTCCCCTCGACGGAGGTCATCGCGTCGTGGAACGCGCACACCCCCGCCGGGACCTGGCTCCAGGTCGAACTGTCGGGCACGTACTCCGACGGCACGGACACGCCCTGGTACGTGATGGGCCGCTGGGCCGCCGGTGACCAGGACATCCGGCGTACGTCGGTCGACGGGCAGAGCGACGACAAGAGCAGTGTGTGGACCGACACCTTCGCGATCGACGCGCCGGCGACGGGGCTGCGGCTCGTCTCGTACCGGCTGCGGCTCACGCTGTACCGGGCGCCGGGGAGCACGGTCACGCCGACGGTGTGGCGGCTCGGCGCGATGGGCTCCGACGTCCCGGACCGCTTCACGGTGCCCGAGTCGGTCCCGGGCCTCGCGCGTGAACTGACCGTGCCGCGCTACTCGCAGAACGTCCACGCCGGGCAGTACCCGGAGTACGACAACGGCGGCGAGGCGTGGTGCAGCCCCACCTCCTCGCAGATGATCGTCGAGTACTGGGGCCGGAGGCCCAGCACCGACGATCTGGCGTGGGTGAATCCGGACTTCGCGGACCCACAGGTGTGCCACGCGGCCCGGTTCACGTATGACTACCAGTACGAGGGCTGCGGCAACTGGCCGTTCAACGCGGCCTACGCGGCCACGTACCAGGATCTTCAGGGCGTCGTCACACGGCTCGGGTCGCTGACGGACCTGGAGACGCTGATCGCTGCGGGCATCCCGGCCATAACGTCCCAGTCGTTCCTGAAGGAGGAGCTGACCGGGGCGGGGTACGGCACGTCCGGGCATCTGATGACGGTCATCGGCTTCACGGCGGACGGCGACGTGATCGCCAACGACCCCGCGTCGCCGAACAACCCCGCCGTACGGCGCGTCTACAAGCGCCGCGAGTGGGAAAATATTTGGCTCCGTACGAAGCGCTACAACGCGTCCGGCAATGTGTCCTCCGGCACCGGCGGCGTCTGCTACCTGTACTTCCCGGCGCAGCTCACCGACCGGCAGCGCACGGCGCTGGCGGCCGTCGGCGTCCGCTGACGCCACCGCGCGGACGGCCCCGCTCCCCGGAGAGAACCAGGGGAGCGGGGCCGTCGCCGCGTCACCCCTGTACGGGTGTCACCACCCAGTCCGGGTGCCCCGGCATCGGCGGAGTCTTCGCGCCGTACAGCCATGGACGCAGGAACCCTTCGAGGTCCTGGCCCGCGATCCGTGACGCCAGGGCGATGTAGTCCGCGGTGCCGACCGTCCGGCCGCGGTACTCGGTCGCCCACGCCTTCTCGATCTTCCGGAACGCCGCGTCCCCGACCTGCTCGCGCAGCGCGTAGAAGACCAGTGCCGAACCGTCGTACCGCATCCGCTTGAAGAGGTTCGGCTCGGTCGGCTCGGCGGGGGCGCCGAAGTCGCGGCGCCACAGGTCGTGGTTCTCGTACGCGGTGCGCATGGCGGCCTCGAAGCTGTCGCCGCCGTGTTCCTGGGAGTAGAGGCGTTCGTAGAAGCGGGCGTGGCCCTCGCTCAGCCACAGGTCGGACCAGGTCCGGATGGCGAGGTCGTCGCCGAGCCACTGGTGGGTCAGCTCGTGCACGAGGTTCCGCTCGGCGTCCACCCGGGTGCCGAGGAGATCGGCCTTGGGGACGAGGGACAGGGTCTGTGTCTCCAGGGCCACCCCGAGGTCGGTGTCGCCGACCAGGACGCCGTACCGCTTGAACGGGTACGGGCCGAGGCGCTGTTCGAGCCACGCGATGTGCCCTGCGGTCAGCTCGCGGTAGGCCGCGGTCGGCTCCACCAGGGCGTCGGGGACCACGTCCCGGATCGGCAGGCCGCGCGGGCCCACGCTGTCGACGAAGGTGAACTTCCCGATCGCGAGCTGCGCGAGCTGGGCGGCGACCGGCTGCTCGGTGTCGTACGTCCAGCGGATCCGGCCGTCCGGCTGCTCGGCGCGGTCGACCAGCTTGCCGTTGGCGGCGGCCGACAGACCCGGCGGTGTGGTGATCCGGAAGGTGATCGGCGCCCGCTGACTGGGGTGGTCGTTCGCCGGGAAGATCATCTTGGCGCCGTTGGGCTGCGGATACAGGACCGTGCCGTCGGGGGTCGGGATCCAGCCGTAGTCCTCGATGGCGTCGTCGCGGTGGCGGATCTGGGTCGGATCGGCCGTGTAGGCGACCTCGACCGTGAAGCGGCTGCCCTCGGGGAGGGGCTTCGCCGGGGTCACGACGAGTTCGTCGCCGTCCCGCTCGGTGCGTGCCGTGGCGCCGTTGACGAGGACTTTCCGCAGTGTGTTGCCGGCGAAGTCGAGGTGGAAACTGGACAGCGACTGGGTGGCGCGCGCCTTGATCGTGGCAGTCGCCGGGAAGGCAGTCCCCGGGGCCTTCCAGTCGAAGTCGAGGACATGGCGGGTGACCTTGTAGCCGCCGTTCCCGTCGAGCGGGAAGAGCGGGTCGCCGAGCCCGGCGGCGCCCGGGGACGGGGACCCGGACGCGGTGGCGGGCGGAGTGGTCGATGCGGTGGTGGACGGGGTGGCGTGCGAGACCGGGCCGATCAGCGCGGCCGTCGCGGTGATCGCGGCGGCCAGGGCGACCCGCGTTCCCCGGCGGGACGTCCGGTACGTACTCATCACGTGCCTTTCGGTCGAGAGCGGCCCGGGTGGTGTGCCGGGGCGCCGTGGACAAGGCGAGCGGCGCCGGCTCGGTCGGGGGCGGGCAGGCCACTCGGTGAAGAGACGCACGAGCGCCCGTCAGCGTTGTGCCGTGACCAATGTCTCCGCCGATTCGCCTGGAACCGGTGGAAACCGGTGGGAGAGTGGGCTGATCAGTGGGGGGACGACCACTGCCGGACGACTGTCAGCGAGACACCATGACCGCGACCTCCGCGACCTCTGCGACCGCGCATCCGAACCCCGCCCGCGCCCGCTCGGCCGGCACCCGCTCCGGCGGCCCGTCGGACGACCGGCCGAAAATGCTCGAACATCTCGCGGGCTGGACCCTGGTCGCCGTCCTGGCCATGCTCGTGACCCAGCTCGGGCTGCTCTGAACTACAGCGGAACGAGAGGTTCCGCGGCACTCCCCTGGCCGGTGGACCGGTTCTGCCATACTGCGCATGTTCCGCTGCCAGTCGGGGAGACCAGGGCCGGATTTGAATACCACTCAGCACCGCGTCGCCGACCGTCCACGGGCGCGCGGCACCGACCGTTCCCTCGCGCGCCGCGCCGAACTCATCGCCATCGGGCGGAAGTTGTTCGCGGACACGTCCTACGACGCCCTGTCGATGGACGACATCGCGCGCCACGCCCAGGTCGCCAAGGGCCTGATCTACTACTACTTCAAGTCCAAGCGCGGCTACTACCTCGCGATCATCGAGGACTCCGTCGCGGATCTCGTCGCACGGGCCGGCGGCGAGACCGAGCTGCCGGGGGTGACCCGGGTCCATCGCACCATGGAGGGCTACCTCCGGTACGCCGAGCAGAATCAGGCCGCGTACCGCACGATCATCAGCGGCGGTGTCGGCTTCGACGCCGAGGTGCACGCGATCCGGGACGGGGTGCGCGAGGCGATCACGGACACCATCGCCGAGGGCGCGTACGGCCGCAGCGACATACCCCGGATCGCGCGACTGGCCCTCCTCGGCTGGCAGTGCAGCGTCGAGGGCATCACGCTCGACTGGATCGGCCGGGGCGACCCGGCGCGCGAGACGGTGCGCGATCTGCTGGTGAAGCTGCTCGGCAGCACCCTGCGCACCATCGAGGAGCTGGAACCCTCCTGCCCGGCGCCACCGCGCCCCGCCGCCTGACGCCCTCTCACCTGGCGCACGCCGAGGGGCGGGACCCGATACGGATCCCGCCCCCGGGGCGAAAGCTCTCAGCGGCAACTGCCTTACACAGAAGGCCGGTTGAGGGTCAGTTGATCGACTTGATCAGCTCACCGTTCGCGGTGTCGCCGCTCAGCTCCCAGAAGAAGGTGCCGCCCAGGCCCTGCTGGTTCTTGTAGGCCATCTTCCCGGCGATGGTGGCCGGAGTGTCGTAGCTCCACCAGTTGCTGCCGCACTTGGCGTACGCGGTGCCGCCGACCGTACCGGTGGCCGGGCAGGAGTTCTTCAGCACTTTGTAGTCGTCGATGCCCTGCTCGTAGGTGCCCTGCGCCGGGCCGGTGGCGGTGCCGCCGGGCGCCGCCTGGGTGACACCGGTCCAGCCGCGGCCGTAGAAGCCGATACCGAGCAGCAGCTTCGACGCCGGGATGTTGAGCGCCTTGAGCTTCGCGATCGTCGCGGACGAGTGGTAGTCGGCCTTCGGAATGCCGGGGTAGGTCGTCAGCGGCGAGTGCGGGGCCGTCGGACCCTGCGCGTCCCAGGCACCGAAGAAGTCGTACGTCATCGGGTTGTACCAGTCGACGTACTGGGCGGCGCCCGCGTAGTCGGCGGCGTCGATCTTGCCGCCGGCCGATGCGTCGGCCGGGATGGCCGCGGTGACCAGCTTGCCCGTGCCGAACTTCGCCCGCACCGCGGACATCAGGTTCTTGTACGCGGCCCGGCCGCTGGTGTCACAGGTGAGACCGCAGGCGTTGGGGTACTCCCAGTCGATGTCGATCCCGTCGAACACGCCCGCCCAGCGCGGGTCGTTGAGCAGGTCGTAGCACGACTGCGCGAAGGCGGCCGGGTTCGCCGCGGCCTGGGTGAAGCCGCCGGACCAGGTCCAGCCGCCGAAGGACCACAGGACCTTGAGGTTCGGGTACTTGGCCTTCAGCTTCTTGAGCTGGTTGAAGTTGCCGCGCAGGGGCTGGTCCCAGGTGTCCGCGACACCGTCCACGGACTGGTCGGCGGTGTACGCCTTGTCGATCGCCGCGTAGGAGTCGCCCATCGTGCACTTGCCGCCCTGGACATTGCCGAAGGCGTAGTTGATGTGGGTGAGCTTGGCGGCCGAGCCGGACGTGTCGATGTTCTTGACGTGGTAGTTCCGGCCGTAGACACCCCACTCCGTGAAGTATCCGACCACCTTCGAACCGGCGGCTGCGGTCTGCGTGGTGCCGGATGTGCCGGTCTCCTGGGCGGTCGCGCCGGTCGCCCCGGCCAGCAGGCCGGCCCCGAGGACGGCGCAACACACGGCGGAGATCAGCGCCCGGAAACGGGCGCGGGGACGGTGCGGTTCAAGCATCGTGTCACCTCGTGGGGGAGGGGAGCATGGGGGAAGAGGCGGTGCTGTGGGGTGCGCACCGGTTTGGCATGGACGCGGTGAAGCGTTCGGGGGGAACAGTAGGAGGACTAGACCAGTGAGGTCAATGGTTCGGACCAATTTCCGGAGGCCGGGGACCCCGGCCACCTCGTGACGTACTGCCTCCGATCGGGCATACTCAACGCGCCACAGCCGCTGGTCAGCAGCTTCCGAGACCCGGGAGGGCACCATCGGCTGGGGAGTGCTGGATTTGTCCCGGCTCCGTGGTCCTACGGCTGTCGCCCCCGGCCCCGGAGCCCCTCCGGCGGCGCCGCCACACCCTGCGCGCGCGACCGCCGAACTGCCCGACAGGGAGGACCGCTATGCCCGACCGCGCCCCGCAGCCGGTGGACCGTCCGATGCCCACGGACGAGGCCAGGGACCTGCTCTCACTCGTCCGCGATCTCGCCCGCCGTGAGATCGCCCCGCACGCGGCCGACGAGGAGGACGCCGGGCACTTCCCCCGCGACGTCTTCACCCTCCTGTCCGAATCGGGCCTGCTCGGCCTCCCGTTCGACGTGGAGTACGGCGGCGGAGGCCAGCCGTACGAGGTCTACCTCCAGGTGCTCGAAGAGCTGGCGTCGGCCCGGCTCACCGTCGGACTCGGCGTCAGCGTCCACACGCTCGCCTCCCACGCGCTCGCGACCTACGGCAGCAAGGAACAGTGCGCGGAGCACCTGCCCGCGATGCTCGGCGGCGGCCTCCTCGGCGCCTACTGCCTCTCCGAGCCGGCCTCCGGCTCCGACGCCGCCTCGCTGCGCACCAAGGCCGTACGCGACGGCGACGACTGGGAGATCACCGGGACCAAGGCCTGGATCACCCACGGCGGGATCGCCGACTTCTACACCGTGCTCGCGCGCTCCGGCGGCGAGGGCGCCCGTGGCATCTCCGCCTACCTCGTACCCGGCGATGCGGCGGGCCTGAGCGCAGCGGCCCCCGAGCGCAAGATGGGCATGAAGGGCTCGCCGACCGCGCAGGTCCACTTCGACGCGGTACGGATCTCCGACGCGCGCCGCATCGGCGACGAGGGCCAGGGCTTCGCCATCGCCCTGTCCGCGCTCGACTCCGGCCGGCTCGGCATCGCCGCGTGCGCGATCGGTGTGGCCCAGGCCGCCCTGGACACGGCCCTGGAGTACGCCACCGGGCGCCGCCAGTTCGGGCGGTCCATCATCGACTTCCAGGGGCTGCGCTTCATGCTCGCCGACATGGCGACCCAGATCGAGGCGGGGCGGGCCCTCTATCTGGCCGCCGCCCGGCTGCGGGACGCGGGCCGGCCCTTCTCCAAGCAGGCGGCCATGGCCAAACTCCTGTGCACGGACACCGCGATGAAGGTCACCACCGACGCCGTGCAGGTACTCGGCGGCTACGGCTACACGGCGGACTTCCCCGTCGAGCGGTACATGCGCGAGGCCAAAGTGCTCCAGATCGTCGAGGGCACCAACCAGATCCAGCGCATGGTCATCGCCCGGCATCTCGCGGGTCCCGCCCCGCACTGAACTGCTCCGGGCGGAACTGCTCCGCACCGAACGCTCCCGCACTGAACTGCCCCGGCCGCACCGCCGGCGCCGCGAGCCGGGCCCACTCCGGATCGTGGCGCCCCGGCAGCGCCCGGCCCCGCTCCGCCCAGGCCGTGAGCAGCGCGCGATAGATGGGCGGGTCCTGCGGCGCCGGTGACGGGGGCGGGGGCGGGGGCGGGGGCGGCAGAGGCTGCTCGGGCGCCTCGGGCGCCTCGGACGCGGGGGCCGCGCACTGCTGCCGCGGCAGCGCCGCCAGCGACTGCTGAACCGATTCTTCACGGTGCTGGACAAGGATCCGGCGCCGCCCGGTGACGGGGTGCGTGGGGGTCATGCCAGGGCAACGCGGACCCTGGGCCAGGGGTCACGGCCGGGCTATTCGGGCATCGGTTCGCCCGGGGCTCCGGGCGCCCGTACGGCTGACGGGCGTAGACACCGGCAGCCGTCATCGCCGCCCCCGTCCCGCCGCGCCGCTCTGGCCCCCTGCCGCTGTCTGACGTACCGTCAACTTCCGCCGCCGGGGGCCGCACCCCTCCGGGTGACGTCAACTGCCGTGCGCCCAGGGAGGCTGCCGTGGCCGACGACCGACCCGTACCGCCCGACGACCGACCCCGCACCACCGACGACCGGCCGGTCCCGCTCGACGAATACCCCGTGCACCAGGTCCCGCTGTCGATGAAACACGTCGCCACCGGTGACCGGAACGCCTACGACCGGTGCATCTTCCACGTCGTCGACCACGCGGGCCGCTATCTGCTCGTCCTCGGACTCGGCGTCTACCCGAACGTCGGCGTGATCGACGCCTACGCCACGCTCCGCTCCGGCGACACCCTGCACGCCGTACGGGCCTCGGACGCGCTGGACGACACCGACCGGATGCGGCTCGCCGTCGGGCCCCTGCGCATCGGCGTCGAACAGCCACTGAAGAGCTTCCGGCTGTCCTGCGCCGCCGACCCGGACGACTCCGCAGGACTCTCGTACGACCTCCGCTGGACGGCGGACTTCCCCGCGCTCTGGGAGCCGCACCATCTCCAGCGCCGGGGCGGCAGGCTCACGCTGGAAGGGCGGCGCTTCGTCCAGGCCGGCGGTGTCGAGGGCACGATCCGGGTGGGCGGCGAGGAGATCGCCGTACGGGCGGGGGAGTGGACCGGGACCCGCGATCGGAGCTGGGGTGTGCGCACGCTGCCCGGCGAGGAGGGCGGACGGCTCGCCGACGAGCACCGGACCGAGGGCTTCCACTGGATCTGGTGCCCGGTCCGCTTCGACGACCGCTTCCTGATGGTCGTCACCCAGGAGGACGCCGACGGCTACCGCACCCTGAACGACGCCACGCTCGTCCGCCCCGAACACCGCGACCGCCAACTCGGCTGGCCCCGGGCCGACATCACCTACCGCCCCGGCACCCGCCACCCCGAACACGCCGTCGTCCACCTCACCGACCCCACCGACGGCACCCCGCTGAAACTCGGCGTCGAGGTCCTGACCTCGTCGCCGCTCGCCGTCGGCGCCGGCTACCCGCCCGCCGCCGACTGGCAGCACGGCACCTGGCAGGGCCGCGACTGGACCGACCGCCGCGCCTACGACCTCGCCGACCCGGCCGCCCACCCGCTCGCCGCGTACGGCGTGATCGACCACGCCGCCCGCTTCACCCTGGACGGCAGGGTCGGCCACGGCATCTTCGAGCACGGCACCTTCGGCCGCCACGACCCGAGCGGCTTCACGGGATACGACACCGTCGCCCCGGACAAGGGAGCGCGCTCATGACCACGGCACCCCGCCCCCGTACCAGCACCCGCGACCTCGGCGAACTCTCCCGCCGGCTCACCGGCTGGCTCTCCGCGCGGCTGCCCGGCGCCCGTGCCGTGCGGGTGTCCGTGCCCGCGTCCAACGGCATGTCGAGCGAGACCGTCCTCTTCGACATCGAGCCGGGCGCCGGACACCCCGAACCACCCGTCCGCTCCTGCGCGTTGCGGCTCGCGGCCGACCCCGCCGCGTACACGGTCTTCCCGGTCTACGACATGCCGCGGCAGTACCGCACGATGCGCCTGGTCGCCGAGCGCACCGGACTGCCCGTACCGCGTGTGCTGTGGCTGGAGGAGGACCCGGAGCCGCTGGGCGCCCCCTTCTTCGTCATGGAACGCGTCGACGGGCGCGTCCCACCGGACGTCATGCCCTATACGTACGAGGGGAATTGGCTGCACGCGGCGAGCGACGAGGAGCGCGCCGGCCTTGAAGAGGCCACGGTCGGCGTCCTGGCGCGGCTGCACGACGGCGTCCCCGCACGCGAGGCGGACTATCTCGCGGCCCCCGGCGACGGCAGCCCGCTGACCCGGCACGTACGCGCCCAACGCGCCTACTACGCCTGGGTGGTGGACGGTCTGCCCCGGTCGCCGCTCATCGAGCGCGCCTTCGACCGGCTGACGGAACTGTGGCCCGACGACGAGGGCGCGCCCGTCCTCGTCTGGGGCGACGCCCGGATCGGCAACATCGTCTACGACGGGTTCACGCCCGCCGCCGTACTCGACTGGGAGATGGCGGGCCTCGCCCCGCGCGAGGTCGACCTCGCGTGGACGATCTATCTGCACCGCTTCTTCCAGCACCTCACGGCCGGCTCCGGACAGCCGGGGCTGCCCGGATTCCTGCGCCGCGACCGCGTGGAGGAGCGCTACGCACGGCTCACCGGACACACCCCGCGCGCCATGGACTTCCACCTGCTGTACGCGGCCCTGCGGCACGCCGTCGTGATGCTGCGCGTGGCCTACCGGCAGGTGCACTTCGGTGAGACCGCGGTACCCCGGGACCCGGACACGCTGATCCTGCACCATGCCGATCTGGCGGCCATGGTGCGCGGGGAGTACGGGGACGCCGTGCGGTGACGACGAGGGTGGCCGGCCGGTGCGGGCGGCCGTTCCCGGGGTTGGAGTCGTGGTCGTGGTCGCGGTCTGTGTCGGGTGGCGGCGATCAGGCCGCGTCGCGCCGCATCTGCGGGACCTGCATCGGGCGCGAACCCGGGCCGCCGACGTGCGAGAAGGGCTGCGTACGCCAGTTCAGGCCCTGAGGGAGCGTCAGCAGCAGCGCGGTGTCCTGTTCCTGGGCGTCCCGGGACGCGTCGGCGGGCGGAGCGCCGGCGGCCGAACGGCCCGTACCCGCACAGACCTGGAGGCCGAACGGATTCCACGGCGTGGGGCACAGCGCGTGCTCCGGCAGCACCTCCTCGTCCGCCAGGAGGGCGATGGGCTGCGCGCAGTCCGGGCAGATCACCCGGTACATCTCGAAGGTGTCATAGGCGTCGAACTCGTCCTCGCCGGATTCGACACCCTCCGGCGCGGCACTCGACACGTCGGCGAGCGGCTGCCTGCCGCGGGCAGCACGGCCGGGGCGCTTCAGACTCTGCATAGTGGGATTCTCCCCCTCGATGGGACGGCCGGGCGCTGTGGCCTCGGCCACAGCAAGCACTTCCCGTCCGGTCATGGGGGTAATCGCCCGGCGCTCCCGGACGCCCCCCGAGGGCTGTGGCGTTCGTCACATGCCGGGTGGGGATGCCGGAATGTGATGCCCGGCCGTTCGCCACTCCGGTATCCGGAGGGATCAAGCGCACTGTAGGTTCTGCCCATGGAGGAGCTGGATCGTCAGATCGTGGAGCTGCTCGTCAAGGACGGGCGCATGAGCTACACCGACCTGGGCAAGGCCACGGGTCTGTCCACATCGGCCGTGCACCAGCGGGTACGCCGGCTGGAGCAGCGCGGGGTGATCCGCGGCTATGCGGCCGTCGTCGACCCCGAGGCCGTCGGACTGCCGCTGACCGCCTTCATCTCCGTGAAACCGTTCGACCCCAGCGCCCCCGACGACATCGCGGAACGCCTCGCGGGCGTACCGGAGATCGAGGCGTGCCACAGCGTCGCGGGCGACGAGAACTACATCCTCAAGGTCCGCGTCGCCACCCCGCACGAGCTGGAGCACCTGCTCGCCCGCCTCCGCGGTCTCGCCGGCGTCTCCACGCGGACGACGGTGGTCCTGTCGACACCGTACGAGGCCCGCCCGCCCAAGATCTGAGCCCGCGCGTTCCGACGGGGTACCCGCGGCGCGGTGAGCCCCGCGACCACGGGAAACTGGACGTATGAACAGCCCCACCGCCCCCCGGCGAGACGACCGCCCCCAGGACGACCGCACCGCCCACCGCACCATCCTGCTCCGCGGCGGAGACGTCCACAGCCCGGCCGACCCCTTCGCGACGGCGATGGTCGTGGAGCGCGGCCAGGTCGCCTGGGTCGGCTCGGAAGGCGCGGCGGACGCCTTCGCCGACGGCGTCGAGGAGGTCGTCGACCTCCAAGGCGCCCTCGTCACCCCGGCGTTCACCGATGCCCACGTCCACACCACGTCGACGGGGCTCACCCTCACCGGCCTCGACCTCACGGGCGCCCGCACCCGCGAGGAGGCGATCGCCGAGGTCCGCGCGCACGCCGCCGCGCACCCGGCCGACCCGGTCCTCCTCGGCCACGGCTGGGACGCCGCCCGCTGGCCCGACGACCGCCCGCCGACCCGCGCCGAACTGGACGGCGCCACCGGCGGACGCCCGCTGTACCTGTCCCGTGTCGACGTGCACTCGGCGGTCGTCACGACGGCCCTGCTCGACCTCGTCCCGGGCGTCGCCGACCGCCCGGGGTACGCGCCCGACGCACCCCTGACCCGCGACGCCCACCACGCCGTCCGCGCGGCGGCGTACGCGGCGGTCACGCCGGAGCAGCGCACCCGCGCCCAGCGCGCCGCCCTGCGGCACGCCGTCTCGCTCGGCATCGGCTCCGTCCACGAGTGCGCGGGCCCCGAGATCTCCGGCGAGGACGACTTCACGGCGCTGCTGCGGCTCGCCCGTGAGGAACCGGGGCCGCGGGTCGTCGGGTACTGGGCCGAGCAGGTCGCGGGGGCGCGGGACGCGGAGAAGATCCGTGCGCTCGGCGCGGTCGGAGCCGCCGGTGACCTCTTCGTGGACGGCGCGCTCGGCTCCCACACGGCCTGCCTGCACGAGCCGTACGCCGACCGCGACCACACCGGAACCGCCTACCTGGACGCCGCCGCCGTCGCGAGCCATGTCGCCGCGTGCACCGAGGCGGGCCTCCAGGCCGGTTTCCACGCGATCGGCGACGCGGCCGTCACCGCCGTCGTGGACGGCGTGCGGGCCGCGGCCGAGAAGACCGGACTCGCCCGCGTCCGCGCGGCCCGCCACCGCGTCGAACACGCCGAGATGCTCACCCCCGAGACCATCGCCGCCTTCGCCGAACTCGGCCTCACCGCCTCCGTGCAGCCCGCCTTCGACGCCCTGTGGGGCGGCGACGACGGCATGTACGCACAGCGGCTCGGCACGGAACGCGCCCGCACCCTCAACCCGTACGCCGCGCTGCTGCGCACCGGGGTACCGCTCGCCTTCGGCTCCGACAGCCCGGTCACCCCGCTCGACCCGTGGGGCACCGTCCGCGCCGCCGCCTTCCACCGCACGCCCGCGCACCGGGTCTCCGTACGCGCCGGGTTCACCGCGCACACACGGGGCGGCTGGCGGGCCGTCGGCCGGGACGACGCGGGCGTCCTGGTCCCGGGCGCGCCCGCCGACTACGCCGTCTGGCGCACCGATTCACTCGTCGTGCAGGCCCCCGACGACCGGGTCGCCCGCTGGTCGACGGACCCCCGCTCCGGCACCCCCGGGCTCCCCGACCTGACCCCCGGCGCCGACCTGCCGGTCTGTCTGCGCACCGTGGTGGACGGACGGACGGTGTTCGTACGGCCGGACGAGTGATGTGCCGCGCCGACCTGCGTACCGCCGCGCCCCGGCCCGGTGTCGCGCGACCTGGGAATCCTCGGCGGCGCCCGGCTGAACTCCCGAAACCCCGCAGGTGTCCGGACTGTTGACAGAAAGCCGTCGGGGGCGGGTAGGTTCGGCCGGGTCCACCACTGGACGTCCGACCGGCGAACATCCCCGCAGACGTCGAACGCCGCTGGGTCATGGGGTGAGGTGCCGCAAGGCGCCGCACCACTGGGAGCCAGTCCCAGCGCCCGCGCCACGGGGGCGAGGGAACGTTCCGGCCGGTCGGGGGTCCCCCCTGCTCCGCAAGAGCGTTCGGGGGAGGGTGGGACCCGGGTGGGGCCCGGACGCTCAGTAGACAACGGCTTTCGGTCGACCCGCAGCCAGCGGGTCCCAGGTCGGCCCGAAGGGCGCCGGGCCCCGATCCGCATCGTCAGCGATCCGCATCACCGGCCGACACCACCTCCGGCACCCCCGAGAGGGTGCCGCCGCCCCTGTCCCGGCACGGCCGCGGGCCCCTCTTGCCAGGCCGACACCCCACACGCCCGTGGCGTCGCTGAGACGCAGGACCAGGCCACTATGGTTGGTCATCTGCGTACGACATGAAGGGGCTCCAGTGAACGACGGCGATGAGATCTCCTCGGCTGGTGCCGAGGGGGAGCGGCGGTTCGGTCCGCTCGGCACGGCCTTGGTGATCATCCCGACCTACAACGAGGCCGAGAACATCAAGTCCATCGTCGGCCGGGTCCGTGAGTCCGTGCCCGACGCGCACATCCTCGTCGCCGACGACAACAGCCCCGACGGCACCGGAAAGCTCGCCGACGAACTCGCGATCGGCGACGAGCAGGTGCACGTCCTGCACCGCAAGGGCAAGGAGGGCCTGGGCGCCGCGTATCTCGCGGGCTTCCGCTGGGGCCTGGAGAACGGATACGGCGTCCTGGTCGAGATGGACGCCGACGGCTCCCACCAGCCCGAGGAGCTGCCCCGGCTGCTGACCGCGCTGAAGGGCGCCGACCTGGTCCTCGGTTCGCGGTGGGTGCCGGGCGGACGGGTCGTCAACTGGCCCAAGTCCCGCGAGTTCATCTCCCGTGGCGGCAGCACCTATTCGCGGCTGCTGCTCGATGTGCCGATGCGTGACGTCACCGGGGGCTACCGGGCGTTCCGGCGCGAGACCCTGGAGGGCCTGGGGCTCGACCAGGTCGCCTCGCAGGGCTACTGCTTCCAGGTGGACCTGGCGCGCCGCGCGGTCCGGTCCGGCTTCCATGTCGTCGAGGTGCCCATCACCTTCGTGGAACGCGTCCACGGCGACTCCAAGATGAGCCGCGACATCCTCGTCGAGGCGCTGTGGCGGGTCACGATGTGGGGCGTGGGCGAGCGGGTCGGGCGCATCAAGGCGCGCAAGAAGCACTGACCCACCGGCCCGCCCAGTCGACCTGCCCTCACCGTCTTGATCATCCGCTTATGCCGGTCCGAGCCGGTGCCAGGCACACTGGATGTATGACGACCGGTGCACCGAACCCGCCGAACCCGCCGTACCCGACCCCCTCCGCCCGCTCCCGGCCCTCGCGGCTGCGCAGATTCCTGCCGCTGGGCCTCGCGGCCTGGGTGGTCCTGGAGATCTGGCTGCTGATCGTCGTGGCGGAGGCGGCCGGCGGCTTCACCGTCTTCCTGCTGCTGCTCGCGGGGGTGGTGGGCGGGGCGGTGGTCATGAAGAGCGCCGGACGCCGGGCCTTCCGCAACCTCAGCGAGGCGCTGCAGAAGGCCCAGCGCGGCGAGAACCCGGAGACGGTGGCGCGCGGCGAGGGCAACGGTCTGGTGATGCTGGCCGGGCTGCTGCTGATCATCCCCGGCATGATCTCGGACGCGGTGGGTCTGGTGCTGCTCGTGCCGCCGGTGCGCAAGGCGATCGGCCGGTACTCGGAGAAGGCGCTGGAGAAGCGGATGCGCGCGGCGTCCCCCGGGTCCCTGGGTGACGCCTTCCAGCAGGCCCGTATCCACCGGCCGGACGGCAAGGTCGTCCAGGGTGAGGTCATCCGCGACGACGAGCCGTCGGAGCCCCCGCCGCCCACGGGCCCGCGCCCGCCGTTGCAGCCCTGAGCCGTCCCAGAACGCGGACAGCACAAGAGCCGCGGGCGGTGCCAACCTGAAATGGCACCGCCCACGGCTCTTGTGCTGTCTCTGCCGCCATCCCCTTCAGGGACAGGACCCTTGAGGGGGACCAGCCCCTGAAAGGCCCGGCCTCTGAGGGTCAGGCGGACTTGCGGCTGTCCCGCGGATGTACGGCGATGTTCATGGCGCCGGAGCGCAGAACGGCAAGCCGCTCTTCGAGGACCTCTTCCAGCTCCTCGCGCGTGCGCCGCTCCATCAGCATGTCCCAGTGCGTACGCGCAGGCTTCGCCTTCTTCTCCTCCGGTCCGTCGCCGTCCACGAGGAGTGCCTGGGCCCCGCAGACCTTGCACTCCCACTCCGGCGGGATCTCCGCCTCTACCGAGAAGGGCATCTCGAATCGATGCCCCTTCTCGCATGCGTACTCCACGGCCTGGCGCGGGGCCAGGTCGATGCCGCGGTCCGTCTCGTAGCTGGTCACCACGAGGCGCGTGCCGCGAAGAGCTCGCTCACTCATGAATCGTGCCTCCCGGGCTTGTCGCCCACAGGACAGGTGTCGCTGTCGTCGTCATCCGGTCAACGTCCGGTCGGCTCTAAAGATTCCCGTTCCGGGTCCTGCGTCGCCGTCGTAGCCGCAGCCTTGTTGACCAATGCAGTACCCACCGGCGCCCGGTTTGTCACATCTGGCAGGAGATGTCACCCAGCGTTTCGGCTGGTTTAGCGCGCAGTAACGGTACGCCTGGCAGGCCAAAGGCGTACACTACCGGCCTTTGCCTCCTGGCGCTAAATCCGTTCGGGTACGGGATTGCCCGCGTCGCGCACCGCCCGTCTCACCGGCACCCGTGCGAGCAGCGCGAAACCGATGACGAAGAAGGCGACGAGCGAGATGATCGCGTCCCGATAACTTCCGGTCACCTGGTAGGTCAGGCCGAACAGCAAGGGCCCCAGCCAGGACATTCCGCGGTCACTCATCTCGTACGCGGAGAAGTACTCGGCCTCCTTGCCGGGCGGTACCAGGTGGGAGAACAGGGACCGGGAGAGTGCCTGGGTGCCGCCGAGCACCAGGCCGATGCCCGCCGCGAGGACGAAGAAGTACACCGGCGCGTTCGCGGGCAGGAAGTAGCCGGCGCAGAGGGTGACGATCCAGGCGAGCAGGGAGCCGAGGATGGTGCGCTGCGCGCCGTACGTCCGGGCGAGCCGGCCCATGCCGAGCGCGCCGGCCACGGCGAGGATCTGGACCAGCAGGACCGCCACGATCAGCGTCGACTGGCTGAGCCCGAGCTCCTCGGAGCCGTAGACGGACGCCTGGGAGATGACGGTCTGGACGCCGTCGTTGTAGATCAGGTAGGCGAGCAGGAACGACAGGGTCAGGGGATGGCGGCGCATGTCGCGGACGGTCGCCGCGAGCTGCCGCCAGCCGGTCGCCGTCGCCCCCGCGCGCGGGAGGGTGTTTTTCCGGTCGCGCAGCCGGCGCAGCGGTATGAGTGTGAAGGCGCCCCACCAGACGCCCGCCGACGCCAGACAGATCCGTACCGCCGTGCCCTCCGATACGCCGAAGCTGTCGTGGGCCGTGAACAGCACCAGGTTCGCCATCAGGACCAGGGCGCCCGCCACATAACCGAACGCCCAGCCCCGCGACGACACCGCGTCCCGCTCGTCGGGGGTGGCGATCAGGGGCAGGAACGAGTTGTAGAGCACCATCGACACCGCGAGTGACGCGTTGGCGATCACCAGCAGGAGACCGCCGAGCAGATAGCGGTCGCCGTCCAGGAAGAACATCCCGGCCGTCGCCCCCGCGCCCAGATACGCGGCAAGGCCGAGCAGGGGCTTCTTGCGGCCCGTGCGGTCGGCCGCCGCGCCCGCGAGGGGCATCACCACGATCGCCACGATCACCGACAGGGACACGGAGTACGCGAAGAACGATCCCGCGCGTACCGGGATGCCCAGCGGGTGGACATAACCGTCCGCGTCCGCGGCGGACTTGGCGACCTCCGTCAGATACGGCCCGAGGAAGACGGTAAGTACTGTCGTCGAGTAGACCGAGCAGGCCCAGTCGTAGAAGTACCAGCCGCGCTGTTCGCGTTTCCGCTCGCTGTCGCCGGTGCTTCCGTCGGGCCCCTCGGCCCCGTCGTTCTCATGCGCCCGCACCGTCTCGGCCCCCACCGGCGCCCTCTCTTCCCCGTAGATCTTCCCCGTGGATCCCGCCGACGCGCGCGGGGCCGCTTCCCGGGCCCCGGAACCGCTCAGACCCAGGTGCCCCGGTCCTGGAGGACCGACCGCAGCGTCTCGATGTGATCGGTCATGATGCCATCCACGCCGAGGTCCAGGAGCGCGTGCATGCGGGAGGCGTCGTTGACGGTCCACACATGCACCTTCAGCCCGCGCGCGTGGGCGGTCCTGACGAAGCGGCGGTCGACCACGCGGATGCCCGACTGGGCCTCCGGGACCTGCGCGCACACCGCCGAACGGCGCACCGGGGCGGGAATCCCGTACGAGCGCAGCCGCAGGCCGAGTACCCCTCCGACGCCGTACGACGTGGCCAGGCGCGGGCCCGCGAGGCGCTGGGCGCGGCGCACGCGCGCCTCGGAGAACGAGCCCACGCAGACGCGGTCCCAGGAGTCGGTGCGGCGGATCAGCTCCAGGAGGGGCAACAGGGCGGGCTCCGCCTTCGCGTCGACGTTCCAGCGGACGTCGGGGAAGGTCTCCAGCAACTCTTCGAAGAGGGGGACCGGTTCGCTGCCCGCCACGCGCGCGTGGCGCACGTCCTCCCACGGCAGGTCGGCGATCCGGCCCGCGCCGTCCGTGACCCGGTCAAGGGTCGCGTCGTGGAAGGCGACCAGCCTGCCGTCCGCCGTGGTGTGCACATCCGTCTCCATGTAGCGGTAGCCCGCCGCCGCGGCGCGCCGGAACGCGACCAGGGTGTTCTCCAGGCCGTCCGCGGCCCCGCCCCGGTGGGCGAAGGCTATGGGTCCGGGCTGGTCGAGATACGGATGGCGTACGGATGTGGTCACGGCCGCAGTATGGCTCCTTCCGGTGACCCGCCGGCAACGGGTGTGCTGCCCGCGGATGCCTTCGGGACGGCGAAGACCCGCAGGAAGAGCTGGGCGAGCGGGCCGATCGACAGTGCGTACAGGACGGTGCCCGCGCCGACCGTGCCGCCGAGCGCGAAGCCCGTCGCCACCACCGCGATCTCGATCGCCGTGCGCACCAGGCGGATCGAGCGGCCGGTGCGCCGGTGCAGGCCGGTCATGAGGCCGTCGCGGGGTCCGGGGCCGAAGTCCGCCGCGAGGTAGAGACCGGTCGCGATGCCGTTGAGGAGGACTCCGGCCACCATCAGCGGAATCCTCGCGCCCAGCCCGTGCGGGGCCGGGACGAGGGCGAGCGTGGCGTCCATCGCGATGCCGATCACGAAGACGTTCGACACGGTGCCGAGCCCCGGCCGCTGGCGGATGGGTATCCACAGGACCAGCACCGCGGCGCCCACCACGATCGACACCATGCCGATGCTCAGGCCGGTCAGCTCGGACAGGCCCTGGTGCAGCACCCCCCAGGGCTCCAGGCCGAGCCCGGCCTCCACGAGCAGGGCCGAACTGATGCCGTACAGGGCCAGGCCGCCGTAGAGCTGGAACAGGCGTCGGACGAGTCCGGGTGCGCCCGTCGAGGGGGAGGGCGACCTTGAGAAAATGGACAAAATGCCCTCCCTGGTGGTGATTGTGGCCTGGCTCGTGTCACTCTGTGGCTTGTCGAAAGACTTCATCCATGGCCAATTCCGGGAAGGTGGACTGAAATCATGGCCCAGTGGACCTCTGCTGTGGGCTCGGCGCAGCTCGCCCGTCTGCTCAGCTCGCAGCAGGCGCGGCCCGCCGGCCCCGGTACCCGCCGCCCGCCCGCCTACCGCGCCCTCGCCGACGGTGTCCGTCTCCTCGTCCTGGAGGGCAGGGTCCCGGTCGGCGCCCGGCTGCCCGCCGAACGGGAGCTGGCGCTCAGCCTCGCCGTGAGCCGGACCACCGTGGCCGCCGCCTACGAGGAGCTGCGGACCGAGGGGTTCCTGGAGTCCCGCAGGGGAGCGGGTAGCTGGACCTCCGTGCCCGCAGGAAACCCCCTCCCCGCGCGCGGGCTCGAACCCCTGCCGCCCGAGGCGCTCGGCTCGATGATCGACCTGGGCTGCGCGGCGCTGCCCGCCCCGGAACCGTGGCTCACGCGCGCGGTCCAGGGCGCCCTGGAGGAGTTGCCGCCCTACGCGCACACACACGGCGACTACCCCGCCGGACTGCCCGCCCTGCGCGCGATGATCGCGAGCCGCTACACCGCGCGCGGGATCCCCACCATGCCCGAACAGATCATGGTGACCACGGGCGCGATGGGCGCGATCGACGCGATCTGCCATCTCTTCGCCGGACGCGGCGAACGCATCGCGGTGGAGTCGCCGAGCTACGCCAACATCCTCCAGTTGATGCGGGAGGCGGGCGCCCGTCTGGTGCCCGTCGCCATGGGGGACGGGCTCGACGGCTGGGACGTGGACCGCTGGCGCCAGGTCCTGCGGGACGCGGCGCCCCGGCTGGCGTACGTGGTCGCCGACTTCCACAACCCGACCGGCGCGCTGGCCGACGAGGACCAGCGGCGCCGCCTGGTCGACGCCGCGCGCGCGGCGGGGACCGTCCTGGTCGTGGACGAGACCATGAACGAACTCCACCTCGAAGACGGCTTCACCATGCCTCGGCCCGTCTGCGGCTTCGACCCGGCGGGCTCCACGGTGATCACGGTCGGCTCGGCGAGCAAGGCGTTCTGGGCCGGGATGCGCATCGGCTGGGTCAGGGCCGCGCCCGATGTGATCCGCAGCCTGGTGGCTGCCCGCGCCTACGCGGATCTGGGCACGCCGGTCCTGGAACAGCTCGCCGTGAACTGGCTGCTGAGCACGGGCGGCTGGGAGGAGGCGCTCGCGCTGCGCCGGGCCCAGGCGCGCGAGAACCGTGACGACCTGGTCGCCGCCCTGGAGCGCGAGCTGCCCGACTGGGAGTTCGACGTACCCCGGGGCGGGCTCACCCTCTGGGTGCGCACCGGAGGGCTGTCGGGCTCGCGGCTCGCCGAGGTGGGGGAGCGCGTGGGCGTACGGGTGCCGTCGGGGCCGAGGTTCGGTGTGGACGGCGCTTTCGAGGGGTATGTGCGGCTGCCGTTCACCGTGGGGGGCGCGGTCGCCGACGAGGCGGCGGTGCGGCTCGCGGCGGCGGCGCGGCTGGTGGAGAGCGGGGCGACGGGGGCGTCCGAGCCGCCCAGGACGTTCGTGGCGTGAGACGCGGTGGGGCTGCGGTGGGGCGGGTGTCAGCCCTCCGCCGCCAGTGCCCGCACGTCGTTCGCGGGCACGTGCTCCCTCGGCACGTCGGCCCCCGGGATGCCGCCGACCGGCAGGCCGTGCACCGGCACCTCGTCCAACGGCCGCTCGTGCAGCGGCTGTTCGTGCACCGGCTGTTCGCGCACCGGCTGTGCGTGCACCACCGCTTCGGCCGGCGCGTCGTCGGCCGGGGCGATCCGCTGCGGGAGCAGACCGATGACGGCCTGCCGGTGCGCCTCGCTCGTCGCGTCGTCGTACGGGTCCGGGGTGGCCGGCACCTGGAGGCGGTGCACGGGTCCCGCGCCGAGCCGGGCGTACCCGCGCCCCGGCGGCACCTGCCGGGTGGGCGTGGTGTGCGGCGGCAGCCCGAGTACGTGCTCGAACTGGGCGGCGGGCGCGGGCCCGAGGGCGACCCGCGCGCGGGTGTGCTGCCGGACCGTGTCGCTCAGCGCGTCCACACAGTCGTACTGCTCGGCGACGACGACCGTGACCTGCGCCGCCCGTCCGTGCCGCAGCGGGATCTGGAGCAGGGCCTGCGGGTCCTCGCGCCCGTCGGCGGCGGCCAGATGACCCAGCACGCTCGGCCGGTCCAGCAGGATCCACAGGGGGCGCTTGATGTCCTCCGGCGGCGGGTGGCCCGCCTGCCGTGCGCGATTGGCCGCGATCAGCCGGCGCTCGGTCTCGTGCGCCGCCCACTCCAGGCTCGCCAGCGCGCCCGCGAGGCCGCATTCGACGGCGAGGACTCCGCTGCGGCCCGTCAGGCACGCGAACTCGCCGGTGCCGCCGCCCTCCACGATCAGGATGTCGCCCTGCTGGAGGCACTGGAGGGCGATCGACCGCAGCAGACTCGTGGTGCCGCTGCCGGGCTGCCCGACGACCAGCAGGTGCGGCTCGGTCGACCGGGGGCCCGTACGCCACACCACGGGCGGTTCGTCGCGCCGCCGCGTACCGTCGTCCACGGGGAGCGTGCGCTGCACACCGGTGGGGTCGGTGAAGCCGAGCACGATCTCTCCGGGCGCCGTGACGAAACGCTGGGCGGCGATGTCGGTGGGCAGCGGCGGCAGCACGCAGACCGTCAGCTCGTTGCCCTCCTCGTCCCAGTCGAAGCGGTACTCGCGGCCACGGCCCGACTTGGCGTGCAGCAACTGCTCGATCCGTGCGCGGCAGTCGGCCTCGCCGTCCGTGAAGTACGCCGGATAGCGCAGTACCAGCCGGGAGATCCGGCCCGCGTCGTCGAAGTCGTACGAGTCGAACGCCTTCTCCCAGTCGCCGCCGTGCGCGTACAGCGGACTGGGGTCTTCCGGGACGGAGAAGTACGGGACCAGCGACTCGTACAGCGTGGACAGCCGCTGGACCTGCGATTCGTCGGGGCCCGCAGGAGCGGTCGGGGTGCGGTCGCGCCCCTGCCAGGCCGCCGCGCCCATCAGGGTCACCAGGGCGAGCGTGGGCCCGTACGGGATGAGGACCACCACCAGGACCACCGAGGCCACCAGGAACAGGAGCGGTCCGCGCCGGTCCCTGGGGGTTTCGGCCCACTTGCGCCGCCCGGCGGTGGCCAGCCGGCGCAGTCCACGAGTGATCGTGATCAGTGGGTGGAGGACGTCGGTGGCGTTGTCGGCCGCCGTCCGCGCCAGCTCCCGGCTTCGGGCGATCTGTGCGCTGCCGTTGCTCAGAATGCCGTTGCTCAGAATGCGGGGGAGGGGGCGCCGGGCCACGTCTGTCTCCTGAAGGTCCGTACTGGGGGGAGGGGCGCGAGAGGGAGGGGCGTCAGAACTTGATGCCACCGAGCAGGCTCGCGAGGCTCGCGCTGCCCGCCTTGATGCTGGGCGCGATCGCCGTGCTCGCCAGGTAGAAGCCGAACAGCGCGCAGACCACCGCGTGCGACCCCTTGAGGCCGTCCTTGCGGAAGAAGAGGAACACGATGATTCCGAGCAGCACGACGCCTGAGATGGAGAGGATCATGTGGGGTTTCTCCTGGTCGGGTGGGGACAGTCACCATGAGTTCTTCCAGGCTCACAGGATGTATCCATACGATAAAAGGTGCAACCGGGTGTAATTCGGTAAATTTCGCCCGGATGGCGGGGGTGGGGGGAGTCGTACGGGTGTCCTCGGGTGTCCTCACCGACCGGAATACTTGCCTCCGACCCGCCCTGTCATGTGCCGGTGCGAGCAGTACCCTGGCGATTCACTCGTACGGCGCACGAAAGGTGGAACGGCCGATGAGCGAAGCCCCCGACCCGGAGGTTGTGGAGCTGGCGACCAAGATCTTCGATCTGGCGCGCCAGGGCGACGCCGACACGCTCGCGGCCTACGTCGACGCGGGTGTCCCGGCGAACCTCACCAACGACAGCGGCGACTCCCTGGTGATGCTCGCCGCCTACCACGGCCACGCCGACGCCGTCCGGGCCCTGCTGGCCCGTGGAGCCGAGCCGGACCGGGCCAACGACCGGGGGCAGACCCCGCTCGCGGGAGCCGTCTTCAAGGGTGAGGACGCCGTGATCCGAGCCCTGCTCGACGGCGGCGCCGACCCCACGACGGGCACGCCGTCGGCGGTCGACACGGCCCGCATGTTCGGCAAGGCAGAACTTCTGGAGCTGTTCGGTGCTTCTTGAGCACCCGCTCTGACCAGGTACGACGGGGGTGTACGAAATGTGGTCGCGGCAGCGAGAACCCCTGGTCCATCATGACCAGGAGGTTCACGTACGCGACGGCTGGGCAGGTGTTGCCGCACCGCGCGGGCCGTGAACAGCCCGGCACGGGCACCGACGAGAGGCAGAGGAAGATGGTCTACAGCAAGCAAGAGACGACGGGCGCCCCGACGTGTTGTCGCGTGACCTGGTAGTGCACGTCCCCCGGTTGCGTCGACGCTTGATGTGAGGCTGTTTCCCATGTTCGATTCGGTCATAGCGCCCAGCGGTACGCTGCTCGGCCTGCTCCAGCGGGGCCGCGGCGACGGCACACTGCACGCGCTCACCGCACCGCGGGCCGAAGCGCTCGCGGCACTGCACCACTGTGTCCTGCGCGATCCCCGCCACGACTGGCAGGTGGAGAACCGCTCCCTCTACTACGCCAGGCTCTATCTGGACCTGCACGGCGGCCTGGACGAGATCGAGCGGCATCTCTTCGACGCCGAGGACATCCTCGACACCGCCGAGAACCGTACCGGCCTCGCCCTGGCCGTACTCGGCCATCTCGCGTCCTACGGCAGGCGGGACGCCCTGCGCCTGCTGCGGCGGTACGCGGCCTCCGGCACCAACTGGGCCTGGGCGCTCGACGAACTCGCGCTGCGCGACGACGACCGCGGACTGCGCGCCCTCGCCGCCTCCGTACTCGCCCGGTTCCCCGCCGACGCCGAGGGCGACGCCGACCTGGCCGCCGCCGTCCGTGACGCCTTCGAGCCACGGCCCTGGCGGCTGTGGGCCGACGATCCGCGCCCCGCCGTCGGCGCGCGGGTGCGGGCCGCCCAGGAGCGCGGCTCCTTCGACCGCTGGCAGCGGCAGCTCAGTCCCACCGGACCGCGACCCGGCTGGAGCGTGCGCGCCGTCTTCGACTGGGCCGACGAGGGCATCGCGCGCGGGGCCGCGCTGCACGTCCCGGCCGCCCGCTGCCTGACCGCCGTCGCGGGACCCGAGGACCACGCCGAGATCGTGGACGCCGCCCGCAACGGCACCGACGGGGCCCGCGCCACCGCCATCCGCTATCTCGCCGACTCCCACGACCCCCAGGCGCTCGACCTCGTCGAGGCCGCCGTCACGTCACCGTCCGCGGGTGTCGTGGACGCCGCCGTCGCCGCGTTCGAACGGATGCGCAGTGTCGCCGCCGTGGAACGCGCCCGCGCGTGGGCGCGCAGGCCCGATGTGCTGGGCGCCGCGGCCGGCCGGATGCTCGCCTGCCGGGGCGGCACCCGCGACACCGAACTCGTCCTGGAGGCGCTGCGCGAGGCGGTACGCGGCGAGGGCCCGGACGCGGCGGGCCTGTGGACCCTTGTCGACGGCGCGGGACGCCTCGGCATCGTCTGCGCGGCGCCCGTGCTGCGCCATGTGTACCGCGAGACCGCCTCCTCCCATCTGCGCGGCCGTGCCGCACGCGCGCTGGCGGCCACCGACCCCTCCTTCCCCGCCGGATTCGCCGTCGAGTGCCTGTGGGACTGCGAGGAGACCACCCGGGAGATCGCCGCCCGGCACGCCGAGACCGGCGACGCGCGCGTGGTCGAACAGCTCCGGAGGCTGGCCGCCGATCCCGCCGAGGAGGACGAGGTACAGACCGCGGTCCGCAGCCGCATCGGACCGGACGCGCCGGCCGTGTAGCGAACCGTCGCCGGCGGGGGCGACCTCCGTGAGGTGTCGGCGTGGCGAGCCCCGTTCCCCGTGCGTGTGGTGGCCCGATCGCCGATGGTCTTGGCCGATTGGCCCCCGTAAGCCGATCGACGTGCCGTTTGGTCCTGGTGAGGGCCAACGCTCACGGGACGTTCCTCGCCTGGAAAGATCCACGTTGACGCGGGCACGTTCAGCACGACGACAACACCGGTATGCGTGTCGTCATCGTGACTGAATCCTTCCCCCCTGACGTCAACGGCGTGGCGCACTGCGCCCTCCAGACCGCTCGTCATCTGGTCGCCCGTGGACTCGAACCGCTCGTCGTCGCCCCGGCCACCGCGGCCGGGGCCGGGGACGACGCATCGGCGCCCTGCCCGGTCGTCCGCGTCCCGTCCCTTCCCCTCCCCGGCTATCCCCAGGTCAGGGTGGCACTCCCCAGCCGCCGCGTGGCCGCCGCACTCACCGAACACCGCGCGGACCTCGTGCACCTCGCCAGCCCCTTCGTCCTCGGCGTCCGGGGCATGGCCGCGGCGACCCGGCTGCATCTGCCCGCCGTCGCCGTCTACCAGACCGATCTGGCCGGATACGCGCGTACGTACATGGGTGCGGGCGAGGCCACCGCGTGGCGCCGCATCCGCGGCGTGCACAGCGCCGCCGACCGCACCCTCGCGCCCTCCACGGCCGCTCTGAAGGACCTGGAGGACCACGGGGTGCCCCGGGTCAGGCTCTGGCCGCGCGGCGTCGACACGGTCCGCTTCAAGCCGTCGCTGCGGGACGAGGCGCTGCGCCGCGAACTCGCCCCGAACGGCGAGATGATCGTCGGCTATGTCGGCCGGCTCGCCCCCGAGAAGCAGGTCGAACTGCTGGCCGGCGCCTGCCGTCTCGACGGCGTACGCGTCGTCGTCGTGGGCGACGGACCGAGCGGCGACGGACTGCGCGAGGCGCTGCCCGGCGCGGTGTTCCTCGGCCGCCGCACCGGCGACGACCTCGCCCGGATCTTCGCCTCGCTCGACGTGTTCGCGCACACCGGCCCCTTCGAGACGTTCTGCCAGACCGTGCAGGAGGCCATGGCCAGCGGAGTGCCGGTCGTCGCTCCGGCGGCGGGCGGCCCGCTCGACCTGGTCGACCACGGGCGGACCGGCTTCCTCGTGCCCCCGCGTGACGAGAACGCCGTACGCGACGCCGTACGCGCCTTTGCCGTCGACCCGGCGCTGCGGGCCGCGTTCGGCGCCGCGGGGCGCGCCACCGTCGAGGGCCGCACCTGGGCCGCCGTCGGCGACCAGCTCATCGACCACTACACCGATGTCCTCTCCTCCCGAACGGTGGTCGCCGCGTGAACGCCCGAGATGTCATGAGCACCGCAGGGGCCGGGTCGGGTGTCCCGGGCGAGTCCGGCAGGCCGCTGACCCTGGTGCGGCTCGCGAACTTCGTCGCCCCCTCGTCGGGCGGGCTGCGCACGGCCCTGCGCGAACTCGGCACCGGCTACCGCGCCGCGGGCCACGACCCCGTCCTGATCGTGCCCGGCGCGCGCTACGAGGAGCAGGACACCGAACAGGGCCGGGTCATCACCCTCCCGGGCCCGCTGCTGCCGGGCACCGGCGGCTACCGCGTCCTGACCGACCGGCGGCGCGTGACCCGCGTCCTGGAACGCCTCGCACCGGACCGCCTTGAGGTCTCCGACCGCACGACCCTGCGCTGGACGGGGGAGTGGGCGCGCCGGGCCCGGGTGCCCGCCGTCATGGTGTCCCACGAGACGGCCCACGGCGTGCTGCGCACCTGGGGCCTGTCCGAGGCGTCCGCCCGGCGGGCCGCCGACGCCCTCAACCGGCGCACCGCGCGCGCGTACGCACGCGTGGTGTGCACGACGGAGTGGGCCGAGCGCGAGTTCGTCCGCATCGGCGCCCGCAATGTCGTACGGGCACCGCTCGGCGTCGACCTGGAGCGCTGCCGTCCCGAGCTGCGGGACCCGGCGCTGCGCGAGCGCTACGCGCGCGTGGGCGAGGCGTTGCTCGTGATGTGCTCCCGGCTCTCCGTCGAGAAGCGGCCCGGGACCGCGCTGGACGCCCTCGAAGCGCTCCTCGCGCGCGGGCAGAAGGCCGTCCTGGTCGTCGCGGGTGACGGTCCGCTGCGCGGCCGGCTCGAACAGCGGGCCCAGGAGCGGCGGCTGCCCGTCACCTTCCTCGGCCATCTCAACGACCGCGCGACGCTGGGCGCGCTCCAGGCGAGCGCCGATGTGTGCCTGGCCCCGGGGCCTGCCGAGACGTTCGGGCTCGCCGCCCTGGAGGCGATGGCGTGCGGGACGCCGGTGGTCGCGAGCGCGTCGTCCGCGCTGCCCGAGATCGTCGGCGCCGCCGGAGCCACGGCCGCCGACACCGGGGACACCTTCGCGGACGCCGTGCAGGAACTCCTGGAGCGCTTCGAGCCGGAGCGCAGGGACGCGGCACGCGCGCGGGCGGAGTGCTTCGGCTGGAGCACGGCCGTGGAGGCGTTCCTGACGGCCCATGACGCGCCGGTACGGGTCATGGAGGCACCCGTGACCGGTGCGGGGGTCCGGCCGGAACCGGGGGCGCGGGGGGACGCGGTATGAGACCCGTGCGGTTCGTCGCGCTGGGCGACTCGCTCACCGAAGGGGTGGGCGATCCGCTCGGCGACGGGTGGCGTGGCTGGGCCGCGCTGCTCGCCGAAGGGCTCGGCACGGCCGGGGCGCCCGCCGAGTTCCGCAATCTGGCGGTCAGCGGGGCGCAGACCCGGGACGTCCTGGAGCGGCAGACACCGGACGCGCTGGAACTGGAGCCCGATGTGGTGTCCGTCGTCGTCGGCGTGAACGACACCTTGCGCTGCACCTTCGACATCCACGCCGTGGCGTCCCGTCTGGACGCGGTGTACGCGCGCTTCGCGGACCGGGGCACCACCGTGCTCACCGCCTGCCTGCCCGACCCGGGGGCGATGCTCGGTCTTCCCGGCGCGCTCGCCCGCCCCCTCGCACGGCGGCAACGGGCCGTCAACACCGTCGTGCACGCCCTGTCCGAGCGGTACGGCGCGGTCCATCTGCACGCGGCCGAAGGCGCCTGGCTCACCGACCGCGCGATGTGGAGCGCGGACCGGCTGCACCCCGGTGAACGCGGCCACCGGCAGCTCGCTGTGCGCTTCCACGCCCTGCTGGCCGCCGAGGGCGTCGCGACCGGCACGGCGCCTCCCGCCGAGCCCGAACTGCCGCCTCCCACACGGTCCGCGAGCCTGCTGTGGCTCGCCACCGCGGGCACCGGATGGGTGGCCCGCCGCTGCACCGATCTGCTGCCGCAGCTGCTGACCCTCGCGGCGGACGAGATGCGGCATCGCGCGCGGGGCACCAGCGCCCGCCTCGATCTGCGGGCTTCGCACGCGGTGGCGCAGGCGCTGGCGGCGCTGACACCGGCGGACCAGCCGGAGGCGGCGTGACGCCTCTGAGGCCGCTCCGTCAGCCATACCGACGCCGTCAGCTCTGTCGGCTCCGGGCGCGCCGTGCGGGGCGTGCAGGGCGTGCGGGGCGTCCGGTGGCGATGAACCGTACCGGTGTCCCCGGCACCGCCTGCGCCGCCGCCGACAGGTCCGTCTCGCGGACGACCGCGACCACCGGGTAGCCGCCGGTGGTCGGGTGGTCGGCGAGGAACACCACCGGGTGCCCGTCCGGTGGGACCTGTACGGCGCCCAGGACCAGGCCCTCACTGGGCAGCTCCCCGTGCACGGCCCGCTCCAGGGGTGGCCCGTCCGTGCGCAGACCGATGCGGTTGCTCGCCGACGACACGCGGTACGCGCGCGAGGTGAGCGTACGGACGGCCCGTTCCGTGAACCAGGCGTCCCGCGGGCCGAGCGTCACCCGCAGCACCAGCTCCGCCGGGGGGCCGGGCTGCGGAACGGCATCCACGCGCGCGGGGACACCGCGCGCCGCACCGATCGGAAGGACCGTCCCGTCGGCGAGGGGAGCGGGTCCCAGGCCCGAGAGCAGATCCGTCGACCGGCTCCCGAGCACGGGCTCCACGGCGACACCGCCCGCGAACGCGACATAGCCGCGCACCCCCGCCACGGCCGGCCCGATGTCGAGCAGCGCCCCGGCCGGTACGCGTACGGGCGCGCCGAAGGGCACCGGGCGGCCGTCGACCGACACGGCGGACGGTGCGCCGCCGACCGCGACGGTCAGCGCGCACCGGGGGCGTACGGCACAGCCGTTGAGGGTCGTCTCCAGGACGGCGGCGTCCGGGGAGTTGCCGACGAGCCGGTTGACGAGGGCCGCCGCGGGCGCGTCCAGCGCTCCGGAGCGCGGCACCCCCAGATGGGCGTGGCCCGGCCGCCCCCGGTCCTGCACGGTCGTCAGCGCGCCCGCCCGGACGACCAGGACGGCACGGTCCGTCACGCCAGCGCCTCCGGTACGGAATCCGGTACGCACTCGGGTACGTACTCGGGTACGGACACCGCCGCGTACTCCGGTACGCGTGCCGGTACGAAGCGGACCCGCGCCCCGGGCGCCAGAAGCGCGGCGGGTACGCGCGCGGGGTCCCACAGCACGGCGTCCGTCGTCCCGATGAGCTGCCAGCCGCCCGGCGACGACCGCGGATACACGCCCGTGTACGGCCCGGCAAGGGCGACCGAGCCGGCCGGGACCGCGGTCCGGGGCGTGGCCCGGCGCGGCACGTCGTACCGTTCCGGCAGCCCCGTCAGATAGCCGAATCCCGGCGCGAAACCGCAGAAGGCGACGCGGAATTCGGCCGCCGAGTGGACGCGTACGACCTCGTCCGTGCCGACGCCCCACAGCGCGGCGACCTCCGCGAGGTCCGGGCCGTCGTACCGCAGCGGGATCTCGACGACGTCCCCCGCGTGCGCGCGCGGGGGCGGCACCTCCCACGACGGCAGTTCGGCGGCGAGCCCGCACGGGTCGTCCAGCCCGTCGAGGAGCACCGTGCGCGCCGCCGGGACGATCTCCCGTACGCGCAGGGTCCCGGCGGAGCGGCGGCGCAGCAGCTCCGCGTGCAGGGCCTGCGCGGCGTCCCCGCTGTCGAGTTCCACCAGCAGGGCCCGGTCGCCGACCGGCAGCGGTCTCATGCGAACGCCTCCACCCGGACCCCGGCGGCCTCCAGGCGCGCGCGCACGCGTGCCGCGAGTCCGACCGCGCCCGGGGTGTCGCCGTGCAGACACAGCGAGCGGGCCCGTACGGGAATCTGCTGGCCGTCGTGCGCGGTGACCGTGCCGAACCGGGCGATGCCCAGGGACCGTTCGGCCACCGCCTCCGGATCCGGGATCACCGCCCCTTCCGTGCCGCGCGGCACCAAGGTGCCCCCGGGGGTGTACGCGCGGTCCGCGAACGCCTCCGTGACGACCGGCAGCCCGGCCTTTCCGGCGACTTCGAGGAACCGCGATCCGGGCAGCCCGAGCACCGGCAGCGAGGCGTCCGCGAGGAGCACCCCGTCGACCACCGCGCGGGCCTGGTCCTCGTCGTGCACGATCCGGTTGTAGAGCGCGCCGTGCGGCTTCACATAGGCCACGCGCGTGCCCGCCGCGCGCGCGAAGACCTCCAACGCGCCGATCTGGTACGCCACTTCCGCCGCCAGTTCGTCCGGCGGCACGTCCATCGCGCGCCGCCCGAAGCCGGCCAGGTCGCGATAGGAGACCTGGGCGCCGACGCGTACCCCGCGCGCGGAGGCCAGCTCGCACACCCGTCGCATGGTGGACGCGTCGCCCGCGTGGAAGCCGCAGGCCACATTGGCGCTGGTGACGACGGACAGCAGTTGTTCGTCGTCGGTGAGCGTCCAGCGGCCGAAGCCCTCGCCGAGGTCGGCGTTGAGATCGATGGAGGCTGCGGTCATGGCCATGGCCCTGGCACCTTCCCGGTCAGGCCGCGACGCGGTACTGCTCGTCGCGGGCGTCGGTGATGAACATCTGCCCCGGCGCGTGCGTGATCGCGAACGGTGGCCTGGAGGCCATGACCACCGCCTGCGGGGTCACCCCGCACGCCCAGAACACCGGGATGTCACCGGGCTCGGCGGCCACCGGGTCCCCGAAGTCGGGGCGCCTCAGATCCGCGATGCCGAGCCCGGCCGGGTCCCCGCAGTGCACGGGGCTTCCGTGCACCGCGGGCAGCATCGCACTCTCCCTGATCGCCGCCGACAGGTGCTCGGGCGGCACCGGGCGCATCGACACGACCATCGGCCCGTGCAGCCGCCCCGCGGGCCGGCAGCGGCGGTCGGTGACGTACATCGACACATTGCGGCCCTGCTCGATGTGGCGCAGCGGGACGCCCGCCCCGGCGAGCGCCCACTCGAAGGTGAAGCTGCACCCGATGAGGAACGACACCAGGTCGTCGCGCCAGTGGTCGCGGGCGTCCGTGGGTTCGGCGACCAGGGTGCCGTCGCGCCATATGCGGTACCCCGGCAGATCGGTGCGCAGATCGGCACCGCGCGCGAGGGGGGTGGTCCACGCACCGGCGTCGGTGACGTCCAGCACGGGACACGCCTTCGGGTTGCGCTGGCAGAACAGCAGCATGTCGTACGCCCAGTCCGCCGGTACCGCGATCAGGTTGGCCTGGGTGTGGCCCGCCGCGTGTCCGGCGGTCGGCCCGGTGAGTCCCGCGCGGAACCGCGCGCGTGCCTCGGCGGGACTCCACTCGCGCGCGTGGGCGCCGTTGACGCCCTTCAGGTCTGTCACGTGGACGGTTCGCTCCTTCGTACGGTTCACAGCAGCTCCCTCCCCCGGGTCTCGGGCAGTCCGAACAGGGCGAGCACGGCGAGGGCATACCCCAGCGCGCCGAAGATCAGCGCCCCGCCGACACCCCAGCTGTCGGCGAGGAACCCCACGAGCGTGGGGAATATGGCACCCACCGCACGGCCCGTGTTGTACGTGAAGCCCTGACCCGTCCCGCGTACGGCGGCCGGATACAGCTCGCTCAGGAACGATCCGAAGCCGCTGAAGATCGCCGACATGCAGAAGCCGAGCGGGAATCCGAGCACCAGGAGCACGGTGTTCGCGCCGCTGGGGATGTTCGTGTACGCGAGGATCGCGGCGGCGGACAGGAACGCGAACAGGGTGATGTTCCGTTTGCGGCCCAGCTTGTCGGTGAGGTAGCCGCCCGTCAGATAGCCGAGGAACGCGCCCGAGATGAGGAACGTGAGATAGCCGCCCGTACCGACGACGGAGAGACCGCGCTCCGACTTGAGGTACGTGGGCACCCAGGTGGCCAGTGTGTAGTAGCCGCCCTGCACACCGGTGGAGAGCAGCACCGCGAAGAACGTCGTACGCAGCAGCCCCGGCCGGGCCGCCGTGCCCCGCCGGAAGATCGCCCCGAACGAACCCTTCTCCGGGCTGCTCTGCCGCTCCAGGGCCGCGCCGGGCGCGTCCTGCACATGGCGGCGCACATAGATCACGAGCAGCGCGGGCAGGGCGCCGGTCCAGAACATCACGCGCCAGGCGAGGTCCGCGTCGAGGAGTTGGAACACCAGCGTGTACACGATCGCGGCCAGCCCCCAGCCGACCGCCCAGGAACTCTGGATCGCGCCGAGCGTCCGGCCGCGGTGCTTGGCGCTCGCGTACTCGGCGACCAGGATCGCGCCGACGGCCCACTCGCCGCCGAAGCCGAGACCCTGGAGCGCGCGGAAGACCAGCAGCGTCTCGTAGTTGGGCGCGAAACCGCAGGCCACGGTGAACACGGCGTAGGTGATCACCGTGATCATCAGGGCCTTGACCCGGCCGATGCGGTCCGCGAGGACGCCCGCCACCGCGCCGCCGATCGCGGACACCACCAGCGTGACCGTCGTGAACAGCCCGGTCTGGCCGCTGCTCAGCCCGAAGTAGGCCGCCAGCGCGACCATGCTCAGCGGCAGCGTGAAGTAGTCGTACGAGTCCAGCGCATAGCCGCCGAACGCACCGGCGAACGCGCGCCTGCCGCGCGGCCCGAGGGCGCGCAGCCAGCCGAACGCGCCGTCGTCGCCGGCGGGTTCACCCGGGGCGTGACCGGTGCCGGCCTTCAGGGTCCCGGACGGGGGAGTCGTGCTCATGTGCACCTCGCAGTACTCGCGGAGCGGTTGGGGGACGGAGGGTGCGGAGGTTCTGAGCCGTGCGGAGGTTCTGGGTGGCGCGGAGGTTCTGGGCCGTGCGGACTTGCCGTTTCGCCAAGGTAGAGGATCGTTGAACGATCCCTCAATACCCATGTTGTTTCGTTCTTGTATCTGCGGTTGAATTCCGGACATGGCAGAACTGACCGGCCTCGCCGACGACCGCGCACTCCTGGGCCGCACCAGCACCGCCGAGCGGGTGGCCGACATCCTCCGGAGCCGGATCGCCGAGGGGTACTTCCCGCCCGGGACCCGGCTCTCCGAGGACAGCATCGGCGGCGCCCTCGGCGTCTCCCGCAACACCCTGCGCGAGGCGTTCCGGCTGCTCACCCACGAACGGCTCCTCGAACACCAGCTCAACCGGGGCGTGTTCGTCCGCATCCTGAGCATCGAGGACGTCGAGGACATCTACCGCACCCGCAGGCTCGTCCAGTGCGCGGTCGTCCGGGGCCTCGGCCGGCCGCCGTACGCCGTGGACGGCCCCGCCGCCGCCGTCGCGGAGGGCCGGGAAGCGGCGTCCGAAGGCGACTGGAAGGGCGTGTCGACCGCCAACATCCACTTCCACCGGGAACTCGTCGCCCTCGCCGGCAGCGAACGCACCGACGAACTCATGCGCAGCGTCTTCGCCGAACTGCGCCTCGCCTTCCACGTGGTGGACGACCCGCAGTCGCTGCACGAGCCCTACCTCGCCCGCAACCACCGCATCCTGGAGACCCTTCAGGCCGGCGAGGGCGCCGAGGCCGAACAGCTGCTCGCCACCTACCTGGACGACTCACGACGGCAGATGGTCGAGGTGTACGGGCAGCGCGTCGCGGACGCGGAGCAGACGGACGGGTGACGGCGCCTGACTGATCCGCCCCGCCCCGCCCCGCCTGCGACCTCGGTCGTCCGCCAGCGGGCTCCGGCGGCGGGCGCCCGGCGGTCGCTTCTGCGTCGTTTCGACCGTTGTCAGACCGAGGACCTAGTCTGTTCAGCGTGACTTCGCCTGCATCGACGGACTCAGCTCCGCCCCAGCTCAGCGCGGGGCCGCGGCCCGCCCTGGGCCCGGCCGCCGACGAGGGACTGGCGCGGCGGCTGCGCGCGCTCGCCTGCACCGCCCCGCTGCACGACCTGGACGTACGCAAGGCGAATCTCGCGGGCGAGTACTCGGTGTACGGCATGGCGGAGGTCGCCCTGTCCGCCATCGACCTGGTCACGCTCCACATGGACTTCGACACCGGCGCCGACCACGAGCAGATAGTGTCCCGGCTGATCCCACGCGTGGCCGCCCAGGCCCCGATCCGCCCGAGCGAGGAGCACGAGCGCGTCGCCCGCTGGGTCCTGGAGAACCTGATCAACGTCGGCAGCGTCGACCGGGGCTTCCGCGCGGTGTACGGCACCTTCGCACCGGACGGCAGCTATGTCCGCCGTGACTACGACTTCAAGCTGATCGAAGAGGTCCCCGGCTATGGCGGAGGGGTCTATCTCCGGACCACCGACGAAGCCGTCAACGTCCTGGTGGGCGCCCTCGACACCGATGTGACCAGTGCGCAGATCGCCGCCGAGGTCAAGCTGGAGGTGCTGATCAGCCGCGGTCGGCTCGCCGACGCCCAACTCGCCGCCGAACAGGCCCGCTACCGCACGGTGCAGTACTCCGAGACCCTGCGCCGCGCCCTGGACGCGACCCGGCGCAATGTCCGCGCGGTGGACTGGCTGCACACCGTCCCCGACATGATCACCGAGGCCCTGGACCATGTCGCCGACCGCTATCGCCACGAGAACGCGATCCTGACCAACATCCGCAAGGCCCGCGACGAGTCCGAGGACCCCGAGCACAAGCGCCGCGCGGCCGAACTGGTCGACATCGTCAAGGACTGCATCCGCCGCCACACCCAACTGCAGTCCCGGCTCCTCGAAGCGGGCCCCCTGTTCCGCGCCGAACAGGACCGGCAGGCGTTCGCGGCACCCTCCGCGCGCGCGGGCCTCGATCTCTACGGACAGCTCGTCGCCCCGCTCCTGCCGCTCCCCGTCGCGCGCGCGATCCGGGTCACGGACGCCTTCTTCGCGCGCGGGACGGGCCTGCGGACCCCCGTGTCCGTACGGGTCGGCGACCTGGTCGACCTGTTGCTGACGCCCCCGCTGGAGCGGGAACACCTCGGCGCCGAGATGCCCGAGCCGGACCTGATCGCCACCCCCGACGACAGCCGGTTCAGCGAGGACCAGCTCGCCCGCGCCACCGAACTCCTCGACCTGCCCGCCGACGCGCCCCGCCGGCTCTCCGGACTGCTCGCCGAGGCCCGCCGCGGCGACCCCGAACTGCCGTATCTCGTCGCCCTTCTGGCGGTCCACGCGGCCAGCCCGCCCGTCGGCACCGCCTACCGCCAGGGCGAGCAGAATCTCCTCTTCGCCGTCGACGACGGCACCGAGCTGGACGACCCCGAATTCGGCGGCGCGGACCTCATCGTCGGCAAGGCCCTGCTCGACGCGGCGGGGATGGCCGCCGGACGGACGGAGACCGCATGACCGCGGGAGAGGGAGCGCGCCTGACCGCGCACGGGGCGGCGCCCGCGACCCCGTACGACCGGGCGCACATGACGCCGTACGACAGAGCGCACATGATCGCGTACGGACGACACCTGACGACGACCAAGGAGCAGCAGCCGTGAGCGACGACCACGCAGACACCGCCGCGTGGAGCGAGCCGGACGACCGGCAGGCGCCCGCGGCCCCGGCACCCGTCACCCCGGCCGACGCCGCCGACGCCGCGCGGCTCGTCGCCTTCGGCCTCCAGCCGAAGCTCCAGCCCGCCCGCGACGCCGAGTACACCGAGCTGCTGCGCCGCTACCGCGAGGACCCCCCGTTCGCCCGGCTCGCCGACGCCGTCGCCACCGGGCTCGGCCTGATCGTCCTGGAGGTCTCCCCGCGCGCGGGGATGGCCGTCACCGCCGCCGAGGACTCCGTCTTCGCCGTCCGCATGGGGGACTACGCGCGGCGGGCGTCCGCCGACTCCACCGACCGCTTCCTGCACGGGCTCGCCCATCTCGCCGTGGCCGCCCTGGCGTTCCCAAGACCCGAGGACCTCGCCGACGACGGCTACATCGGCCGCGTCACGGTCAACGGCGTCGACGGCTTCGTACGCCAGGCCTGCCGCAGGCTGGAGGAGCGCGCCGAGGAGCAGGGCGAGAACACCGACCCGGCGACCGACGCACCCGGCCTCGAAGCGGCCTGGCGGATCTGGGCCCGGCGCAGCTCCACCGGCGCCACCAAGGACGCCCGCCGACTCGCCGGTTCCACCACCGGAATCGTCGGCAAGGCCGCCGCCTTCCTCACCGAGTCGGGCTTCCTCCAGCGCACCGGCGACGACGCGGGCGGTACGTACCGGACGACCGCGCGTTATCAGTTGCAGGTCCGCGACATGGCGGGCAGCGCCGCCATGACCGAACTCCTCGACCTGGGGGTGGTACCGGTGACCGACGGCACGGCGACGCTGCTGCCCGCCGACGACACCGACGACCTGGAGCTGGTGGCCGACGCCGGACTGCCCTTCCACTCCTGACCCCCGGCCCACCACCCCCACCACCGTCGAACACGGCCTTCGAAGACCGCCTTCGAACACCGACGACTTGTCGAAGACTGAGAGTCCGCCGCCATGTACGAGCTGTCCCGGGTCCGCCTCTACTCCATCGGGCCGGCCGGTGCGCGCTACGCCGACACCGTGCTGGACCTGCGTGGCGTGGGCACCGCCGTGCCCCACCCCGCGCCCGCCCAGGCGGAGTTCTTCGCGGAGGAGCCCGTAGGACCGCCCCGCCGCCCGGCCCCCGCGGGCGTGCTCTTCTTGGAGAACGGCGGCGGCAAGTCCGTCCTCCTCAAGCTGATCTTCTCCGTGATGCTGCCCGGTCACCGCAACACCCTGGGCGGGGCCAGCTCGGGCGTGCTGCGGAAGTTCCTGCTCGCCGACGACTGCGGACATGTCGCCCTGGAGTGGCAGCACACCCTGACCGGCGAGTGCGTCGTCGTCGGCAAGGTCAGCGAATGGCGGGGCCGCCAGGTCTCCAACGACCCCCGGAAGTTCGCCGAGGCCTGGTACTCGTTCCGCCCCGGACCCGGGCTCAGCCTCGACAACCTCCCCGTCGCCGAGTCCACCGCCGTACGCCCGCCGGTCGAGGGCGCCTCCGGTGCGCAGGGCCGCCGCCGGACCATGAAGGGCTTCCGGGACGCCCTCACCGACGCCGGCAAGGCGTACCCGCACCTCGACGTGCACTGGGAGGAGATCCACGAGCGGTGGACCGAACACCTCGGCGACCTCGGACTCGACCCCGAACTCTTCCGCTACCAGCGCGAGATGAACGCCGACGAGGGTGAGGCCGCCGGACTCTTCGCCGTCAAGAAGGACTCCGACTTCACCGACCTGCTGCTACGGGCGGTCACCGACACGCGCGACACCGACGGACTCGCCGACCTGGTCGGCGGATTCGGCAACAAGCTGGGCCGCCGCGCCGAACTCATCGCCGAACGCGACTTCACCGCGGGCTCCGTCGACCTCCTGGGCCGCATCGTCGACGCCGCCGACGCACGCTCCCGCGCGCGGGACATCCACGGCGCCGCGGAGCGCCGCACCCGCACCCTCGCCCGCCGGCTGTCCGCCCGGGGCGGCGAGGAGCGCCACCGCGCCGCCGACCTCGCCCAGCAGGTCACGGCCGCCGCGCACACCGTCACCCGGGCCGAGCAGGACCGCGGCCACACCGCCCTGATCGCCGCCGAACTGGCGTACCGGCACGCGTCCCTGGCGCTCGCGGGCGCCGAGAAGGCCGCCGCCGCGCAGAAACGGGAGTTGGCCGACGCCCGCACCCTGTACGCGGCGTGGCAGGCCGCCGAAGCCGTGCTGCGGCACCGGGCCGCCGCCGACCGCTCCGCGCGCGTGGCCGTCGCCATCCGCGAGGCCGAGCGCGACGCGGCCCCCGCGCTCGCCGCCCGCGCCAAGGCCGCCGCCGATCTCGTCCGCGCCCTCCAGGCCGCCGCCGGCGATGCCGAAGGGCTCGCGAACGAGGGCGAGGAGCGCTCCGCGACCCTCCAGGAGGCCGGGGAGGCCGCCCACCGGGACGCCACGGCCGCCGCCACCGAGGCCCAGCGCGCCCGCAGCGAGGCCGGGCATCTGCGCCAGCGCCTCACCGAGGTCGAGCAGGAGACCGCCGAGGCAGTCCGCGCGGGCTGGCTCGACGACGCCGCACCCGACGCCGACCCGGCGCGGGCCGCGCTCGCCGCCAGCGACGCGGAGAAGTCCGCCGTCGCCGCCTGGGACACCGCGCGCGAGGCGTCCCACCGCGCCGCCGAACGCGCCCGCGAGACCGCCGCCACCGAGGCCCGCGCCGAACTGACAGCCGCGCGCGCGGCCGACGCGGCGAGCGCCGCACAGCGGGCGTACGAGGGCGAGGTGCACACCGCCGCGTCCCTCGCGCGCGAGGAGCGCCTCGCGGAACTGCTCAACCTGCCGGGGGCGTCGGCGCAGGCGGACTCCGGCGCTCGGGCGGACGCTCGTGTCCGGGCGGACACGGGTGCTCGGGGGGACGCCGGTGCTCGGGGTGACTCCGGTGTGCCGCAGCCCCGCGTCGACCCCGGGACCGACCGCCCGGACGCCGAAGGGGCCACCCGCCCCCACCGCCCCACCGCCGCCCCGGACGACCGAACCCCTTCCGACGGCCCCCTCACCCCCGAAGAACTCGACCGGGCCGCCGACGACCTCAAGCGCCTCCTGGACGACGGAGTCACCGCCGCCGAACGGCAGTTGTTCGAGCTGCGCACCGCAGCCGCCGACGACTCCCGGATCCTCGGCGCGCTCGGCGACGGCGGACTCCTGCCCCCGGGACCCGATGTCCTGGCCACCGTCGAGTACCTGGGGGAGCACGGCATCCCCGCCCTGCCCGGCTGGCGCTACCTCGCCCAGGCCGTCGACCCCACCGACCACGCGCGCGTGCTCGCCGCCAGGCCCGAACTGGTCGACGGCGTGATCATCACCGACCCCGACTCGCACGCGCGCGCCCGCGAGAGCCTCGGCAACGCCGCGCTGCTGCCGCGCTCCGCCGTCGCCGTGGGCACGGCCGCCGCCCTGCTCGCCCCCACCCCGGCACCGGGGACGGGCGAAGGCAGGGGCGAGGTGTTCCTCGTACCGCCGAACCCGGCCATGCACGACGAGCACGCCGCCGACGAGGAGCGGCAGGCGCTGCGCACGCGCGCGACCGAGCGCGACGAGGACATCCGCGCGCTCGCCGCCCGGCTCGCCAAGGACCGGGAGCTGGCGGCGCGCCTGGCCTCCTGGCGCGGCGGCTGCCCGGCGGGACGGCTCACCGAACTCGTCACCACCGCGCGCGAGGCGCACGCCTTCGCGGAAGCCGCCGAGGCCGAGCTGGTGGAGGCGCGGACCGCGCGCGTGGAGGCCGACGAGGTCGCCGCCGAGGCCGCGCGGGTGCGCGAGGAGCGGCAGGACGCCGCCCAGCGCGCGCGGCGCGCGGCCGACGCGCTCGCCGGGCTCGCGTTCCGGCTGCGCGAGCGAGCCGGCTGGCAGGTGCGACTGCGGGAACTCGCCGACGAGGCCGTCGAGTCGGAGGCCCGCGCCCAGTCCTGCCTGGACCGCGCCCGCGCGGCCGACGAGGACCGCCGCGCCGCCCAGCGCGCGGCGGACGACGCCCGCCGTACCGCCCGTACCCTGCGCGCCGAGCGCGCCGAGATCGCGGGCGCGCCCGACGACGTACCGGAGACCCACGGCACACCCGGCGACACAGCGGAGGCGCCCGCTCCGGCACCGCGTCCGTCGCTGCCCGCGCTCCGCGAGGCGTACCGCGCCGCGTCGCAGCTGTACGAGAAGGTCGGCGTCGGCGCCGATCTGAGGGCCGAGCAGGCGCGGGCCGAGAGCGACGAGAGCGCGGCGGTCGCCGAAATGGACCGGCTCAGCAACAAGGTGCGTACGCGCGCCGCCCAGCTCCTGGAGTCCCCGGACGGCGCCGACGGGCCCTCGCGGCAGGCGGCAGCCGCGCGCGCGGAGGAGCTGATGCAGCTCCTGGAGACCCGGGTGTCGACCGCCAGCGAGCAGCTCGGCCGGCTGCGCGGCGAGGCCGAGCGGCACGCGCCCGAGGACGGCGAGGCCCACACCGAACTGCCCGATGACGCCCTCCCCAAGGACGTCGAGCACGCCCAGGCGCTGCTGCGCACCGCGACCGGTGAACTGGCCGCGCGCACCGAGGCGCTGGGCGCGGCACGCGACGCGCACGCGCATCTCCTCCAGGCGCACCGCGCGGCCGAGGACGGCGCCGGCGGCTTCGACGAGACGGCGGCCCTGTTGCGGGACCTGCTCCGCGACCACCAGGACGCCGAGGCCGCGGCGGGCGCCCAGGCCCCCGAGCCGTACCCCGGCGGCCTGGAGGAGGCCCGGCGTGCCGCCGCCGAGACCCGGCGCTCGCTGCGCGGCTGCGCCGCCGACCTGTCCGCCGCCGAGGCGTCCGTGCGCGAGGCGAGCGACGTGCTCGTCCGGCACGCCAACGCCACCCGGTACGAGCAGGTCCGCACCCCCGCCCGCCAGCAGATCCGCGAGCTGCCCGCGTCCGCCCTGCCGGAGCACGCGCAGAAGTGGGCCGACGCCTTCGCGCCCCGACTGCGGGTGCTGACCGACGAGTTGGCGCAGCTGGAGCGCAACCGCGGTTCGATCGTGGACCGGCTGCGCGGCCTCGTCGAATCCGCGCTGGCCACGCTCCGGTCCGCCCAGCGGCTGTCACGGCTGCCGGAAGGGCTCGGCGAGTGGTCGGGGCAGGAGTTCCTGCGGATCCGGTTCGAGGAGCCCGACCAGGCGACCCTGACCGAACGGCTCGGCGAGGTCGTGGACGAGGCCACGCGCGCGGCCGTGCGCAAGAACTCCGACATGCGGCGCGACGGCATGTCGCTGCTGCTGCGCGGGGTCGCCGCCGCGCTCCAGCCGCGCGGGATCTCCGTCGAGATCCTGAAGCCGGACGCCGTCCTGCGCGCCGAGCGGGTCCCCGTCGGACAGATGGGCGACGTGTTCTCCGGCGGCCAGCTCCTCACCGCCGCCATCGCCCTGTACTGCACGATGGCCGCCCTGCGGTCGAACGACCGGGGCCGCGACAAGCACCGCCACGCGGGCACCCTGTTCCTCGACAATCCGATCGGCCGCGCCAACGCCACGTATCTGCTGGAGCTTCAGCGGGCCGTGTCGGACGCGCTCGGGGTGCAGCTCCTGTACACGACCGGGCTGTTCGACACGACGGCGCTCGCCGAGTTCCCGCTGGTCATCCGGTTGCGCAATGACGCCGACCTGCGCGCGGGGCTGAAGTACATCAGCGTCGAGGAGCACCTGCGCCCGGGGCTCCCGCAGCAGGCCCCGGACGAGGAGACGGTGCACGGCGAGATCACCGCGACCCGGATGTACAAGCGGCCGGCCGCGACCGCCTGACGACGTTACGGCGAGGCCGTCCGTGCGGCGGCGTCCCCGAGCGCCCGGACCACCCAGGTGTGGAAGGCGCCGATGTGGTGCTCGCTGGGGACGAGCACCCCGCCGTGGCGGTAGGCGCGGGACGACATCGCGGGCTGGGTGCGCTCACAGGCCGCGAAGTCCTGCTCGTTGACCCGGTGGAACAGCTCCACGGACTTCGACAGATCGGCGCCGGACGCGACGACCTCGCGCGCGTACAGCCAGTCGCACTCGACCACCGTACGGTCGGCCGCGAGCGGGAACATCCGGTGCACGATCACATGGTCGGGTACGAGGTTGACGAACACCGTCGGCTTCACGGTGATCGCGTAGTAGCGCCGGTCCTGGTCGTCCGTGACCTCCGGCAGCTTCCCGAAACCCGCGCTGCCGTCCACGGTGAAACCCTCCACCCCGGCCGCGAACTCGGCGCCGTGGCCCACGTAGTACTGCGCCGCATAACCGTCCGCGAACTCCGGCAGCACCTCGGTGAGTTCGGGGTGGATCGTCGCGCAGTGGTAGCACTCCATGAAGTTCTCGACGATCAGCTTCCAGTTCGCCCGTACGTCATAGGTGACGCGCCTGCCGAGCGCGAGATCCTGCGCGCGGTAGCGTTCGACGGACGCGGCGTCGCCCAGGCGTTCGACGGCCGCGCCTTGCACCGTTTCATCGAACGACGGCGGTTCGTCCGCGAGACACACCCAGGCATAGCCCAGCCACTCCCGCAGCTCCACGCCGATCAGCCCGTAGGCGACGCGGTCGACGTCCGGCATCCGCACCAGGTGGGGCGCCGCGACGAGCCGGCCGTCCAGACCGTACGTCCATGCGTGGTACGGGCATTGGAGGGTGCGGCGGACCTCGCCGGACTCGGCGACGCAGAGCCGGGCGCCCCGGTGCCGGCAGACGTTGAGGAAGGCCCGCAGTTCACCGGCGCGGTCACGGGTCACGAGGACGCTCTCGCGGCCGACCTGAACCGTCCGGTAGGCGCCCGGCTTGGCGAGATCGGCGGAGCGTACGGCGCAGAACCAGCCGGATTCGAAGATCTGTTCCTGTTCCTGGCGGAAGATCTCCGGGTCCGTGTACCACCGGCCGGGGAGGGTGGCGATGAGGCTCGGGGCTCCGGTGGAGGCGGGAGGGGTGGTCACGTGGGGACTCCTAGGCGGACGGCGGACGTGTCGAAGTCGGGTTGCGGTGTCGCGGCCCGCGAGGGGCGCGGGGGACTGCGCGGCCAGCCACGGACGGCCCGCGGCGGACCTGCCCGGCAGATCTAGCGCGGCGGACCTACCGCGGTTCCAACGGAGCGCATCGCTGCGGGTCGAACAGGTCGATGGGGTGCCGGGTGGAGCCGTCCAGGGCGAGATCGGCCGCGATCTCCCCGACGACGGGCACGAACTTGAACCCGTGCCCCGAGAACCCGCAGGCGACGGTCACGGACCCGGGATGCGCGGGGTGCCGGGCGATCACGAAGTGTTCGTCGGGAGTGTTCGAGTACATGCAGGTGGCGGCCTTGAGGAAGGTGCCGGGGAGCGACGGGATCCGGCCGGACATGGCGGCGGCCATCGCGGCGACCTCGTCGTCGTGCACGGTCCGGTCGATGGTCTCCGGGGTGCAGACGGCTCCGCCCTTGCGGAAGAAGGCCACCTTCGCGCCGAGATCAGGTCCGTCGATCGCCGGGAACCCGTACACCTGCACCCCGTCCGCGTCCTCCCAGATGTAGATCGGATGTCGCTCCGGCACGAAGGGCGCGGTGCCTCCGGCCGGCTGGAACCAGTACATGACCTGCCGCTCGATCGTGATCGGCACCCCGAGGTCGGCCAGCAGCCGGGGCGCCCACGCGCCGGGGCAGATCACCAACTGGCCGGCCGTGTAGGTGTCGTCGGGCGTGTGCACGCGCACCCCGTCGCGATACGGCGTCCAGTGCGTCACCGGCTCCTGGAAGTGCAGGTCGGCGCCCTGACGTGTGGCCAGTTGAAGGTGCGCCGCCACGGTGTTCTCGGGCCTGAGCAGCCCCGCGCGCGCCTCGTACAGCGCCACTTCGTCGTCCCGGGGCGTCAGCGTCGGGAAACGGCGGCGGATCTCGGGGGCGTCGAGCAGTTCGTGCGGCAGGTCCCATCGGCGGGCCGAGAGCAGCGATCCGGCGACGGTCCGCGACTCGGGGCGCCCCACCATCACCCCGCCGCACAGCGTGGCCACCTCGCGTCCGGTGTCCCGCTCCACCTGCTCGTACAGCTCGTACGCGCGCAGCAGCAGGGGGACGTACGCCGGGTCTTCGAAGTACGACTGCCGGGTGATCCGCGAACCCCCGTGGCTGGAGCCCTTGCTGTGGACCGGGCCGAACTTCTCCAGGCCGAGGACGCGGGCCCCGCGCGCGGAGAGATGGTGCGCGGCGGCACTGCCCATGCCGCCGAGGCCGATCACGATCACGTCGTACGTCGGGGACACCAGGGCTCCTCCTAGCAGCGGATGCGGGTCATTTTCGGGTCGAACAGCGGTTCGTCGGCGACCGTGGCCGCCACCTTCTCGCCGAAGTACTCGACATGCACGCCGGTCCCGGTCGCCAAGGGCGGCAGCCAGGCGTACGCGACACAGCGGCCCAGCGTGTAGCCGTACGCCGCGCTTGTCACGTAACCCGAGGGGGTGCCGTCGACGTGTACGGGCTCCTTGCCGAGCACGATGGCTGACGGGTCGTCGAGGAGGAGGGGGGTGAGTTTGCGGGTGGGTGTGGGTGTGGGTGTGGGTGTGGGGGTGGGGGCGAGGGCGGCCAGGGCCGCGCGGCCGATGAAGTCGCCCCGGTCCATGCGGACGGCGAAGCCGAGCCCCGCCTCGTACGGGGTGTCCTCGGCCGTCATGTCCTGGCCCCAGGCGCGGTAGCCCTTCTCCAGGCGCAGGCTGTTGAACGCGGACCGTCCGGCCGCGACGACCCCGAGCCGCTGCCCCGCCTCCCACAGCGTGTCCCAGAGCCGAAGCCCCAGATCGGCCGTCGTGTACAGCTCCCAGCCCAGCTCACCCACGTACGACAGCCGTAGCGCGGTGACCGGGACATGCCCGATGTAGGTCTCCTTGGCGCGGAAGTAGCCGAAGCCCTCGTGCGAGAAGTCGTCGTGGGTGAGCGGCTGCACCAGGTCGCGGGCGAGCGGGCCCCACACGCCGACGCAGCAGGTGCCGGAGGTGATGTCCCGGACCTGGACGCCGGCGGGCGCGTACCGCAACAGCCGGTCGAGGTCGGCGGGCGAGTTGGCGCCGATCTGGAACCGCTCCTCGCCGAGCCGCGCCACAGTCAGATCGGAACAGATCCCTCCGGCCTCGTCGAGGAGCAGTGTGTACGTGACCGCGCCAGGCTTCTTGGCGAGGTTGTTGCTGGTCATCCACTGGAGGAAGTCCAGGGCGCCGGGGCCCGTGACCTCCAGCCGGCGCAGCGGTGTCATGTCGTAGAGGGCGACCTTCTCGCGGGTCGCGCGCGCCTCTGCCGCCGCGATCGGTGACCAGTACCGGGCTGACCAGGCGTCCCGCGCGGGGAGGCCGAGACCTTCGGCGAGCGGGGCGTTGGCCTCGTACCAGTGCGGGCGCTCCCAGCCGCCACCCTCAAGGAAGTACGCCCCCAACTCCCGCTGCCGGGCGTGGAAGGGGCTCACCCGCAAGGGGCGCGGCTGTTCCGGGGGCTGCGACGGGTGCAGTACGTCGTACACCTCCACGAACTGCTGGGCTCCCCGGTCGTGGACATAGGCGGGCGAGCGCTGGACGTCCTCGAACCGGGTCAGATCGCACTCGTGGACGTCGAGCGAAGGCCGTCCGTCGACCATCCACTCCGCGACCGCCTTGGCGACGCCCGCGGAGTGCGTCACCCAGACCGCCTCCGCCAGCCAGAACCCGCGCAGCGCCCGGGACTCGCCGATGACGGGCATGCCGTCGGGCGTGAACGAGAACACGCCGTTGAACCCCTCCTCGATCCGCCGCCCGCGCAACGCGGGCATCAGCCACTGACAGTCCCGCCAACTCGGCGCCCAGTCCTCCTCCGTGAAGGGATACGAGGACGGCATCGCCCGCCCGCTCCGGCGTGCCTCGTCGTAAGCGAGGACGGCGAACGGGTCGACAGGCAGCGGCCGGTGCGCATACGAGCCGATACCGAGGCGGTCTCCGTGCGCACGGAAGTAGAGGTCGCGGTCCTGGAAGCGGAGGATGGGTGGGGGAGCGTCGGGGGTGGCAGTGAGTTCGGGGAGCGGGCCGGTCTTCGCGTACTGGTGGGCGAGCGGCAGCAGCGGTACGTCCACCCCGACCATCCGCCCGATCACCGGGCCCCAGAACCCGGCGGCCGACACGACGTGATCGGCCGGGAAGGTGCCCCGGTCGGTGACGACGGCGCCGACCCGGCGGCCCTCGCGTGCGATACCGGTGACGGTGTGCCGGTAGAGGAACCGTGCGCCGCGCCGTTCGGCCCGCTCGCGCAGCGCGTGCGACGCGGGCAGGGCGCGGGCCAGTCCGTCGTCCGGGGTATGGAAGCCGCCGAGCACGGCGGACGCGTCGACGAGGGGCCAGAGTTCCTTGCAGCGCGCGGCGTCGACCAGTTCGCCGCGTACGCCCCAGGACGTGGCGAGCCCGGCCCTGCGGTGCAGATCGGCCCAGCGCTCCGGAGTGGTGGCGAGTTCCAGTCCGCCGACCCGCTGGAAGCAGGGGAGTCCGTCCATCTCCAGGGCGGAGAACGTCTCCACGGTGTGCCGGGCGAAGGCGGTGAGCGTCCTGGACGGGTTCGTCCGGAAGACCAGCCCCGGCGCGTGCGAGGTGGAGCCGCCCGGAGCGGACAACGGTCCCTGATCCAGCACGGTCACGTCGGTCCAGCCGCGCCCGGTCAGCTCCTCGGCGAGACAGCAGCCGACGATGCCGGCCCCGATGATGACGACCCGCCGACCCGCGGGGCCCCCGGGACCCCCATGACCTCCCTGACTTACATAGTGCACGACCGACTCCTCTGCTGTTGCGCAGTGCAAGTTGGGTTGCGCTATCAGAGACATAGTGAGAACGCCGTCAACGGGTCGTCAAGGGGTGCGGGTTAAGCCTGGGCAAAACGCGCCGACGCCCCGAAACGAGCCGGACACAAGGCAACCGGAACCGGTGGGAAACGGCAGCAGGCTTCCGGCGGAGAACAGCAGCCGGATCCCGCCGTGACAGCAGCCGGATCCGGTCAGAATCCGTACCCCATCCGCCGCGACAGCTCCGCGCCCGCCGCCACCGTGCGTTTGGCCAGCACCGGCAGCCTCTCGTCCGCGAGCCGGTACACCGGGCCCGAGACGCTGATGGCCCCGATCACCTTCCCGTCGTGCGCGCGCACCGGTGCCGCGACCGCCGTCAGGCCCACCTCGAACTCCTCCAGCGCGACCGCGTACCCCTGCTCGACCACGGCGTCCAACTCGCCGCGCAGCGCCCCCGTTCCGGTCACCGTACGGTCCGTGTACCGCGGCAGCGTCCGGGCGAGCAGCCCCTCGCGCAACGTCGGCGGGAGATGCGCGAGCAGTACCTTTCCGCTGGACGTGGCGTGCAGCGGGGTGCGTCGGCCGAGCCAGTTCTGCGCGGTGACGGCGGCCGAACCGCGCGCCTGCATGATGTTGACCGCCGCATCGTCGTCAAGGACCGCGATGTTGACCGTCTCACCGAGTTCGTCGGCGAGTTCGCGGCAGACCGGCACGCCCTCCTGGGAGATGTCCAACCGCACGGCCGCCGACCCCGCGAGCCGCAGGATCCCGGCGCCCAGGTAGTACTTGCCCCGGTCCTTGGCCTGCCCGACAAGACCCCGGTTCTCCAGCACGCCGAGCAGCCGGAACGCGGTCGACTTGTGCACATCCAGCTCGTCCGCGACCTCCGTGACACCGGCCTCGCCGTGCCGGGCGAGTATCTCCAGGACGCTGACCGCACGGTCCACCGACTGCACGGCGCCCGCCGCGCCCTTCGGCTGCCCGTCCCCGGGTCCCGCGGTCGGCCCGGCCTGTTTCTTCGGAGGGGTCATAGCTCAACTCTCACCACCTGGCGGCCCGTTCCGGCCGCGTCTTCGGGGAGCCCTTGACGCGGCGGGCGCACCGATCGGATTCTGTTGCGGACAGCGCTCCCTCGTGCGCCATGTGAAACGTCATGCTATCGACCTGCCCTGGATCAGAGGGGGGCCCGTGATTCCCGTTTGCCGCCTCGAAGACCTCCCCACGGGCGAATCCGTCCGTGTCGACACCACACCACCCATCGCCGTGTTCCACGCCGACGGCGAGTTGTACGCGATCGACGACACCTGCACCCACCAGGACGCGTCCCTGTCCGACGGCTGGCTGGAGGGCTGTGTGGTCGAATGCCCGCTGCACGCCGCCTCATTCGACCTGCGTACCGGCCAACCCCTCTGCCTCCCGGCCCGGCGCCCCGTCCGCACCCACCGGGTGACCGTCGACGACGGAGTGATCCATGTCCATCCGGCAGCACAGGAGGGCACGGCGGCGTAGGAGTGAGGGGGGCGTCCCATAGGGCCGCTGCTGCTCCCATAGCTGGAGGGGCCCGGCCATGCGGAATCCGGCGGGTCGGGTGCCGGGTGTCGGGTGTCGGACGACCGGGCTCGGGCTACCCCCGGCGCTTACCTCCCTGGACCGGTGCCCCGTACCACCGCACCCCGCTCAGCCACCGAGGCCACCCGACGACCGTCGGTCGTCGGTCCCTCCCCGCGGCCCCTTGGTTACGCCTCCCTCAAGAGTGCGACAACTGCCGCGCCCCGCCGCCGTCCCTGAGCGCCCCGGCTTCCCGTAGCCCCCCGCTCTCCCGCTCGCCTCCGCTCGCCCCGGTCTCCTGGCCCACCTCGCCGCCGGTCCCGCTCTCCCGCGCCCGACTCTCCGGCACACGCCGGCTCTCCGGTATTCGTCCGGCCTCCCGCCCTCGCCCCCGCCCCCGCTCCCGTTCCGCCCGCCGCGCCTGCTTGCGGGCGCGGCGGCGCTCGCGGCGCAGGGCGCGGGCCGTGCTCGCGGGGACCGAGATCACACCGTTGCGCTGGCGCCACACCTGTCGGGTCACCCAGACGTCGAGGACGCCCCAGGTGGCGACGACGGTGCTCGCCACACTGCTGATCACCATCGGGAACGCCAGCCAGGACCCGGCCAGCGTGCACAGGAACGCCGTCATCGCCTGGATCAGGGTGACCGCCACGATGATCACCGCCCGCACCGCCGCCGTCCGCACCGGATCCGGCATCCGGAAGCGGGTCGCGGGCTCCTCGATCCACAACGGCTTGTACTGCACCGCACCCCCGCTCATCGCACCCCCGCTCACCGAACCCTCGCGCGCCGCACCGTCCTCCCGGCCCGCCCTGCCGCCCGCGCCCGGCCGTCCGCGCCCGGTGTCCCACCCGGTCAGCTCATGCCGCTCTGCCGTGCCCATCAACCCGTCACTCCCCACCGTTCAGCAGACCATCCGCCGGGGTGCCGTCGGAACCGACTCACTGTGGTTGCCCGGCTTGCTCTGCTTTACGCCACCTGGAAGCGGCATGCGGCTCATGTGACCGCATTCCGCGCCCAACTCCCGTACGAAGGACGAACGAGCAGGCCGGAAGATTCCCGCCCGCCGAACAGTTTCGGCCAACCGGTGGCCTCAGGGGGACAGATCAGGCCGTCGGAACCCGGTCCGACGGCGGGAGGCAATCTCCCCCAATGGGTGGACAACTCCTGACGTCTCCTGCCCCTCCCGGCTCAAAAGCGTCCGGACGCGTCTTCGAGTTGTTCCCACGTCAGTAGTAGGCTCGCCGCGTTTGTTGACGCACCTTGGAAGAAGACGCACGTTGCGCCCCCGGCGGCGGGGGGTCGATCTGGGGGAGGCCATGCGCTTTCGCGGGAAGTCGATCCGCCGGAAGATCGTGGCACTGCTACTCGTGCCCCTGGTCTCGCTGACGGCGCTGTGGGGCTTCGCCACGGTGCTCACAGGACAGCAGGCGTACCGGCTCCTCAGTGTGGCCCGGGTCGTCGACCGGATCGGATACCCCGTCGAGGACACCGTCCGCACCATCCAGCAGGAACGCCGCGAGTCCCTCGCCTACCTCGCCGACCCGCGCGGCTCGGACGCCCTGTCCGACCTGAGGGACACCCGTACGCGGACCGACGCACTCGTGGCGAAGATCCGGTCCGCCGCCGAGGACTCCGGACTCCGCGGCGAGATGGACACCGAATCGCGCAGCCACCTCACCTCCCTGCTCGACGCGCTCGACGGCATCTACGCGCTGCGCCGCACCGTCGAGGACGGCACAGTCACCCGCGCCACGGCCCTCGACCTCTACAACCGTCTGGTCGACCCGTGCTACGCCTTCCTCCTCACCCTCCAGGGCCTCGACAACGCGGAGATGGACAAGCAGGGCCGCGCCCTCGTCGGCCTCTCCCGCGCGCGTGAACTCCTCTCCCGTGAGGACGCGCTGTACGGATCGGCCCTCGTCGTGAGCCGCCTGACCAGGGACGAGATCCGCGGCATCTCTGATCTCGTCGCGCAGCGAAACCTCCTGTACGAGGTCAATCTGGCGATGCTCCCCGACGACGAGCGGGAACGTTTCGAGCGCTACTGGAAGAGCGCCGACACCACGCCCCTGCGCGTCGCGGAAGCGGCGGTCGGAGACGCCGCACCTGGCCCCACCAGCGGTCTCGACGCGGGCGACTGGAGCAGTGCCACGAGCCAGGTGCTCAACGGCCTCGGTGACCTCAACACCGCTGCGAGCGACCACTACCAGGACCGCGTCCACCCCATCGCCGTGGGCGTCATCGTGCGCGCGGTCGTCGCCGGCGTACTCGGCCTGATCGCGCTCCTCGTCTCCCTGGTCCTGTCGGTCCGCGTGGGCCGCGGCCTCATCCGCGACCTGCGCAGGATGCGACTGGAGGCGCACGAGGCGTCCGGTGTGCGCCTGCCTGGTGTGATGCGCCGACTCGCCGCGGGTGAACAGGTCGACGTCGAGACCGAGTCGCCCCGGCTCGACTACGGCAAGGACGAGATCGGGCAGGTCGGCCAGGCGCTCAACACCCTCCAGCGGGCGGCCGTCGAGGCCACCGTCAAGCAGGCCGAGCTGCGCCAGGGCGTCTCCGAGGTGTTCGTCAACCTCGCCCGCCGCAGCCAGGTGCTCCTGCACAAGCAGCTCACGCTCCTCGACAGCATGGAACGCCGCACCGAGGACACCGACGAACTCGCCGACCTCTTCCGCCTCGACCACCTCACGACCCGGATGCGCCGCCACGCGGAGGGCCTGGTCATCCTCTCGGGCGCCGCCCCCTCACGACAGTGGCGCAAACCCGTCCAGCTCATGGACGTCGTACGCGCGTCGGTCGCCGAGGTCGAGGACTACGAACGCATCGAGGTACGGCGGCTGCCCCGGCTCGCCATCACAGGACCGGCCGTCGCCGACATCACCCACCTGGTCGCCGAACTCCTGGAGAACGCCACGGTGTTCTCACCGCCGCACACGGCCGTCCAGGTGCACGGCGAGCGCGTCGCCAACGGCTTCACGCTGGAGATCCACGACCGCGGCCTCGGCATGGCCGCCGACGCCCTCCTCGACGCCAATCTGCGGCTCGCCGAGACACCCGAGTTCGAACTGTCCGACACCGACCGGCTCGGCCTGTTCGTCGTCAGCCGCCTCGCCCAGCGGCAGAACGTCCGTGTCTCCCTCCAGCCGTCCCCGTACGGAGGCACGACCGCGGTCGTCTTCATCCCCGACGCCCTGCTCACCGACGCCTCCGACACGGACGGCACGGGCCTGCGCGTCGACCGTGCCCTCGTCGAGGCCGGGGACTTCGGCGGCGCGGACACCGACCGGGCGGCGACGCTCACCCAGACGCCGGTCACACTGCCGGGTCTGCCCGCGTCCGTCCTCGACGGACCTGTGGAACTGGAGGCGGCGATCGGCCCCGTGGACGACCTCGACGCCTTCCCGGGCGCTCCCGGCGACGACGACGGCGAGCGCGGTGGCCTGTTCCGGCCCCGCCGCTCGGTGTCCGCCGTCCCGCGCGAACAGCACCAGCAGACGCCCGACGCGCACGAGACACCCGACCAGCACTCACGCCCGGACGGCGCGGACACGCCCGACGGGCCCGTGCCGCTGCCGCGCCGCCGCGCGCCCAAGCTCGTCAGCTCACACGGCCGCCCCGTCGCGGACCCCACGGGCGACGACCGCGAACCGGCCGTTTCCCTGGAACGCGACCGCGACCGCGACCGCGACCGCGCCGACGGCCGCGCGGAATCCGGCGTACCGGACCTGCCCCGGCGGCGCCGCTTCAACGACCCGCCCGCACGCAATGGCACCGGGACCCGCGCAGGCGACGCATCCGGCGACGACGCGGACAGCGACGCCCTGCCCCGCCGCGTACGGCAGGCAAACCTCGCACCCCAGCTCATGGAGGGCCCCGCGCGCCGCACCGAACGCGAGGCGGCACGGCAGGGCCCGGAGGACCGGGACGCCGACGAGGTGCGCAGCCGGATGGCCTCGCTCCAGCGCGGCTGGCGGCGTGGCCGCGAGGAGAACGCCGTGGGCGACGACGCCCAGGACGGCACCGCACAGCGAACGACATCTGAGGGGGACGGTCGATGACCGCACCGAAGTCCACCGGCCACACGACGACCGGGGCGACGGCCACGACCGGCACGACCGCCGATCTGAACTGGCTCCTGGACGACCTGGTGGAGCGTGTCGCCAGCATCCGCAAGGCGCTCGTCCTCTCCGGGGACGGCCTGCCCACCGGGGTGTCGCAGGGGCTGACCCGTGAGGACAGCGAGCACCTCGCCGCCGTCGCGTCCGGCTTCCACAGCCTGGCCAAGGGCGTCGGCCGCCACTTCGACGCGGGCAGCGTCCGCCAGACCGTCGCGGAACTCGACGACGCCTTCCTCTTCGTCACGGCCGCGGGCGACGGAAGCTGTCTCGCCGTCCTGTCCGACGCGGACTCCGACGTCGGCCAGGTCGCCTACGAGATGACGCTGCTGGTCAAGAGGGTCGGTGTGCATTTGGCCGCCGCGCCACGTACCGATCTGCCCGCGGGAGGGTAGTGGGATGACATGAGCGGAGACGGTTTCGGGACCCCCCACTGGTTCGACGACGACGCAGGACCGGTGGTACGTCCGTACGCCATGACACGCGGTCGCACCACGAGCGCCGCCCAGCACCGCCTCGACCTGATCGCGCTGGTCGTCACCGAGCGGCACGCGGACGATCCCGAGGCCGACCAGAGCCTGTCCCCCGAGCATGTCGACATCGTCGAACTCTGTCGCGACACGCCCCAGTCCGTCGCGGAACTCTCCGCCGAACTCGACCTCCCGATCGGCGTGGTACGCGTCCTCATAGGCGACCTCGTGGACGAGGAACTGGTCCATGTGACACGTCCGGTACCCCCGGCCGAACTGCCGGACGAGAGTATCCTGCGCGACGTGATCAACGGCCTCCGGGCGCTCTGAGCAGCGCGAAAGCGGGGAGAACGACGTGACGGGCTGGCAGTTCTGGGTCGACCGAGGCGGCACCTTCACCGACATCGTCGCGCGGCGGCCCGACGGCCGGCTGCTGACGCACAAACTCCTCTCCGAGCAGCCGTCCCGGTACGCCGACGCCGCCGTCGCGGGGATCCGGGAACTCCTCTCCGGGCAGCCGGACCCGACGATCGACGCCGTCCGCATGGGCACCACCGTCGCCACCAACGCCCTCCTGGAACGCAAGGGCGAGCGCACCGCCCTCGTCATCACCCGGGGCTTCCGCGATGCCCTGCGCATCGCCTATCAGAACCGGCCGGACATCTTCGCCCGCGAGATCGTCCTGCCGAGCCTGCTCCACGAACGGGTCATCGAGGTCGACGAGCGCGTCACCGCCGACGGCGAGGTACTGCGCCCACCCGACCTGGACGCCCTCGAAGGCCCCTTACGCCATGCGTACGACGACGGGATCCGCGCCCTGGCCGTCGTCTGTCTGCACAGCCATCTGCACCCCGACCACGAACGGCGGATCGGCGAACTCGCCGCCCGCGTCGGCTTCCCGCAGATCTCGCTCTCCAGCGAGGTCAGCCCCCTCATGAAGCTCGTACCGCGCGGTGACACGGCCGTCGTCGACGCGTATCTCTCGCCCGTCCTGCGCCGCTATGTCCGGCAGGTCGCGGACCAACTCCACGGCGTGCGGCTGATGTTCATGCAGTCCAACGGCGGTCTCGCCGAAGCCGGACAGTTCCGCGGGAAGGACGCCGTCCTCTCCGGGCCCGCCGGCGGCATCGTCGGCATGGCACGGATGTCGCAGCTCGCCGGCTTCGACCGGGTCATCGGCTTCGACATGGGCGGCACCTCCACCGATGTGTCGCACTTCGCCGGCGAGTACGAACGGGTCTTCACCGCACGGATCGCCGGGGTCCGGCTGCGCGCCCCGATGCTCGACATCCACACCGTGGCCGCCGGCGGCGGGTCCGTGCTCCACTTCGACGGCAGCCGCTACCGCGTCGGCCCCGACTCCGCGGGCGCCGACCCGGGGCCCGCCTGCTATCGCGCCGGCGGACCCCTCACCGTCACCGACGCCAATGTGGCACTCGGCCGCATCCAGCCCGACCACTTCCCGCACGTCTTCGGGCCCGGCGGGGACCAGCCGCTCGACGAGGCGCTCGTCCGCGACCGTTTCGCCGCGCTGGCCCGTGACATCCGGGAACGCACAGGTGACGACCGCACGCCCGAGCAGGTCGCCGAGGGCTATCTCCAGATCGCCGTCGCCAACATCGCCAACGCGGTCAAACGGATCTCCGTCCAGAAGGGGCACGACGTCACGCGCTATGCCCTGACCACCTTCGGCGGGGCGGGCGGTCAGCACGCGTGCCAGGTCGCCGACTCGCTCGGTATCCGCACCGTACTCGTGCCGCCGATGGCCGGTGTGCTCTCCGCCCTCGGTATCGGCCTCGCCGACACGACCGCCATGCGTGAACAGTCCGTCGAGGCCCCGCTGGGATCCGACACGATGCCCCGGGTCCGCAAGACCGCCGACGACCTGGAGAGCGCGGCCCGCACCGAACTCCTCACCGAGGACGTGCCACCCGAGCGCATCCGGGTCACCCGCCGCGCCCAGCTCCGCTACGACGGCACCGACACCGCCCTGACCGTCGAACTCACCGAACCCGACACGATGACCCGCACCTTCGAGGACCGTCATCGCGCCACGTACTCCTTCACCCTCGACCGGCCCCTGGTCGTCGAATCCCTCTCCGTGGAAGCCACCGGCCTCACCGAACCCCCCGATCTCTCCGCACTCTCCGCCCGCGACACGCCCACCGGCGACACCACCGCCCCCGGGACACGCCCGACCGTGCGCCTCCACATGGGCGGCGCCTGGCGCGACGTCCCCCTGCTGAGGCGGGCGCAGCTCCCGCCCGGCGAGACCGTCACCGGCCCCGCCATCGTCACCGAGGCCGGCGCCACGACGGTCGTGGACGACGGCTGGCGGGCGGCCCTGCGCCCCGACGGCCACCTGATCATGGAACGGGCGACGGCGCCGGGAAGTTCCGCGGCGACGGCCGAAGCCGATCCGGTGCTCCTGGAGGTCTTCAACAACCTCTTCATGTCCATCGCCGAACAGATGGGCGCCCGCCTGGAGTCCACGGCCCAGTCCGTCAACATCAAGGAACGCCTCGACTTCTCCTGCGCCCTCTTCGACCCGGACGGCAGCCTCGTCGCGAACGCCCCGCACATCCCCGTCCACCTCGGCTCCATGGGCACCAGCGTCAAAGAGGTCATCCGCCGCCGCGCCGCCATGCGCCCCGGCGACACCTACGCGGTCAACGACCCGTACCACGGCGGCACCCATCTGCCCGACGTCACCGTCATCACACCGGTGTTCGACACGGCGGGGGAGCGGATCCTCTTCTACGTCGCCTCGCGCGGCCACCATGCCGAGATCGGCGGCATCGCCCCCGGGTCCATGCCCGCCGACAGCCACACCATCGACGAGGAGGGCATCCTCTTCGACAACTGGCTCCTGGCCGAGAACGGCCGGTTCCGCGAGGCCGAGACTCTTGACCTGCTCACCGCGCAGCCGTATCCGTCCCGCAACCCGCGTACCAACCTGGCCGATCTGCGCGCCCAGATCGCCGCCAACCAGAAAGGCGTCGACGAAGTCGCCCGGATGATCGACCACTTCGGGCTCGATGTCGTCCAGGCGTACATGAAGCACGTCCAGGACAACGCCGAGGAAGCAGTACGGCGCGTCATCGACACCCTTGAGGACGGCGAGTTCAGTTATCGGACCGACTCCGGTGCCGTCATCCGGGTCCGTGTCACCGTGGACCGTGCCGCCCGCAGCGCGACCGTCGACTTCACCGGCACGTCACCGCAGCTGGCGACCAACTTCAACGCGCCCTTCGCCGTCGTCAACGCGGCCGTCCTGTATGTGTTCCGCACCCTCGTCGCCGACGACATCCCGCTCAACGACGGCTGTCTGCGCCCGCTGCGGATCGTCGTCCCGCGCGGCAGTTTCCTGGCTCCCGAGCCGCCCGCCGCCGTCGTCGCCGGCAATGTGGAGACGTCCCAGGCCATCACCGGCGCCCTGTACAGGACCCTGCGGGTGCAGGCGGAGGGCTCAGGCACCATGAACAACGTCACCTTCGGCAACGACCGGTACCAGTACTACGAGACGGTGGCCTCGGGGTCCGGCGCGGGAGACGGCTTCCACGGCGCATCCGTCGTACAGACCCATATGACCAATTCGCGTCTCACGGACCCCGAGGTCCTGGAGTGGCGACTGCCGGTCCTGCTGGAAGAGTTCACCGTGCGGCACGGCAGTGGCGGGGCCGGGCGGTGGCACGGCGGGGACGGCGCCGTGCGGCGCATCCGATTCCGTGAACCCATGACCGTGTCCACGCTGTCCCAGCACCGCGAGGTCGCGCCCTACGGTCTCGCGGGCGGGGAGCCGGGAGCGCTGGGCGCGAACCGGGTGGAGCGCGCCGACGGCACGGTCCTGCGGATGGGCGGCAGTGACGCGGCGGACGTCGGCCTTGATGACGTACTCGTGATCGAAACCCCTGGCGGCGGCGGATACGGTCCGCCGGCGCGTGACACCAGTGAGGCAGGAGAAGAGAGCGATGATCTTGGGGCGTACTGAGCGCGGCAAGGCCCCTGTGGAGCCCGTCACGCTCAAGATCCTCGTGGCCGGCGGCTTCGGCGTGGGCAAGACGACCCTTGTCGGCGCGGTCAGTGAGATCAAGCCGTTGCGCACCGAGGAGATGCTCAGCGAGACCGGCCGTCCGGTCGACGACACCAAAGGCGTCGAGGGCAAGCACACCACCACGGTGGCGATGGACTTCGGCCGCATCACGCTCCGCGAGGACCTGGTGCTCTATCTGTTCGGCACGCCCGGACAGGACCGCTTCTGGTTCCTGTGGGACGAGCTGGCGACCGGCGCGCTCGGCGCGGTCGTCCTGGCGGACACCCGCCGCCTGGAGGACTGCTTCGCGGCGGTCGACTACTTCGAGCGCAGATCCATACCCTTCGTCGTCGGCGTCAACTGCTTCGAAGGCGCGCGCCGGTATCCCGTGGACTCGGTCCGGCGAGCCCTCGACATCGACGAACGGGTCCCGGTGGTGCTGTGCGACGCGCGCGACCGGGAGTCGGTCAAGGAAGTCCTCATCGACGTGGTCGAGCACGCCATGGCGCGCGTGGCCGCGGCCCGGCAACCGGCCGCCCCCTGACGGCGCGATCCACGGCTTTCGAGCCCCCGACCTCCGACCCCTGACCCACGGCCCGCACCCCCATCGACCGGGGTACGGGCCGCAGGCCCTCGCGCGCGTGCCGCACGGGCGGGTTCCACGCGCGCGTGCTGAACGGCCGCCGGGGCGACCCCTGACGCGGTTCCCGGCCTCGCCGACTCACTCCTCGTCCCCTCCGCGTCAGCTCTCGCCCCAGCTGCCCGTTGCCTCAGTCCTCGGCCTCCTCCCAGCCGAAGCTCTTCTCCACCGCCTTGCGCCAGTTGTGGTATTCGCGGTCCCGCGCGCGTGGCTCCATCGCGGGTGTCCACTCGGCGTCCTTCCGCCAGTGCGCCTTGAGCTGGTCCAGGTCGTTCCAGACCCCCGTCGCCAGCCCGGCCGCATAGGCGGCGCCCAGGCATGTCGTCTCGGAGACCCGGGGCCGGATGACGGGTACGCCGAGAACGTCCGCCTGGTGCTGCATCAGCAGATTGTTGCCGGTCATCCCACCGTCGACCTTGAGCGTCGTGATCCGCACCCCGGAGTCCTGGTACATGGCGTCCACTACCTCCCGGGTCTGCCAGCTCGTCGCCTCCAGGACGGCGCGCGCCAGATGCGCCTTGGTGACGTACCGCGTGAGCCCGGTGACCACCCCGCGCGCGTCGGAGCGCCAGTACGGCGCGTACAGGCCGGAGAACGCCGGCACGATGTACGCGCCGCCGTTGTCGTCGACGCTCGCCGCCAGTGTCTCGATCTCGTCGGCGGACCGGATGATGCCGAGCTGGTCGCGGAACCACTGCACCAGGGCGCCGGTGATGGCGATGGACCCTTCGAGACAGTAGACGGGCGCATCCCCGCCGATCTTGTACCCCATGGTGGTGAGCAGGCCGCTCTTCGACGGCACGGGACGGTTACCGGTGTTGAGGAGCAGGAAACTGCCGGTGCCGTACGTGTTCTTGGCCGTCCCCGTGTCGTAGCACGCCTGACCGAACACGGCGGCCTGCTGATCGCCGAGCGCCGACGCGACGGGCACCCCGGCCAACGGGCCGACGGCCGTCCCGTACACCTCGGCGGACGACCTGATCTCCGGCAGGACGGCCTCGGGCACGTTCATCGCGGAGAGGATGGACGCGTCCCACTGAAGGGTCTCCAGGTTCATCAGCATGGTCCGTCCGGCGTTGGTCACATCGGTGACATGCACGCCGCCATCGATGCCGCCGGTGAGGTTCCAGATCAGCCAGGAGTCGATCGTGCCGAAGGCGATGTCACCGCGCTCGGCGCGGGTCCGCAGACCGGGGACGTTGTCCAGGAGCCAGGCCGCCTTGGGGCCCGAGAAGTAGCTCGCGAGCGGCAGCCCAGTCTGCTCACGGAAGCGGTCCTGCCCGTCCGCGCCGCCGAGTTCCGTGCACAGGGCGGCCGTACGGGTGTCCTGCCAGACAATCGCGTTGTGTACGGGTTTACCTGTCGCGCGGTCCCAAAGGACTGTCGTTTCGCGCTGGTTGGTGATGCCGAGCGCGCTCAGCTCGTCGGCGCGCAGCCCTGCCTTGGCGAGGGCTCCCGCCACGACGGCCTGCACCTTGGACCAGATCTCGGTGGCGTCGTGCTCGACCCATCCGGGCTTCGGAAAGATCTGGCGGTGCTCACGCTGGTCGACGGCGACCATGGCGCCGTCCTGGTCGAAGATGATGCAGCGGCTCGACGTGGTGCCCTGGTCGATGGCGGCGACGTACTTCACGGAGCTGTCGGGCATGGCTGGATCCCTTCCTCGGAAGCTGCGGTCAGAACGCTGCGTTGTAGACGACCCCCGCGATGGCCCCGCCGATCAGCGGCCCGACCACCGGGACCCACGCGTAACTCCAGTCGGACGTGCCTTTGTTCGGGATCGGCAGCAAGGTGTGGACGATGCGCGGCCCCAGGTCACGCGCGGGGTTGATGGCGTAGCCGGTGGGCCCGCCGAGCGAGAGCCCGATACCGACGACCAGCAGCGACACGATGAGGATCTGCGTGCCCGACTCGCCGAGACCCTTGGTCATCCCGAAGGCGAGGATCGGCAGGACCAGGGCGACCGTGGCGATGACCTCGGTGAGCAGGTTCGCGGCCGGGTTACGGATCTCGGGGATCGTCGAGAAGATGCCGAGCGTCGGCGTCGGCCCGTCCGTGTCGCCGTCCCGCCCCGTGTTGGCGTTGAACTGGGCGAGATACACGAGATACGCGAGGACGGCGCCGATCATCGCGCCGACCATCTGGCCCAGCAGATACACCCAGACCTTGTCCCAGACACCCGTGTCGACGGCGATGCCGAGGGTGACCGCCGGGTTGAGATGGCCGCCGGACAGCGGTGCGGCCGTGTACGCCCCGGCCAGCACGCCGAAGCCCCAGCCGAACGCGATGACGACCCATCCCGAGTGTCTTGCCTTGGAGTGTTTGAGGGTGACGGCGGCGCACACGCCGGCCCCGAAGAGAATCAGGATCGCGGTGCCGATGACTTCGCCGAGAAATATGTCTCCGTTGCTCATGGCGGCTCCTATGCCCTGGCGCGGAACGAATCGCTCCGCGCCTCTGTGCAGGGTGCGTTTCCCATGGCTGGTTCGGGTGGCGCCGGTCGTCGCGACGTCACGTCGGCCGAAAGACGGGAAGTCCCGCGTCCCGTGCCCCGTCCGGCGTCCGCGACGAGCGTGCCCTGGCAGCCGGATCGCCTGTCGCCCGTGGGAGTACGGCCCCGGCCTGGTGGTGCACGGCAAGGAGAGGGCCCGACGTCCCGGTGGGGCCCGCGCGGCGATGAGCCGAAGTGCGGCGATGCCGACTGACACGGGAAGTGTTCACCGGCGCTGAGGGACCGTCAAGGTCGCGGACATGACCCGCTGACCGATACCGGCGGCTCCTGTTCCGCTTCATCGCGGACACGCCGACGGCGGAGGCTCACCCTCCGGTCGCACACCCCGCCCCGGCAGCCGCCGCCCCTGACCCGCGCCGGATCTCGTGCCCCGGCAGATCCGCGTGCCCCAGTACCCAACTCGTCCCCCGCAGCGCCTTCGCGGCCCGCTTCAGAGGCGCGAGACAGGCCGCCGCCTGCCGGTGGTCCCGTACGGTTCCAGGCCCGCACAGTACGGTCGCCAGGGAGACGGTCACCGCGCGGCCACCGGCCGACCAGGGCACGTCCAGGATTTCGGCGGCCAGCGGATCCAATGCCTCCGGATCGGCCAGGACCAGGAAGTCGTCCCCTCCGATGTGCCCCACGCGCGTAGAGCCCGACGCGGTCCCCTGCAGGACGTGTCCGACCTGACGGATGAGGTCGTCGCCGGCGGCGAAACCGGCGCCGTCGTTGACCTGCTTGAACCCGTCGACATCCAGCCAACTCAAGCTGAACGCACGCCCGTCCGCGATGCGGCGGTCCACCTCGGCGGTGACCGCGTCGGTACCGGGCAGCCGGGTCAGCGGATTGAGACGTACGGCCTCCTCGACCCTGCTCTCGGCCAGCGCCCTGACGAGGTCGGTGAGGCGTACGACACCGACACAGCGCCCCATCCGGTCGACGACGGCCACGTCCTCGCCGCTGCGGCTGTGCTCGCCGTCCGCGACGACGTCGAGCACCTCCCACGCGGTCGCGTCGACGCCCACCGTGCGCGGTACGTCCCCCAGGCGCTCGGCGGGCCGGTCCGCGTACAGGGCGTGCCCGTAACGTCCGGACAGGGACAGCAGGAAGCGGTCCCGGTGCACCGACCGCACGGGCACGCCGTCGGGGTCGACCAGGAGCACCCCGGAGACATCGGGGGAGCCGGTCAGCAGGGCCCGTACGTGCCCTGCGCGGGCCGTCACGGGCAGCAGCGGGGCTGGGCGCAGGAATTCCCGTACGGAGGGCCCCGAGGGGCCTGGTGGGGCGTTCCGCGCGATCTGCGGCGGGAAGTACACCTCGGCCGACGGCAGGCGCGCGGGCGGCCCGAAAAGATCGCCCTGTGCCAACTGCGCGCCCGCCTCGCGCGTGGCGGCGCACTGCACCTCGGTCTCGATGCCCTCGACGGCGAGCAGCGCCCCCAGATGCTCCGTCAGCGTCCTCATCGCCCGCACGGCCGACCCGCGCGTCAGCAGGGACGCGTCCAGCTTGATGATGTCCGGTGCGAGATCGGTGAGCAGCCGCACGGGTACGTCGCCGTCCCCGACGCCGTCCGCGGACACCCGGAAACCGTCCGTACGCAGGGCCGTGACGCCCTCCAGGAGCGCCCGGTGCGGCACATGCGTGAACGGAGGACACAGATCCACCGTCACCTCCCAGGGCAGCCGTCCGGCGTCCCGTACGGCCTGCCGCAGGGCGCCGAGCCCGCCGAGGTCGGCGAGGGTCCCGGCGAACACGTTGACGTGCAGCGGCAGCAGCGTCCCGCGGTGCGCGGCGGCGCGGATCGCGAACGCGGCGAGACCCCCGTCGAGTTCGGCGTCACGACGCGCCTCGGCGAGGATGTCACCGGCTTCGGGCCGGGCGAGTATCTCCACGGCCACCACGCTTCCGGTCGTCAGGTTGACGACCGGCTGGAAGGCGAAGCGAAGGGTCTCGGACCACGAGCGCACGAAAGCATGATGCTGCGACAGGAGTGCGCCCAAGGGCAGTTCACGCGCTGTTCACGCAGGATTCGAGGCCGGTCACGGAGCGTTGCGCCGGGCGGGGGATGCCGACCGTCGATCACCGCACCGCGATCACCGAAGACCCGTGTCCGAACAGCCCCTGGTTCGCGGTGATCCCGACCCGCGCACCCTCGATCTGCCGCTCGCCCGCGTCCCCGCGCAGCTGCCAGGTCAGCTCGCAGACCTGCGCGATGGCCTGCGCGGGCACGGCCTCCCCGAACGACGCCAGCCCGCCGCTCGCGTTGACCGGTATGCGCCCGCCCGGGGCCGTCGCGCCGTCCCGCAGCAGCTTGGCACCCTCGCCCTCGGCGCAGAGCCCGAGATCCTCGTACCACTGCAACTCCAGCGCGGTCGACAGGTCGTACACCTCCGCCAGCGACAGCTCCTCCGGGCCGATGCCCGCCTCCTCGTACGCGGCGCGCGCGATGGACGCGCGGAACGTCTCGGGCTCGGTGCCGGGGTCCACGCCGGCCGCCGAGTCGGTCGCGATGTCGGGCAGGTCCAGGACGGTCTTCGGATAGCGCGGTGTCACGGTCGAGACGGCGCGGATCCGGACCGGGTCGGCGACGCCGTGCCGCCGCGCGAAGTCCACGCTCGTCAGCAGCAGCGCCGCCGCGCCGTCCGACGTGGCACAGATGTCGAGCAGCCGCAGCGGATCGGCGACCACCGCGGACGCGGCGACCTCGTCGACGGTCACACGCTTGCGGTAACGGGCGTACGGATTGCGCGCTCCCGCCGCCGCGTTCTTCACCTTGACCTGCGCGAAGTCGTCGAGCGTGTCGCCGTGCACGGCCATGCGCCTGCGCGCGTACAGCCCGAAATACGTCGGGTTGGTCGCGCCGAGCACCCGGAACCGCAGCCAGTCCGGGTCGTCTGGGCGGTCCCCGCCCGCCGGGCGGAAGAACCCCTTCGGCGCGGCGTCGGCGCCGACGACGAGCACGGTCTCGGCCAGCCCGGCGAGGATCTGCGCCCGCGCGGCCTGGACGGCCTGCGCGCCGGACGCGCACGCCGCGTAGACGCTGGAGACCCGGGCGCCCTGCCAGCCCAGCGCCTTGGCGAACGTGGCCCCCGCGACATAGCCCGGATAGCCGCCCCTGACCGTGTCGGCACCGACGATCGCGTCCACGTCCGGCCAGTCGACACCGGCGTCCGCGAGCGCCGCGCGCGCGGCCACCGTGCCGTACTGGACGAAGCTGCGGCCCCACTTCCCCCACGGGTGCATGCCCGCGCCGAGCACCGCCACATCCGCCGTCATGCCGTCACCCCCGTCGGCCGCCAGTTCCATGTCGTCCGCGTCGTCCGCGTCCTCAAGGTGGGCCCCGCTTCGTCGCCGCTCTCGTCGAGCACGCCGGGGACCACCTCCACCTCCATGCCCACCGCCAGATCACCGACGGTGATCCCCTCGGCCGCCTGCCCGAGCACGATCATCCGCTCGGCCGCCAGCTCCACAGCGATCAACGTGTACGGCTCCCACGGAAGTTCCGGGTCCGAGACGTACGGCGCGGGCGGTCGGTAGCGGCTGTCCGTGTACGACCAGATCCGGCCGCGCCGCGACAGCGGGACCTCGGCGAGTTCCCCACCGGGGCAGTGCGGGTTGCGGCAGAAGACGTCCTCGCGCGGGAAGAACACGGACCGGCAGCCCGAACAGCGCGTGCCCAAGAGCCGGAAGTCGTCTCCTTCCCCCGTGAACCAATCGGCCACCACGGGTGTGCGTGTACGTGCCACGGTCCCCTCCCCAATCGGATCTGACGGAACGTCAGAAGTGTGCCATGGGCCGCCGTACTTCGGCAGGGGAGGGGCGCCCCGGGGTCCGGGAGAACCACGGAAGCCCGAACTGCGTCCCGAGTTAGCGGTGAGGGTGGCCGGGGCCGACGGGGGTGGTTCCGGCCACCCTTCACTGCTCGATCCACTGCTCAGTTCGCCGCGCGCCCACCGGCCAGCGAACGGCGTGTGATGGGGAAGTCGAAATAGGTGTCGGGGAACAGCTCCGGCTTGTACGTGAAGTGCCACCACTCCTCCGGCAGGTTCACGAATCCCTGCCGGGACAGGACGTCACGCAACCGGTCACGATGGGCGCGCTGAGAGCCGGTGATCCGGGGATCGTCGGTATGGGACAGCGTGTCGAAACAGTCGAACCCGGTGCCCATGTCGACCGAGTTGTCCGGGAACCGCTGATCGTGCGGCCCGTAGCAGGGCGTGAGCCGTTCACCCGGGACGTACGCGCGCGTGGGCAGCGCCGGCAGCTTCACGACGGTGAGGTCGACCGTCGAACCGCGACTGTGCCCTGACTTCTCCGCGATGTAGCCGTCCGCGAACAGACGCGTCTTGTCGACGAGGGGGTAGAACTCGGCTTTCATCCGCTGGTCGTCGAGGTCCTTGGCCCACCGCACGAAGTGGTCGACGGCGCGCTGCGGGCGGTAGCAGTCGTACACCTTGAGGGAGTAGCCCTGGCGCAGCAGTGCGCGCTGGGCTGTGCGCAGTGCCCGCGCGGCCGGCTCGGTCAGGATGCACATCGGCGCGCGGTAGCCGTCGATCGGCTCTCCCACGAAGTTGTGCGGCGTGATGTACCTGATCTCCTGGATGATCGTCGGATCGACGTCCCGCAGCGCCACGAACTGCGGCGGCGCCTTGGGCTCGGCACCCTCCCGCGCGGGTGCCGCGGTAGCGGATGTTCCGGTGGCCGCGAAGGCGAGCAGCGCGGCACCGACGACGGCCGGCTTCCAGGGGGCCGTACGCGAAATCAGGGTCCGGCGGGAGCGGAAGAGGTTCCTGAGGCGGGCGAATCGTGTCATGCCCCCTCCATCTACCAGTCCCGAGGGCAACGGCGGAAGACGCACCCCTGGTGATCGGATACAGTCCGCGACGTGTCCGCATCCCAGCACCCATCCGCCAACGCCGCACCGGACTCGCACTGTTCGAGTTGCGGGGCCCGCTACGGGACCGACGGGACCGAGGTCTCCGGCTGGCCCAGGACCTGCGCGGCCTGCGGCAGCGTGGCGTACCGTAATCCGCTGCCCGTCGCCGTGGCCCTCCAACCCGTGTACGACACACAGGGCACGGCCCTGGTCGTGATCACCCGAACCATCGCTCCCGCGCGCGGGGGTGTCGCCCTGCCCGGCGGCTTCGTCGACCACCACGAGGACTGGCGGCACGCCGTCGTGCGGGAGCTGAAGGAGGAGACGGGGATCGACGCGGCGAGCCGCGACGTGCGCCTCGTCGATGCCATGAGTTCACCGGACGGGCATCTGCTGCTGTTCGCCGCCCTGCCGGAGCGCCCCGTGGCCGATCTGCCGCCGTCCGCCGCCACCGACGAGACGGAGGGCTGGCAGCTCCTGCGGCGCCCGGCCGAACTCGCCTTCCCCCTGCACACGTTGGCGGTCCGTGCCTGGTTCGAGGGGCGCTACCTCTGACGCCGAGGGACGCCACCCCGGAAGTGACGCACTCGCGCGCGTGAGGGCGCGTCCCGTCACTTCCCCCGCACCCGCACCGCGTACCCCGGCTCGCCGCCGCCCTCCCGCCGCACCACGACCGTGTCACCCTCGCGGTGCGACGTGAACCGCTCGATGTCGGGCTCGTCCCAGCCGTCGTCCGTGTCGGCGACCACCAGCCCCCCACCCGTGCGCCCGCGCGCGGGTGCCCACACCTCAAGCTCAAGCTCCCCGTCCCGGCCCCGGACAGGCACCACGGCACCGGCACGCGCCAGTACGGGGATCCGGGACAGCGGCGCGTCCACCAGGACCTGCCCGGGGCCCTCGTACGCCTCCTCGGTCACGACGTCGTACCAGCGGCCCCGGGGCAGCCGTACGGCGCGCCGGTCCGTGCCGTGCTCCAGGACGGGCGCGACCAGGAGCGCGTCCCCGAGCAGGAACGCGTCCTCGCACGCGCGCAGCGCCCGGTCCTCCGGAGTGCCCCACCACAGGGGACGCACATAGGGCGCCCCCGTACGCCGCGCCAGATGCGCCAGAGTCATGAAGTACGGCAACAGCCGTCTGCGTTCGACGAGCGCCACGCGCGCGTGCTCCAGGACATCGGCCCCGAACTCCCACGGCTCCCGACGCCCCGCGCGCAGCGCCGCATGGGTGCGGAACAGCGGCAGAAAGGCACCCAGTTGGAACCACCGCAGATACAGCTCGGGAGAGGGGCTGCCGGTGAACCCGCCCACATCGGGGCCCGAGTACGGCACTCCGCACAGACCCAGGCCCAGCACCAGCGACAGTGAGGCACGCAGTCCGGGCCAGCCCGTCGCCACGTCCCCCGACCACGTGCCCCCGTAGCGGTGCATCCCCGCCCAGCCGGACCGTGAGAACAGGAAGGGTCGCTCGTCGGGCCGCAGCCTGCGCAGCCCCTCGTACCCGGCCTGCGCCATCGTCAGGCCGTACACGTTGTGGGCCTCCCGGTGGTCGCCGCCCCGGCCCTCCAGCGCGTGCCGTGCCGACCGGGGGAGGGTCGTGTCGCCGAACGCCGCGAAGGACACCGGCTCGTTCATGTCGTGCCAGAAACCGGCGAACCCCTGCGCCAGCCGCTCCTCGTAGAAATCGCCCCACCACGCGCGCACGCGCGGGTCGGTGAAGTCCGGATAGACCGACTCGCCCGGCCAGACCAGACCCCGCACCCGCCGCCCGGAGGCGTCCCGTACGAAGGCGTCGGCGGCCCGTCCGGAGTCGAACACCGCGTTGCCCGGCTCGGCCTTCACCGCCGGATCCACGATCGACACCAGCCGCACCCCGTCGGCACGCAGCTCCCGCGCGAGCCCCGGCAGCCCGGGGAACCGCTCCCGGTCGACGGTGAACACCTGATGCGCGTCCAGGTGGTCGATGTCCAGATGCACCGCGTCCAGCGGCAGCCCGCGCTCCCGGTATCCGGCGACGATTCGCCGCACCTCCTGCGTGCTGCCGAAGCCCCAGCGCGCGTGATGGTGCCCCAGCGCCCACGCGGGCGGCAGTGCCGGCGCCCCGGTGAGCGACGCCCAGACGTGCAGCACGCGCGCGGGAGTGCCCAGAACGACCCAGCAGCGCAGCGGCCCGCCCTCGGCGCGCAGCTCGGACATCCCGGCCCTGTCGTGCCCCGAACCCGCCCCTTCCTCGCCCTCCCGCAGCGTCACCGAGGCATCCCACGTGGTGTCGTGGAAGACGAGATGCGTGCCCACGTCGGACACCACCATCTGGACCGGCATCGTGATGTACAGCGGGTCGTCACCGGGCTCGAAGGCACCGCCCGGATCGGTGTTCCACAGCCGGTACGTACCGTTTCGCAGCCGGGGCCCCGCCGCGCGCCCGCCGAGGCCGAAGAAACGGGCGTCCGCCGCGACCTCCGCGCGCTGCACCCAGCGCGCCTGGCCGCCGCCCACCGGCTCCCACCAGCGCGGCGGCAGCTCCTTGCGGAGCACCACCCCGCCGGGCGTACAGACCTCCACGGCGCCGTGCCGGGACACGACGACGGTGACCCGCTCCGACACGACCCGCCAGCCGCCGTCCTTGTCCGGCTCCAGGACGGCCCGTGGATCGGCCTCGGGGCTCGTTCCGGACAGCGCGTACGAGGGCTCGGGCGCGGCGCCGTCCCAGCCCCAGAACACCGCACCGGTCGTCATCACGGTGATCCGCAGCTCGGAGCGCGTGAACCGGACCACGCCCCCGCCGGGACCCGGCTCGACCCCCGTCACGGAACCGGGCACCCGCGCCCGCTCGGCACCGCGCGCGGGGAGCCCCACCGCGTCCGTCCGCCTGCGTCGCCACGCCGCCCGTACCGTCCGCAACCCCTGCGCCGGACCCACCAAACCGACCGCCTTCACCGAACGCACCAGGTCACGACCGTCCATGCTGCCCCACCCTGCCATCGACCACGCCGGTCACGTGTGTCGTTCAACTTCCGTTCACCCGTGGTGGCAGCACATCTTCACGACGCGGACTATGTGCGGCGTGCCCTGGTGCACCAGTCGATCACATGGCATCGTCCGTGTCAGTCGCGTCGCGCGCACGCACAGCACGTTCAGCACGCCCAGTACGTTCAGCACGTGCGCGACGGACGCACACGACGCGCACAGTACGGGAGCCGCCCCCATGTCCTCAGCGAACCCTTCGCCGCTCTGGCAGCCCGGCCGGGACGCCATCGACCGCGCGCGGATCACCCGTTTCCAGACCTGGGCGTCCGAGCGGTACGGCGCCCCCGCGGACGGCGGGTACGCGGCCCTGCACCGCTGGTCCGTGGACGAACTGGACACGTTCTGGAAGGCCGTCGCCGACTGGTTCGACGTACGGTTCTCGACGTCCTACGCGCGCGTGCTGGGCGACCGCGCCATGCCGGGCGCCGAGTGGTTCCCCGGGGCGACCCTCAACTACGCCGAGCACGCTCTGCGCGCGGCGGACGAGTGCCCCGACGAACCGGCGATCCTGTACGTCGACGAGGTGCACGAGCCGACCGAGGTCACCTGGGCCGAGCTGCGCCGCCAGGTCGCCTCGCTCGCCGCCGAACTGCGAGCCCTCGGCGTCCGCCCGGGGGACCGGGTGAGCGGCTACCTCCCGAACATCCCGCAGGCTGTCGTCGCCCTCCTCGCCACGGCCGCCGTGGGCGCCGTCTGGACCTCCTGCGCCCCCGACTTCGGCGCCCGCAGCGTCCTCGACCGCTTCCAGCAGGTCGAGCCCGTCGTCCTGTTCACCGTCGACGGATACCGCTACGGCGGCAAGGAGCACGACCGCCGCGAGACCGTCGCCGAGCTGCGCGCCGAACTGCCCACCCTGCGCGCGGTGGTGCACATCCCGCTCCTGGGCACCCCCGCCCCCGAGGGCACCTTGGAGTGGTCCGCGCTCACCGCGGGCGGCGGCGACCCGATCTTCGAGCAGGTGCCCTTCGACCACCCCCTCTGGGTGCTGTACTCGTCGGGCACGACCGGTCTGCCCAAGGCGATCGTCCAGTCCCAGGGCGGCATCCTCCTGGAGCACTACAAACAGCTCGGCCTGCACTGCGACCTGGGGCCCGGAGACCGGTTCTTCTGGTACACGTCCACCGGCTGGATGATGTGGAACTTCCTCGTCTCCGGCCTGCTCACGGGCACCACGATCGTCCTGTACGACGGCAGCCCCGGCTATCCGGACACCGGCGCCCAGTGGCGCGTCGCCGAACGCACCGGGGCGACCCTGTACGGCACCTCGGCCGCGTACGTCATGGCCTGCCGCAAGGCCGAGGTACACCCGGCACGCGACTTCGACCTCAGCCGCGTCAAGTGCGTCGCGACCACGGGCTCGCCGCTGCCGCCGGACGGATTCCGCTGGCTGCACGACGAGTTCGCGCAGAACGGCATCGACCTGTGGATCGCGTCCGTCAGCGGCGGCACCGACGTGTGCTCCTGTTTCGCCGGCGCCGTACCGACCCTGCCCGTGTACATCGGCGAACTCCAGGCCGCCTGCCTGGGCACCGACCTCCAGGCATGGGATCCCCAGGGGAAGCCCGTCATCGACGAGGTCGGTGAACTCGTCGTCACCAACCCGATGCCGTCCATGCCGATCCGCTTCTGGAACGACCCCGACGGTCACCGCTACCACGACAGCTACTTCGACACGTATCCCGGAGTGTGGCGCCACGGCGACTGGATCACCGTCACCGCGCGCGGGTCGGTCATCATCCACGGCCGCTCCGACTCGACCCTCAACCGGCAGGGCGTCCGCATGGGTTCCGCCGACATCTACGAAGCGGTCGAACGGCTCCCGGAGATCAAGGAATCCCTCGTCATCGGTGTCGAACAGCCCGACGGCGGGTACTGGATGCCGCTCTTCGTCCACCTCGCCCCCGGCGCCGCACTGGACGACGGCCTCCGGGCCCGTATCAAGGCGACCATCCGCGAACAGCTCTCACCGCGTCACGTGCCCGACGAGGTCATCGAGGTCCCCGGGATCCCGCACACCCTCACCGGCAAGCGCATCGAAGTCCCCGTGAAACGCCTCCTCCAGGGCACCCCGATGGACAAGGCCGTGAACATCGGTTCCGTCGACAATGTCGAACTGCTCCGGTTCTACGAGGAACTGGCCCGCGAGCGCGCCTGATCAACCGCCGTAGGTGGCCTCGGACTCGCTCAGGACGGCGGCGAAGTCCGAGGCCAGCCGCGCCCCGTCGGCCGGCAGGAGCGACGCGGTGCTGATCCGCACCCCGGGCCCCGTCGCGATCCGGAACCGGGCCCCGGCCGCGACCCACCACCCGTACGACCGCAACCCGTTGACGACCGCCGACTCGTCCGCGACCGGCACCCACACGTTCATGCCGCTCACCCCGTGCGCCGCGATCCCGTGCCGCGCGAGCCCGTCGAGCAGTGCCAGCCGCCGTTCCCGGTACGCGACTTCCGCCCTGCCGATCAGTACGCGCGCGTGGTCGTCGGCGTACAGCGCGAGAACCGTCTCCTGCAGCAGATGGCTCACCCACCCCGAGGTGAGCAGCATGCGCCCGTCGTGCCGGGCCTGTGTCGTCGCGTCGCACGCCGCCGCGGCCCACCGCAGGTCGGTGCCCAGGGACTTGCTGGCGGTCCGCACATGCACCCATCGGGACAGGCCACCCGACGTGAGCGTACGCAAGGGCGCCCCGCTGACCTCGGCCGCGTGGTCGTTCTCCACGGCCAGCACGTCCGGCGCGTCCCGGAGCACGGCGACGAGAGCGTCCCGCCGGGCCGCCGAGAACGTCCCGCCGTAGGGGTTCTGCGCGCGCGGGCTGTACACGACCGCCCGTGCACCGGCCCGCAGCGCCTCCCTGAGCGCCTCGGGCCGCATCCCCTCGTCGTCGACCAGGACCGGCACCGTGCGCAGCCCCAACGCCGTCACCAGGTCGAGCAGATGGTGATATCCGGGGTCCTCCATGGCGACCGCGTCCCCGGGGCGCAGCTCCACGGAGAGCAGCCGCCCGATCATGTCCAGGGCCCCGTGCGCGAAGATCACATGCCGTACCGGCACGTCATCGCGCGCGAGACGTTGTCCGACAGCGCTCTCCAGGGCCGCGATACGAGGCGTCGCCCGGTGCGAGCGGGGACCGGCCCGGAACGGCCGGGGCGGCATCAGATCGGGCAGCAGCGCGGGATCGGGGTGACCGCCCGCCAGGTCCCGTACCCCGTCCGGCACCTTCGGCGGACGCCGTGACGCCACCGACGGCGCGGGCGCGACGACAGTACCGCCCCTCCCGCGCGTGATGACGATGCCGCGCTGCCGCAACTCCTTGTAAGCGGTCGCGACGGTGCCTGGACTCACCTCCAGCTCGTCGGCGAGCCTGCGCACCGGGGGCAGCGCCGTGCCGGGCGCCAAGACGCCTTCGGCCACCGCCTGTTCGACGGACACGGAAATACCCCTGGCCGTCGTTCCACTGATCCCATATTGTGTTGCCACGTACAAAATTATGTATCAATACATAAGAGGACGCAAGTGACGCAAGCAGGGGGGAACGGTGAACCTCGTCCGCCGAGCAACCGCGTGGACAGCACGCGTCCCGGGAGGCGCCGACGGGCGCCGGATGCTGGGCATCGCCCTTGTCGACCGTGTCGGAAGCGGCCTCTGGGCAGCCGTCTCCGTCCTGTACTTCACCTTCGTCACCGACCTCACCGTCGCCGAGGTCGGCACCCTAGTCGCCGTCTCAGGAGCCATCGGCATCGCCGGAGCGCCCCTCGGCGGACGCCTCGCCGACCGACTGCCCCTCACGCGCGTACTCATCGCCCTCCAGATCCTGCGCGCCCTCGGCTCCCTCGCCCTCCTCACCACCCACAACTACGCACTCCTGCTGCTCTTCGCAGCCGTCAGCAGCCTCGGCGACCGCTCCGCGAACGTCATCACCCGGCTCTACGCCACCCGCGTCGCCGGACCCGAACGCGTCCGCTACCAAGCCGTCCAACGCACCGTCGCCAACGCCGGCTGGGCCATCGGAGGCCTCACCGCCGCCGCGGCTCTGGCGCTCGGCCCCGCCGCCTACCCCTGGCTCCTCATCGGCGACGCCCTCTCCTTCGTCGGTGCGGCAGCCCTCACCGCCCGTTGCGGCGAACCCCCGTCGCCCTCACGCGTGGTCACCGCGTCCGAAAACCCCGCCCCCACCACCAAACCGGCCACCCCATGGCGGGACCGCACCTACCTCGCCTACGTAGCCACCGACACCGTCCTCTACCTCGACGACGCCGCCTTCCGGGTCGGCCTGCCCCTGTGGATCGTCCACGCCACCGAGGCCCCACACGGCCTCGCACCCCTCCTCATGGTGCTCAACAACGTCCTGGTCGTCGCCCTCCAGGTCCCCATGGCCCGCTTCGGCGCCACCACCCACGCGGCCCGCGCACTCCTGCTTCCCCTGTCGATGATCTTCGTCTCGGCAGGCGTCGCCATGGCCTTCTCGGCCACAGGCGGACCCACACTCGCCGTCGTCTGCCTGACCCTGGCCGCCGCGGCCTTCACTCTTGCCGAGATCATCCACGCCACCATCTCGTGGGAACTCTCCATAGCCCTCGCCCCGGACCACGCCCAGGGTGCCTACCTCGGCGCCCACGGACTCGCCCAATCCGTGCAGCGCAGCGCCGGCCCCCTCGCCGTCACCGCCGCCATCGCCACCGGCCCCGTCGGCTGGACCGTCTTCGGCGCGACCGTCGCCGCCACCGGCCTCCTCCAGCACCGCCTTGTCCGCCGACGACTGCCCCGACCGGCGTTGTCAGTGCCACCGGTTACGGTGAGTGAGCATTGATCGACCGCACGCACAGGGGGAAACATGGCGCACACACAGCGCAAGACGACCATGCGGCAGGTTCTGCGCCGCGAAATCGCCGGAACCATCGGCCTGTTGGCCGACGAGGCGGACTTCACGGCCATGCGGCGCTACCGCAGCTTCACCTTCGACAACCACCGGACCTATCTGCGCCAGGTGGAAGCCCTCCTCCGAACACGGGCAGCCGAGGGCCGCCACACGGCCATCGCCCTCTTCAGCCCCGAGGAGTACGAGGAGTACTGCGCCGACATCGGCCTGGACCCCGACACCCCGGACAGCCGCACCCGCTTCACCGCCGAACTCGCCACCACTGGCCCCACCGTGCCCTACGACGGCCAACCGCTCTCCGACCTGGTCCCGGACCTGATCGACGAGGCGGTCCGCCAGGCGACCTGGGAGTACGCGACGAAGGTGCTCGCCCGCATCGGAGCCTGCGCCTCCTGCGGCGAGGACATCGGCAGGGCCGCCTTCGCCCGCGCCTCCGACCTCGTCCTGCGCATCCTGCACGCCGCGAAACCCGGCGCACACCACCTCGTCTGCAGCATCACGGCCCCGTCGGAAACACTCCTGGCCGTACTCAACGCAGCGAGCGACAGCACCTGTATCACCGCCCTTGACCAGACCGAGGCCCTGGAATTCGCGACCGTCCTCGCCGTCGGATTCGCTACCGACAACTCCGGCGGTCTCGTCATGCGCACCAGCAGGACCGGACAGCCCGACCGCGTCCAGGGCTGGCGCATCCGGGGCGACGGCCTCGAACCCCTCACCGCGGGCGAGGTCTTCGACGCCTACTGCACCGACGCCGAATCCGGCGACCTGGTCTCCCCGGAATCCGGCGTGGACTACTGCGCACCACCCGACCTCGGCCCCGACACAGGAGGACACGCCCACTGACACACGAGGGGCGCCCCACCCGAAGGCGGAGCGCCCCTCACACCACTCGTCGGTGCCTACTCGCCGGACAGCACCGCCTGCGCCGCGGACCGCGCCTCATCGGCGGTGTCCGTCGCACGCGCCGCAGCCGCGGCCCGCTCGCACTGCGCCAGCGTGTACTTGCCCAGCGTCGAGCGCACATACGGAATAGACGCCGCCCCCATGGACAAGGAGGTCACCCCGAGCCCCGTCAGCACACAGGCCAACAGTGGATCCGACGCCGCCTCACCGCACACGCCACAGCTCTTGCCCTCGGCCTTCGCCGCCTCGGCGGACAGCGCGACCAGGTCGAGGAGCGCCGGCTGCCACGGATCCTGAAGCCGGGACACCGCACCCACCTGACGGTCCGCGGCGAACGCGTACTGCGCCAGGTCGTTCGTCCCCAGCGACAGGAACTCGACCTCCTGAAGGATCGACCGCGCCCGCAGCGCGGCCGACGGGATCTCCACCATCGCGCCGAACTTCGCCTTCAGCCCCGCCGCACGACACGCGTCGGCGAACGCCTTCGCATCGATCCGGTCGGCCACCATCGGCGCCATGACTTCCAGATACACCGGAAGCCCCTCGGACGCCTTGGCCAGCGCGGTCAACTGCGTACGCAGCACTTCCGGGTGGTCGAGCAGCGACCGCAGCCCCCGCACACCCAGCGCCGGGTTCGGCTCATCGGCAGGCGTCAGGAAGTCCAGCGGCTTGTCCGCACCGGCGTCCAGCACCCGCACGACGACCCGCCCCTCCGGGAACGCCTCCAGAACCTGCCGGTACGCCTCGACCTGCTTCTCCTCGGACGGCGCCTTCGTGCTGTCGTCCAGGAACAAGAACTCGGTACGGAACAGACCGACACCCTCGGCACCCGCCTCCACCGCGGCCGGGACATCAGCGGGACCGCCGACGTTCGCCAGCAACGGCACCTTGTGCCCGTCGGACGTCGCGCCCGGACCCGTGGACGCGGTGAGCGCCGCCTTGCGCTCGGCCGCCGCCGCCTCCATCTCCGCCCGCTTCTCCGCACTCGGCTCGACGAAGATCTCGCCCGTGCTCCCGTCGACAGCGATCACCGTGCCTTCGGCCAGCTCGCCGGCGCCCGGCAGCGCCACCACGGCGGGGACCCCGAGCGCCCGCGCCAGAATCGCGCTGTGACTGGTCGGTCCACCCTCCTCGGTGACAAAACCGAGCACGAGCGTCGGGTCGAGCAGCGCCGTGTCCGCAGGAGCGAGATCCCGGGCGATGAGGACATACGGCTCGTCGCTGTCCGGCACACCCGGCATCGGAACCCCGAGCAGCCGCGCGACGATACGATTCCGCACGTCATCGAGGTCCGCCACACGCCCGGCCAGATACTCACCGGCTCCCGCGAGCAGAGCACGGTACGAGGCGAACGCGTCGTAGACCGCACGCTCGGCCGTACTGCCGACCGCGATACGCCGCTCGACGTCCGCCATCAGCTCGGGGTCCTGAGCCATGAGCGACTGCGCTTCGAGCACCGCCTGGGCCTCACCCCCGGCGAGATTGCCGCGTGCCATCAGGTCGGCCGCCACAGCGTCGACGGCCTGGCGGGCGCGCCCCTGCTCGCGCTCCGCCTCTTCCGCCGGAATCTGCTTCGCCGGCGGTTCGAGCACCGCCGTCCCCATGTGCCGAACCTCGCCGATCGCCACACCGTGGCTCACGCCGACGCCTCGCAGCGTTGTCTCCATCTCACCGTCTCCGATAGTGCGGCGGGCCACCCGCCGCGGTGGTTGTCTACCTGCCGCCCACCGGCGGCACCGACGTCACTGCCAGCTGAAGAGCGCGTCCCCGGCCTTCACTTCGCCGTCCGAGACCACGTCGCCGAGCGAGTCGGGAGTCGCTTCCAGCGCCACCACGGGGCACACCGGGGACTTGCCCGCCTCTTCGACGGCAACAGGGTTCCAGCGCACCACGGCCTGGCCGCGCTGCACGGTGTCGCCCTTGTTCACGAGCAGCTCGAAGCCCTCACCGTTGAGCTGCACCGTGTCGATGCCGAGGTGCGTCAGCACTCCGTGCCCCTCGTCGTCGACCACGACGAAGGCGTGCGGGTGAAGGGAGACGACGACACCGGAGACAGGAGAAACGGCCTCGGAAGGCTCACGCACGGGGTCGATCGCCGTACCGGGACCGACCATCGCGCCGGAGAACACCGGGTCCGGCACAGCGGCGAGCCCGATGGCGCGGCCGGCAAGAGGAGATGTCACGCTGGTCATGTGTAGGCCTCCCAGGGGTGGAGATGCGTCCACGCCGTCACCACCTGTCCTGAGACGACGCACTGTTCAGCAGACTAAGTCATGAAAAGTCCCGGTTCCGCACGAAGGTCCCGGTTGGTAGACGTAGGGGCGCCGCACAAACGATTTGCGCCCGCCGTGACGGCCCCTGTAGAGTCGTACCCCTGCCTGAGGCCAAGACGCACCAAGCGTCCGAGTTCGGCAGCACTTATCACGTCAGATTCTATCGCTGGGTCGGCTTCTGCATGTCTGCGGGGGCCGTGGTCAGAGAGTGGAAAAAGACCTGCTAAGGTTTGGAAACACCGAAGGGAAGCCCGGAGGAAAGCCGCAGAGAGTGTTCTGGGGTGAGTACAAAGGAAGTGTCCGTTCCTTGAGAACTCAACAGCGTGCTAAAAGTCAACGCCAGATATGTTGATACCCCGTCTCCGACCAATCTGGTCGGGGCGAGGTTCCTTTGAAGAAAAAACACAGCGAGGACGTTGTGGACTGTCGGATTATTCCTCCGGTGGTCCCGCTCTCGTGCGTGTC